>JAKIUC010000024.1 GCA_021647785.1 Melioribacteraceae bacterium
TATCAAGTTAATAAAGAGATATGACTATTATATTCTTAGCCACACATTTTTGCGTCTATTTAGCTAATTCCGTTGCCACAATTGGGGTTCGCGGGTTTTTATTCAGAATTTACTCGGAACTTCCGTTGAAGAGAACAATTGCGAATATATTTTTGGCGAAACATTTTACTCGGTTGAAAAAATGACCCTAAAGATTATTGACTACCAACCGCATGGGATAATAGTGAGAAGCGGTAAAGTTACAAGAGAAGCAATTACATATTGCAAGAATCTAAAAATTATAAGTAAGCATGGCGTAGGTGTTGATAACATTGATGTTAAAGCAGCAACCGAAATGGGTATCCCTGTAACTAATACTCCCAAAGCCAATTTTGAATCCGTAGCTGAACTTACAGTTGGTTTTATTTATGCTCTTGCAAGATCAATCCCTTTGGAAGACAAGCGTGTAAAAAATGGAATTTGGGATAAAAAAAAATATCCCGGAGTTCATATTAGTGGTAAAACTCTTGGGTTAATTGGGTTTGGACGAATTGGTGTTAGAGTAGCTGAATTGGTAAATTCCTTAAATTTAAATATTATTATTTACGACCCATTTTTGAAGATAGAGAATCTTCCTGATGCTACAACATTGAGCAGTAATATTGATGAACTATTGAGTCTATCAGACTTTGTTAGTCTGCACTGCCCACTTACCACTGAAAATAAACATCTGATTAATAAAGAAAAACTTGCACTAATGAAACCAACTGCATTTCTAATAAATACTGCGAGAGGTGGATTGATTGATGAAACAGAATTAGCAAAAGCATTGGAGGATGGCAAATTAAGTGGAGCAGCAATTGATGCATTTGAACAAGAACCACCCAACCCAGACAATCCGCTATTTAAATTGGATAACGTAATTGCTTCAACACATGTGGGAGGTGCATCGGATAAATCTTTTATTAATATGGGTACTGGTGCAGTTGCCAACTTGCTAAAGGGGCTTGCCTCAGAAAAACCAGACAGAGATTGCTGGATAAATCCAATTTAAAAACAAATATTAAACTAATACGAATAATTTAAAATGCTTATAACATACATACTTATAGCTTTGATAGGATTTTTCCAACCTGCTGATGATACGTATCCTACAGATAATTCAATAAAGGTCATTGTTCATGTGCCTCCGGGAGGTGGTACGGATAATATGGCGAGGTTGGTATTGCAATATGCAGGCAAGGTTTTAAAAACAGATTTTGTTATTGAAAATCACAAAGGAGCTGGCGGACAAGTGGGTTATTCGGTTTTGGCAAGATCACATCCTGATGGTTATACGATTGGAACCATTACAACGATGAGTATCGTTACACATGAGCTAACGAGAAAAAATGTATCCTACAAAATTGAAGAAGATTTTATCCCAATTGCCAGGGTTGTAATGGACCCTTCCGCTTTGTTTGTGCTTGCTTCTGATTCTATCTCGTCTTTTAAAGAGTTACTTGAAATAGCAAAGGATAGAGAGAAGAAAATCAATTGTGCCGGAACTGCATATTGGGGTTCAGATTATGTACACTTGAAGAGATTAGAAAACCTATCGGATGTAGAATTTAACTACATCCCTTTTGATGGTGTTTCTGAAGTAAGAAATATGCTGCTTGGTGGGCATGTTAGGATAGCTTCCGGAGGACTGGCTAATTTCAGATCACTAATTGATGCAGGGAAAGTTAAACCATTAGTGGTAGCAAGCGAAAAGCGACTCCATTTATTTCCTGATGTTCCGACCTACAGCGAATTGGGTTATCCGCTGGTAACTGGCTCAAGTAGAGGATTCGCATTTCCAAAAGATACACCGAAGGAATATGTGGACTTATTATCAAATACAATTTTGGAAGTACTTAAAGACCCTGCGTTTTTAGTTCAAGCAAAAAAGATGGGATTTAAAGAATTTATTGCCCCGCTTAATTCTGCTGAATTCAAAAAGCTGCTGTTAGAATTACGTGATGTAATGAGTGAATTAGTAAGAGAAAATTGAAACTAAATATGAATAAACTTTTGAAAAATATTAAGCCCGATATGATTAGCGGCGGATTGATTTTAAGTTTCAGTCTTTTCATAATCTTACAAAGTATAGAGTTAAGGGCTGATGCGAGGTTGATACCATTAATTACAGCACTTCTCATCATGGTATTTTCGGTTACAATAATTATTGGGAGTTTTAAATCGAAAAATAGTGAATCATTTTCTGTTGCAATACTTAAAAAGAATATGGATAAGCCGCTTCTCTTCATTATTCTATTAACTCTTTTGTATGTTTTTATACTTCCAATAATAGGATTTGAAATAACATCATTCTGTTATTTGATAATTGTTATGGCAATTATTGAAAGAGAACTTTTCTGGTCGCGGGTTTTGATATCAGGAATTGTTACGCTTACACTGGTCTTCATTTTTTCTTTCGGTTTAAATCTTCGTATTCCACTTTTATTTTCTAAATTTTTTAATATATGATGCTATGATTATTGAAAGTTTTATACATTTAATCAGCAGCCCTGAGACAATAACTTTTATGATATTTGGCGTTGCCTTTGGTGTATTCCTTGGGGCATTGCCCGGCTTTGGTGCTACACTTGGTATAGCAATGCTTATTCCATTCACTTTTGGAATGGACCCAAACGTAGCATTACCAATGCTGGCAGGTATCTACTCCGGTGCAATTTATGGCGGAGGCATCACGGCAATAATGGTGGGCATTCCGGGAACATCCGCTGCAGCAGCCACAGTATTGGATGGCTTTGCTATGACGCAAAATGGGCAGAGTACTAAAGCCCTAACTACCTCAGCAGTTTCATCAGCCTTTGGAGGGTTTGTTGGTGGTTTTTCTCTTTTACTACTCGCACCTATTCTTGCCAGATTTACATTATGGTTTGGTCCTGCAGAATATTTTATGTTAGCCATTTTTGGATTAACAATTATAGCTACTGTTGTTGGCAAGTCGATGCTTAAAGGAATAATTGCTGGTCTGTTGGGTCTCTCCCTTAGTCTGATTGGGCTTGACCCTATTACCGGTGAACCCCGATATGTGTTTGGTGAGATACTCCTTTTGGACGGACTTCCACTAATACCAGTGATATTAGGGTTATTTGCATTTCCGCAATCACTTAAAATGATTAATGATGCTCTCTCTGGAAAATCGGGAACTCTAAGCGGTAGAAAAGGAATGAGTACCGGACCAGCCGTTAAGATTAAAGAATTATTAGCCAACTGGAAAACTATGCTTAGGTCAGGTATCCTTGGTACGCTTATTGGAATTATCCCAGGAGCAGGTGCAAACATCGCTTGCTGGATTGGAGTCTCTGAAGCTAAACGAGCATCCAAACACCCGGAGAAATTTGGTACAGGAATTACTGAAGGAGTAATTGCAGCAGAAGCGGCAAACAATGCAACCGAAGGTGGTTCACTTATTCCAATGCTAACACTATCGATTCCAGGTTCTGGAGCCTCTGCGGTTATGTTCGGTGCTTTGATGATTCACGGAATGGTTCCAGGACCAGACCTCTTCACAAAGTATGCTGCTGTTACTTACAATTATATTTGGGCAATTATAATCAATAGTGTTTTTCTACTTTTTATTGGATACTATGGAAGCAGAATTTTTGCAAGAATGGCAAATATACCTGTAAAATTCCTTGCTCCGGTTATGATAGTTATAACACTACTTGGAGCATTTGCAACCAGACAGCTAAACTTTGATATTGGGATTACAATTATAATTGGTACTATAACATATTTACTACTAACCAATGGATTTTCTGCACCCCCTATTTTACTGGGTTTTATTTTAGGACCTATTGCTGAAAAAGGATTTAGAAGAGCCTTGTTAATTAGTCAAGGAGATTATTCAGTGTTTTTCACACGTCCAATTAGTTTGGTAATTCTGGCATTAACCATCTTGTCAATTTATTCAGTACTCAGACTATCAAAAATGAAAGAAGATTCTTCATAGATTATAAATATGAAACTTATGTTATTGTGTAAAAAATAATACATGTATAATTCTATATAAAAACAATAGAACGCTGATTACACGGATTACGCAGATAAGCACAGATTAAAAATATTTTTAAAACAATCCGTGTCATCTGTGCCTGCAGGTAGGCAGGTTCTATTTAAGCTTTTGGAAAAAATATAAAAATGTGAAAATGTGAAAATCAAATAAACAAAAAAGGAATTACAATGATTAGAAAACCTAACAAAGTTCGTGAAAAATTAGAGAGAGGTGAAACTGTAATTGGTACAGTAACCTATGCTTGGAGTCCAACAATAGTTGAAGTAGCCGGTTTGGCTGGTCTAGATTTTATTCGCATAGATTGCGAACACTCTTGGCGGCAGGATGGAATGGCAGACAATTTAATACGTGCAGCAGCCATCAGCGATATTGTACCACTAATGAGAATTGACGGAGGCAGCCCCTATCTGCCAATGAAAGCATTTGAAATAGGTGCCGGAGGAATTATTGCAATTGATATTAATTCCCCAGAAGAAGCAGAAGAAGTTGTGAGGCAAGCCAAATTTCCACCCACTGGTATTCGGGGTTATAGCGGACAATGCTGGTCTGGCGGTTGGGGTACAATGGCAGGTAAAGAATGGGTGGAATGGGCTGACCGTGAACAGCTTGTTGGTGTGATGATAGAAAGTTCCACAGCAATTAAACAAGTGGAAGAGATTTTAGCGGTTGAAGGAGTGGACTATGCCTTGTTTGGACCTGCCGATTTTTCAATGTCAATTGGATTGAGGGGTCCTCAAAAAAATCATCCGGAAATAGTGGACGGATTAAAAGCAACCATCGCTGCAGCTCACAAATACAATAAAGGCATTATGCTTGGTGTTGGTAGCAACATAGAGCAGATTAAGAAGTACAAGGAGATGGGTGTAAATATGTTTGAACTTGGCAGCGATATAGCTGTACTTAAAAATGTTTGGAGCAAAACGAAAGAGAATCTTTTGGAATTAAATAAATGAAAAGGAAAATATGAAAATTATATTTTTAGATGAATCGACAATCAATTTGAATGGTGATATGGATTACTCGGAACTTCAGTCAATGGCAGAATTTATTACATATAAATCTTCTGCATCCGAGGAGGAGACAATTGAGAATGCAAAAAATGCTATACACTTAATTGTAAACAAAGTACCAATAACTGAAAAAGTGATAAACGCTTTACCAAATTTAGAGCATGTAGCAGTTATTGCCACAGGGTATAATAATATTGATTTAGGAGCAGCAGCAAAAAATGGAGTTCGAGTTTCAAACGTGCCTGGATATGCCAAAGACTGTGTGCCTCAGCATGTATTCTCGCTTATCCTAAATTTAGCTACAAGTATCCATCGGTATAATGAAGATATCCGGCAGGGTGAATGGCAAAAATCTCAGAACTTTACTTTGTTGAAATATCCAACATTCGAATTGGCTGGAAAAACAATTGGGATTATCGGCTTTGGGGCAATAGGGAAAGGGGTTGCAAAAATAGCTGATGGTTTCGGAATGGATATTTTGGTTTATGATATTGGTGATGTTGCAGATGGATTTAAACAATGTTCCTTAGATGAGATTTTGGAGAAGGCTGATGTGATTTCACTTAATTGCCCTTTAACAGTAGAGAATAAATATATGATAAATGCAGCAGCGTTAAAAAAAATGAAATCAACTGCACTATTAATTAATACAGCAAGAGGTCCTTTAGTAAATCAGCAAGACCTTGCCGAAGCATTAAACAATGGAGAGATAGGTGGTGCTGGTATTGATGTGCTGGATGAAGAACCTCCTGTAAATAATCCGCTGCTTGGAAATGTAAAGAACTTAATCCTTACACCACATTCAGCATGGTCAACAGTTGAGGCAAGGCAAAGATTGATTGACGGTGTGGCGGATAATATTAAAGCGGCTATTGGCGGTGAAAGAAGAAACATTGTGAACTAATTTTCATCTTAATATTTTAGAAACTTGGGAGCTACACTTTGTATGTAATGCTCCCAAGGTTTTTGATAATTTGTGAAAAATGGAATTCACACCTTCTAAGAAGGAGATTTTTATTTTGTCCGCATAGGGAGCTTTTCACCGAATATCGAACAAGGAATGTTGAAGTTCGCAAGTTCTGAAATCGTAATTCGTTAATCGATATTCATCATTCATTTTTTTTCAACAAACAAAAAGACATTGCCAAATAACTAACTATCGTAAGTATGACATTTTAATAGTCTTAACATTTTTCCCGGCTTGAATGCGTAACAAATATGTTCCGCTCGCTACACCTTGCCCGTAGCTATCCACAGCATTCCATGATAATTTGTGAGTACCTGCTGCACGATATTCATTTACCAACTCTATTACTTTTCTACCAAGAATATCATATACTACAATACCTACATTTCCCGATTCTACTAAATCGTATTGGATAACCGTACTTGGGTTAAAAGGATTGGGATAATTTGCTAACTTAAATTCACTCGGTATTAGTCCGGAGTTATCAGCTATTACATCCACCGACTCATCATAAAACTCAAATGCGTTTATATCTATTGCACTTCCAAAGTAAGGAAGCCCAACATCCATGCCTGCATCAATAAGATCACTCCCTGCAACAAGCCACAAGAAAGTAGAATCGGGGTAACTACCATCTGCCAATCGCTGACCAAAGACACCTGCATCATTCACGCTTACAAAATCATCAGCTGATATTTCTATGCTGATTGTGTTATCCCAAGAGTTATGACTGTTCCAAGTGAGGTCTGGGTCAACTTCAGGATAATCAACATTTTCTGCATTATTACTATATTCCCAACTGTTATAAATTTCGTGCTTGTTGCCATCTGTATAATCAAACCCAAAAGCTCTATTTCCGTATGATACAGAATTGAGAATTTTCGCCGGACCTAAATTCATGTGGAAGCCAGCAGCATTATTACTCCATGAAAGGGTACGCTCTACATAATGATTCACATTATCTTGATTGTAGCCGAGCTTAATACCATTACCCCATAACAAATTACTTGGATCAAGTATAGGCATTTGGTTATTGGGTACTCCAGTTATTGAACCGAGAGAGTCATCCCTTCCGGCATAGGCAGATAAACAATTAATTATTTCTATTGGGTTATCAAAGCCATAAAAATCGTAATTGTCGTCCAGGTTATTCCAGCCTCTGCAGCCCACAAACTTAATGTTGCTGCCGTTAAAAATCCGCCAGCCATCTCCATGCTGGTATTGGTTTGCCTCTTGATTTTCACCGCTCTTCCAAAGATGATTGGCATTATGGTGGGCATCAGAGTTTTTAAATAAAATATTATCCCCACTCCAAACCATAAATCCATGTCCCGCCCGCGATGCACGTTTTCCATTGTAGCTGCTTTCGATAAGATCGAATTCCAGATAATTACTCCCCTCTACATAAATACCTGCACCACGACCATTGGTTACAACTAACGGACCGATAATCTTCCAGTACTTTGCATTACTAAATGACCATGTTTTTGTAGAGCCAGAATTAATGTTGCCATCAGGAAGGTTCTCTGCATCAATTACTGGTACTTCCCCAGGATAACTACTTAGCACAATGTAGGCATTTGCATTTCCATCTCTTGTAAATCTGGTTTGATTTTCAGGGAAGTACGACCCGCCACGTACATATATAGTATCTCCAGCAACAACACTATCATGCGCCTTTTGAATTGTTGCAAATGGATTTTCTATATTTCCAGAATTGCTGTCATCTCCATCTGGCGAAACGTAGTAAGTTGAAGAAAAGATTAGTGTGCTATTAATAAAAAGTAATGTGGTAAATATATACATTATAATATTTTTCATAAAGTGGTTCCTGTATTTTAATGTTAATAAAAGTTATTACTGCTTAATTGGTTTTGTTAATATTATAATTGTTACTGTAAAAAAGTTGTAGTTAAAACTGCCTTTCAATAAAATTTCATTCCAAATTATTGATCTTCCAAGTATCAGTTCTGAAAGGGGCAGCAGGCAAACCTTCTTTGTTATGTAGATTTGGTACAGATTTAATGCTAAAGCTAAATCTTACTGCTTCTGGTTCTTGAACATTCTCGCTGTAAACGACAACTGTTGAATCTTCAATTGAAGCATTGGCTTTATAGAATTCTTTATTTTTACCAGCTATTGAAAAATTTATTAATTCGTTTCCTTTTATAGTTAAGCCAGTACCAGTATAATCAAAATAGATACGAACTTTATTTCCTTCAATGTTCATCGACTTATAAAGCGGTCCAGAACAAACTACATTTTCAAAACCATACGTTTTTGCTAATGCCCACAACGCTAATCTTTTTCCAACGTCCAACTTATTCTTTGGATGAATATCGTTTATATCTCCAATGTCCGCCGTTACTACCATTCCAGTGTTAGTAACCTTCATTGCAATTGTTTGGGCTTCTCTAAGTAATGAAGCTTTAATATTTTCCGAGCCATAATCATACGCTGCAATCTGAACGTAATAAAACGGGAAGTTGCCTAAATTCCATTTTGTTCTCCAATCAGAAATTAACAATGGGAATAATTTTCTATATTCTTTCGGGCGGTTAGTTTGGTTTTCTAATTTATCCCACCTGCTTACATTGTTCTCCCCTTGATACCAGAGCACCCCCTTTATTGTGTAGGAAATTATTGGGGCAATCATTGCATTGTATAAAAAGCCCGGTCTTCTATGATGCCTTCTATCTATATCATCCACAAGTGGAGGCAGTTTGGGCTTAGTAATATTTTTTGAAGAACCATCCTTTGCTTCTGCCTTTTCCCATTCACTAAGTTCAAGAAGATATTCTTTTTTCATTCTTGGATAGGCAGTTTCTTTCTCTTCCCACATCTCAAAAACAGTATGGATATTTTTATTAGCCGCAAGAGTTTCTTCATCAATCCAGGCTTCTATAGGCGAACCACCTTTACTTGCACTAATTAAACCTACTGGTACATTTAGTTTTTTATAAATATCCCTTCCAAAATAATATGCAGAAGCAGAGAATTTTTTAACAGACTCAGGGCTGCACTTTATCCACTTACCAATAAAATCGTCCTGCGGTTTATCGGCAGAATTTCGTTCAACATGGAATAAACGAATTTCAGAATAGTTTGCATTTGCAATGTCGTTCTCGCTATTTTCAGAATTCTTAAGTGCAAAAGCCATATTGGATTGCCCCGATGCAAGCCATACTTCGCCGGCTAATACATCTTTTATTACAATTTTATTTTCACCCTCAATCACAATTTCATAACTACCACCGGCTTTTGGTGAAATTAAAGTTACAATCCATTTACCTTGCTTGTCAGTTATTGTACTTACAGCTTCTTCTTGCCAGCTTCCTCTTACATTTATAACCTCACCAACATTTGCCCAGCCCCAAATATTAACATTACTGTTTTGCTGAATTACCATCTGGTTACTAATTATATTAGGCAGCCTAATAGCAGCCTCTATTGCTGCAAGATTAAGAGTAAAGAATACTAAAATTATTAAATTAAATTTTTTCATATTATATTTTCAGCTAATATTTTGCCTTACTAGATTTTTGAATGAAATATTAATACTCCAAGTTTTTATAAAACTCAATTTTTACTTGCTTAAAAAATGGGGATTGTTTTTCAAATAATAATTCATGTGCTTTATCTTCACTAAAGAAATCTAATGCCTCATATGCAGAGTTAATATCTGAGAATTCAGATTCCCATATTAGTGTGTTGCATGGTTCAGTAGCAGAAATTATTTGCATTCTTTTTCCATTTGGGTAATCTGCTCTGTTAGCTTCAAGTTCTGCAAATTTCTTTTCCAAATCCATAAACTCTTTTTCTTTTGTTATATCAAATTGTTGAAGAATTCGCATTGTAATACTCATAGTTTACTCCTTTATTAAATTTTGGACATTTTCACTTATTTGTAAATGATTCGATTGTTCCGCTAATTTGTTAATTGTATTTTTATCAAGATTTTTATTGATTGCATTGGGCGAAGTAACTGCTACCCCACCTGCTAATGTACCAAGTTGTTGAGCTTCTTTCAATGAAAGACCTGCAGTCAATCCAACAATTAATCCTGAAAGGAACGCATCACCTGCTCCTGCGGTAGTCATTACTTTAACCTTACATGATGGCAAATTTGTAATTGAATCACCATCCCAAATCCAACTTCCATTTCTACCATTTGTGATAGATACCAGTATGTTTTTATTTTTACTTCTAAACTTCTTTATAGCAGTTTCAACAATATTAGCAGCACTATTTTCATCAATCTGAAGTTCAACAGCAGCTGCAGCTTCATCAAGATTTATAGATAAAAGATCAACACTATTTAAAATATCTGATTCACATGCACTAAAAATCTCTTCAGATAAAAATGAGGCTGCACGGAAATAATTATTTTCTGTAGCTAATTCAAGCAGTTTCATGCGTGCTTCCATCGATACTTCAGGAGCAGCAAGAGCCACACCTTCATTTTTAAAGCGAGCAAATTCAGGTTCAGCATTCGCAACAGATTTGGTGTCCACTTGTGAAGATGCGGAATCACTGGTGAACAAGTTTCCACCGCTGCCATCGGGATATACGAAACAGAATGCATAGAGAGTTGAACTATCTTTGGATTGTTTCATAAAATTTAACTCAAGCCCAGCTTCAGACATTTCCTCTATCAGTTTTGATCCTGCATCATCTTCACCAACTTTACTTATTGGAGTAACCTTAAATTCTGCCCCAGCCAAAGTTTTTACATAGTGTGCAATAATATGGAGTTTACAATAATCTTTTTGACCTAAATAATGTCCGCTTCTACTCTCTTCTCTACCTAGAGTGTGACTGCCACTAAGTTTAAAAAAAGTTCCGGTACCTACAGCCCCAACGCCTATCATAGTTTTATAACGTAAATTGCTTTTATCAATATTCAATGATTTCAATATAGTTCACCTATTTTATTATCTGTTAATTAGTAAAGTTATTGTTATTAAATTCCCAAGTCCCACTGTGGGTTTTCACTAATTGGATGTGTTGCAGTATCAATTGTTGCTGTTAGTAAAGCATCAGAGTGTTCCTGCAGCAACGTCATTGGATACTCTGGTGTAATAGGGCTAAATAAAGCAACTCGCAGTGCAGTTTGTTTCCATGCCCCGGTGTTACTAAATAACCTAACTTTTTTTGCGGAGAGACATTCTTTAACTCCAAGTGTTACAGACATTGGAGGAACAAATTGGTACGCTGTTCCAAATGTGCGTTGGGCTAAAGCAATAATTGTATCAATATTATTTTCCTGAATCCGAATTGTTGAATTTCGTACATCATCAATTGTTACATGACTAAAGGGATGCCGCCGTGCTTGATTATAAGCAACATGTCCATCCTGTCCCCAGCCACCATAGGTAATATCTATGGGTGCTTCCGATATTTTTGCTTTTATCTCTTCCACATTTGCTGCATTCAGCCAGTATCTATGTTCTTCAGCTACAGACAATTCAGCGTCAATAGGAGCATAGAAATGTTCAAGCATAAAACCCTTAAAATTATATGGATGCTTTAACGGAAGTTCCATGCCCTGCCAATCAAGGCATTCATCCATATGAAACACAACAAAATTTTTGAGACTTACTCTTTCTTCATTAACCAAATCGGTGAATGGTTTATACCAACAGCTTGGTCCACAAGGAATTATTGCCCTTGTAGTTTTGCCACCTTTATTATTTATTTCAATTTCATCTACTAACTCCCGTGCCATCAACTCTCCCATAGCATCAGCATCATCGCACAAACGAAAAGGTACTTTTAAATCCTTATGATTTTCCAATTCTGCTACTGGTATTTTACACCATTCATAAAGTTGTTCCGGTGTTGTATAACTCATATTTTTATCTCCTCTGTAATATTTATACTGTAATTCAATATTTATAAGTAAGAATCAATCCAGCAACTGCCTGACAATAATTAAGACGAAAACTTTATTCTTGGTTAATCTTACTCTTAGTTCTTACTCTTAATCCTTGTATGTTAAAAGATGACATTCCACAGAATGTCTCTACGTTTTTTCTTAATCTGCTTCTATAATTATCTGCCAAATAACTGCAATATTTTTCGAGAATATTTTGCTTTAATAGCATCCTTATTTTTGACCATAATAAGCCGATTCCCCATGTTTACGTTTATAGTGTTTATCCATTAACGATTTATTAATATTTTTTGCTTCAGGATTAATTTGTTTTGTAAAGAGTGCCATCTTACTAATTTCTTCAAGTAAAATACTATTTTTGAGTGCTGCTTCGGGCGATTTTCCCCAAGTGAATGGACCATGATTTGCAACAAGAACCATTTCAATTTCTTGTGATGATAAATTTTCAAATTTTCGTGTTATTACTTTTCCAGTCTCAGTTTCATAGTCCCCATTAATTTGTTCATTCGTTAGTTCATCAGTGCATGGTATTTCACCATAATTATGGTCTGCATGGGTAGTTCCGAAACACGGAATAGGATTTTTTGCCTGTGCCCATGCTGTAGCATATGGAGAATGTGTATGAACTATACCTCCAATTTTTGGAAAGGATTTATATAGCAATGAATGTGTTTTGCTATCTGAAGAAGGGTTTAATTCTCCTTCAACAATTCTATTTTCTAAATCAACTATTACAATATCGTCTGGTGTAAGAGATTCATAGGAAATACCACTTGGCTTAATAGCAAAAATTCCTTTCGCTCGGTCAATGCCGCTCAAATTTCCAAATGTTTGGATTACTAAACCAGACTCATACAATTTTAGATTCAGTAAACAAACTTTTTCTTTTAGTTCTTTATACAAACTCATGTTAACCTTTTCGGTAATACTAAATTAATTTATCCTCCAAATATACATCCAGACCAACCGGGATAAATCGGGACAAGTCCTATACTACATTGATTATGTTCTCTTTTTTGCATGCTCATTTTATCTGCCACAGCGGCTTATTGCATAATTATGGTATAACGGTTCGCTCACTTACTCTTAATAAACAAACTATCTATATGAAGATTATCCAACCTCTCCATGTTATGGTTCCAAGAATAGACACGCCCTGGAACCCCGCCATAGACAAAACCACGTGGCTGATAATTCTGGTGTGAGCCGTGAATAGATATCCAAGTCTTACCGCCATCACTACTTCGCATTATACCTTGCCCGCCATCGCGGGTTGCCATCAACATTACGTTGGGATAGTTGGGTTCAATATAAAGTGCGAAACCATCATACGCACCAAGAGTTTCCCATGTATTACCACCATCAACAGTCTTTAATAACTTTCCTTTTCCTTCATCCTTGTGCTTTCTATTGCGTTCATACTTCGGTAGCACTCTCGCAGTTGCCCAAGCATGGCTGAATGATCCTTCATTGGCATAAACTATATCATCATTATTAGGATGCACAACAAAATCATGCACCATACCGTCATAAATCATTTCAAAACTTTTGCCATTATCTGTGCTACGATAAAGCCCTTTGGAATCCCATGTGCAGATAAATACTGTTCCGCTATCGGTAACTTCCAACTGCCACGGACGTACCAACGCCAATACCCGGCGGAAGTTATGCCCACCATCTTCAGACATATATAAGCCATCACTTGCCCGGTGTGTGGCAAAGATGCGCTGTGAGTTTGTTGGGTCAACAATTAGTCTGCCAATCCAACCACTATAGAAAGATGGATCTTTTTCCGACCTTCTTCTGAAGTCCGGCATAGGAATATTTGAAATTTTTTTCCAAGTTACACCTCCGTCAGTTGATTTATGAACCGAACCTCTGTCGTTTCTTCCATATAATTTATACCAGACTTGTGGATTATTAGGGTCTTGATCAATTCCGTCAACATTACCCATTCGGTTCTCCGCAGTTTTCCAACTCACACCACCATCTGTAGTATAATAATGACCAATATCACCAGCACCAATATGGATAACATCCGGATTAGTTACATCAACTACAGGTGGCGAATATACACAAATAATATCCACTCCTTTAGAATACCCAAACCATGATGCACCATTATCATGACTTTCTTTAACTAACATACCATCAACAAAGTACCACTTGCCTGTAACAGGAGAGACAGTTAATTTGTTACACTTAAATAGTCCTTCATTTGTAGATCTATTACTAAAAATATAATCTCCGGGGTCCCACTTAGGCTCATCTTCCTTAACAACTTCAAAAGTTTTTCCACCATCAGTACTAAATCCCATTTCCCATCGTCCAATAGCCATCACATAATCATTTTTATTAATAGCAATACTACCATAGAAGGCTGGCCACATTTTCCAAGCATAATAGGAATTTGAAATTTTTTGCACAGTCTCGAAATTATTACCTCCATCAGCAGAGCGGAAGATTCTGCCATCTTGTTCAAGTGCCATAATCAATCCGGGAGTAGTTGGCGAGCTAGCAACATCCATAATCTGTTCACCCTTAAGTCTTTGAGTCCAAGAGTTTCCCATATCTTCAGAAATAAAAATACCAGTTCCGTTGTAGCGGTCACCTATAATCACCTTATTATCTATTGTAACATATATAAATATCCGCACTCTTCTTCGCCAGTCGTAATCATCACCATTGTAAAAAGTTGGTACATCAGGTTTGGTCTGCCAGGTTTCACCTTTATCAGTTGAGACATAAAGTTTTCTATGTTTTACACCATAAATAACGCCGTTATAATCAACAACAATTGCACCAGGAGCCAGATCCGGTGAGCCTGGTATTTTAAACCAACTCTCTCCGCCATCAATAGATTTATAAAGACCTGGTGTGGTATAAATGCCGCCATCCATTGCCCAATACATAATATTAGGATTAGAAAGGTCATAAACCAATTCGTGGTCAGTATTTCTCATCCATTCAAATAGGAGTTCTTCTTTTTCAACAGAACCACCCATACGCCTATAAGTAACACCACCATCGGTGGACTTGAAAATGCCAGTAAGGTCTGTAACCACCCAAACTACATTGGAATCTGTGGGGTGGCATATAACATCAACAAGAACTCCACCGCCACCTTGCCCCACTACACTCCAATCTGCTTTAATCTGTGTACTTTTTTGTCTCTCTTTTGTATCACCTGCAAGTATAGAGGTAATCATGAGTAGTACTGCCAAGTATTTTATAGGTTTCAGAATTATTTTTAGGTTATTTTTCATAATTGTTTTTCCACTAATAGTTTTTTCAAAATAAAACAGAACAAATGCTCGAACACCCCTTTAACGTAACAGAACCATTTTTTTTACTTCCCTTGCAGTAAAATCTTTTCCTTCAACAGAAAAGCTATAAAAATAGATTCCACTTGATACATTATCACCAGCTCTATTCTTTGAATCCCATATTGCTTGATGAGTACCTGCAGATTTTATCTCCTCCACTAGTGTTATCAATTTTCTTCCTAGAGTATCAAAAATTTCTAACCGAACATTTGCTTTTTCATCCAAGTTATATTCAATCATTGTTGACGGATTAAATGGGTTAGGATAATTCTGCAGCAACTTATATGACTCTATTGAGCCAACTTTACGCGATTCTTTTATGTCTGTTATTAGTCCATATTCAAAAGCTCCCAAGTCTGGACCATCTCCCGCATAATCAAAATATATTTTATCACCCTGTTGCCACGAGGTGTTTTGATCTATGGTGATTTTGTTTGCTTCATAATCAATGTTTAAAATTTTAACTCGTTCAGAATTTATACGAATTATATCTGGAGCCACTATACCATAACCATTAGTAAAATAGAGGGCATCTTCAACAGTAATAATTGTGCCTGCTCCAGCAGATGTAGTTTTAGTTAAAGCCATACCCTTATCAATAACTGGGCTACCTTCTTTTAGTTCAAAATCCCCATCATCTGGGTCAACAAACTGCGGGTCAACTTCAATATTATCCGTTGCCCAATCTGGATATTGTTGTTCAAATTCAAGAAGTGTAAAGTTCCTTAAGACAGAAGGATTTTGAGAAGGACCATCAACAAAATAGACTACATCCGAGCCAATTGAACCGCTGTAAAAATTATTCGAATAATATCTGCCAAACTCTGGTGTAGCATTCCAATCGAAAGCTAATTGAGTTGTGCTTGAAGAACTTGATTGAAAAGTATTTGCATTCTTATACAAAATATTATTAACCATAATGTTATCGCCATACGCAACATCATCATGTCCTTCAACTGGTGGGTTAAATAGATTTGTTAAATACGTTACACCATATCCTGAACTCGATACAGTTCCGGCAACACTTATGCCATCTAATTTATTATCTTCAATAATAGCATTAACAATATTATTTGAACCACATTCAGCAATAACATTATTGTAAAATCGATTATGCTCATTATGCCAAGCTTCAGGTCCTCTAACACTCCCTAAATAATTTGACCAGTCCATACCCTTTATACTATGCCTGAAAACATTCTTCCTTATAATAGAATTATTACCAGCATATTGAATACTATTCACAGGGGAGAAATCGAAATAATTGTTTTCTATTAAATTATACTTTGATAAAGCATAGGGTTCATGTCGCTGACTTTCCACCTCCATGGTACGCCATAAACGATTCAGCATAACATTGTTGCGTACAACCGACCGTTGCACACCCAATAGCACAAGCCCAGTATGCGAAGCATCTCCAAAGAAGTTACCCTCAACGAGATGACCGGACCCACCATCGAGGCTTACCAAATCTGTGCCTCCAGTAAAGTGGTTATTTCTTATTCGCATTCCATCGCCAATATCTTCAAATCGGCAATTAATCCAGCCTGAACCATTTTCAAAATAACCATTTTCTAATGTGATATGGTGACTTCGTTCCCCCATCACCCATCGTTTTACATTCTCTACTTTAATGCCATCTATGGCAATATAGGATTTATCATTTATAAAAATAGATACTGCTCCACGCGACCCGGTAATCGCATTCATATTTGTAAAAAGAGCTAAGTGTTTATTTGCTGCACGGTAAGTTATATATGCGCCCTTCGTTCCAGAATTAACTGGAGCAATTGGAGTAGCGGTATATATTCCATCCAAAAGAATTGCAGTTTCTCCTGGAAGTAGAGAGCTATTAGCTTTTTCTATATTCCAGGGTGATGCTTCAGTACCATCGTTACTTGACAAACCATCTGGTGCAACAAAAAATTGACTCTCCATTGATGCTGCACCAATTTTTGCTTGCCGTGGCTGGCTAATAATAAAAGTACTTTGGATTGAAAAAAATATTATTGTTAGGAATAAAAAAACGTTTAATTTTGTTATTGGTTTTTTATGTGAATTATTCATTTAATTGACCTCCAATGTCATTTATTTTTTTGATATTAATTTCACTAATTTATTTCAGCAGAGCAATTTTTAAGGAATAAGTGGGCGTGATAAGTAATCAATGGTTTTAAAATCTCACTTATACCTAATTCTATGTGGAATTATTTATAAGTCCAATTATTAACAAATAAGCAAATTGGGGGGGGAGATTAGTATTAAACTATAATACTAATCTGTTCTAAAATTTTTTGGATATGAACACTTCAAAAATTTCGAGTTATTTGACTATAGATTATTTAATAAATTCAAAAGCTCCAATATCCCAGTTTAATGTATCTGGGCGTTTAGTTCCTGAAAAATCAAATTTTATATCAATACCATATAGTTCAAAAAATTTATTATATGTAGTATGCGAAACACCTTTATTAATAGCTGCACTGTTGGGGAGCAAATTAAAATTATTTCTCGATACATCCTCAAAATATGGATTCTCTATCAAGTTATTAACGCCTCCTAAAAATTCGTTAAAATCAGAAGTCGATTTCATTATGAACTCACTCCCCCATTTAATAAAAACCGGAGCATCTTTCTGCCAAAACAAATTATTGTTTAACTCGGATACTCCCGCTATTTTGTTACTTGGAACATTCAGTTGGGAGGCGTGATTATTTCCTTTAATATTAGCAAAAATATTATTGAAAACGTGAATACGGAACGTTTCCTTATCTACTCTTAATTGATCAATTGCAACATCTACATTATATATTGTGTTATTAATGATGTATAAATCTTCACTCTTCTTCTCTAACGATATTGCAAAACCATCAATATTATAAATTACATTTCCAATAATCCAGGCACTATCAGTATCTTCATTTCTGATGCCATTTCGTGAATCATATATTTCATTAAAAATTACCCATGAACGATTTGGCATTCCATCACTTCCAAGAACAACTACACTCCCATCAGAGGTTGTTGCATTTTTATATCCATACATTTTATTCTGTGAGATTATTATATCACTTGCGTATTTTAAATCAACTGCATTTTCACGATCCTCGTGTAAAATATTCATTCCAATGTAAATGAACTGTGGATGGGGGTCACAAGAATGGCATGCTTGAATTGCATCTCCACTATTATTATTAATTTCATTCTCTAAAATCCATACTCTTTTTGCTGATACGCCTGGATTAACTCCATGGCAATCACCTCCCTTTTTAGGATCGTTTGTTACATTGTGATGAATGTGATTTTTGTAAATAACAATATCGCTACCTTGGGCTAATATCGCTGCACCGAAATCTATAATCTTACCAATTGGGTTGTGAATTTCACAATTTCTGATGGTTAGATGATTTGAGGTTTCAAGAGTATGGAGATAAGAATCATCATAAAATTCTAAATTTTCAATAATTAAATATTGTCCATCCAATTTCACATGGGCATTTAATAATTGCGGAATAGATGTGGAGTTTTCACCACGGATAAATACTGGTTTTTCCTTAGTGCCATTACCTATCCAACGAGAATTAAATCCCAAATTATATGGACCCCCTTTAATTAACACAACACTTCCTTCTGGAAGAATCATCTCTTCCGGGATACTCATTCTTGGTTTTGTACTACTACCATTTGGGTTATTTTCATCCGTAGCATGGGGATTTGTATTATCGATATAATGCGTATAGTAATTGTTTGAACCATATATTGATTCTACGGATTCGTTGATGCCAAAATATGGTACAGGAATACCTATGGGAGGCTGGTATTCCTGACTCAATCCGTCTTGAGTAAATACAATTAAGGTAAAAAATAACAATAGCAGAGTAATTCTCTTCTCCTTAATGTATAAATAACGGTTTTTAATATTCTTTTGAATCATCTCTTTAATATATAAGTATTTTGCAATTATTGGGTTAGAACTCAATTAGAAATTTGGATATTGATCCCAATTAGGATTATTTGTTAAATTAACCCTCTCTCCACTATTTATGTCAACTCTGTATATCTCACTATTATCGACTCTTATTGAATTAAAAATTATTGATTTTCCATCTGGGGTTAAGAGTGTATTTTGATTAATATAATTTAAACTATCTGTAAGATTTATAAACTGCTCACCATCAATATCAATAATAGATACATCGCTATATTTACCACCTCTATCTCTCGAGTTAAAAACTAATCTTTTTGCATCAGGTGTAAAATATATTTTTGAATCAACAACTTTACCAGATAGAATATTCTCAATATTTCCACCATCCGAACTAATAATTGATAATCTGGGAACATTATCTATATAATTAACAAAAGCAATCTCATCATTATTTGGAGAGAAAGTAGGTTTACTTAACTTTCCTTTTTGTTGTACTAAAGTTTTCCGTTCGGTTGCATCTATATTCATTACACTTAAATTATAATTGCCATTTCCTTTTGATATAAAAACTATTTTACTACCATCCGAAGAGAACGATGCGTCATACTCTTCAAACTTAGGATTGGACAATGTTTTTAATTCTGTACCATCAATATTAATGATATTGATTTGTTTTTTAGAGTTAATTTTACTTAAGAACAGTATCTTATCTCCTTTGGGAGAAAACACCGCTTTAGCGTTATCATAATTAGCTCGAGTTAAAGTTGTGCTTGTTCGGTTTTCTATATTTATTAACCTTAAATCTTTTTCTCTATTGGAACTTAGGTATAAAATACTTTTGCCATCTGGTGAAAGTTGGGGGTTAGAAAGGGTATTAATTAAATCAATATCAGTAGTAATATTTGTCTGATTGCTACCATCCGGATTCATTAAGAAAATATCAAATTCACGAGATGGTGCTTCACGATTTGATAAAAATATAATTTTGGAAACCTTCTTAAAGTTTTTATCAGAAATATCTGAACATCCAAAAAACAAGAATATTAATAATATATATATTAGACTACGTAAAACTTTCATTTTTCACCATTTTTATAATTCTATTCCAAGTGTTAATGTAAACATAGATATAGATCTTTCCTCAGCAATTATATCACTTTTAACATCAAATATTTTGGGAAAATAAATAGGATTTAGTTCTCTCGTACCCCTATAACGCGGAGTACCACCGTTAAAATAACTAAATGCTATATTATAGGTTTTATTGTATATAATGCCAATACTTAATTCTACAGAATAATCGGTTACAAATTCATAATTGGTCTTTTCTATTGTTACACTCCCTTCTGTGGCAATAAAAGAGGGTGCCTTAGAAAAATTTGCTCCTCCTTGTGCCAGACCATAAAATTCAAAATTATTAAACAAATTAAAAGTGTATTTTAATCCAGTCATTAAAGGTAGATTTATCCAATTTCCAACATCTAATTCCACATTCACTGAATCGTCCCATTGCGAACGGTATATCGATTGAATTTCCGTACTATTTGTAGGATTTATTAAAATTTTAGCACTTACAATCCAATTCATCCCCTCCGTCCAAACTGGAGTATTTAGCTCTGCTCCAATTCCAAAACCGGTTTCAGCCAATCCTATCTTATCTCCAATTTTAAGACCAATCCTATTTGTGCGTGAAGTTTTATTATCGCTTAACGTACCAAAAGAACTATTAGGAAATGAAAGAATTCCGTGAACATTAAAAGTTAACTCTTCATTATCTGTTAAAGGTGCATCACCATCTTGTGCATGTATGGCACTTATTAATAAGATAAATATTAGTATTAATGAGAGTCTGTAATTCATAATGGTTTACCTTTTACTTATTGTATTCATTTTTGAAACACTTAAAAGTGTTTGGATACATACTTGCAATATATTGTAAGTATAAAAGTTATGCTCTGTAAGAAATAATAATTTTTCTATAACAACTTTTAGATATTCAACCCTATTAAATAATAATAGGGTTGAATAATATTCTTTTAACTATTTTTAATTAGTATCATATGATACTAATTAAATTATAACCATGCTACTTGTGTAGCAGCCTAAGGGATTACTATTTCAGCAGCAGCCCCGCTAAAACGGGACTGTCCTAAAATAAACCAAGACTTCGTCTTGTTTATTTCAGCAGCAGCCCCGCTAAAACGGGACTGTCCTAAAATAAACCAAGACTTCGTCTTGTTTATTTCAGCAGCAGCCCCGATAAAACGGGACTGTCCTAAAATAAATCAAGACTTCGTCTTGTTTATTTCAGCAGCAGCATTTTTTTAGTTTGAACAAAATTATCTGTGTTTATTGAATAAAAATAAATTCCTGATGATAATAATGAAGCGTCAAACTGATAAGTGTAAGCTCCGGCAACTAACTCTTCATTTACAAGTTCAGTAACTATTTCGCCTAATGAGTTATATACTTTAAGTGAAACCATTCCTTCCGTAGGAATACTAAAGTTAATAGTTGTAGTTGGATTAAATGGATTAGGATAATTTTGCTCTAAGCTAAAATTAGATGGTATAGAACCTTGGTTATTTGGTTTAACAGATACTACATAATCAGGAAACCAATTTAGATCTCCAACCGGTGCACCATTCATACCATGTGTATAAGCGGCAAAAGTTGTAGCGTATGAAAAATCAAATTCATTATCTGTAAGACCAAAAGTTTCCGGATTATCGGCTAATGTACCAATACCATTTCTATCTGCACGGATATCAATAAGGTTATCCATTTTACCGTCATTGTCGTAACGATCTTTTGCATAGGCAACAAGCAAGTTAATATCAGGTGCATCTGTAAAAATTACAGATTCTTCTATATTATTTTCTGCACTCATTCCATCATACATACTAAACAATGCGTTAGTAGATGGTCCATGAAAATCGAAAAGTTTTACAGTGTCATTTCGTGTAGCAATATAATCTTTTACTTCTTGAGACCATCCATAAACATTATTACCAAAGTATATGTTACGTTCAGCATCTGTTGCAATAGTATCTGCATACAAGGAATCTATTGGCCATATATCTCTATATTCATATTCATCAGCAGGAAGATTTCTGTAACCTTCAATAGAAATATCCATAAAGAGGTTATTAGTAACAGTTAAATTAATTGTTCTACCAGACATAAAATTTCCAGTATGAACACTACCGGATTGTGCAAATGTATTGTGGTTAAAAATTACATTATGCATTACACCACCATATGAATGCCAAAAACGACTTGAGGCAACAAAAAACGTACTATTTTCAACAAATATAGTATCTTGATAACCTCCACGAGAAGCAATCATTATTCCTTCGTAAGGATTATTTACTGTAGCTGAACTTCTAAAAATACTATTTGTTATATATAATTTTTGACTTGGTGCATTAGCACGAATAAATGCTTGTCTGTCATGATCTAAAAACATTTTATCAAGAATATATCTGCTTCCTTCACCTTCAAACCTAAACATGTTTTTGCCACCTGTACCACCCAAATCATTTATACCTGAAATATAAAGGTCAACATATTCTGCATCACCAGTTGGTCTAGAAAATCTGGGGGCTGAACCAACATCAGGCAAAACAACAGGAATAATTATTGGTTTATGTCCTTCACCTTTAGCAGCAACAATTCTTAACGGAGAGCCTTTGGCAGATCTTAGTGCTTCAGTTATAAGATACCACCCACCTCTTTCTAAACGCCAAACTCTGTTAAGATTTAGAGGATCACCATTTGCATCAACATCAGCAATAATGGCACCATCTAAAGTTTGATACCCTTGAGGTACATCAAGTGTATCTTGTGCAAACGTATTTTGAAAAGCTCCTAATAATAAAATTAGGGCGAAACTTGTAATTATTTTAGTGAGTTTAATTTTTTCCATCTGACTTCCTTATTTGTTATTATATCTATCTTTTTAGTCGGTATTAAAACTGCAAGTTTACAGTAATAATCTAAATTTTGATGAAGTGACTAAAGTTCATCAAATTATATTAAATCATAAAATATTTACCTCCTTCTAATAAATGTTTAACCCAAATTAGTTTGAAATTCCAATTCCAAAATCAAGTGTATAGCCGTAATACTGTGAAGAAGTGGGATAATTTCGAGGATTCCCTCTTCCGAATAAATAAGTTGCATCAACTCTATTTGTAATATTGTTTGCAGCAAAAAACAAACTGATGTTATCTGTTATCCAATATTTAAACGATAGGTCAAACCGTAGTAACTCATCTGTAAAACCATCATCTTCAGGTAAAGATGAAATTGAACTAAGAGTTGAACCTTGATAAAGCATTGATATTCTTCCGGAAAATCTGCCCAAATCGTAACCTAAGGAGATATTTGCAATAGCATCTGGTTGATTTATCATTCTGCCCGATCTAACTGTATCTAATGCAGTTAATTTTCTGAAAGGAAAAGTTGGAATTCTTTCTTCAATTAACCGAGACCTCGGATAATTTGTTTGCGACCAAATTTGACTATAATTAAGTGTTAATACAAATCCGTTAAATGGTTTTGGTAAATAGTGAAAGTTAGTTTGCCATTCAATCTCGAAACCTTTTATTATTGTTTTACTTTCATTATTTTCAGGTCTATTTAAGAACCATCCAACAAAATTTTCAGTCAACCCCTCTTTTTCTGCTGCTTCTGCATTTAAAATGTATTTGTTATTCCTGGTAAATATTAAATTGCTAATCTCTTTATAAAACCCGCCTAATGTTAAAAGACCTGCTCTATTACCATAAAATGAAAAGAACAAATCATAGTTTGTTGAAAGCTGTGGTTTAAGGTCCGATTTACCCATAAATATGGTAATCCTATTAGACTCTAATATTTTTCTAGGCAGCATATATTCCATTCGTGGACGAGAAATAGTTTCAGTATATGCTAATCTCACATCAAACCAATCCACAGGCTTAAAACGTAAATGAATCATTGGAAAGAAATTGCCGTAAGTGTTAATAGCAGTTGTATCAGATATCCTACTTTCACGTTCAAAATAGCTATCTTCTATTGAAGTTCCTGTCGATTGCCCCTTTCTTCCAGTTAAATTGTTATTTGTATATTCGTAACGTACACCAGGCAGAAACATGAGGTATTTTCCAATGTTGATTTCTGTCATTACATAACTTGAGGTTACTTCTTCATCCACTTCGTAATCATCTAAATCTTCACGGATACTTTTATTGTAAAGCGTATCCCGCATATATGAATCAAACAACCTTGTTAGCTCTTCTCCATCAAGTTCAGGGTAAAATTCATACGCTCCATTAAGGAAATCATCCAAACTTAAATTATCAGAAAGGTAATTTAATACTGAAGGGTTACCAGTTGAATTTTCATGAAATACAAATCCAGGCTCGCCCCATCTGCTATGATAAATTTGTATTTTATTATCTGAAACTAATTGTGTCCAGGCAGGTCTATATAAACTACGGTCGCGTACTCTATTTTTGGCGAAGTATCTACCACCAAATTGTAAATAACCAGAGAAAGAATTAGATATTGCAAAGGGAACTTTGAAATTGAGGGTTGCAGTCAAATCACGGTCAAAAGATTCTTCCTGTCTGAAACTAGAACCAAATAGAGCCAAGTCAGTTAAATCTATAGTAGTAGCTTTAATTATATTGTCCGCAGAGATATCTTCTTGAGGAAGTAGAGCAGCATCAACTGCACCTTCATCTCTAAAGTTAAACTGACTATCGTATAAAATTCTAGTATTTGAAACATTTCGTGCTAAACGCCAATCAATATCACCAAAGCCAAGTGTATGTAATCCACTTAATTGAGTTGTCATTACATCCGATTGAGTTATCCTTTTCCTATAATCGGCTCTGAAGGAGTTGTCTGAATTTGTACCATAGTTAAATCCACTGGTTCTTATATCTTGATCCTTATCAACTCTTGAAAAGAAATTACTAAAATTGATTACTGAGTTGGAAAATTTGTAATCCATAAAAATACTAAAGCTAGATCTCTCACGGATATCATCAGTATATATTAGTCTTGGTACAGCAGCATCTATTTTATTATATATCTCTCCTTCGGGTGGAGGACCAACTACCTCATAGTTCGCAGAAAATCTATCAGAACCACGTTGCACACGAGTACGATTTCCAGTTACCATAAGTCCAAATTTATCATCAGCAAAACGGTTGCTTAAAGATATATAACCATTAAACTGATTAAAATCATTACGAATATTATTATACCCGCCCATAGTTCTTATATTATATTTAAAACCAGAAGGGGCATTACTTAATAATAAATTAACTGTACCTCCAATTGCATCCGCTTCCATATCTGCTGTTAGTGCTTTTGTTACTTCAATTCCGGCAAGCACTTCGGGGGAGATCATTCCTAAATCGACTCCACGATCGTTAAGACTAGTTGATGGAATTTTTTCGCCATTAACAGTGATAGAATTATATGCTGGAGCAAGACCTCTAATAACTACTTGACTTGCTTCACCTCCTGAGCGGATAATGGAAACACCAGGTAATCTTCCAATAGATTCTGCTGCATTTACATCAGGAAGCGATAATATTCTCTCTTTGGATACAACATTTTTGATTTTATTTGATTGGAGTTGTCTATTTATAGCAGCTAATTGTCCCTCCAATTGGGCTGTTACTACAACATCTTCTCCTTGAATAACATCTAAGTTTAATTCTACATCTACTGTTAATGTTCTGTTTTCAACAATATTAACAATTAGTAAAGTGTCCTTGTATCCTATGTAAGATATTTTTAGAGTTTGGGAACCAACTGGAATATTGGCAATTCTGTATTCACCCTCCATATTAGTTGCTGCCCCCAGTGCTGTGCCTTGTACACTAATATTTGCACCAATCAATTTTTCATCAGTATTAGCGTCTGTTACTGTACCAACAATTTTACCAGATGGAGCAGCAAATATACTTGAACTGATAGTGAGAAAAGAAAAAACTATAAAACATGTTATAAATATTTTTAGATGCATAATGGTTTTCTTTTGTTTGTTTTTTATTTTTAATTGAATAATATACTATTGTATAAAAGCTAAAAATATAATACTTGTTATTACAAGATGTTTTTACTTGTAATGACAAGACCACAATACATTATTTTTCATTAAATGGTCATATACATTCCCTAAGCGGTTATATAATGGATTGAACGGTTTTATAATATTTTTCATTAATACGTTCTTTTTACACACTAAAAAAAGTAAATGGAAAAGAATTACAAAAAGAAAGAATGAGAAAAGGTAACCATAAGTGTTTATTTAAGGGAAACTAATAAATATTTACAAAAAGGTAAGTGCCTCATATTTAATATTTATTTTTATATCATTAACCAACGATTTAAGAGGCTTTGTGAAAAGTGCCCTCACGGACTAAAGTCCGTTCGGGATAGTTTCTTTTTAACTCAAAAACCAACGACTAAAAGTCGTTGGTTAATGAAATTTAGACTTTTCACTTAGTCTGTTATGTGGTTGGTTAATAAGGAGTTACAAATATTTTAATCCCGCAACTGCGGGATTTATTAATTGAAATTAATTTGACCCCGAATTGCTAAATTTATTAAATATACTTGTTTTATATACATAATATATATACTTTTGCAGTATTAACTATTAGTATTGTCATGAAAAATATATCATTAAAATTAGACGATTCTGTTTTTGGAGAAACCGAAGAAATTTTGTCGAGAATAAAAAAGCCTAGGAATAGGTACATAAATGAGGCTCTTGAATTTTATAATGGAATTCAAAAAAGATTATTTCTCGAAAAAAAACTCAGAAAGGAATCAGATTTAGTAAAATCAGATTCTTTGGACGTATTAAAAGAATTTGAAAACATTGATTATGCAGATTAAACAATTCGAAATTTGGATTGCGAACTTAAATCCTCAAATTGGTACGGAATCGGGTAAGTCGAGACCAATTCTGACTATCCAGACAAATCTATTAAATAAAATTCCTCATCCTTCTACAATTATTTGCCCTATTACCACAAGTGTCAAAAAGGATTCTGAAATCTTGCGTGTACATCTTAAAAATGGAATGGGAAATCTAAATCAAAATTGTGATGTTATGATAGACCAAATTAGGACAATTGATAATGAAAGACTGACTAAAAAAATTGGAAATTTACCAACAAATTTAATTGATATTGTAAAGACAAATATTAAAATAGTAATGGACTTGGAATAAAATATACGCAGTACAACACTGGCAATAGCTCATTGTGGTTTATCGCCAAACCAAAGTAAAGGAATATTTTAGAAGTAAAACAAAAACGAAATCACAATACAAAAATGTAAAACTAATAGAATTATTAAAATCGAAAAATGTTTTTAATGAAAATGATGCGAATGGTTTTTTTTGAATTTGATGTTTGAAATTTATTTGATTCTTGTGATATCTCAATCATCTCCGTTTTTCTTTCTATATACTTTCCACTATATTTCGGTTATGAAAAAAATAGGAATATCGCTCGGTGCTGGTGGTGCACGAGGGTTAGCACACATCATTATTCTTGAAGCGTTTGAAGAATTAAATATAAAACCCCACATAATTTCCGGCAGTAGTATTGGTGCTATTATTGGTGCAGCTTATGCTTCTGGTATGACTACGCAAGAGATGAAAAAATCCGTTGCAGAATTAATACTTTCCAAAAAATTTAAGTTTACAGAGTTTTACAAAAAGTATGATGTTTTTAAAATTATTGATATGCTTGATGTTTCACTATCAACTACTGGGTTTTTTAAAGGTGATAAATTCATTTCATTCTACAAAAAGAAGATTAAGACTTATAATTTTTCAAATCTTGAAATTCCAATTAAAATTGTAGCTACAGAATATTGGAATAAAAAGGAACATCATTTTACTTCTGGAAATTTAATTGATGCAGTTCGGGCAAGCTATGCTCTTCCAACCCTCTTCACTCCAATGAAATTAGGAGCTGGCTTGTTTATGGATGGCGGAATGGTTAATCCCCTTCCCTACGATATAATTAAAGATGAATGTGACTATGTTATTGCGGTTGATGTTTCATCAAAAAAAGGAATTAATAACAATGAAATTCCTAATGCCTTAGATTCCCTTTTTGCTTCATTTCAAATAATGCAAAACTCAATTCTTACTCAAAAGTTAAAATCAACAAAACCAGATCTACTTTTAGAAATTGATATTAAAGATGTGCGTATGTTTGAATTTAATAAAGTTAAAGAGATTTGGAAAGAAGCAGAGAAGCAAAAGAAGATTTTAATTGAAGAACTTGAAAAGATAGTGATTAACGATTAGTGTTTAATAGTTAAACACTAATCGTTAAATGGATGGTCACTCTCTCTAAGATTCATCCAACGTAGAAATATTACCTGGGTCTTCTCCTAATTCCTTCGCTTTCAAAACACGACGCATTATTTTTCCACTTCTAGTTTTTGGCAGCGAGTCAACAAATTTAATTGAGTGTGGTTTTGCAATTGGTCCTACTTCATGCCCAACATGTTTACGCAATTCTTCACGTAGTGCATCTGATTCAGCAACACCATCGCGGAGAATAACATAAGTATAAATTGCATTTCCTTTAACTTCGTGTGGAAGTCCAATTGCAGCAGCTTCTGCAACTGCTGTATGGCTTACTAATGCACTCTCAATTTCTGCTGTACCAAGGCGATAGCCAGAGACTTTAATTACATCATCAACACGTCCAATAATCCAAATGTATCCATCTTCATCACGCTTAGCACTATCACCTGTTAAATAGACTCCAGGAAACTTAGTCCAGTACTGCTCAATATATCTATCGGGGTCATTGTATATTGTTCGCATCATTGCAGGCCATGGAGTTTTAATAACTAAAAATCCTTCTTCATTATCTTTTACCGGGTTTCCATTTTCATCGTAAATATCCATCTCAATACCTGGGAAAGGTCTTGTGCCAGAACCTGGTTTTAACGAGACAGAAGGCATAGGAGTAATCATAAACATTCCAGTCTCTGTCTGCCACCAAGTATCCATAATTGGGCATTTTTCATTCCCAACAACTCTATAATACCATTTCCATGCTTCAGGATTTATTGGCTCACCAACCGAGCCAAGCAAGCGAAGTGATGATAAATCGTGTCGCTTAACCCAGGCATCACCAAAACGCATTAATCCACGAATTGCAGTAGGGGCAGTGTAAAATATATTTATTCCATAATTTTCAACAAGCTGCCACCATCTGTTAGGGTAGGGATGTGTTGGAGCACCTTCATACATAAATGATGTTGCACCATTTAATAGAGGTCCATAAACAATGTAACTATGCCCGGTAATCCAGCCAGGGTCAGCCGCACACCAGAATCTATCTTCTTCATGAATATCAAATACATATTTTAATGTGGTATAAGTTCCCACCATATAACCACCGTGCGTATGCAAAATTGCTTTTGGTTTTCCAGTAGTTCCCGATGTATAAAGCATAAATAGTGGGTCTTCTGCGTCAGTCATTTCACAAATACTTTCTTGAGTTGCAACAGGCAAATTCATTAATTCGTGAAGCCACATATCTCGTCCAACTTCCATATTTACTTCTTGCCCTGTTCGCTTTGCAACTATCACATGTTCAATTCCACCAGCACGCTGTAGGGCTTCATCAGCAATTTCTTTTAGTGGAACAATTTTGCCTCTTAAATATGCACCATCAGAAACTATGAGTACTTTCGACTTACTATCCTCAATTCTTTCGTGCAAAGCTTCAACAGAAAAACCACCATAAACTACGGAATGAACAGCACCAATGCGGGCACAAGCCAACATTGCCATTATAATTTCTGGTGTTCGTCCCATATAGATAGTAACTTTATCACCTTTCACAACTCCCATACTTCTTAAAACATTTGCAAATTTACAAGTTTCACGATGGAGTTTATAATAGGAAAACATTTCTTTGTCGCCGTTCTCACCTTCCCAAATTAGTGCAAGTTTATTTCTACGTGCAGTTTTTGTATGAACATCAAGGCAGTTGTATGAAATATTTGTTTTGCCGCCAGTGAACCATTTGTAAAAAGGTTTTTTCGAGTCATCAATTACCTTATCCCATTTTTGAAACCAATGAAGTTCCTCAGCTCTCTTTGCCCAGAATCCTAGGTTATCTTCACTAGCTTCTTTCTGTAATGCATCCCAATCAGGAATAATTGCATTATCAATCACTTCTTGCGAGGGATGAAAAACATCACCTTGTAGTTCTTTTTGACTCATATTAATTTTCTCCTTTTCTTTTCTCTTGTTTTTGTACGAATTACAAAGTTAAAACTTCATTCTTAAAATTCAAACATATTTATTATGATAATTTTTTATTATCTAATATTGATACAGTCTAATGAATATTTTACTAATATTTTTGAGTAGTTAAAATTGAGTTAAATGAAATTTAAGAAACTCTATTTTATAATGAGAGGAATCTATGAAATATTTTGAGTTCTATTTTCGTTGGATATTTAGTATAGTTATGTGTTAATTTTAGATTATTTCAGATTAAGATTATGAGTAAGAGTAAGAGTAAGAGTAAAAAAAATATAGAAACAATAACAAAAACATCGGAATACCAATTCAAAGAGAAAAGGTCTCTCTTTATTGGACAAGCCTTTCCAGTTCAACACAGAAAAGAAGCAGAATTAATTTTAACTGAGATAAGAAAAAGGTATTACGATGCAACGCACAACTGCTATGCCTATAGATTTATTGACGAAGAAGAATATAAATACTCGGATGATGGTGAACCCAATGGTACTGCGGGTATTAGGATTTTAAATGCAATCAAACATTTCAATTTATCGAATATATTAATTATATCTACACGATATTACGGTGGCACAAAACTTGGAGTTGGTCCACTTGGCAAAGCATATTACAACTCAGCCTTTGGTGCAATAGAGAAAGCAACGATTGTAACAAAAGTGAACTACTCAAAAATTCTAATCAATTTTGGATACGATTTTATTAGTGATGTTCATCATTTTATAAGTACTTATAAAGTTCAAAGTATTAATAATCTATTTACTCAAAATCCTCAAATTGAATGTTTGATAAAACCTGAATATTTTCAAAAGTTAGTAGATGAGTTAACACTGGTTTCAAGCGGTAAAATTGAAATAAAGATTTTGGAAGATGATATTTATTTTTAATGTAACCTTTGTTTTTATATTCCCAACATTGGAAGATGCTTTATATTGTGATATGTAAGTGATAGTGCTATACAATGCTTCAACTCATCAATTGGTATTTTATCGTCAAGATTAAATAGAATAGCTCTTTTACCTTCAAACTTAAATTTGTTTTTATAGAGTTCTTTGAATGTTTCTACCAACATGGTTTTGCAATTAAAATATATTGCATATTGGTTTGGCTTTTTTCTTTTCCAATCTATTCTGACAGTACTCCCATTTTTTGTAACGTAGCTTGGTTCTCCCCACTTTAGAGTTTCTTCTATTTCCTTTACTCCATCTGTTTCCTTTGCAGTATCCAAAACAATCTGACGAAGAGTCATCATTTTTTGACTAATTGATTTAGGATATTTTTTGAATACTTCAGCTACTTTAGTGTTAATAAATTTATCCATCTTTTTTCTCTTTGAAATTATTTTTTATTCATTGATTCAAAAAGAGTTAAAAACATTTTTGTTTTCATCTCTAAATCTGTAAGTGATGAATTATTTTTAATTGTAAAATCTGCAAGATTCTCTTTCTCGTTTTCAGGTATTTGAAATTTCATTCTATCTCTAATTTCTGTTTCAGATAAATTATCACGTTCTCTAATTCTTGATATTCTTATATCTTCATCAGCAGTAACAAGTAGAACATGGTCTAATATGGCATCAACTTCAGCTTCATAAATAAGAGCAGCTTCAACGAAAACCATTTTACTATTTTTTAATTCATCATTCATTAGTTCATTAATTTTACAAACCATTGGAGGGTGTACTATTGAGTTGAGTTTTAACAGATTATCAACTGATGAAAAAGCTTTCCTCGCAATGTGGCTTCTGTTCAATTCTTTATCTTTATACGAATCATACCCAAATGTTGAAATTATTAATTCTTTCACAGACTCATCTTCAACCATAATTTGTTTTGCAATATCATCTGCGTTCAAAACTTTGTATCCTTCCTTTTCAATAATTTTAGCCACATACGTTTTACCAGAGCCTATACCACCTGTTATTCCTATTTTCATTTTTTATATCCTAAGTTTATACAAGCCACGAATTCACGAATTGTTTTCAAACAACTCGTGTAAATTTAACAAATCATTCTCTCATTCTTTTCTTATTTTTGTCTCATACATTTTAATTGGAGTAAAATATGGCAGATACAATTTTCAAAAAAATAATTGATAAAGAAATTCCAGCAGATATTGTATTTGAATCAGATTCTATTTTGGCATTTCGGGATATCAATCCAAAAGCACCAACTCACATTCTTATAATTCCAAAGGAAGAGATACCAACAGTTCGTGAAATTAATGGGAAAGAGCATGGACCGTTACTTGGCGAGATGATAGATGCAGCTAATTCAATTGCAAAAAAAGAAGGAATTTCAGAAGATGGTTTTCGTCTAGTCTTTAACTGCGGCGATAAAGGTGGACAGGAAGTTTACCATTTACATTTACATCTTCTTGGCGGAAGACAAATGGCATGGCCAGCGGGATGAGCGGATAACTAATGCTGGATTCATAAAATATTTGTTATTCATAATTAGCTTAATTAATTTATAATATTATTATTTATGTAGTTAAATATTTTTTCAAATTTTCATTCGTGCATTCGAGGCTAATTTTTAAGCTTTATATTCCTTCATTAAATATTCATCAATACTTTCAGCAACATTTCTACCTTCGTTAATTGCTCTTACAACAAGGGATTGACCAACACGCATATCACCCGCAGTAAATATACCATTGAGGTTAGTCATGTAACCTTTATCCCCTATTACATTGCTTCTTTGGTCTGTGGCAATTTTTAGTTCATCCAATAAATTGTTTTTTACTGTTCCTAAAAATCCAAGTGCAAGAATTACTAAGTCAGCCTCTATTTCAAATTCAGAATTAGGAATCTCTGTCATTGACCGCCTTCCAGTTTTTGGATCGGGGAACCCAAACTTAAGTTTAACAATTTTTAATTTTTCTATATTTCCATCCTTTCCCAGAAACGCTTTAGTCATAACTGCAAACTCACGTTTACATCCTTCTTCTATTGAGGTAGAGACTCTATCTATTAAAGCCCAATCAGGCCAAGGGTTTCCTTTAGCACGCTCGGATGGCAACTGCGGCATCAACTCCAAATTGATTACAGATTTTGCTCCTTGCCGTATCGATGTTCCAATACAATCGGAGCCAGTATCACCACCACCAATAACTACAACGTTTTTACCTTTTGCTGATATTTCTTTTTCGATAACATTTCTATTACCATTTCTTCTATTCTGCTGCTTTAAGAAATCCATTGCAAAATGGATTCCATCCAACTCCCTACCTTCCACTTTTAAATCTCTTGGCTCTTCAGCACCACTGCAAAGAACCACTGCATCAAAATTTTTTTGCAACTCTGATAATTTAATATCTTTCCCAATATCACAATTTATTTTAAACTCAACTCCTTCTAATTTCATCAAATTGATTCTTCGCTCAACTATGTTTTTATCTAATTTATAATCTGGGATACCAAGTGTTAGGAGACCACCAAGAACTTCATTCTTTTCAAAGAGTGTAACTGAATGACCACGTTTGTTTAATTGGTCTGCCGATGCAAGCCCAGCAGGACCAGAGCCAACTACAGCCACCTGTTTACCAGTTCTATTTTTAGGAGGATTCGGTTTAATATACCCATCATTAAAGGCTTTCTCGATTATCGATTTCTCAATATTCTTGATTGTAACAGCAGGTCTATTAATGCTAACTACACACGAGGTTTCGCAGGGTGCTGGACAAACTCTCCCTGTAAATTCTGGAAAATTATTTGTGCTTAAAAGTCGCTTTGCTGCATCTTGCCATCTATCTCTGTAAACTAAATCATTCCATTCCGGAATTAGATTATCAATAGGACAACCAGATTGGCAAAATGGAATTCCACAATCCATACATCTTGCACCTTGTGTTTTTAGTTCTTCCTCTGTAAGTGGCTGCAAGAACTCATTGTAGTGCGTAATTCTATTTTCAACGCTCTCCTTCTTGAGTTCCAGTCTATTGTATTTTAAAAAACCTTTCACTTCACCCATGTGTATTCCATTTATATTTTCTATTTTCTATTTTTGTTACCATTTTAAAATATCAAACAATCATAAGTTTGAGTTTTACAATTTGTGTCTTGAAATTTATTTGTTATTTATAATTTGTCATTTGTGCTTTCTCTTTTTCAAGTACTCTTTTATAATCAGTAGGATATACTTTAATAAACTGAGGCAAATATTCATCCCAATTTTTTAATATCTTCTCTGCTACACTACTATTTGTATATTTTTTATGATTTTCAATTATTGATTTTAACTCCGTTATATCTTCATCTTTCTCAACTTTATAGAGTTCTACCATCTCTGAATTATATAGACTTCTGAAATTCTTCGATTTATCCCAAACATAAGCAATGCCACCACTCATTCCAGCAGCAAAGTTTTTTCCAACATCACCAAGCACAACAACTCTGCCACCAGTCATATACTCGCATCCGTGGTCACCAATACCTTCAACTACAGTATTAGCACCACTATTACGCACTGCAAACCTTTCGCCAGCTTCTCCACGAATATACATTTCTCCTGTAATTGCCCCGTAAAGAATTACGTTCCCTACAATAATATTTTCTTCTGGAGTAAATGTTGAGTCTTCTTGAGGTACAATAATTATTTTACCACCAGATAATCCTTTACCAACATAGTCGTTACAGTCTCCTTCCAAATGGAAGGTAATTCCGTGAGCTAAAAACGCACCAAAACTCTGTCCGGCAGTTCCAATAAAATCTATTTGAATTGTATCTTCAGGCAGCCCTTCCATATTATACTTTTTTGCTACATAAGAACTAAGCATTGTTCCAACTGTTCTATTGGTATTGTTAATATCAACGCTAAAGCGTACTCTCTCTTTATCACTTAACGATTTACGACATGCTGAAATTAGTTTATTATCCAACGCTAATTCTAATTCATGATTTTGCTTTTGAGCATGGCGTACCAAAGTATTATGCGGTACATCGGGACGATGAAGTACGGCTGTAACATCAAGTCCCTTAGCCTTCCAATGATTTTCAACCTCAGCAGTCTCAAGCAAATCAACACGTCCAATCATTTCATCAAAAATTTTGAACCCAAACTCAGCCATTATTTCACGAACTTCTTCAGCAATAAAATTGAAATAATTTATAACGTGTGCTGGCTTGCCTTTGAACATTTTTCTTAATTCTGCATCCTGAGTTGCAATTCCCACAGAGCAAGTATTTAAATGACAATTACGCTGCAATACACATCCCATAGCAATAAGTGCAGAAGTTGCAAATCCGAATTCATCGGCTCCAAGTAGTGCAGCAATAACAACGTCTCTACCAGTTTTAAGTTGCCCATCTGCTTGAATTTTAACACGCTCCCTGAGATTATTCATTATCAAAACTTGCTGTGTCTCTGCAAGCCCAAGCTCTAACGGGAGTCCACTGTTTTTTATTGATGTTTGCGGCGATGCACCAGTTCCGCCATCAAATCCGCTAATTAAAATGTGATCTGCTTTACCTTTTGCAACACCAGCAGCAATAGTACCAACACCAACTTCTGAAACAAGTTTAACGCTAATATCTGCATCGGGATTTGCATTTTTCAAATCGTGAATCAATTGTTTTAAATCCTCGATGGAATAAATATCATGATGCGGAGGAGGTGAAATCAATCCAACCCCAGGAGTAGTACCACGAGTTCTTGCAATCTCTTTAGAGACTTTATGACCAGGCAATTGTCCTCCCTCACCAGGCTTTGCACCTTGAGCCATTTTAATTTGTATTTGGTCAGCATTCACAAGGTATTCTATTGATACTCCAAACCGCCCCTGTGCTACTTGCTTAATTCTACTTCGTTTCCAATCACCATTTGCCTCCTTTGTAAAGCGGGCTTTATCTTCGCCACCCTCGCCTGTATTGGAGAATCCACCAATTCTGTTCATTGCAATAGCAAGTGTTTCGTGAGCTTCCTGAGAAATAGAGCCATAACTCATAGCTCCAGTAGCAAATCTTTTTACAATATTTATTACTGGTTCCACATCCCAAATATCAATTGGTTTTCGTTTTCTAAATTGTAACAAACCTCTTATTGATGAAAGATTTTTTTCGCTGCTATTTAATAAACTTGCGTATTCTTTATATTTAGAATAACTGCTACTCCTTACTGCTTGTTGGAGAATTTGAATTGTATCCGGATTCCATTGGTGATACTCACCATCTGCTCTCCATTTATAATTACCACCAGCAGATAAAATTCCATCGTCAATTTTATTTTTTGGGAATGCAGCAGAATGTCGCCGCAGTGCTTCCTCTGTTAATGTTTTAATTCCAATACCACCAATGCGTGATGGCGTTGCGGTGAAATATTTTTTAATAAGTTTATCACTTAAACCGACTGCTTCAAATATTTGTGCAGAGCAGTACGATTGGATTGTGGATATTCCCATTTTAGAAGTAATTTTGAATAACCCTTTGCGAACAGCTTTTAGATAATTTTTCTCTGCTGTTTTATAATCTTCAACTTTAATATTTCCATTTTTGAGTTCATTATTAATTATCTCAAAAGCGAGATAAGGGTTAACAGCATTGGCACCATATCCAATTAGTGCAGCAAAGTGGTGCATCTCCCGCACCTCACCAGATTCTACAATTATGCTTGTTAATGTCCGAGTTCCCTTCCTCGTTAAATAATGATGCAGTCCAGAAGCAGCTAACAGCGAGGGTATTGCAGCCTTATCCTTATCAACCCCGCGGTCCGAAAGGATAATAATTGAGCATCCATCTTTAATTGCTCTATTAGCTTCTTTGAAAAGTTCTTTAAGGCGTTTTTTAATTCCATTAAATTTATCACTTTTATCAAATAAAATTGAAAAAGTTATTGATTTAAATTTACTGTGTGTTACATTTTTAATCTGCTCCAATTCACTATTTGTTATTACTGGACGAGGGATACTCAGTCGTACCGCTTGCTCTGGGGTCTCTTCCAGTAAATTCCCTTCAGCACCAAGTAAAATTTCCTCTCCCATAACTACCTCCTCACGGATTGGGTCGATAGGTGGGTTTGTAACTTGAGCAAATAGTTGTTTAAAATAGTTGAATAGCAACTGAGGTTTCTCACTCAATACTGCTAAGGGAGTATCTGTTCCCATAGAACCAGTTGCCTCAATTCCATTTTCTATCATCGGAGTTAATATTGTTCTGATATCTTCGTAACTATATCCAAAAGCTTTTTGCTGTTGTAAAATTTCTTCATTATTAAATTCAAATTTATCTTCAATTTTTTCTAACGATTCAAGTTCTAACATATTCTCTTTTACCCAAAGCGAATAAGGCTTTTGCGATGAATACTTCTCTTTTAATTCATCATCTTCAATTATCCTTCCTTCCTCAGTATCTATTAGAAATATTTTCCCTGGCTGAATCCTTCCTTTCTTTTCAATATCTTTGTTTGCAACAGGTAGTGTTCCTGCTTCAGATGCCATAATAATTCTGCCATCCTTTGTTTTCCAGTACCTTGCAGGGCGTAAGCCATTTCTATCTAAAATTGAACCGATATACCGCCCATCTGTAAAGGCAATAGATGATGGTCCATCCCACGGTTCCATTAGTGATGAATGATATCGGTAGAACCCTTTTTTCTTCGCATCCATATTTTTATCACCCTCCCACGCTTCCGGAATCATCATCATTAAAGCGTGTGGTAACGAGCGTCCACTAATAACAAGCAGTTCTAACGCATTATCGAATGTAGCAGAATCACTTCTATTTGGGGCAACTATTGGATAAACACTTTTTAATTTATCCCCGAATGATTTACTTTGGAATTGGTGTTCACGTGCATTAAATCTGTTCACATTTCCGCGTAAAGTATTTATTTCACCGTTGTGAGCAATCATTCTGTATGGATGGGCAAGCGACCAAGTAGGGAAAGTGTTAGTGCTGTATCGTGAATGAACAAGTGCAATTGCAGATTCAACTTCTAAGTTTTGGAAATCGAGAAAATATGTTCTTAATTGAATTGCCCTCAATTGTCCTTTATATATAAGGATTTTATTGGATAGTGAACAAACATAAAAATATTTTTTCTGTTGAATTTCTGTTTTATTAATTTTTAGCCCAATTTTTTTCCTTATAAAATAGAGTGCTTTTTCAAAATCTTCTTTTTTTGTATTTTTACCCCTTGCAATTAAAATCTGTTTCATTACAGGTTCAACCGATTTTGCAGTCTCACCTATTTTACTATTATCGCGAGGCACATCACGCCAACCCAAGAATTTTTGCCCACCCCTATTTACTTCATGCTCAAACATTGTTTCAATTGTGTGCCTATCTTCCGGTAGTTTTGGAAGAAAGATTAGACCTGTTGCATAGTCCCCTTTTGGAGGTAATTCAATATCGCGATACTCACATTCAGCTCGTATAAATTTATCTGGGATTTGGATTAATATACCAGCCCCATCACCCGTATTTGGGTCGGAACCTGTAGCACCTCTGTGTTCCATATTTTCTAAAACCGTTATTGCATCAGAAACTATTTGATGAGATGGGTTCCCTTTAATATCTGCTACAAACCCAACACCGCAACTTTCGTGCTCCATATTTGGATTGTACAATCCTGCTCCCTCTGGGAAGAATTTATCATTCTTCATCTATTTTCTCCATTAAATTTTATATCGCTTACTTTAATTATCTAACATAAAATAGAATTATTTCTTACTTATGCAACTTTTTTTTGAATATTAACTTATTTCTGTAGGTTTATTAACATAACTGCCTTATTTTTTATGGATATTTATACAACCTACAAAACTTATTTTATTATCTAAATTAATGGGGGATATTTAATATTATGATAGGACTTTACAAATTATACATAATCAACCAATCTGGATTATTTAGGGTTTTCATCGCGACATCAAAAAAAAATATTTTACTTAAAAAATTCTTAACTTTACTTTTTTGAAATTAGATTAGATAGTTAACTGCAATGGGTAAAAAACAAAAAGTAATAACTGAAATTTTTAATATCTGTAAAGAGCAAGAAAACTACGAATTTAATAATGATTTAGTGCGAACAATATCAAAACAGATTGGCTTCGGAAATCCTTTTGATGTTACAAAACTTGATAATATTGAAAAATTTCCAAAGATATTAAAGGAAGAGGATTACTTCATAATACATATTGGTGGTGGGAAACACAAATTCATTAAAGGAATTAGAAACGGATTTCATGATTTTGAAACAATTAGTAAAAAAAATATTTTTGAATGGAAATACCGACAAAGTATTCTCAACGAATACGATACAAGTGAAAGCAACATCCTATCAGTTGGGTTCAATCAACGAATAATTCATGATTTTCTATATGATGATATAGTTGCAAACCCTAAAATGTATGGTTCACGAAGAACGAAAACATCAATAAATTTTAAAGTTGGAAATGATATCATAAATGCAAGCAACTTGCAAATGGAGATAGATTTAACAACTGAGTATAATGGTATTGTAACTGTTTTTGAGGGAAAAAACAATTTCCCAGGAAACTTTGCCGTTTATCAAATATATTTCCCATTTCTATATTATTATAATCTTAAGAGAGCAAAAGAATTAAACATCAACAATATTAACTGTTGTTATCTTTTGCGAAAAAAAGAAAATGGACAATCAATAACAAGGATATATCAATATACTTTTGAAAACCCATCAGATATGACAAGTATTAAATTAGTAAAGAGTGCTCAATACAATTTAGTTAAAAGGTAATACAATGATTGACGAAAATTTTATAAATAAAGTATTTAATAAAGATGTAATGAAAGTATTAAAAGAATTACCTGATAATTCGGTTGATATGATATATAGTGATCCTGATTACAATGTTGGAATAAATTACTCTGGTAAAAATTACACTAAAAAATGGAATGAATACATTGATTGGTATATTGAACTAATTAGTGAAAGCATGCGAGTGTTAAAACCTACTGGTAATTTATTTACCATCAATTATCCAAAGCAAAATGCTTATCTTTTAGTTAAATACTTAGACCAAGCTGCTTATGATGTGTTTGAGTATGTGTGGGTTTATAATACAAATGTTGGTCATAGTCCAAAAAAATTTACAACTGCTCACAGAAGCATATTGCATGCTACAAAGACAAAGAATAACTCTTTTTATAAAGAACAAGTTGCACAACCATACCAAAACCCTACTGATAAAAGAATTAAACAAAGAATTGCACAAGGACATAAGGGAAGAATGCCATATTCGTGGATATACGCAGATTTAGTGAAAAATGTTTCAAAAGATAAAACTTTTCATTCGTGCCAAATACCCCTTACTCTTTTTGAATTATTGGTAAAGGCAAGTACTAAAGAAAACGATACTGTATTTATTCATTTTGGTGGTAGTGGTTCAGAAATCATTCATGTTAAAAATCTTCAAAGAAGCTATATCAGTTGTGAAATTCATCCTGATTATCACAAAATGATACTTAATCGATTGAATAATAATGGACATATTTCGTTAGAATATAAATTAGATTTTATAAAAGAGAGGAATACTAATGGAAGTAGGAAAGCTAAGCTTGAGCCTGCTTTATTTGATAATGTTATTAGTAATTCAGTATAATCCTCACCCACAATATGCTTCGTTTATGCGAGCATTTTTGCAAACCACAATTTGAATTGATGTTTACTGAAATAGGAACTATTATTTTTCATTCTTTTTCAAAATTTTGCTTATTATCTCTTTTTTACAAATAGACTTCTTAGTATCTTTGTTCTTTATTAATTAAAAAAATAAACACCACATGGCAAATATTAAGATTAAGAAAGGCTTAGACCTTCCGCTTAATGGCTCTCCAAAGCAAGAAATTTCAAAAACAATTTTAACAAAAAAGGTAGCTTTACTTGGTGATGACTATGTAGGGATGAAACCTACAATGCTCGTTTCTATTGGGGATGAGGTGAAAAAAGGGCAACTCCTTTTTACCGATAAGAAAACACCTGGGGTTAAGTTTACTGCACTTGCTGCTGGAAAAATTGTTGAAATTAACCGTGCAGAGAAAAGAGCTTTTAAATCAATTGTAATAGAAAAATCTGGAAGCGAAGAGATTACTTTTAAAAGTTATTCTGAGAATGAACTTACAGAGTTAAATAAAAAATCTATAAAAGAAAACTTAATTGAATCTGGATTATGGACCTCACTCCGAGTTCGTCCTTTTTCTAAGGTTGCTAATCCTGCAACAACTCCAAATTCTATTTTTGTTACAGCAATGGATACTAATCCACTTGCTCCATCAATTGAAAAGGTTCTTGAAGGGAAAGAGAAAGCATTTGAGAATGGACTAAAAATACTTGATAAATTAATTGAAGGAGATATTTTCCTTTGCAAAACTCCAAACTCTAAAATTCCAACTATCAACTCTGATAAATTAAAAGTTGAAGAATTTGAAGGTCCCCATCCATCAGGCTTGGTTGGAACTCACATCCATTTTCTCAATCCGGTTAGTGCATCAAAAAAAGTCTGGTATATAAATGCTCAGGATGTTGCTGCAATTGGAAATCTTTTCACTACCGGAAAAATTGATACTGAAAGAGTTATTTCAATAGGTGGTTCACAAGTTAAAAATCCTACATTAATTAAAACAGAAATTGGAGCCGATTTAACTGAGCTTACAAATGATGCCTTAACTGATGGCGAAAACAGAATCATTTCAGGCTCTGTTCTAACTGGTCATCGTGCTGCCGGGTTTGTTACATATCTTGGAAGATATCATCAGCAAGTATCTGTTATTGAAGAGGATAGAGAAAAAGAATTCTTTGGATGGGTAAATCCTTTTGGGAATAAATTCTCGGTAAAATCTGTTTTAATATCTTCACTAATGCCAAAGAAAAAGATGAATTTTTCAACAGCACTTCACGGTGGTGAGCGTGCATTGGTTCCTGTAGGAAGTTACGAAGCAGTAATGCCGTTGGATATTCTTCCAAATTATTTATTGCGTGCATTAGCTGTAAATGATATTGAAGAAGCAGAGCAACTTGGATGTTTAGAGTTGGATGAAGAAGATTTAGCACTCTGCACATTTGTGTGTCCGTCAAAAATAAACCACGGTGAAAATTTAAGAAGCAATTTAACTCAAATAGAAAAAGAAGGTTAAGTAAAAGTTTGGAAAAGACTTTGGATAGCAGACAATTATAGGATTCATAAAAACAAAAGAAACAGATTACATCCTTATAATTAATAATTAGGTATTTTGTAAGTTATGGCAATAGAAGAAAAAATATCAGCAGTTGACATATTTTGTGGAATAGGAGGACTTTCTTATGGATTAGAGAAAGCTGGCATTGATATTACTGCTGGTATTGATATTGATGAATCGTGCCGATATACTTTTGAAACAAATTGCAATACGAAATTTATTAATAAGGATATCCAAGAAATAAGTGGTAATGAATTAAATTCTTTATATGGCAAAAACGATACAAAAATATTAGTTGGGTGTGCACCTTGCCAACCATTCTCATCTTATACTTATAAAAAGGATAAGGATAAAGATGATAGGTGGCAATTATTATATGAATTTGCTCGTTTAATAAGGGAATCTGAACCTGTTGTTGTTTCAATGGAAAATGTACCAACCCTTTTAAAATTTAAAGAGGCTCCTGTATTTTTTGATTTTGTTGATTCATTAAAAGAGTTAGGCTATAATGTTTGGTATAATATAATTTATTCTCCTGACTATGGAATTCCGCAAAAGAGAAAACGTTTAGTGTTATTAGCATCTAAATTAGGTGAAATTAAAATAATACCACCAACTCATACACCAGAGAATTATATTACAGTTAAAGATGCTATTGGACACTTAGAGAAAATAAATTCTGGAGAATATGCTGAAAATGATTTTATACACAAATCATCAGAACTCTCAGATAAGAATATGGAAAGGATTAAGCAATCTGTACCTGGAGGTAGTTGGAAAAAAGACTGGGATGACGAGTTGAAATTAGCTTGTCATACTTCCGAAAAAGGTAAAACCTATGGTAGTGTTTATGGTAGAATGAAATGGGACGAACCATCACCAACAATGACAACTTTTTGTACTGGTATTGGGAACGGTCGCTTCGGACACCCTGAACAAGATAGAGCAATTTCGTTAAGAGAAGCTGCAATTTTACAAAGTTTCCCTGAAGATTATAAGTTTGCTGATAACATCGAAGAACTCAAATTTGGAAAAATATCAAAACACATTGGTAATGCCGTACCACCAAAACTTGGGGAAATTATAGGAAAAAGTATAATTGAACATTTAGAGGAATACAATTATGGCAAAAAGTAGATTTTCAGAAGAAGGACTTGATGCAATATTAAATCAAGTTAAAGAAAAATCAAGATTATATGATTACAGAACTAAGGATTACCCATTTGAGGTAATTTGCACAAAATATGGTGATGAAGATAATTTAGGAGCTACTCTATATGTACCCAAATACCAAAGAGAATTTATATGGAAACCTGACAGACAATCTAAATTTATTGAATCTGTTCTTCTTGGAGTCCCACTTACTCCATTTCTTGTATCGGAAGATGAAGACAGCAGACTTGAAATTATTGATGGTTCACAAAGAATAAGAACATTAATTGCTTTTTTTGAAAATAGGCTAAGATTAAGAAAATTAGAAAAACTGACTGAAATAAATAGAGCTAAATTTAGCGACCTACCTATCACAACACAGAATTACATTAAAAATAGAGACTTCCGCATTATTGTTGTTGATAATGCCGAAATAGAAATTAGACAAGATATTTTTGAAAGAATAAATACTACTAGCGAAAAATTAACTGACGCTGAAATAAGAAAAGGTTCATATTCTGGCAAATTTTATGATTTAGTTTTAGAATTAAAAAGCAATACTGATTTTGTTAGTATTTGTCCCATTTCTAAGGAAAAAGAGAAAAGAGGAGAATATGATGAATTAATATTAAGATTCTTTGCATATATTGATAAATATTTAGAATTTAAGCACGATGTAGCTATTTTCTTAAATGATTATCTTGAAGAAATGAATGATACTGATTTTGATAAAATTAAATATCAAGATGCTTTTTTATTGATGGTAAAATTTATCCAAAGTAATTTTACTATTGGATTTAGAAAAGAACAAAATTCTAATAGTACTCCAAGAGTTCGTTTTGAAGCAATATCTGTGGGAACATATTTAGCATTAAATGAAAATCCAGAATTAGGAAAACCTAATTTAGAGTGGTTAAATTCAGAAGGTTTTAAAATTCAAACTACTGCTGATTCAAGCAATAATCCTGGCAGATTAAAAAGTAGGATTGAATTTGTACGAGATGGACTTTTAGGAAAACTTGATAATAACAGATTGCAAAATGGATAATACAAAACAAGATTTTGAGAATAGAAAATCTGAAATAGAGAATTATTTCAAGTTCTTATTAATATTTGATGACGATAGCACAAAAATACAATATGAAAAAGATGATAAAATTATAATTAAAAAAATACAACCTCAATTTCAAACAATACTAATTGCAAATGCTTTTCTTATTTTATATAATTTGATAGAATCAACTGTTAGAAATTCAATAATTGAGATATACATAAAAGTAGAAAATGACGAAATAACTTTTGACACACTATCGGGAAATTTGCAAAAAATTTGGATAAAACAAACTACTGATAAATTAAAAGAAAATAATTTCAACCATGAAACTCTTAGAGAATATATTTTAGTTTTAGCCAATAATATTTTGGAAAAGGAGACCGTGAAACTTTCTAAAGACAAAATGGATTTTTCAGGGAATCTTGATGCTGAAAAAATTAGAATACTTGCAGACAAAATAGGATTTGATAAGGTAGTAAACGGTAGAAACTTAGTAAAAATTAAAAATAAAAGAAATAGACTTGCCCACGGAGAACAAACATTTTATGATGTTGGGAAAGACTTTTCTGTTGGAGAATTGACTGACTTTAAAGATGAAACATTCGTTTATCTTGACGAAATAATTGATAATATTGAAAGATTCATCTCAGAAAGAAACTATACAAAAAGCTAACAATAGAAAACCAAAAATAATAAAGCGACACAATAATAAAGGCTGTTAAAACATGAAATTTTTGAGAAATATTTTAGATAAGCAAAGCAATCACTTTGAGGATGGCGGAAAGTTGGCAAAACTATATCCCCTCTACGAAGCGGTGGATACTTTGCTATATACATCTGGCAAGGTTACTTCTAAAGGCTCGCATGTTCGTGATGCTTTAGATCTTAAGCGAATGATGCTCACAGTAATTTATGCCCTTATTCCGGCTATCATTATGGCTCTTTACAATACTGGCTTTCAATCTAATATTGGAATTGCAAGTATCGCCAACTACGAGCCAACAGGGTGGCAGCAGCAATTTTTCCTTATGCTCGGGCTTACGTTCGATTCAACTTCAATTTTAAGCAACATAGTATTGGGTGCTCTTTACTTCCTCCCTATCTATTTTGTTACCCTTGCAGTTGGTGGCTTTTGGGAAGTTCTTTTCGCAGTTATTAGAAAGCATGAAATAAATGAAGGATTTTTTGTTACAAGTATGCTTTTCCCACTTATCCTTCCTCCGGATATCCCTTACTGGCAAGTTGCTCTCGGTATTTCATTTGGTGTTGTAATTGGTAAAGAGGTATTTGGTGGTGTTGGGATGAATATTCTTAATCCTGCATTGACCGGAAGAGCGTTTTTGTTCTTTGCATATCCTGCACAAATATCTGGCGATAAAGTTTGGGCAGCAGTGGATGGGATGAGCCAAGCAACTCCACTTAGCCAGTTTGCTGATAACTCAATGGAACTTACTGCTACTTGGTGGAATTCTTTTATTGGTCTTATTCCAGGCTCTATGGGAGAAACATCAGCACTCGCTATTTTAATTGGAGCAGCTATTTTAATCATTACCAAAATTGGCTCGTGGCGTATTATGTTAAGTGTGCTTGTGGGTATGGTAATTATGTCGTTTACATTCAATTTAATTGGAAGTGAAACAAATCCGATGTTTGCTGTAACTCCAGCCTGGCATTTTGTACTTGGCGGATTTGCATTTGGAGCAGTATTTATGGCAACCGACCCGGTTTCTGCAACATTTACAAACACTGGAAAATACTATTACGGTTTCTTTATTGGCGTACTTTGTGTTCTCGTAAGAGTTGTGAACCCAGCCTTTCCTGAAGGGATGATGCTTGCAATTCTATTTATGAATGTCTTTGCACCAATTATTGATAGATTTGTTATTAAAGGTAACATTAAAAGGAGGCTAGCGAGAAATGCCTAAAAAAGATAGCACTAAAAAGACTTTGTTAGTTGCTCTTGGAGTTTGCTTTGTGGCTTCAATACTTGTTTCAACTGCTGCAGTTGGGTTAAAACCACTTCAAGAAAAAAACAAAAAGTTAGATTTACTGAAAAATATACTTTCTGCCGGCAATTTATACAAAGAAGGTATTGACATTGAAAAAACATTTAACGAAAAAATAACAGCTAAAATTATTGATTTGAAAACTGGTGAAACAATTCCGGAAAGTAAATTTGATGATGAATTAAGCATCGAAAAATTTAACATTAATAAACTTGCATCAAGTTCAAAATGGGGTACTGTAACACCAAAAAGCAATAATGACCCAGGACTTAAACGAATACCAAAAGTTATGGCAATTTATACAGTAATGAAGAACGATAAAATTGATAAATATATCCTCCCTATTTATGGTAAAGGACTTTGGTCAACTATGTATGGTTTTATTGCAATAGATAAAGATTTACATACAATAAAAGGTTTTACGTTTTATTTGCATGGTGAAACACCTGGACTTGGCGGTGAAGTAGATAACCCTAACTGGAAAAAACAATGGATTGGAAAACAAGCCTACGATAAAGATGGAAATATAAAAATTGAAGTAATAAAAGGTATTGTAGATAGAAGTAGCGATAAAGCAAAATTTCAAGTTGATGGAATTGCAGGTTCAACATTAACAGCGAGAGGAGTAAACAACTTGGTAAGATTTTGGCTAACTGAAAATGGCTATGCTCCTTTTCTTAATAAGTTGAAAGGAGACAAAAATGGCTAAAGTAAAATATAAAGAGATAGTCTTTGACCCAATCTTTAAAAATAACCCAATTGCTTTGCAAATGTTGGGTATATGTTCTGCACTTGCAGTTACCACAAAGTTAGAAACATCGTTAGTTATGGCTTTGGCAGTAACAGTGGTTATTGCTTTTTCAAATTTGTTTGTAAGTTTAATTAGAAATCACGTTCCAGGTAGTATCAGAATTTTGGTTGAAATGACAATTATTGCATCACTTGTTATTATTGCCGATCAAGCAATAAAAGCTTTTGCATACGATGTTAGTAAGCAACTCTCTGTTTATGTTGGTCTTATAATTACAAACTGTATTGTGATGGGACGAGCAGAGGCTTACGCATTAAAAAATCCTCCAATGCAAAGTTTTATGGATGGAATTGGAAATGGAATGGGCTATGCAGTTATTCTTTTAATTGTGGGATTTATGAGAGAACTTATAGGCTCTGGTAAGTTCTTTGGTATCTCGATACTTCCGCTAACTACAGAAGGTGGATGGTATCAGAGTAATGGTTTAATGTTGCTTGCACCAAGTGCATTCTTCCTTATTGCATTTTTTATTTGGATACTAAGAACATTATACCCTGAACAAGTGGAGGAGAATTAAATTATGTTAGAACATTATCTTGGCATATTTATAAAATCCATATTTATTGAAAATATGGCTCTCGCATTTTTTCTTGGAATGTGTACATTTATGGCTGTATCAAAAAAAGTTGATACTGCTATTGGGCTTGGTATTGCAGTTGTTTTTGTTCAGGCAATTACGGTTCCTGTTAATAACCTAATTTATCAAAACGTTCTTAAAGAAGGTGCATTAGCTTGGGCAGGATTAGAAGCTGTTGATTTAACATTTCTTGGTTTAATTACATACATCGGCGTTATTGCAGCAATGGTACAAATTTTGGAAATGATATTAGATAAATTTGTACCTGCACTCTACAATTCACTCGGAATATTTCTTCCGCTCATTACTGTAAACTGTGCAATACTTGGCGGCTCCCTCTTTATGGTTGAAAGAGATTACAATATTGGTGAATCAGTAGTTTTTGGCTTTGGTTCAGGAATTGGTTTTGCACTCGCAATTATTGCACTTGCTGGTATTCGTGAAAAAATGAAGTATAGTAACGTTCCGGAAGGTTTACGCGGACTTGGAATGACTTTCATGATTGCTGGTTTAATGGCAATTGCATTTATGTTATTTTCTGGAATTCAATTATAAGGGTTTAAGAATGGATGGTATAAATTTAATCATATTAGGCGTAGTGATGTTTATCGTAATTGTTATTGCCTTAGTATTATTAATATTACTTGCTAAGTCACAATTAGTGGCTTCAGGTAATGCTAAAATTGAAATAAACGATGATCCGGAAAAAACAATTGAAGTTCCGGTTGGCAATAAACTTCTTTATGCACTTAGTGATGCTGGTATTTATCTTCCCTCTGCCTGCGGCGGGCAAGGTACTTGCGGTGAGTGTAAATGTATAGTTTCCGAAGGTGGCGGTGATGTGCTTGCTACAGAAACTGGACAATTAACACGTGGTGAAATAAAAGAAAGTTACCGTCTTTCCTGCCAAGTTCCTATAAAGAACGATTTAAAACTTGAACTTGAACCAGAAATTTTTGATATCCAAAAATGGGAATGTACAGTACGCTCAAATAAGAATGTTGCTACATTTATTAAAGAACTTATATTGGATTTACCCGAAGGAGAAAATGTAGATTTTCGTGCTGGCGGATATGTACAAATTGAAGCTCCACCTCACACAGTAAAATATTCTGATTTTATAATTGATGAAGAATACAAGGGCGATTGGGACCATTTTAATCTTTGGCAATTTGTTTCCAAAGTTGAAGAACCAGTTTTACGTGCATACTCTATGGCTAACTATCCTGAAGAAGTAGGGATGGTAATGTTAAACGTGCGTATCGCTTCTCCCCCTCCACGTTTGCCAGATGTACCACCAGGGCAAATGTCTTCCTATATATTTAGCCTTAAACCTGGCGATAAGGTTACTATTTCTGGTCCTTACGGTGAGTTTTTTGCAAAAGAGACAGATGCAGAAATGGTATTTATTGGCGGCGGTGCTGGAATGGCTCCTATGCGTTCGCACATTTTCGACCAATTAAAACGCTTAGATTCTAAGAGAAAAATTTCATTCTGGTATGGAGCACGTAGTAAACGTGAATCTTTTTATGATGATGAATTTAATGAACTTGCAAGAACACACGAAAATTTTAGCTGGCACTTAGCACTTTCTGAACCTCAACCGGAGGATAATTGGAATGGACTTACCGGATTTATTCATCAAGTACTTTTTGAAGAATATCTAAAAAATCATCCAGCACCAGAAGATTGCGAATTTTATATGTGCGGTCCTCCAATGATGAACGCAGCAGTAATTAAAATGTTAGAAGACCTCGGCGTTGAACACGAAAACATTATGCTTGATGATTTTGGCGGATAGATAGTTTTGTTTGTAGTAGAAAAACTTTCTAAATGATAAAAGAGACTTCAATAAAATTATTTGAATCAAAAAAAAATAAGAGTCCATTGGGATAATGAATCTGAGAAATGGTATTTTTCGGTAATTGATATAATTGAGACTTTAACCGAGAGTAATAATCTACGTAGATACTGGAGTGATTTAAAACGAAAACTTACAAAAGAAGGGTTTAATCAGTTGTACGAAATTATCGTACAACTGAAATTAAAAGCAACAAACACACAACTGATTGTGCAGACACAGAAGGACTTTTACAGATAATACAATCTATTCCTTCACCAAAAGCCGAACCTTTTAAGGTTTGGTTGGATACGAAAGAATTGAAGAATAACTAATGAAAAGCCAACAAAAATATGGTGCATACCGCAAGCAGTTGTAACATTGAAAGTTAATGAGTGCAATTAAAAGTATTTGTAGCTTAAAAAATAAATGGTTTAAGATGCGGCACGCACCATATTTAAATCATTCTTCAAAATACTTTATGTATCATTTAGATATTGCTTTCTATCTGCTTTGTAATAATACATACTATTCACGCTTACAAAGCTTTTCACCAATTATGAGAAATAAACTTTATTTAATTTTATGAATAAATATGCGTTTATTTATAATTTTTGGAACTTTAAAAGTGAGTAGCTGGAGTTATTAGCCAGACTGCCGTTAACCACAAGCCAAAAGGGAAATAAAGATTGCAAGCCTTTAACTTATGATATGTTAATAGTTAGGTGCATTATCTATGAACAATTACGAATATTTCAATAGTTAAAATAAATTTGTTATATTTGCATTAACTTATGATATTTTAATAGGAGGCTTTGCATAACCCCAAAAAAGAGTCCTTGTATTTAAAAAACATATTATTTACCCTCATTTTGTTCTGTTTTTAATGCTACGCCCCTGAGAGTAACAAATATGAGAGCTATACTACTCAAAATAGCTACCAAAGTGGGTTATGCAAAGGCTTCTAATAGTAAATTAGATAAAATACATTAACTACGTACATTTTAATAATTAAAAGAAAAAAAGTGATGGATAATTGGTTGTTTTTAACAGAGCAAGAAATCTTAGAAGAAATGGGCAAAAGGCTCAAAAAAATAAGATTACAGCATAATCTTACTCAAAAAGAAATGAGCAAGGAAGTTGGACTAAGTGTTTCAACAATTAGTCTGATAGAACAAGGGAAATCTACAACGGTTGAAAGTTTAATAAGGATTTTAATAAGATTAAATCGGATTAAAGATTTAGAATCAGTATTTAGAGTTGGAGAAAACTTAGAGTTGAAGTTGAAATTTGAAAAGGCAAAATTAAAAACAGAAAGAAAAAGAGCATCTAAAAAAATAAAATAGCTATGATAGTTGAAGTTAAGTTATACGGTGAAAAATTAGGTACAATAGAATGGAATGATAGTAAAGGTAGTTCTACTTTTCAATATAGCGATAGTGCATATTTTAGTGAAATAGAACCTTCTCCAATAATAATGCCTACACAAGAAAGAATATTTGAAACGAATCGGGATTATATCAATTTTCATAATTTACCTTACTTATTATCTGATTCAATGCCAGATGATTTTGGTAATATAATGATGAAAGAATGGTTAAAACAAAAGCATTTATCTTTTGATGATATAAATCCTGTTGATAGATTAACCTATGTAGGAAAAAGAGGTATGGGTGCTTTAGAGTATGAACCTGTTAACCATAAAGAGAATAATAATTTCAATGTAAATGTTAATGAATTATTAGAAGTAACCAGAAAAGTGTTAGAGGGTAAAAAGGAAACTTCTTATAATGATTTAGATAAAGAGAGTTTATCCAATATCTTAAGAATAGGAACTTCAGCTGGCGGGGCAAGAGCAAAGGCTTTAATTGCTATTAAAACCGATTCGAATAATAAAATTAAAGATATCAGACCGGGCGATATTATTCAACCAGAAGGATATTCTTATTGGCTTCTGAAAATTGACGGAGCAAATGAACATATCTTAGGAGAAGGGAAAGGGAAAGGGAAAATAGAATATGCTTATTATAAATTAGCGAAAGAAGCAGGTATAGATATATCAGAAAGTATTTTATTTGAAGAAAATGACAGGTTCCATTTTTTAACTAAACGGTTCGATAGAACAAACAATGATGAAAAAATTCATATGCAAACCCTTGGAGCCTTAGCAGGAATTGACTATAAAATTCAAAAAGTTAGTAGTTACGAAACATTATTTAGGGTAATGAAAAGACTATTGCTTCCATACTATCAATTTGAACAACAATACAGGCGAGCATTATTTAATGTAATAGCAAGAAATCATGATGATCATGTGAAAAACTTCTCCTTTTTAATGAATAAAGATGGGAAATGGGAAATATCCCCCGCTTATGATATTACTTTTCAATATAAAGCTGGTGGAACCTGGACAAATGTTCATCAATCATCTATTAACGGTAAATTCGATAATTTTACAAGAAATGATTTACTAAACTTGGGAAAAACATTTGGTATCAAAAAAACAAATCATATTTTAGAGGAAGTTATAACAGCAGTAAATCAATGGTCTAAAATAGCTATAGAGATAGATATACCTAAGAAGGAAATTGAAAATATTAGTAACAATCTGAGAGTTAATAATTTTAATAACTAAAGTAAAGAAAATGATTAGAAGAATAATTGCCAGTGCCTAATAAAAAATATAATGCATTTGTAGATAGTACTACAAAAGAAGATGATAGCAACAAACATAGTACAAAACTAATCATGAAACTTAAGGATGGAGTATCGAAATGCCAAACGTACCTTATTTAAACCGTTCAACTTCAAACACAAATTATTAAACCTTACCCCTTTAAGATGTTGGAACAGGAAAACATTTAGATTATGAATAAAATACTTTTAATACTTTGTCTAACCTTGTTTAGTGTAATTTCAAATGCACAAGTACCATTATTGAATGTAGAAAATGGAAGAATTGTAGATACAGATGGAACCGAAATATTATTAAAAGGAGTACAGTTCGAATTTGGCTCCGCAAGAGGAGATGTACCCTATTTTAACGAAAATGACACTTCCCAAAGTCTGTTTTTAGATAACATGCTAAAACATATTGTTATCGAAGATGATTTTATTGATATAAAGAATATGTGTGCCAATACCATTCGTTTATCATTAATTACATATAGGGATTTTGAAAATGACAGACTCCCTTTCACTTATAAAGAGAACAATTTTCAACAACTTGACTCGGTTGTGCAATGGGCTAAAAACCACAACATTTATTTAATTATAAGTATGAGACAATCTCCCGGTGGGCATAATACAAGTCCGCATTCCGGAAATGGAGGACTAAATGAACTTTGGAGTAATAATAGTTTTCAGCAACGGATAGCAACTTTATGGAGAAAAATTGCTGAAAGATATGTAAATGAGCCAATTATTGCAGGTTATGATTTATTAAATGAACCGGAGGCTCCGGATTCTGCTTCATTAAATACTGTTTATCAAAGTATTATTGATTCAATAAGAAGTGTTGATACTACCCATATCTTATTCTTGGAAGGAAATTTATGGGCTCAATATACAAATTGGATTGACCCAAACCTTGATACAAATATGGCTTTAAGTGTTCATTATTATTTACCAAGTAGTTATGCTGTAAATGGCATTGGTACATACCCTGATGTGGGAATTGGTTTTACCAAAAACGCCCTTTCTGCTACTCTTAAAGGGAGAATAAATCACGCTGAAAGTCTTAATCTTCCTTGCTATGTGGGTGAGTTTGGTGCAATGACAAGTGCCGGTGGATACCTCGATTATGATAAAGATATGATTAGCATTATGGATTCCCTCTCTTTGTCTTGGAACTATTATAACTATAAAAACATAAAAGGTGCTGCAAATACACAAGCCTTTTACTATGCCAATAATAGTAATGCATTTGTACAAATGATTGCCTCATTACAAGGAGGAACACTATTTTCTTCATTCTCTCAACTATACGTAGATTCCGTTTTGGCTTCAATTGAAACTCCAAATTTATTTATAAAACAAAATCTAATGGATATGTTAACTAATGCAATGTGTCTTCCTCTCAGTGTTTCTGATTACAATAGAAAAAGTAATTTCAATATTAAAATTTATCCCAACCCATTTAATACATCAGTTACAATTATATTAAACAAAGAGGTGGTTAATGCTAAATTTTACATATATGATATTGTAGGAAATCTAATAAAAACTGGAATTCTTAAAAACAGAAAAGAATTTGTTATAGTGGGTAATGACATTTCTTCTGGTACATATTTTATTTCAGTTGTAGACAATTTTGAAATTATGGGTCAAGGGAAAATCGTATTATTAAAATAAGTATCGAATAAATACGAGTGATGAAATACGAAACACACCATATTCAAACCGTAGCCTTCATCAATATTTATCCACAAAAAAACAATAAATGAATTAAGTTTGTATATGCAAATAGGAAAAAATAATGAATAAATGAATATTTGCTAATTTAATTTGCAAAGGTATTGAAGAAGAATTTATCCCTAACTTAACTAACAATATTTTTAGATTCATCAGATTTGATGTCTTTAGAAATAAATAGTTTTCTATTATTCGAAATCATATTTATGAAGATAAAATATTTAATATTTCCCATATTACTTTTAATTTTCAGTTGCACTAGTCCTATTGAGGATGTTGTTCATTCTATTTCTGGCGAAACAATGGGAACAACTTTTTCTGTTAAGTTTACTTCTCAAGAGCATGTAAACCTTGTTGAAATTGAGAATGATGTTAATGCCCTATTAGAAAAAGTAAATCAACAGATGTCAACTTATATACCTAATTCTGAAATATCACTTTTTAATAAATCAATTAGTACTGATTGGATTAATGTCTCGTATGATTTAGCTTTTGTAATGAATGCAGCAATAAAAATTAGCCAGATATCTAACGGACAGTTTGACATTACTATTGGACCATTAGTTAATCTTTGGGGTTTTGGACCAGAGAATAAACCACTAAAAGTTCCATCGGATAGTGATATAAAAAATTTACGTAGTTTTGTTGGATATAAAAATATTGATGTAAAACTTAATCCCCCTTCAATCAGAAAACTTAAACCGAATGTTTATTGTGATTTATCTGCAATTGCAAAAGGTTTTGGTGTTGATAAAATTTCGGAGTATTTAACTTCCAAAAACTTAAAGAATCACTTAGTTGAAATTGGTGGAGAACTTAGAGCAAGTGGAACTAAATTTGATAAAAAATGGCAAATAGGAATTTCTGTACCAACTCAATCAATAATAATTCAAGAAACCATTTCTCTCGAAAATCAATCAATGGCTACCTCTGGCGATTATTGGAATTATTTTGAAGAGAATGGAGTTAGATATTCGCACACTATTAATCCGATAACAGGTAAACCAATTACGCATAAATTAGCATCAGTTACAATTGTAGCAGAATCATGTATGGAGGCTGATGCAATAGCAACCGCAATAGATGTGATGGGTGCTGAAGCCGGATTAAAATTTGCAGAAGATAATGAACTAAAAGTCTATTTTATTGTTAAAGGCGAGGATGATTTTGAAATATTTATCACTCCGCAATTTAACAATTTAATTTCGAAAGGTAATTAGTATGGAACAATATATAGTAGTATTCGTATTCTTTTTTATTGCAATGTTGTTAATGTTAGCATCTCTACAATTTAGTAAATATAAACAAAGAAAGGATAGTTGTTGCAGTGGTGGTAGTTGTTCAGACAGTGAGCAAAATAACAACGAATGTGAAAAGAGAAAAGGAATAGTGAATAAATTTGTAATTGATATCAATAAGTTAAAGTTATAATTCTGGAATAGTTTACTAAAAGGTAATAGTAACAGTTGTTCCCTCTTCCTTTTTGCTTTTAATTACAATACTTGCCTGGTTAAGTTCACAGTATTTTTTAACTAAAGCTAAACCCAACCCATTCCCTTCATATTTTCTTGAATAACCTTGTTCTTCTTGAGTGAAAGGCATAAATATGTTTGGCATATACTCTTTGCTGATGCCAATACCAGTATCAGTTATTTTAACCTCAACTCTGTTTTTGCTATTAGATTTTACAGAAATTGATATTTCCCCTTCATCTGTATATTTAATTGCGTTATCAATAATATTTGCAAATATCTGATGCACTGAGTATTTATCCGCAGAAATTATTGTACTTGGTGAATCATTACTAATATTAAAGTCTAACTTATCACTATTAACTTTTTCTTTATATTCGTTAAAAATTGATTTCAAAATACCATCATAAATATCAAACTCAGAACCTGAATACTTATAAGTTCCTGTTGTTATCTCTGACATATTAAGAATTAATTCAGTTGTTCTTATTATTCGGTTACCGGCATGCTCAATTACATTAAAGTTTGAACGTAGATCTTCATCCATTTTTCCTTCAATTTCATCCAGAATTAAACTGGAATAGCTCATTAAAATATGGATAGGAGTTCTAATTTCGTGCGACATTTGTGCTAAAAATTCAGATTTTAATCTATCAGATTTTTCAGCTTCCTCTTTTGCAATTATGAGTTGTTTGTTCGATTCTTCAAGAGATTTATTAGCTGCAACTTGACCGTTGAATAATTGTGCATTTCTTATTGCAGTAGCTGCCTGACCAGCTAATATTTCAAACATATTTGTAATTTCTTTAATCTTAACTTTGTGCAGGTGTTTAGAATCGACATACACAACACCTATTTTCTCTCCCGAAGTTATAAGTGGTGAGCAAAGGATTGTCTGCAAATCTAACATAAAGATTGATTTACTTTTTCTGTTAGCATTATCACTTTGTGCTGATTCAATAAATTTTGATTCTCCAGTAATAAAAACATCATCAACTACAGATTGACTAATGGAAAATTCCTCTTTTGATAGTTTTCCTTCAGTTGAATTCATACCAAGTGTAAATTCTAAAATACCTTCATCATTTTTTAATACAATAAAACCTCGCTCAGTGCCGGTTAAAGAAATTGCATTTTTCAATACCAATTCTAAAACATCATCAATTATCAAAGTTTTATTTATTGTGTTAACAATATTTAAGATAATCTCTAAATTACTAGAATTTTGATTTGACGAATTTTCTAATGATTTTTTTGTTTCATTTACGATTTTTGTTATCTCACTAAATTCCATATTATCACTATTTTGTTTAAACAAAATATTACAATTTCACTTATACTTGCGAATCATAAAGTGAAATTATAAATTGAAATTTACGAAAAATAATTTCATTATTTTAGTAAAGATTCTATTTTTTCAACTTCTGAAACAGCTTTAATTTTTTTGAAATATTTTAATGCGCTGTTAAGATGTTTAATAGCTTTTTGAGATTGGTTGAGTTCAATATAAAGTAGTCCCAATTCATAAGAAGTTTCTGAGTGGTTTAATTTATTTCCAAGTTCACTATTAATTCTTAAACTTGTTAACAAATAGCTTTCCGAAAGTTCATAATTATTTGACTTTCGTTCAATTATGCCCCTAACTTTGTAAACATCAGCAATTGTTAATCTATCATTAAGTTTATTGCTAATCTCCATACCTTTTTCAACAAAATCAGCAGCAAGCTCAAGTTTATTCATTTCTGTATAGATGTATGCTTTCCCTAAATAAGAAATCGCCAAAGTTAAAAGATTCTTATCTTTAGAAGATACCTTTACACTAATATTAAACTGACTTAAAGCCGATTTATAATCTCCTAACTTTGTAAAAAGCATTCCTAAGTTATGGTGTGTTTCTGCAATGCGCCTATTGTCTTCAACTTTTTCAAATTTTGAAAGTGCTCTTCTATAATTTTCTTCTGCCTCTTTTGTATTACCAATTATATTATTCAAAATTCCAAGATTTACTAATATCAAAGCATCTAAGTTTCCACTTTTCTTACCTTTAATCCTTGTTAGTCCTGCTTCAAAATGTTCTTTGGCAGAACTTAGAATTCCTCTTTCAGCATAAAATGTACCTAATAGGTTTTCACAACTTGCGATACCTTTTATGTCACTTAATTTTTCAAAAATCTTTTTTGCTTTTCTTACATAGCTAAAGCTTTCGTTCCATTTTGCTTGTAAACTGCTAACCTCACCTAACCCTTTAAAAGCGAAAGCTGTTTCACTTAAGAGGTTATCTAAATTAGTTGTTTTATAAAGAGCTTGGCTGTAAATATCGGAAGATAAAAAGAGCTCTCCCCGAGAGAGGGAGAGCTTAGCCAGATTTAATAATAAACTGAGGTGTTTTTTAGAGGTAAGACTTTTTTCTGTATATGTAATTATTCTATCAATTACAGACCTAATTTTAAAGCTATCGTTAAATGCTGAGTTAGCTTGGTTAGTGCTATTACTCATCAATGAATACCCTGAGAAAACTTGGTTAATCAGTTCATTTGATTCATGCTTCCCTAGGTATCCTACCAAAATACTTATATATTCTTTTTTTAACTTTTTTAATTCTGCATTCATAGTTTATATTCAAACTTATATTAAAATCTAAATTAAAATTATCTAGTAAATCCATATCTTGAAAAATGATTAATTTTCGCATCATCTACAATAACTTTTTCATCATCTACATCAACTGTAATACTACCATACTCTATTGGAGATAAATCTCCTCCATTTTCAATAAATTGGAAACTTACATTGTCATCAGTATTTACTTCAACTCCTTCTAGAGATAAGTTTAACTCTACTGATTTTTCAAACGTCATTGAAGGTCCAAAATCTAATGCTGCATAATCTCCAGCCATAGAAACTGAAATATCTTCTGTTCCGTCAAAGCTATCTTTCGGGAAAATTATCTCTCCTTTTACTTTAATTTCTCCATCCGCAGATTCAAAATCAATTTCAATAGTTCCACCTTTTTCTCCATCAATACTTTTTGAAACGGTTGTTTTCATTAGTTGAGAGATAGAATTTGCTTTAAACTTTAACACTCTTTCAGTTTTACTACTATCTGGTGTAGTAATACCAGTGTTTTCGGAACATGCCCAAAATGCAAAACTAATTAGAGCAAGTAAGATGACGATTTTTTTCATTGCGATCCTCGTTATATTATTGAATATTGTATTGGTACTTTTTTCAAAACACAAAATTTGTGCCAAGAATAAATAGTTGAATTTGGGGTTGTTTTGATAGATAAAAAATCACGGCTAAATAAACACAAGTAGTTTTTACCGGTAAAAACGTAATACATAGACAACTTTACCCCGAAGTTAATATCCTATTAAAATCAGTATTTAGATGAATATATTTTTCTGCTAGTGATAATTCTGTTTTTGATTCAATATAATCTACTATGGTTTTACCAATTAGTGCATATTCTTTTGCATTTGTTATATGTCCTCTATCAAAGTAAAAATATGCTAAATCATTAAGTACATTTATTGTTAATTCTGAAATAGAACCATTCTGTAAAATAGCATACCCTTTTAATAATAAAAATATTTTAGTGAAACTAGGATCTATTTGATATTGTAATGGTATTTTACTCAACAAATATAGCCTATTGGCATTATATTTATTATTAAAAGAGGCAACATCAATAATCCTTTTTGAGTTCAGTAGTTTTATAGCTTTTTTAAATTCCTCATTAATAATTAAACTTTTGGTTAAAATAAATAAAACATCGGTAGCAATTAATTTTTGTTTACTTGAAAATAAATTATCCATCAAACTCTTAACAGCAACAAAATTGATCTCTTTCTTTGATGAAAGATCATCTAAAGTTTCAACAAATTTCAATAATAATTCTTCTCGTTTAGTATTTTCACTTTTTAGTGTTTTTGCTTTCTTAAAATACTCATTTGCCTTTGTAGTATTCTCAACATTTATAAATAAACGAGTAAGTAAAAAATAAACTTCAATTAACTCATCGTTATTATTTAATTCTATAAATATTCGTTCTGCAATACTAAGCACTTCAAGAGATTTCTGATATTCACAAATTTCAAGATAAACTTCACCAAGGTTAATATTTACTAAACCAAAATTCATCTTATTGCCAAGACCTTTAAAAATATTTCCTGCTTTGTTATAAACTTTCATTGCTTTTTCATAATAGGAATGTTCATAATAAAAAATGCCGCTGTTTAGTAACACATTAGCTTCTTGTTCAACATTACCAATAGATTGGTTTAACTGCAATGCTTTACTCCAATGTTTTTCAGCCTTTGAGTAGTTCCCCAAAATGTTTTGAACATTTCCAAGATTAACTTCGCTGCCAGCAATTCGTATAAAATTATTCGATTTTGAATAAGTTTCGTGTGCATTGCTGAAATATTTTAGTGTTATATTTAAATCGGATTTGTTATATAAATTTGATATTCCTAATAAGTTTTGTGCACGCCCAATAATTTCTTTCGAATCCGACTCAGCATTAATGATCTCTTTACATATTAAATCTGTTTGATTATAATTGTTAATTTCTATGTAAGCACCGGCAATTTCAAGATAAATTTCATTCTTAGAAATAACAGGTGAATCAATAATTTTTATTAGCAAATTTATTCCCTCTTTAATCTCTCCAGTTTTAATTAAAACAATTCCTAAGTATTTGTTCTTTAATGTTTTTTGATTCTCATCCAATTTTTCATTGCTTAGTTCTTTGTTTAATTTAATAGCTATATTATAATTTCCTAAACTGATTTCAACTGCAATTAACTTTAAAGTTAGATTGATTTTATCGAACTCATTAAACTCGTATGAGATTTTTTTCTGCAATAATTTTCTTTTAAGCTGCGGAAAGTTTTTGATATTATTTGTATTCAACTCAGAATTAATTATTTCATCAGCAATTTCGAATCTTTTGGCTAATTCAAATTGCCTTACCTTGTTAAGCATATTCATATCAGGAAATGATTCCAAAACAACTTTCCCAGCTTTATAATGCAAATCACAAACACCATTTATTTTAGAATAGATAAACTTCTTAAAACCTTCATTTACAAAATTTGTATTTCGAGTTTGAGCAGTAGGATGAAGAATATTCTTTACTCTAAGATTATTTACCGTTATCTGAATTTCACTGAAATCAGTTTCTAGAACTGCTGTAATTAAACTACTTGAAATCTCTACTTGAAATAATGAAATAATTTCTAAAATTTTAATCTCTTTTACCGATAGATTTTGTAGAATAACTTCAAATATTTTGTTTTGTGATGTTAGCAGTGAAGTAATTTTAGCATCATCATACTTTACTTCAAATCTATTATTAGAGAACGAAATTATTTTAGCAATTATAAGTTGAGAAAGGAAATCTGAAATAGCAGCAGGCTCTCTTTCAGAAAAAGAGATGATTAAATTTACCATATCGCTATGAGGAACAAGTTTGTAGAAACTCTGATTAATTACATTTGTTATTTCATAATCGTTAAAAGGTTTTAAAGTTATAGTTTCTCTTTCAAAATTATCATCAAATTCAATTTTGGAAATATCAGAAATTCCAAGAATTATTTTAATTTGGTTAGCTAATAAGATTGGAAATAGTTGAAGTAATAGCTCAATATTGTGTGCCTCAAATTTATCGAAGTCATCAATGAGCAATACAAAATTACTATTTGATGCAATTTTAGAGATAATTGTTTTTAACTCAACAAGTAAATCTTCCGAATTATCATCAATATGTAATGAAACATATTGTATTAAGGAATCATCAACAGATTTAAATACCTTCTCATTGAAAAGCAATCTGCTAAAAAATTGCTGCCAAAAATTAGATGCTGAAATAAAATTGTTGGTTTTAATGTGAACTAATCTAGGGGAGTTTTCAGTTAAATTCTCAAGTAAGCAACTCTTTCCACTTCCACGTTTTCCAACTAAGGTACATATTTTACCCCACGTATCACTCTCTGTATAATCGAATAATTTCTTTGATGAATCTTTCCCATCAAAATAAGTTAGTGCAGTATTTAGGTTTATTTTCTCTTCATAACTAATTTTTAATCCAAGTTTATCAATTATTTCTAAACTTGTGGTATATCTTTTATTTGGGTTTTTTGAGAGTAATTTTCTAATAATTTTTATAATTTTTGAAGAATATTTGCATGAAGGGAATTGAAACTCCTTTTCAATATGAGCTCTATATATTTCTAATTGGCTTCCAGTTCGAAACGGAAATCTTTGATATGCTAAATGATAAAGTAGAATACCGAATGAATAAAAATCGACTCTATAATCGAGTCCTTCTTTCTTTAGAATTTCCGGAGCTAAGTATTCTGCACTACCTTTAAAATATTTTCCTTCCAGATTTGGAACATACCGAGCTAAACCAAAATCGATTAACTCAACTTTGAGTACACCCGAAATATTTGCAATAAGAATGTTCTCCGGTTTCAAATCGAAGTAGATATAATTTGATTGATGTATATATTGAAGTGCCAGACTGATTTGTTTTATAATATTTATTAGTTTCGATTCATCTTTAAGCTCGGAGCATTTGTTAAACTGAACACCATCAATCCTCTCCAATGTCATAAATTTATCATTTTCAGAAATCATAAACTTAGATTTATAATCATCATCTAACTTTAATATTGTCCCTTTATCAAATGCAGAAATAATATTTGGATGATTTAAGTTTTTAATTATTTTAAATTCATTATTGAAAGAATCTATTTCC
>JAKIUC010000086.1 GCA_021647785.1 Melioribacteraceae bacterium
TACGAATGTATAGTCTTGACGGAGACTCAACCTTTAGAAAAGAATGGACTCAAATAAAAACACTTGATTTGGATAAAGAACCTGCAAATATGGCAGTATTTGTAAATAAAACTATTCCTGCTTCTTCACCAAAAGGAATTAGAGAAATTGCAGGTGATTATAGAACTGGAACTCTTTATAAAAGTAAAAAGGAGAAGGGAACGGAGATTACTTATATAAAATTGAAACCTAAAGTTAAAGTTCAATTAACAACATCTGTTTTACCTGCAGAAGCTGCTGCTGGAGGTTGTACTGTTTCTCCAAGTGGAGGAGATTATGATAAGAATGCTTCAGTAAGTATAAGTGCTAATGCAGCTTCTGGTTGGGTCTTTGATAATTGGAGCGGAGATTTAACTGGCTCTGCAAATCCCTCTAGTTTAACAATGAGTAGTGATAAAAATGTTATTGGTAACTTTAAACCAGTTTTAGAATTAAATTTCAATTCTGTTGATGCACAAAATATAAAGGTTCCTAAAAATGATGAAAAAATTCATATTGGTTCAGCATACTTAACTGCGGGTGGAGTTGATTGGGAGTTTAAAGGAATAACATTTACAGCTTTAGAAAAAATTAAGCCTATAAATGCAAGAGCATTTATTAATTATGATGGAAATACCAAAGAAGGAACTTTCTCTCTTGATAGTGAAGGATATATTTCTGAAATAAACTTTGCCTTATTAAAAATAATACCGGAGGATTACACCTTAATTGTTAGTTTTTATTATATGTTCGATTTTCCTCTTAGTGAAAAAGACCTTCTTGCTCCTTTAGATGAAATTAAAAAATTAGGCATATCCTATAATAGATATCAAGTTGCATGTGACCCAGTAATAAGTGTTCAAGGTGTAAAAGTTCCTGCTGATAATTTTACTTCAAACTACCAAACTATGGGTTGGATTTGGAATACAAGTTTAACACCGCACAAACCATTTGTAACTTTTCAAGAGGCAATTGATGATTCTAAAACAAAAGACGGAGACACAATAGAGGTTTGGAAAGGCTATTATAAGTATGCCAGTGCAATAAATATTTCAAAACCTCTATCTTTTATAGCTGATGATGGTGCTGCTAATACTTTAATTGAAGTTGAAAATACTCTCCCAACTAAAGGTAGTGTAACTTCATCCGCTACAAATGTATCTTTTGATGGTTTTACAATCCTTGGTAATGACGAGGACTTTGGAGTTCTTTCAACATCAACTATTACAATTAAAAACTCTACTATTCGTGATTGTGGAAAGGCGGCAGTTTTTCTAAATGGAGACGGAATACTTACAATTAATAATTGTAAAATATGGAGTAATGCCGGAGATGGATTAGCATTTGGCTCAAGCGATTGGGAAAATAAAAACTACTATTTAATAATTGAAGGAAATGGTACAGAAATAATTAGTAATACTGGTAATGGAATAAAAAGCTTTGGAGGTGATATACGGATTTTTGGTACTAATAACAAAGTATATGGTAATAGTGAGTGGGGTATAAAATCTATGTCTGGTGATATTTATATAAACGATGATGCAATTGCTTCAATTTATGAAAATGGTAAGGGAGGAATAATAACCCCAAATGACGCACGTATTCCTAAAGGTTTTATAATTGAAAATAATGATGGTCCTGGGTTAGTAGTTTTAGGTGCATCATCTTTGATTCTTGAAAACATAAAAATAAAAAATAATAAAGGTGATGCTATTGGTTTTGGTGTTCCAAGTTGGCCAACGGGTACAACAGATTTACTAATTCGTGGAACAGAGAATGTGATAACAAATAATGAAGGTAACGGAATTTATATTACAAGTGGTAATTTAGTTATTGAAGGAACAAACACAAAAATTGATGGAAATACTGGATGGGGAATTAAGTCTATGGGAGGTAGTATTGCTATTAAAGAAAACGCAATGACTTACATTAGCAATAATAGCAAGGGAGGTATTATCTGTGCTGGTGAAGGTGATGTAACAATACCTCAAAATTTTACTATTGAAAATAACGGCGGACCAGGATTAGTTTCAATGGGTGCAACAAAACCATTGAACTTAAAGAATATTAAAATTAAAAATAATGGAGGAGATGGAATTGGATTTCAAATGCAAACCCTGGATGATAGTGATACTTCTCCTCAATTAATTATTTATGGAGCGAACAATGAAATTATAAACAATAATGGAAACGGAATAATATCATTCGGTGCAAATATTTTAATATCAGGTAGTGGAACTCAGATTCATGATAATACAGGATGGGGTATTCGCTCAAACCAAGGTGGAATCACGATTAATAATGGCTCAATGCAATCAGTAAATTCAAATGGTAAGGGTGGAATTGCTTGTTTATCGGAAGGGAAATTAGAACTACCAAGCAATTTTATAATTGAAAACAATAGTGGCCCTGGAATAATTGTTTACGATGAAAAACCTATTTCATTTTGGAGTATTAAAGTAAAAAACAACTTAGGGCATGGTCTAATAAGTATGTCAAAAGACCTATATATTTGGGGTGGTTCCGAGTTCATAAATAACACAGGCAATGGTATTTATTCAAGATTTTCTGGAAATGTTACTATTTCGGGGAAAGATATAGATATTAGTGATAATCATAATTGGGGAGTAGTCGTTGAAAATGGAAATGGAAATATAGATGGAACATCCCAAAGTAGAGTGAAATTAAATAATAATCTTGATGGAGGGGTTTGGGTTCAAAATGGGAAACTAAAAAGTAGAAATATAAATGTTCTATCAAACTTAGGTGATGGAATACGTTGTGCAAAAAAGATTTTTGTGGGGCAAGCAAAAATATGTTCAAATACCGGAAAAGGAATTGTCTCGGGAGGTACAACAACTTTAGAGCAAGTAAATATTTGTGAAAATACAGTTACAGGAGTTTATGTAACGCCAACAATTTCTTATGCTGATTTAGCAGTTGAAATTTCTGGTACTGAAAGTCCTATAAACGTAAATGAAAATATTGTTTATAATATTATAGTAACAAATAATGGTCCAGATTTAGCACATGGCGTAATGATGAAAAATCCACTTCCAGTTGGACTCTCTTTCGTAAAAGTTTCCTCTTCAAATGGTGAATCTTATGAACAGGATGGAACAGTATATTGTGATATTGGGGCACTGACTAATGGAAGTTCTATAAATATTGAACTAACAACATCAGCAAGTAATGGTGGCACCTTTATAAATTCGGCTTCGATAGAAAGTGGAATGATTGACAATGATAAGAATAATAATATTGCTTCTATTACGACCATTGTTACTTCACCACTCACTGCATTTTTATCTGGTTATGAAACAGATAAACAAAGCAAATTCATTAAGAAAAACTATCCTCAAGAAAGTTCAACACATTTATCTTATATAAGCAATTATATATTAAACTATCCTACTGCTTATTCACCAATTGAGGATGATGAATATTCACAATCAAAAATAAGTGGTAGTATTATTGAAGGAAACAAAAATGGTGGGATACTTTACGATAGTGAATCTGAAATTGTAGTTGATAATTCAAATATAATTGGTAATTCGCCTTATGGGTTAAAAAACAATATCTCCACAGCAACAATAACCGCAACAAATAATTATTGGGGAAATAGTGCTGGTCCAAGTATAGGAGCAGGAATTAGCAATGGAGTTATAGGAAATGTTAATATTTCCGATTGGTTAAACTCCAGAGTGGCACTAACTGTTGCGGCTGAGATTGATACGGTGCTTATTACCAAAAATATGGTGGATACTGTTTTCTGCTTTTTCCAAAATTGGGATAATATAAATGACGTTGTGAAAGTTGACATTACTGAAAGTGAAAATTGGATTTCCAATTCAACTAGTTTTTCTATTAACCTTCATAATGGAAGTGCATCAAGTCCAATAATAATTAATACGCCAGTAGATGCAACAAGTAGTGAATTAAATAAAGTTTTTATAACAGGTATTTCACAAACCAACTTTAACGATACACAAATAGATTCTTTTGTTGTAAAAGTGTACAAACCAGTTAGTACAACAATAAGTATTATTCCAGATTCGATTGTAATTGGCAAAGGAGACACTTTGCAATTTTCAGGAACTGTTAAAGATCAGTTCGGAAATCTTTTGGAACCCAATCTAAAATGGGAAGCGTCAAGCTCAACAATTAGTGATAGTGGGCTTTTCATTGCAGATAGCACAGAGGGGGTAGTTGAAATAACTGCAATCGACTTAACAACTAGTTTAAAAGCAAAAACATCAATTCTTATAAACTCAAATAAAAGAGTTTTATCTGGGATAGCATTAAGTCCAGATTCATTAATTATTATGCCAAATCATGATTTCATCTTTAAAGCAAATGGGTTTGATAAAGATGGTTTTTCAATTAACTTCGAAGCAGTTTGGACAACAGATGGGGGTGTAATTGACTCCTTAGGACATTTTGTTGCTGACGAATCTTTAGGGTATTTTACTATTGAGGTAAGCGATACTAGTGGAAATATTAAGGGTTATTCATATATTGAAATTGCTCTTCTAACAAGTGTTGAAAAAGAAAATGTTATTCCAAAACAATATTCACTAAATCAAAACTATCCAAATCCATTTAACCCAAGTACAACAATAAGTTACGCATTGCCTTATGATAGCAAAGTGAGAGTTGAAATATTTAATGTGCTTGGTCAGCGAGTTGGAGTAATTGCTAACGGAGTTGAAAGTGCTGGATTACATTCTACACTTTGGGATGCAACTCATTTGGCAAGTGGAATTTATATAATTAGAATTAATGCTACTTCGGTTAGTAGTAGTAATAGTTTTACAAAGTCAATTAAGATGATTTTGATGAAATAGTTAGAGCGAAGCGGGGGAATTATTTTAAGACAGTCCCGTGTTGGAATTTTGATGAAATAGAAAACGTGGAGTTAAAAGTTATTAAGTGCCTAAAGTGAGCTAAAGTTAAAAATCAAAAGAATCAGAAGTTGTTGCTTTTTTACTTTAGGCACTTATAACTTATCAACTTTAAGTACTTTTCTATATTTTCCCAAAATCTTCAATCCTTTTCCGAAATCTTTAATGCTATAATTTTGTATTGTTTTTAATATGTGTTAAATTGGTTGAAGTTTTACAACCAAATGGAGCTAAAATGAAAAAGCTAACAATTATTATTTTCTTTCTATTCATTTCCGCAACAATTTATTCAGCAGTTACAAATATCAATTCAAACATTACCACCAATACTACTTGGTCGAGTGGAACATACTTAATTAATAGCAATATTTCAGTAAGTACAGGTATAACACTAACAATTGAGGCTGGTACATTTGTAAAATTTGAGAACAATACTCGCTTAACGGTTTTTGGCTACCTAAATGCAACTGGTACAGATGGTGTGAGAGTGTTCTTTACATCTAAAAATGATAATTCCGTTGGTGAAACAGTTACAACATCTTCAGGTTCACCAAACAAAGGGGACTGGAATGGGATATATCTCTATGGCAGTAATACTCCAGAAGGAGTGGGTAATTTTGACTATTGCACAATAAAATATGGTGGTGGAACAGGGGTTTCAAACCCAGCAAACGTTTCAAATTATCATGGGTATGGACATTTTAACAATAGTGTTTCTACTGAGAGTGCATCGTCTGGGTACAGACACATACCCTATGCAACTACAATTCAAAATTCTACATTTAGCAGTAATTCAAGTGCAGGTATTTTATATGATTGCACTGATGGTACTAACACACCAAATATTTCTGATAATGTCCTTTCCAATAATGGAGATTACGCAGCAATATTTACAGGTTTAACTTTACCTGTGCTAACAAATAATAGTGGAACTGGAAATAACACAAATGCTATATCTGTTGATGGAAATGTTAGAAACACTCAAACTTGGTCAACAAATTCTAATTTACCTATTAATCTTGCAGGAAGTGTCGCAATAAATAACGGAGCTAATTTAACTTTTAATTCAGGAACCTTAGATTTTGGAAATACGTATATTTATGGAAGTGGTGCTTTTACTCTAAGTAGTGGAGCAACTTTAATACTTGGTTCTTCTGATGGAATTTCGTCGGGTACTACAAGTGGGAACTTTAGAAATTCTGGAGGACGTACATTTGATACCGGTGCAAACTATATTTTGAATGCATCTTCAGCTCAAATAACAGGTAGTAGTTTTCCTTCTGTTGCTAATGATATAACATTCGATAATTCATTAGGAATAACTCTTTCTAATACGCTCACTGTGGCAGGCACATTAAATTTAACTTCCGGAAATATTGCAAGTAATTCCAATGTTTTAACCCTTGGTACTAGTGCTTCAAATTTAGGAACACTAAATATTACAGAAGGAGCAATTTCGGGTAATTTTCAGAGATGGTTTGCAACTTCAACAGTTAGTGATGTAGTATTTCCTATTGGAACTTTGAGCAATTACAGAGAGGTTAATATTAGTTATTCTATAGCACCCACTACGGGTGGAACATTACTCACAAACTTTGTGAATAATGACCCTGGTACTAATGGTCTTCCAATAAGCGAAGAGGGTAAAACTATTTCAGAATGTTCAACAACGGGATATTGGGCGTTAACAGCAGGTTCGGGATTATCTGGTGGAAACTATTCATTGGATTTAACAGCAGATGGATTTGCTGGAATAACCGATTATACAAAACTAAGAATGGTTAAGCGTGCAAACTCAAGTAGCAATTGGCAATTTGATGGTACTCATTCAGCCACAACAGGAAGCAACGCTATGGCAATATTACACAGAACTGGAATGAGTGGGTTTTCTAACATGGCTGTTGGCAAAGAAGAAGAACCTGTGCCAGTTGAACTAACATCTTTTTCTGCGAGTGCAGTAGAAGAAAGTGTAATATTGAATTGGCAAACTGCAACAGAAGTAAATAATTATGGGTTTGAAGTACAAAGAACACCCCACTTAATCCCCTCTCGAGAGGGGAAGGAACGGAGCGACAGGGGTGTGTTTGAGACTATTACATTTATTGAAGGACACGGAAATAGTAACTCGCCCAAAGAATATAGCTTTGTAGATACTGATGTTTCGGTAGCTTCGACACTTCGGCAAGCTCAGCACACCGCTTCGCTCAGCTACCGACTAAAACAAATAGATACTGATGGTTCATTTGAATATTTCCCGAATGCTTTCGGGATTGAAGTAAATTTAAACTCAGCATCAGAATTTAAACTATTGCAAAATTATCCAAATCCATTTAACCCAAGCACAACAATTAGCTATGCATTACCTTATGATAGCAAAGTGAAGGTTGAAATATTTAATGTACTCGGTCAGCGAGTTGGAGTAATTGCTAATGGTGTAGAGAGTGCAGGTTTGCACTCAACACTTTGGGATGCCGGACATTTGGCAAGTGGAATTTATATAATTAGAATTAATGCTACTTCGGTTAGTAGTAGTAATAGTTTTACAAAATCGATGAAGATGCTGCTATTAAAATAATCGAGCAAAGCGAAGTATTGTTTTAAGACAGTCCCGCTTTGCGTTGGGCTGCTATTAAAATAATCGAGCAAAGCGAAGTATTGTTTTAAGACAGTCCCGCTTTGCGTTGGGCTGCTATTAAAATAATCGAGCAAAGTGAAGTATTGTTTTAAGACAGTCCCGTTTTGGGGGTTGCTCATTAAATAAAATGTTTGTGCAATCCCGTTATGCGGGGATTTTGATGAAATAGTTAAACCTTAAAACCTTACTTCAGAGAGAATAGAGGTTCTTTTATTGTAAGTAATGGTTCCTTGTTTTACAAATCTAATAGCATTACTGAACTTGGGTTTTACAATTATTCACACATCGTTTAAAAGTCCCCTCGCAAAAAGGGATTTTACGTTGCAATTTGTTGGGTTTTTGTAAAATCTCACATCTTGAAACTTGTATCTAACTTCTTGTATCACACCTCTTATTTTTGATAAAAAACTAATTCATAATAAAAATATTTCATTGAACTAAAATTTTAATATATTATTAAACACTATTAATTCATTTTTTATAAGGAGGCTTCGCATAACCTAAAAGTTGTAGCAACTCTATTTTTATTGAATATTTGATTACTCCATTTTTTCCGTAGGGATGCTACGCCCCCCGAGCATAGCAAATATTTAATATAATTTTACTAAAAAGAGTATATTAATATAGGTAATGTAAAGACTTCAATAACTAATCGAACAATTAAGGAGAGTTATGGATAAACGCATTAAACTTGAAATAAAACTTCCACTTGTAAAGGATATTGAGCTTGTTGCACTCGAAGGGCTTGAATTAATGGGAAGACACTTACAAATATCAGAAGATAAAATTGGTGAAGCAAGAATTCTTGTTACTGAAGGAGTTATAAATGCGATAGAACATTCTGAGAACAAAACTCCCTTTGTTGATGTACATTTTATAATGAATGTTGATGCATTAGTTATTATCATCACAGACTACGGAAAAGGTTTTGACCCAGCTACTATTGAGAATCCGGAGATTGGAAAAAAAATGAATAGTGATTATAAAAGGGGTTGGGGACTAAAATTAATGAAAGAAATGTCTGATGAATTTGAGATTGACTCAAGTGAAGATGGCACTAAAATTACAATTACAAAGAATTTAAGATAAAGGAAAATGATATGGGAATGGATTTTGAGTTAACTTCAAGTTTGGAGGGAAGTGTATTAGTTTTGAAAACGGCAGGATACATCAATAATGATGGTGGCGAAAAAATATCAGAAGAATTTGAAAAACATTTTACGAATGGAATTAATAAAGTATTAATTGATATTGCAGAATCAAAAGTAGTTAACTCAATTGGAATCTCATATCTAATTGAAATTATTGAAAAATTAAATGAGAAAAATGGCACATTATATTTCTGCAATATGGATGCTGCTATTGAAAAAACATTTACAATTATGGGGCTTTTCCAGTTCGCAAAAAAAGTTGATTCGGTAAGTGGAATTAATTAAAAAATAGGTTTGCTTTGGATATAGATTTATTAACAGAAAAACTATCCCTTCAAGTTGAGTCATTTCAAGAGAGTTTTGAGATGCTATCAAGTGCAAGTTCAATCACTGCAATGTCTCGTACTTTCGAGAAAATAATAAGAGGAAATTTTTTCACAACAAAAACATCAATATTTTTTAGAGATAATGAAAAATCGGAATGGAAAATTTTAGTTTCTGAAAATGATTTACATTTAGATAAAATTAACAAATTAGATTTTCCTAATGGGATTAAAGTTTTCGCAAATGCTGATTCTTCCGAACTGGTTACTATTTCAAAATTGAATGATGGTTCTGCTCTTGCTCTTGTTATGGGTAGTAAACTTGGCGGTGCAAAATATTCCGATATTGATAAAGTTACACTCCAAATATTTTTACAGCTATTTGATAATTCGTATCAATCTTTTTTACTTCGAAAAAAAGAGAAGCAACTTATTTTTTCACTAAACAATAGTGTGGCTCAACTAAATAGTTTAATTGATACTGGTATTGAAATATCAAAAATAAATATTGGTGATGAATTGCTTGAGCTAACACTGGCACGAGCAATAACACTAACTAACGCATCATTTGGAAGAATTCAAAAATTTGAAGAGAGTAATTTGGTTGATGAAATTCTTTACCCACCGCACATAACTATTGATGAAAATGGAATTGAAAGCAGACTTAGTAAATGTCTGGATAATGAAAAATTTCAATATAATTATAAACTGGAACTCTTTAATAAAGAGAGTCGTGCAGGTGTAACCCAATTTGATGAAACGGATGAATTATTACTTGGTGCTATATTAAAACAAGTGGAGAGTGCCATTGAAAATAAGAGACTTCATCAAGAAACACTTGAAAATGAAGTGATGCGAAGTGAACTCTCTATTGCAAGTGATATTCAAAAAAGAATACTTCCAGACTCACTTCCGGAAATTGCCGGTTATGATTTGGCAGGAATCAACATCCCATCCAAAGAGGTGAGTGGCGATTACTTCAATGTCTATACACTTAAGGATGGAAGGTATGCCCTCATTGTTGCTGATGTAACAGGGAAAGGAATGCCAGCGTCATTATTGGTTAGCACGTTAGATGCTTCGTTACAATCGTATCTCGATATGCAAATACCACTCTCTGAGATGGCATTAAAATTAAATACAATTGTTTTTAAAGCCTCTACATCCGATAGATTTATCACGTTTTTTATAGCAATCTTAAATCCTGATAGTGGTGAAATGGAGATTGTAAATGCAGGGCATAACCCACCGTTAATATTAAAAAATGACAATTCGATAGTTAAGATTAATGCTGGTGGTGTTGCTTTTGGAATGTTTGACATGGGGCTTCCATTTACTGATGAAAAAATTATACTCGAAAAAGGGGAGAGACTCTTTATCTTCTCTGATGGAATTCCGGAAGCAATGGATAAAGATGAAAATGAATATAGTGACGAAAGACTTGATGAATATTTATCTACTAATAATGAATTAAGTTCAAATGATTTTATTACCTCAATTGTTGAAGATGTTAAAACCCACGCCAATGGCGAACATCAAAGTGATGATATAACGGCAATATATTTAATTAGAAAATAGATGTTAATTATGTGATTCTTAAAATGTTAAGGACTTTATGAAAAAAATATTTTTATTCTGTTTTGCAATTGCAGCGTTTTTGGTTTCTTCACTAATTAACGCCCAGTATCGTGATACTGTTAATGTTCAATTGGATAGTCTAAAAGAAAACACTGTGCGGTTAGATTCTGTGTGGCGTTATCATTTAGGGGATGATTCAACTTGGGCTTCACCAGATTATAGTTCATCAAATTGGGATACACTAAGAACATGGTTCGATGGTGATGAAACCAAATGGATTGGGATTGGATGGTTTCGCAAAACAATTGTAATTGATTCTGCATCAAGAAATAAATCTATTGCTTTAAGTATGTTCCATTTCGGAGCGTCAGAAATTTATTGGAATGGTAATTTAGCTCACAAGTTTGGTGTTGTTGGAGCAGATACAGCAACTGAGGAAAATTATCAACCTCTTAGAATTCCTATTATTTTGAATTTAGATACAAACTTAGTTTACACATTAGCAATAAGATACTCTAATCAGAAATCAATTATTGATAAAAGATGGATGAACAAATGGTTTTATGGAAATGGTTTTAAGGTTACTTTAAGAGATGTAAATTCCTCATTTAGAACTTTTACAATGCAAAGTAGAATTGGTTCTGGTGTAAATTTTGGAATATCTGGTCTATATTATTCACTATCAATTCTTTACTTTTTTCTATTTGTTTTTTATGCAAGGCGAGTTGAGAATCTCTATTATTCTCTCTTCACACTTTTTTTAGGTTTAGTTTTTACTCTTGTGTACGTTGTAAACTCATTCTTTTTTAGTTTAATTTATTTTGTACTATTTCAAATATTAATTATTATTTCAACACTCTTAATTTTCTTATTCTATTTAGCATTTCTTAATTCTATCTTTTATAAAAAAACAACAAAAATCTTTTTTCTATTTTTGTTGTTTGCAATTATTAATGGTCTTTTACTATTTGTTTATGCTGCTGATGATATAGTAAATATTTTGATTCCGGTTTTTAGTGTTTTGGCAACACTTGAAGGTCTTAGAATAATAATACTTGCAATAAAAAATAAGAAACAGAATGCATGGATTATTGGTGGTGGTGTAATCAGTTTTGCAGCGTTAATAGTTGTTGTTTTTGCAGTTGTTTTTATAACAGGAAAACTACAAATTAATAGTTTGTTTTATACAGCATTATTTGTATTAGGTCTATTCAGTATTCCATTATCAATGTCAATATATCTTGCAAAGGATATTGCATTAACAAACAAAAATTTAGAGAAGCAGTTAGAAACAGTGAAAGAACTATCTGCTAAAGAATTGGAGCACCAGAAAAAGAGTGCGGAGTTAGAGCTTAAAGCAGAACGTGAAAAAGCAGAAAATGAAAGAAAAACAAAAGAGTTAGAGGATGCAAGAGAACTTCAACTTTCATTGCTTCCTAAAAAGATTCCAGAACTCTCTGAATATGAGATTGCAGTACACATGGAAACAGCCACAGAAGTTGGTGGCGATTACTACGATTTTCATGTGCAGAATAATAAATTGACAATTGCAATTGGTGATGCTACCGGACACGGACTTAACGCTGGTACTATGGTAACAGCTACTAAATCGCTCTTCAATAACTTTGCTGAAAAGGATGATATTTTAGATTCACTACATAAAATATCTTTATCACTTAAAAAGATGAATTTTCGTTTTCTTTCTATGTGTTTGGCTCTATTAAAAATTGAAGGGAATGTTGTGAAAATATCATCTGCAGGGATGCCTCCAGCTTATATATACAGAAAAGGTAAAGCTAAAGTTGATGAAGTACTATTAAAAGGAATGCCACTGGGTACTGTAAAGGATTTCCCATATAAGTTAGTTGAAACTAAGTTAGAGAGTGGTGATGTGCTTTTCCTTTATAGTGATGGTTTCCCAGAATTGTTTAATGCAGAAAGAGAACTTTTGGGGTATGAAAAAATTAAAGAAGAATTTAAAAAGATTGCAACAGATACTCCACAAAATATTATTGAAAACCTAAAGAAAGTAATTGTTAGCTGGAAAGGTAATCTTGAAATAAATGATGATATCACTTTTGTTGTAATTAAAAAGCGATAAGAAAAAAATAAATTTGTAAAGAATAAAATTAAGTATTATTTTTAAAGTCTTGAAAATTTACATTTTGAATGACTCATTTTGGGGGTATAGCTCAGTTGGTTTAGAGCGCCTGCCTTACAAGCAGGAGGTCCTTGGTTCAAATCCATGTACCCCCACAAAAAAAACAGCCACTGCATAAGTGGCTTTTTTATTGTCCCAGCCAGAAGTTAAAACTATGGACTTTTAGACCATAGTGGTTTATTTGAAAAATGGAGAAATAACAAATGGGAAAATAGATTGAAATATTCTTTTACTCATAATTCAGATAATAATTTAACATCTAGATTTTATGAAGAATGGGACGGAAGTAATTGGAAACCAAAAGATAAATATTTTAGTTTTTTCGATTCTTCAAAAAATATGTTTTACTTCTACAGTTCAGAAATCAATATATTTTATAGGACAATAACTGATGTACCAAAAACAAAGGGGATTGTATTAGACTATTCATTATCCCAAAACTATCCAAATCCGTTTAACCCAAGTACAGTAATCAATTTCTCAATACCAGAGAGTGGATTAGTAACCTTGAAAGTATTTAACATACTAGGGCAAGAAGTAGTAGAATTAGTAAACGATGTAAAATCAGCAGGTACTTATGAAGTATCATTTGATGCATCTGGCTTGACTACTGGCATGTATGTTTACAAAATACAATCAGGTAATTACACAGCAACAAAAAAGATGATGCTGATAAAATAAAGTCCCGCATGGCGGGATGCATTTACTTTGTAACAGTTCCGTTTTCGGGGATGTTGATAAAATAAAATTCAATAATTTTTACAAAGGTGGTTCAAATAGTTCAATGAGCCGTCTTTGCAAAAGTTTCCACCTCCTTAAATACCCTCATAAAATTTTCACCCCAAATCTTATTTATATCTTTTTCAGAA
>JAKIUC010000087.1 GCA_021647785.1 Melioribacteraceae bacterium
AAAAAAATTATTTTACTTACAAACCCAATTAACTCTCCAACAGAAAAAAAGATGTTGGATGAATTTAAGCAGCGGTATCCATCAACTGAAATTCATGCATTCGATTTATTTAATAATTGCAACAGAAAATATGGTTGGTACAAAAGCTACGGCAATGCGGACGTTCCATCAATTAAATGGGATGAAGCAAATATAGTTCTTTCTCTTGAAGGAGATTTTCTTGGGAAGGAAGGTAATTTTATTGAGAACACAAAGTTATTCAGTTCAAAAAGAGATTTTACAAATGTTGATGATTTCAACAGACTCTACGTAGTAGAAGCAGGGTTAAGTTTAACTGGTGCTAATTCTGATTATAGATTAAGATTAAAACCGGAAGCCCAATATGATTTTGTGATGGCTCTTTTAAGTGAAGTAATTAAGAAAGGTGCATCTCAAATAGTTATTGATTCTGGAGTTAAAAGTAAACTAAGTAAATATTCTTTGGATGAAGTTGCTAACAAAAATGGACTTGATTCAATTAAACTAAATTACCTTGTTGAAGATTTAATTGCAAATAAGGGAAAATCGATTGTATTTGCTGGCGATGTTTTGCCGAGCGATGTTCATATTGCAGTTAATTTATTGAACGAGGCTCTTGGTAATAGCAAACTTTATAATTTTGAAACGGCGTATGTAAATAGCGGCAAACAATTACACTTTCCTGATATTGAAAAAATAATTGCTTCTATGAATAACAATGAAGTAGCTGCTGTTATTCATTATGATGTTAATCCTGTATTTCATTTCCCTAAATCATTAAAATATGAAGACGCTTTGAGCAATGTTAATTTTGTAGTATCACTTGTTGAAGAATATAACGAATCAACATCTCAAGATACTTACACACTTCCAATAAATCATTCATTCGAATCTTGGGGCGATGCACATGCTCGTAGTAATGTTTATTCCCTTCGGCAGCCAGTTATTGCTCCTATTTACAACACCCGACAGAAAGAAGCAGTTTTACTCTCTTGGATTTTAGGTTCGGAAAAAGTTTACAACGAATCTCTTTATCACGATTATTTAATGGAGAATTGTAGAGAGAGCATATATTCTAAAAAGAAATTAGCGGTTGATTTTCAATCGTTCTGGAATGCTGCTTTGCACGATGGATTTATTAAACTCAATAATAAAATAGCAAAAAAGTCTCCATTCAATATGGCTTCCGTTGAAGTTAAAGGTTCTCCAAAAGATTATAGCGGATTTTCAGTTTTGCTTGCTAAAAATTATTTTATTGGTGACGGACGCTATGCAAATAATGGATGGCTTCAGGAAATACCACATCCAATATCTAAAGTTGCTTGGGATAACTATGCTGCAATTGCCCCAAGTACGGCAAATGAAAAAAGATTAGAAAATGGCGATATGATTAAAGTTACTGTGGGTGATAATTCGGTTGAATTACCAGTTATGTTACAACCCGGAGTAGCTGCAAATACTTTAGTTATTGAGCTTGGTTATGGGCGTACTGTTATTAGTGATGTTGGAAAAGATGTTGGTCATAATGCAAATAGTCTTCTTAATGTTAAAGGAGATTCAAGATGGTTCTCATCTGATGCAGCAATTGAAGTAACTGGTAATAGTTATGAAATAGCTTCAACACAAGAACACCATTCACTTGAAGATAATTTTTCAAAAGATTTTCATCATATACGTGGTATTATTCGTGAAGCCAGCATTGATGAATATGGTAAAAATCCAAATTTTGTTCGTAAGCATGATGTGGAATTATTTAGTATAACTGCTGAACACAAGTATGAAGATGAAAAATGGGCAATGGCAATTGACATGAACAAATGTACAAGTTGTGCTGTTTGTGTAGCCTCGTGTAATGTTGAAAATAATATTCCGGTAGTTGGTAAAGACCAAGTAGCTATGGGTAGAGAGATGCACTGGATGCGGATTGACCGTTACTACTCTGGTTCATCGGAAGACCCAATTGTAAGTAACCAGCCAATGCTTTGCCAGCACTGCGATGATGCACCATGCGAAAATGTTTGCCCTGTTAATGCAACAAACCATAGCCCCGATGGATTAAACCAAATGGTTTATAACCGCTGTGTAGGTACAAGATATTGTGCTAATAACTGCTCGTATAAAGTACGGCGATATAACTTCTACAATTTTAGAGACCATTTTGAAGATGCATATTATATAAATGAAGTTACTCCATTGGTAAATAACCCCGAAGTAACTGTTCGCTCTCGCGGAGTTATGGAAAAATGCTCGTTCTGTGTTCAAAAAATTTCAGAAGAACGTGAAGATGCAATAAGAGAAGGTAGAGCAATAAGTGGAGATAATGTAGTGCCAGCTTGCCAGCAAGGCTGTCCGGCTGATGCAATTATTTTTGGTGATTCTAATAATCCAGAATCAAAAATATCTCAGTATCGTAAACATCAATTAGGTTTTGATGTTTTACAAAATCTTAATGTAAAACCAAATGTTACATATATAGCAAAATTAAGAAACACTCATTCGGAGGACGTATAGTGAGTAGTGATACTCTAAATTATTCAGAAGAAATTTCTGTTATTGAAGGGAAACCTTCACTTCGGTCTATTGATGATGTTATTTCTAAACCTCTCGATACGAAGCCTGATAAAAAATATTATATTGCACTTGCCATAACTCTTACTATGATGGGTATTGGTGGGGTTGCACTGCTTTTAACATTCTATTATGGAACTGGTCTCTGGGGAAATAATAATCCTGTTGGTTGGGGTTTACCAATTGTAAATTTTGTTTTTTGGGTCGGAATTGGTCATGCAGGAACTTTAATTTCTGCAATACTATTTTTACTTAGGCAAAAATGGCGTAATGGTATAGCTCGTTTTGCCGAAGGAATGACGATATTTGCTGTAATGACTGCTGGTATTTTCCCTGCAATCCATACAGGACGCCCGTGGCTTGATGGATATCTGTTTCCATATCCGAACCAGCACGCATTATGGGTAAATTTTAATTCACCTCTACTTTGGGATGTATTTGCAGTTTCAACATACTTTGCTGTTTCATTTATTTTCTGGTATGTTGGTTTAATTCCCGATTTTGCAATTCTTAGAGATAGAACAAAAAATAAAATTAAGAAAACAATCTATTCAATTACTTCACTTGGCTGGAGAGGTTCAAACAGACATTGGCAGCATTACGAAATGGTTTATCTCGTACTTGCAGGGTTTGCTACTCCACTTGTACTTTCTGTACATACAATTGTAAGTTTCGATTTTGCAGTTTCAATAATGCCTGGCTGGCATACAACTATATTCCCGCCATATTTTGTTGCAGGTGCTGTTTTTTCCGGTTTTGCAATGGTGCAGAATGTTCTAATATTTATAAGAAAAATATTTAATTTTGAGCATATTATAACAATGGATACTATGGAGAAGATGAACAAAGTTATTCTCTTTACAAGTATGCTTGTTGGTTATTCTTATGCAATGGAATTCTTTATTGCTTGGTATAGTGGAGTTCAGGCAGAACAGTTTGCGTTTTTAAATAGAGCACTTGGACCTTATGCATGGGCATATTGGATTATGGTTACATGTAATGTGGTATTCCCGCAATTATTCTGGTTCAAAAAAATAAGACGCTCAATTCCGTTGATGTTTATTATTGCTGTTTTTGTAAATGTAGGTATGTGGTTCGAAAGATTTGTTATTGTCGTTACTTCTCTTTCAAGAGATTACTTACCTTCAAGTTGGGCATATTATACACCAACACTAACTGATTTTGCAATTTTAATAGGGAGTTTTGGTTTCTTCTTTACATTCATATTACTCTTTACTAAAACATTACCTGTTGTCTCTATGGTAGAAGTTAAATCAGTGGTTGAAGGTTCTCAACCATCACACAAGGATCATTAATAATGGAAGAAAAAATTCTATTTGGTTATTCTGGATTATTTGATACTCCTGATAAAATAATTGAAGCTGCTGAAAAAGTTGCTGATTCAAAATATGTAAATTATGATGTGCATACTCCGTATCCTGTGCATGGAATGGATACAGCAATGAAGCTAAAGCCATCACGCCTACCTTATGTAGCTCTTGTTGTTGGTATTTCTTCAATGTTGGCTATGTTAGGGTTTATGTATTGGATTACAACTACAGATTATCCTGTAATTGTTGGTGGTAAACCATTCTTCTCTTTCCCTGCTTGGGTTCCAGTTCTTTTTGAAGTTACAGTTCTTTCTGCTTCTATAGCTACAGTTTTGGCAATGATTATTGTTTACTTTAAATTCCCGAATATTAGTCATCCTTTGCACGATACAGATTTTATGAGAGCAGTTACTGCTGATAAATATGGAATTAGTATAGAAATTAAAGATGATGAGAATGAAGAAGAAGTTATAGCATTTCTTCAATCTATTGGGGCATATAATGTATCAGCTATATATTGGAGTAATGAGGAAGCTACTTTTAAAAACACAGTATTGCAGCCCAAGTTTTTATCGCTACTTCTAATTGTTATTATTACTGTTTCTGGAGCTACATATTTTACATTAAATAAATTAATGTTTATGGTACCATTTAATTGGATGAGAGAGCAAGATAAAAATATTCCGCAGGAGCTATCAACATTTTTTGAAGATGAATTTGCTATGAGGAATCCTGTAGCCGGAACAATATCCCGCGGAAATATGCCGTACAAATATATTGGACAACCTGATATTGCTGGAGCAGAATTACTAAATCCTTTAGCGTTATCGAAAGAAAATTTAGAATTAGGTAAAATAAAATACGATATATATTGTTCTCCTTGTCATGGCTATTTTGGAGAAGGGGATAGTAGATTAAAAGGACAATTCCCAAATCCGCCAACACTGCATTCAGCAAAAGCGAGAGAGTGGAGTGATGGCAGAATATTTAGTGTACTTACTGAGGGGCAAAATGTTATGGCATCGTATGCTCATCAATTGGATAGAAATGAACGATGGGCAGTAATTTTATATATTCGTGCATTGCAACGGTCTTTAAATGCTAAGGAGTCAGACTTATAATGAGTTCATCTGAAAACGTAATTGAATATAACAGAAAAGAGATACCTCCAATATTTGGTAAATTCGGGTTAGGTCTGTTCGGGATTGGTTTAGTACTATCGGTACTTGCATATTTATCGGAGCCAACAAGAAGTGCTTACAATAATGTTATATTATTAGAATTCCTTTCGAGTGTTGGGCTTGGTTCCCTCTTTTTAGTTGCGTTAGAGTATATTGTCGGGTCAGTTTGGAGTACCCCTTTTAGAAGAATATTTGAAATACTTTCAAGTGTACTATTAATTTTACCTTTAATAGCTCTTCCAGTTTATTTGCATTCACACAATATATTTCATTGGACTCACGCAGAAGTTGTAGCAGTAGATGAGATTTTACAAGCAAAATCTCCTTATTTAAATATGACATTTTTCACAATTAGAATTATAGCATATTTTGCAATCTGGATTCTTTTTCATCTTTTATTAACAAAGAATTCAAGAGTTCAGGATAAAACAAAAGACCCTAAATTAACTAAGATTAATACAAAATTATCAGCAATATTTTTACCGCTTTTTGTACTTACACTTACATTTTCATCAATAGATTGGATGATGTCTTTAGAGGCTCATTGGTTTTCAACAATATTTGGTGTTTATTATTTTTCGGGTACATTTCTCGCAGCTCTTGCCGCTGGCACATTCTTAATTATTTGGTTAAATGAGAAAGGATTATTGGTAAAAGGAATAGGTAAAGACCACTACTATTCTTTAGGAGCACTTCTCTTTGGATTTATAAATTTTTGGGGTTATATAGCTTTTAGTCAGTACCTTTTAATTTGGTACGCTAATTTACCCGAAGAGACATACTGGTACTTGCAAAGGTGGGAAGGTTCTTGGATGTATTTTTCAATCTTTTTTATAATAGTACATTTTGTTGTACCATATTTTGCACTTTTATCGCAGCCATCTAAAATGGACCCAAAGAGGTTAAAGTTTATGGCAATATGGATATTATTGGTTCATATTATTGATTTATATTGGATTGTAATGCCTTCATTTAGCCCAGATGGATTTATTTTTGGGTGGATTGAAATAGGCTTTATATTACTTGGTCTTGGTACTTTAATAGTTGTGTTTAATTTCAAAGCAAAAGGGACAAACCTTGTTGCAATTGGTGATCCACGATTAAAAAGAGGAATTGATTTTAGATTGTAGGTAGTCGATTAGTAAAATTTGAATTTTGGGAAAGTATAAAACTATATTAGAACTATTTTTAGTGCAAAAAAAATATTATGTCGGATAAATTAAAAATATTAAAAGAATTAAAATCTCATCTGTTAAAGAATATTGGTTCAGAGATAGATAGTGTAATATTATTTGGTTCGCAAGCAGATAATACATCAGATGTTGATTCTGATTATGATATTGTAATATTGCTAAATTCTAAAACTGATTGGAAGTTAAAAAGAAAAATTTCAGATTATTGTTTTGAAATTGAAATTAAATATAACATCTTAATAGATTCACATATAATTTCAAAGGAAGAATTGAATTCAATTAGAGGAAAACAACCAATTTTCCAGAATGCGATTGAAAGTGGAATTTATGCATGAAGTTAAATGAAAAAGATAGAAATGAACTAATTAAGTATAGAATTGAACAAGCAAAAGAAACATTTAGTGTTATTGAATTATTAATTGATAATGAAAAATATCCTACAGCATTTAATAGAATATACTATGGACTTTTTTATTCTTTACTTGCTCTTGGATTAAAATATGAATTTGAAACATCAAAGCACCAACGATTAATTGGTTGGTTTAATAAGGAATTTATTCATTCTGGAAAAATTGAAAAGAGATTTGGAAGAACATTAAGAAAGGCATATGAAAATAGAACTATTGGTGATTATGATGCTTTTGTTGAATTTGAAAAGGATGATTTGCTTGAATTATATGAAGAGATGAAATTATTTATAATTAGAATAGAAAAATTTATTTTTTAATTGATTTAGAAAGTGATGGTATAAAACAAATATTTATTGAGATTGCTAACATATTTGAAAAAAAAATGAAGTTATATGAAAAACAAAAGAAAAATTGAAAGTGAAATAGACTTTAAATCGCTAATTAAAAATCCGATAAGATTATTTGGATTAGTTTATATATACTTTTTTGTGATTGCTCTTGCCATCGGAATTTATTTTGTAAATAGTTTGGATGAAATAGAATTTAATACTGTTCCGGGAACTTCACTTGATACATTAAATATTGTTAGAGAAATTGAACCAAAAGTTGGTGGTATTAAACCTGCAATGGATTTATCAATAGTTGTGAACCCTACTGCTGATTTGGTAGAAATTGGGAAAACAAAATATGTTGCTGCTTGTGGTTCGTGCCACGGAAATGAAGGCAAAGGTGATGGAGTTGCCGCAGTTGCTTTAGACCCCAAACCGCGTGATTTCCATTCAACAACAGGATGGAAAAACGGACGCACATTTTATGATATTTATAAATCTATTAATGATGGAATACCCGGGACTGGAATGATGGCTTACGAATTCCTTTCACCAGAAGATAGAGTAGCAATTATTCATTACATAATGACTATGGCTAATTTCCCCAAAGTTACTTCTGTTGATAATGATAAATTAGATGAAACATATAAATTATCTGCCGGAATTGTTGACCCTTATCATATTCCTATTCAAAAATCAATTACGCTGCTTATTGATGAAAATCAAAATAATATTTATATGAGTATTGCGATTTCTGAAATTATTAAAAATGATAAAGTTAATAGTGCAAATTTACTTAAAGAGAATGTTCTTGATATTGAAAAAGTAGTATATACTTATATAACAAAGTTAAATAAGAGTAGTTATAATAATTTTATAAAGAAACTTAACTCGGACCCAGTTGCATTAGGGTTTAGAGCATCGGTAGTAAATTTAATGGATAAAGATTTGAAAACAATTTATTCGTACTTAAAAAAGATTAGCGGTTAATAGGAGAATTGAATGTCATCAAATGAACAAATAGTTAGTGAAGATTATCAGAATCTCTTTAGAGTAAATAAAGGGATGTGGATTTTTATCTTTATTGATTTCCTTTTATTTGCTGGATTATTGGCTTACCATTTTTTAAGTGGTGGTGATTTTCAAAATGAATTTGCTTTTGGAAAATCGCAATTACTTTTTTCGTTTGGAGTGTTAAATACAATAGTTTTATTTACAAGTGGTTTAACAATTGGGTTATCTAAAGTTGCAGTTTTTAACAAAAACGATTTCTTATCAACTATTTTTATATTTATAACTTTTATATTTGCGATGCTTTTTTTTGCAAACAGAGCTATTGACTGCTCATATTTATTTGATAAAGGTTTCTTGTTGGGTACAGAAACATTTATATCTTCGAGTAAAGGGGTTGCTCTCTTTTTTACTACTTATTTTATTATTAATTTCATCTTTACTCTCCATCTTCTTATCGGAATTATCCTTCTAATTATGTTATTAATTGACTCGATGAAAGACCTTGAACCAAAAGATAAGTTTGCAAAATTAAACTTTACAGTTATCTATTGGAATTATTTAACCATAATTTGGGTTTTTATTTTCCCAATTCTATTTTTAATTTAGTGAGGCAATAATGGTTAATGAAAAAAAAATAAGCTATGGTAAATATATAATAACTTGGGTTACATTAATTATATTAGTTATTCTTCAAGTTGTTTTAAGTGGAATAACAATTGGAACTAACACTCATTTTTTTATATTACTTTTATCTTCAATGGCAGCATTTGCAATTATTTCTATTTATATGAATGATTATAGAAATAAATTTGTAACACCTATTTTCGTAGTAATAATAGTATTACAATTACTAATTGTAACTTTTATTTGATTTTATTATTAAGGATTTTGTAGAATGGAAATTTTAGAAAGTATTATACATCCACAATCATTTCAGAGAATTGAGTTACTCTCTTACTTAACTACATTAGCTTATATGATTTTGCTTCCTTATCTGGGGTTGTTGCTAAGTGCTACATTACTTTCAAGTTTGTTTAATAGTAGAGGGAAGAGTTCTAAAAATATCCATTTTATTAAATTAGCAAAGGATGTAATTTCGATACCTACTTTTAATTTAATTGCGTCACTTGGTCTAATTTTATTCCCACTCTTTGCATTAATGTTTACTTATGCTCAATTAATTCAAGAATCTTCACAATTAGTTTTTGATAATTTGTTTTATCTAATCTTTTTAATAATACCTGCAATATTTCTAATTTATATTTATAAAAATAGTTTTGCTCTAAAGGGTATTGCAAAATTAGTTAATAAAACCAAAGAGACCGATACAGATCAAGAAAAAGGATTTGCTATTTATAAAACTTGGGAATTCAAACTTTTAACAAATTCATCACTATTAGCATTCTTCTTATTGTTAGTTTCAAGTTACATTCTTTTAGCTGGAATTTCATTAATTAGTGATTCAAGTAGATGGGAAACTATAACTTCTCTTTCAGATATGCTTTGGAATGAATCTACATTGATTTCGTTTTTGTTCTTCTTATCAGTATCACTTGCTTTAACTTCTGTACTTGCATTATATCTTTATTTCAAACCTGATTCTTATCATGAAAAAAGTGATAGAAAATATAGTGATTTGATGAAGAAATTTTTCTTAAATACAGCAATTATATTTGTTATTGTTCAACCACTCCTTTATGCCCTTGATGTAATGTCAGTTCCAAGTGTAGCACTCTCTAACTCACTTTTCGGAATTTCAATTGGCGTTCTTACACTTCTTCTAATTATTGTTTCACTATTGTATCACATGATTAAAGAGAATGAATTAAAATATAGAGGTGTAGTCCTTTTCCTATTTATCGGATTATTTGCTCTACTTGCAATGAAAGTTCAAGTAGGATTTAATACTTCGTCGCAACTCCAAATTCAAGAAGTTATAAAAGCACATGATGTGCATGCCACTGAAATTAAAGAGCAACTTGATCTGAAATAATTTTATTGTATATGCAAATTTTGTTTTAACTCCTGAATTGTAAACTCTGCTAAATATTTTCATTTAACTGATTCAATTTTTTTTTCAAACAATAAATTTATAACTTATAGCCTCGCTATATACAATGTGTTAAAAGCGAAATATTACTTGATATATACAATGTGTGCATTGGGATGTTACAAGCAAGCTGGAGAAGAAATCGTGCAAATAAAAAATAGATTTCTCTACGAGGTTATTTTGAATTATCTTTGTAAGAAATAAAGGATATAAAATGAGTTTTAAGACAAAACATAAAATTATAAATGGAGACAGCCGAAAAATGGCTGAGTTGGAAGATAAATCAGTTGATTTGGTTATTACTTCGCCACCATATTGGCAATTAAAAGATTACGGAACTGAAAACCAAATTGGATATAATGACAGCTATGAAGACTATATTAATAACTTAAACCTTGTTTGGAAAGAAAGTTATAGAGTTCTAAATAATGGATGCCGTTTATGCGTCAATATAGGAGACCAATTTGCAAGAGCTGTTTATTATGGCAGATATAAAGTAATCCCAATCCGAACAGAAATAATAAAATTCTGCGAAGCTATTGGATTTGATTATATGGGAGCAATAATATGGCAGAAAAAGACTACATCAAATACAACTGGTGGTGCCTCTTTAATGGGAAGTTATCCAACACCGAGAAATGGAATTATATCCATTGATTATGAATTTATTTTATTATTCAAAAAACTGGGAACACCAATAAAGCCAAGTAGAGAAATAAAAGAACAGTCAAAAATGACCAAAGAAGAATGGAAAACATATTTTGACGGACATTGGAATTTTGGTGGAGCAAGACAAGACGGACACATAGCTGTGTTTCCTGAGGAATTACCAAAAAGACTTATAAAAATGTTTTCATTTGTTGGAGATACTGTTCTTGACCCTTTTCTTGGAAGTGGGACGACTTCACTCGCTGCAAAAAAATTAAATAGAAATTCTGTTGGTTATGAAATGAACCCTGAATTTATACCTTACATTGAAAGAAAATTAGAAATAAATCAAGGTGACATTTTTAATTCGGATTATAGATTTACAAAACAAGAAAAAATAAGTATTGACTTTAAAAATGAAATAGAAAAACAACCATATATTTTTAGAGACTTTCACAACTTTGATAAAAAAACTGACCCTAAAAAACTTCAATTCGGTTCAAAAATTGACCAAAATAGTTCAACCTTAAGAGAAGAATATTATTCGGTAAAAGAAATAATTAGCCCGGAATTAATAAAGCTAAATAATGACTTGATTGTCAGACTTATTGGAATTAAAGAAAAAAAGGAAGCAAACGGAAAAGCTATTGAGTTTTTACAACTCAAAACAAAAGGACAAAAGGTTTTTCTAAAATATGATAAAACCAAACACGATGAGAATAATCATTTAATGGTTTATCTATATTTAAAAAATAAAACATTTCTGAATGCCCATTTATTAAAAAATGCTTTAGCAGATGTTGATGTAACTTTGAATTTTAAAAATAAAGACCGGTTTATAAACTATTCTAAAGAAGCACAATTATGAATAATGAACAGCAAAGAATATTAGATTATTTAAATCAAAATGCCATTGGTTATGACAATAGAAAATCTTCTACCGAGATACGGGATGCTTTGAATTTAGAGAGTGGTGGCCCAACAAATGAACATGTTCGAGGGTTAATACGAGATATGATTTTTAATCATGGCTGTTTAATTGGCAGTTTAATGTTTAGAAAAGGATATTGGATTATAGTGAATGAACAAGAATTAGAAAGAGTGATTAATCATTTAAACAGTAGAGCAGACGGAGTAAGAGAAAGAGCTAATGTTTTACAACAAAATTGGGATAATAGAGATGAGTAAAAAAGAATTTAAGAAATATGCAAAACCTTTCGGAAAAAAGGAAAAAGTATTAAACTATACGAGTAATACTTACCAACTTACACGACCAAATAAGGTTGATGCTGTTATGGCATTAATAAGAGAATGTCAACCAAAAGCACTTGATGAATGGGAAAAGTTCTATTTTGAAAAAGCTTATACCAAGAAAAAAGACAGTGTTAAAATAACCAAAGAAACATTAGACGAACTTGGAGAAAGATTGTACGCAAAAATAACAGAAGTTGTAATTCCCGAATGGACTGCTGCTTTTGAAGATTTAACATTGGAAGACTGTAAGAATTACATTTACGAAGTTACGATTGTTCGTACTTATGACGGGTTTTTACTTGAAAAATCAGTAATAAATGATGGACTTGCTAAAATATTTCCTGAAATTGAATTTGAAGAGAGCGACCCTGAATTAGACCACGCTGGTGATATTGATTACCTTGGTAAGGTTGGAGATAATTACTTTGGAATTCAAATCAAACCAATTACAGCAAATGCAAATTTTGGAAATTACAAGATAACCGAAAGAATGAGTGCAAGTTTTGAAGATTTTGAAAAGAAATATGGGGGAAAAGTTTTTGTTATTTTTTCAACTCGAACGGGTGATAAAAAAGTCATTAAAAACAAAGAAATTATTGAAGAAATAAAAACTGAAATTGAAAGATTAAAGAAAGCCAGCTTGTAACAAAGGCTATACGTAATGCGGGTAAAGTACTAAATATGAAGATTGTAGCAATAAATAAAATTAGTGGCAAATTGAGAATTAATCGTTTCAAAAACCCGCACCATATTCAAATCGTTCGAGTCAATCTTCCCTTCGGGAAAGATTGACTCGAACGGCTCTGAACCGTCCTGAAAAAGGTTGACTCAAAATAAATATAAAAGTCAACTAATAACAGGACACAGTATGAGAGAACAGATTAAAGAGAAACCAAATCTTATAACAGATGAACGAAGTTCATCGGTTATG
>JAKIUC010000025.1 GCA_021647785.1 Melioribacteraceae bacterium
AAAAAGTGACAGATAAAACATGACAAAATTTAATTAAAAAAGTATTCGTGAGAGAGGATGATTTCTGGAAAGAGGATGCAGAAATAATACAATAAATCAGTATGGTGTCAAATGAAATGCACTATAACGGTGATGAGATTGCTGATGACAACTTCTGGACTAAGATAATAACTTTTCCTATTTATACAGCATCACCTTTGCGATACCAATATGGTGCAAATTGGGGATTAGAATCTAATGGTGGAGAAAATCTTAACGAAACCGGTTATGGTGTGTACCATTCCACCTTCTTTAAATCAAATTTCTGGTACGGTGAAATAGAAGATAAATTTGGAATAATAGAACATAAAAATATTGTAAATGGAATTGAACAAATTGGGAGTGAAATACCTTCAGCTTATGAGTTAAAACAAAACTACCCTAACCCTTTTAACCCAACTACAATTATAAACTTCTCAATACCAGAGAGTGGATTAGTAACCTTGAAAGTATTTAACATTTTAGGAGAAGAAGTTGCAGAGTTAGTAAATGATGTGAAATCTGCTGGTAGTTATGAGGTATCGTTTGATGCAACATCCGCCTTGGGCGGATTAACAAGTGGAATATATATTTATAGAATTAAAATTAGAAACTATACTGCTGCAAAAAAAATGCTGCTGCTTAAATAAAGTTCCACACAGCGAGACATTTATTTAAGAAGAGTGCCGTCTTTTGCGGTGATGCTACTTCGTTAATACCAAGGTACTCTTGTTTTGTTCGGCTCTCTTAGTATCTTATAGAATATTCGTCTGTTTTTTGGCAGAAAATCTCAAATCATAATAATCAAATAACACAACTTGTCCCGACTCCTTTTGTCGGGATAAATCACAATACAAAAATGTCAAACTAATAGAGTTATTAAAATCAAAAATTGTTTTTAAAGAGAACGATTCAAATGTTTGTTTTTTTTGAATTTGATGTTTGAAATTTATTTGATACTTGTGATTTGAATTTTGGAATTTCTAGTTTATCCTGGTTTGGTATTACAGCCACTTCTCTTTTTTATACCACTCAATTGTATTTTTCATCCCTTCTTCGAGTCTGTATTTCTCTGCAAATCCTAAATCTTTTTGAGATTTAGTTGTATCACAAGTCCAGGCTTCTTGAACAAAATCGCGAGCTTTTTCAAGATTTAATGTTGCTGGTTTACTACTAAACATTGCAAAGAATTGGGCAATTGCTGCAACAACATAAATTAAAGCATGGGGCAGCCGAAGTGTAATTGCTCCCTTCCCCATTCCTTTATGTATTACTTCACCAATTTGTAGCCAGTTGTAAAACTCTTTTGAACTGATGAAATATGTTTCCCCTTTTGCAGCTTCTTTTGTGGCAGCAAGATAAATTCCATTCACTAAATCCTTAACATAAATAAGGCTTACTTCTTTTTTGTTAAATCCAACAAGAGTCATCAACCCTTGTTTATATGTTTTAAATATTAGATAAATCTCAGTATCACGTTCACCAAAAATTGCAGGCGGACGCACAATTGTAATTGGTAATTTATCCATGTATGATTTTGTTAGTTCCTCCTGAGCTACCTTACTTCTACCATAAGTTGTAATAGGATTGGTTGGAGTCTCTTCATTAACCGGAGAGTCAAGTTTTGAAGGTCCACTTGCGGTTAAACTACTTACAATTAAAACTCGTTTTATGTTTGGGGCAACTTCCACAACTGCATCCAATAGATTGCGTGTTGTTTCAACATTTCCTTGATAGTATCCATCCTCAGTTTTTGCTTTTACAACACCAGCAACATGGTAAAGATAATCGACATTTTTAAGGATAAGTTTTAATCCATCTTTATCAAATAAACCAGTGTTGTGGATAGTAACATCCTTTCCCTTTAACCAACGCAGATTACTACTTTTTCTAACAATACAATGAACATCATCCCCTTTTTCTATGAGATAATCGACTAAATGGCTCCCAACAAATCCACTTGCACCAGTAACAACTGAAATATTTTTTTTCGACATATTAAAACTTATATTTTAATTATTGTAAATTGTTTTTATATCTATTTAATAGTAACTTAATAAACTAATTTTGGAACAGACTAATTTTAGATTAAAAAATACTAAATTATAAAATAACTTATAGATTATTTCTAGGAGAACAATTGGATTTATTCAAAAAATGTTACGATTTTACACGGGCAGACGAAATAAAAAAGACAGGGCTTTACCCATATTTTAGATCTATTCAGGAAAACGAAGGACCAACTGTACACATTGAAGGTCGTAAAGTAATTATGGCTGGTTCTAATAATTATTTAGGACTTACTGCACATCCAAAAGTAAAAGAAGCATCCATTAAAGCTATTGAGCATTATGGTACTGGCTGCTCGGGCTCTCGTTATTTAACAGGAACTCTTGAACTTCACGAAGAACTTGAAGAGAAAATGGCAAAGTTTTTTGACGTTGAAGCTGTTTTACTTTACAGCACTGGCTACCAAACTGGGCAAGGGGTAATTCCTACAATTGTTCAGCGTGGCGAATATGTTATTTCCGATAAAGATAACCACGCATCAATCCAAATTGCTACAATGATGGCAAAGGGTATGACTGCTGATTTGCTTCGTTACAAACATAACAATATGGTTGATCTTGAACGTGTGCTAAAAAAAATTCCGAAAGAGACTCCAAAACTTATTGTTAGTGATGGTGTTTTCTCTACTGGTGGTGAAATTGTTGAATTGGATAAATTGGTTGCACTTGCAAAAGAATATAATGCACGCACTTTAATTGATGACGCACATGCCGTTGGTGTTATTGGTAAAGGTGGACGTGGTACACCAAGTGAATTTGACCTTGTTGATGATGTTGATTTAACAATGGGTACTTTCAGTAAAACATTTGCTTCGCTTGGCGGGTTTATTTGTGGGAAAGCAAAAGTTATTGATTATATAAAACATCATAGTGCTGCTTTAATATTTTCTGCATCCCCTACTCCTGCATCTGTAGCTGCGGCAATGGCTGCCCTCGAAATACTTGAGGCGGAACCATGGCGAGTGGATAAACTAATTGCAAATGCTGATTATATGCGCAAGGGTTTAACCGATGCTGGCTTTCATGTTATTGATGGACGAACAGGCATTGTTCCTGTTATTGTAGGTAAGGATGAAATAGCACTTAAAATGTGGCGTATGTTATATGACAAAGGAGTATTTGTTAACGTCTTTGTTCCTCCTGGTGTTCCTGAAGGAAGACAAATGTTGAGAACAAGTTATATGGCTACACATGAAGAACATCACCTTGCTGAAATAGTTAGAGTATTTAAGGAAGTTGGTGCCGAATTAGGTATAATTTAATTTTAATTTAAATAAGGCTATGTATTTATTTATTAACTATTTATACATTAGCCTTTTTTTATTGGAGTAATTATGAGTGAAATCGAAATAAAAGTACTGCATCCAAAAAAAGACATTGTTAAATTTATAAAATTTGCTTGGAAAATTTATAAAGGTGACCCAAACTGGGTTCCTCCATTAATGATGGATAAAAAGAAATTACTGAATAAAGATAAGAATCCATTTTTTGCAACTGCAGAAATGGAAATGTTTATGGCTTACAAAGATGGGGAGCCAGTTGGAAGAATTGCAGCAATAAAAAATGATACTCATAACGAAGTACACAACGAAAACATTGGCTTTTTCGGATTCTTTGAATCGATTAACGACCAAGAAGTTGCTAATGCTTTATTAAACGCAGCTAAGGAATGGCTTAAGTCTAAAGGGCTTGATGCTATGCGTGGTCCTGCAAACCCTTCGAGCAACGATGAATTTGGAATGCTCCTTGAAGGCTTTGATGACCCTCCACGATTATTGATGACTTACAATCCAAAATATTATCTCGATTTAATGAATAATTTTGGGATCAAAAAAATTAAAGACCTTTACGCTTACAGAATTGAGAATAAGGAATTGCTGAAGTCGGAAAAATTAATTCGTGTAGCCGATATTGCAAAAAGACGATCAAAAGTTGAAATTAAACAGATAAATCTGAAAAAATTTAAGAGTGAATTAGAAAAAGTTAAGTTTGTTTATAACCAAGCATGGGCTCCTAATTGGGGATTTATTCCAATGACTGATGCAGAGATTGATAATCTTGCTAAAGAATTAAAACCACTTGTTGAAGATTCACTTGTACTATTTGCTGAAGTTGATGGCAAGACTGTAGCGTTTGCCCTTGTTATGCTTGACTATAATGAACTCTTCATAGATTTTAACGGAAAATTATTCCCTTTTAATGTTATAAAACTTTTTACACAACGTAAAAAAATTACTTGGGCAAGAATTCTTACATTAGGTATTATTCCTGAATATCAGAAACGAGGAATTGACGCACTTCTATATTACGAAATTACCAAGCGAGCCGAAAAACTTGGAATTATGAAAGGCGAAGCGAGCTGGATACTTGAAGATAACGAAATGATGAAACGTGGTGCAGAGCAAGTTATGAATGGTAAAGTTTACAAAAAGTACCGTGTTTATCAGATGGATATTTAACTTCATTTAGCTTTAAAACCTTCAAGGTTAATGATGTTAATATTTGTCATTGCCTAATTAAATGAACTTGTAGAATAAGCTTTCCTATTCCAGCATACCTTGAAGGTTATCATTTTTAATCTAAGGTGATGATTTGAAAAAAACTATTTTTGCGTTATTATCTATACTGCTGCTACTTACTAGCAACTATACTTTTGCACAATACACAATCCAAGATTCTTCATTAGTCAGAACAACATTCCAACGTGAGTTTGATAAAAATATTATCTACAATTATTTATTTTCAAATGATTCCAATAAAGTGAACGCTGCACTACTAAGCATAAGCCATTCAGAAGATACAACATTTGTTGATTCAATTTTCAAACTTGATTTTTCTAAATACGGAATAAACATTACATTTGCATTGGGACAGATAGGGAAATCAAAAAAGAGCGAAAAATTTCTGATTGATAAATTAAATGATTCTACTAATCAATTTTTAGTTTCAACATTTAGTTCTATTGGCAAGGTGGGTGATTCACTTACATTAGAATATTTATTAGAGGCTATTGAGAGTAATGTAATTTCTAATTCAAACGGCTTCCCATTTTCTATTGTTAACTTCCATCTTCGCGGAATTAAAAATGATAATTCAGCTAAGTATTTATCAAAACTATTAAGTTCACATCCCGCCGAAAAGCAGCTCTTCCAAACTCTCTTTGCTCTATACAGAATTGGTCTCGCAAAAGATATGATTCCAGAATTACAAAATATTTTGACTGGAAACCATGAAGAAATAATCACACTTTACACACTAAGTAATTTTCGCAAATTGAAATACTTCCCAAATGATATTGAATTATTAAAAGGAATGGTTGTTTCCGACTCGTGGAAAATAAGAACAGAGACTGCAAACTCTGCTAGCTTCTATCAATTTAGGACTAATGAAGAAGTTACTCTTTACCTTTCCCTTTTGAATGATAAAAACCCAAATGTATCTCGAACAGCCGCAACTGCGTTAAAGAATATCAAATATTCAAAAAATAGAAATTGGTTGAAAAATGAAATAGAGAAATACTTACAAAACAATAACCAAACACCAAACGCAAAAGGGGAACTGCTAATAAGCTATGCGTCTTTATTCAATATAAGTAGTGAAAAGATTGTTGATGATTATTCAGGTTCAGTAGAACCAAAATTTATTTATCGTTTATTAGCAGCAAATACTTCTGACTGGGAATTTAATTACGAATATTTAAGTGAGAGAATTGAGGAAAGTAATGAAATAGAATTATTAGATTTACTACCAGCATACCTTGCTTTACAAAATAAATATATTAATAATAAAGAGTATGCTGCATACTGGTTCAAAGTATTTCAAAGCAATAAGCCCTCCTCTGTTTCTATAATTGCCGATGGACTGAAGCTGCCAATTATTCATCACTATCGTGAAGTATTGCAGGAACTAATTATAGAGCAAATATTTAAGAATAAAAACAATCCGCAATTTGCTGAAACAATTATCTCTCTTGCTAACTTGGCTTACAAAATAGATAGGGTGTTTTACGATAGTGTAATTGATATGCTCGCAACTTCATCGCTATATTCTGTAAAGAAGTTTGCATTTAAAAAACAAGGGTTAGAATTTATTACTCCCAAAAATGACAAACTTTTCAGACAACTTTGGAGTACTGTTTTCAAGTATAAATTTGCAGAAGTTGAAACGAACAAAGGTAATTTTACTATTGCATTGAAGCCAGAATATGCTCCAATGACTTGTAGTAATTTTAGTTCTCTTGCTGTGGGTGGTTTTTACAACGGAGTTATTTTTCACAGAGTAGTTCCAAATTTTGTTATCCAGACTGGTGATACTACCAATACTGGATGGGGCGGACCTGGATATGAAATTGTTTCGGAATTTTCTCCACTCCCCTTTGATAGAGGTACCGTTGGCATTGCAAGCATTGGCAAAGATACAGAAGGCTCACAGTGGTTTGTAATGCACTCAATATTTCCGCACCTAAATGGGCGCTACACAAACTGGGGAAATATTGTTAAAGGTGTGGAAGTAGTTGATATTATTGATGAAGGGGATAAAATTTTAAGTATTAAATTGATTAGAGATAATCAGAAGTAATTATTTTATTCTGTTTCTACGCTCATAAATATCGAGTAGTTTGTTGCACTCATTATTTAGTTTGGCTTTAAATATTGGAGTCCATCCAAGTAATAATCCTTTAATACCTAATGCCTGGGCAGCCCATTTGTGTAAATTAAAATCATCCTTATGTTTGATAATTTTTCCATCTTTAAATTCAAACTCAGCTTTTATTTGGTTATATACTTTGCGTCCAGTCTTGTTGAAAATATATTCTGCTTCCCAATTAGCGTTACCTATCTCATCATTAAACTGAATATTATTGAAAGTGATTTTCAATTCTTTGGAACTTTTACAAAGCATCCGCCACATATTTCTGGCTTTCTCTCCCTTTAATTTACCAAAAGCCGGATCTTCAAATTCAACTTCAGGATGATAGTGTTTTACCATTTCTTCAGCATCTAATTTTTGCAATGCTCTGTAAAATTGTCCAATCATTTAATGATTACCCTTATCTATCTTCTGCCTCAATGTACTTTGAAGTATGTGCAGGATCAACTTTAATGAGCTTGGTGAAAATTGAGCGGTCTGGATAATCTTGGAGATATGAAATCAGTTCGCCAGATTTAGCATCGAAAAAAGCATTTACAAACGGACTTCTTCTATTTGTAGTATTTTTCCACTTAACAAGATTATTAACCAATTTTTCAAAACTCTTATAGGCTTCTTCTTTATCGCGGTAAAAGACATCTAAACCGTTGTAATGGTAATCAAAAATATCTTGGCGAAATTTTTGAAAACCAGCACCAGTAGCATCCTCAATAAATCCGCGTTTATTATAATTTGAACTGCTCGTTCCCCAGCTATCACTATATCCGGTAGTTCCACCCAATATAGCAATACTCATAGCTCCTTGAAAATATGGAGTTCCACCAAAAGGTTCGTATGAGTCCGAATCAGTTCCAATAATAACTAATGCATAAAAATCTAAAAAACTAGTAAGTGCATTAAATATTGTTGGGTCAAAATAAATACTTTGGTTTTTCTCATATTGGAATGACCATTTATTATCCATTATATTTAACATCAATGAGCGGTTTTCGGTACCCTCAATTGAACGGATACTATTTACAACTACTTGTGCTGAATAGTTAATTTCGCCATCTGCAACAGTGAAAAACATATTGAAACTACACTTAATTTTAGGCCACTCCCAATTACCACCTGTAAACTTGGTGGTGTTAAGATAATCCTCAATCTGCTGCTTAAATACTTCTAAATTCTCTTTGTAAACAGTTTGTAATTGTTCCATATTTATTTGAACAGTAGCTTCAAGTTCTTGTGAATAACTAGTAGAGAAACTATATAAAATTAAGATGAGGAAAATAAACTTTTTCATAATGGAACTCTAATTAATTAAAAATTGATTTGTCAGATATTTTTAGATATTTTTGAACAACTTTGAATTACAAGATATAAAACTTTCATTATTGAATCAAAAATTCGCCAGGGTTGGGCAAAAGCAATTGAAAGTTTCTCCCCAAAAGAAAGGGGTCTTATAAACAAAGCAGTCTCACATACATCGCAATAATTGTACATATGTAAAATATGAATTTACTAAAGAAAATAGTACTAATTCTTCTTGTTTTTTATGTCAAAAGTTTTGCACAAATTAAACCAGGGGCAAAGCAAATTTCTCTTTCACATTCAGATATTGCTTTGGCTTCTGATGCTTATGCTCTATTCAATAATCCTGCCGGATTAGCTCAGCAAAATTGGAGAGAATTTAGCATCTATTATTCTCCATCTCCATTCGGAATAAATAAACTATCTAATGCCTCGGCAGTTTATCACGAACCAACAATATTTGGATCGTTTGCAATTGCTTACACAAATTACGGATTTGAATTATACAAGGAAAACACTTTTTATGTTTCTTATTCCAAAATGCTTTTAAAGAATTTTTTTGCGGGCATAACTCTTAGCTATAAAAATATTTCAATAAAAAATTATGGAAATGACAATACGTTAACTTTTTTAATTGGTGGTTTAACCTACTTAACTAACAATCTACGTATAGGGTTTGCAGTTGATAATATTACACGATCTAGTTTTGGGAATGAGGATAACCAAATTCCGATTACTTTTGATTTTGGAATGAGTTACAATTTAACTCCGGAACTATCTATAAATGCTGCATTGCAAAAAGAGATTGATATGAAAAACTCTATCAGAATTGGAATTGATTATCAAATTATAAAATATCTTAATTTACGTATGGGTGCTACGAATGAGCCGTCCTCTTTCTCTGCTGGTGTTGGTATTAACTACTCTATTTTTGAAATTGACTACGCTCTATTTAATCATCAGGACTTAGGGTTTACTCATCAAATAGGTGTAACATTACAATTTGGAACTGACAAACCACGCAGTCAAAGAATAAAAGATTATCTTAGGGAAAATTAATTTGAAATGGAGGGTACAAATATTATTATTAATTCTGTTGCCACTTAAATTATTAACTGCTCAGTCCGACTCACTAAAATCAGTTGAATACATTTTAAATAACTTCATTAATTCAGCAGAAATTGAGAAAGAGGATTCGGAACTTTATGATTTAATTGAATACTATTTAGACGAACCCATTGACTTAAATAGTGCCAGTAAATCGGATATAATGAAACTTCCCTTCGCCAACATTGACGAAGCTAACCTGATTATAAAATATCGTAACAGTAATGGAAAAATATTTTCTTATGGCGAGTTAAAATCCATCGAAAATATTTCGGTAAGATTTATTGAATTACTTCAACTTTTTACTTATTTGAAAAAAGGGGAAACTAATTTTAGCCAATCAGCATTAGCAAACTATGATTTTAAAATCCGTTCAAGAATTAATTATAACTTCAAAAAAAAGGAAGGTTATAAAACTGGATATTTTGTTGGCTCACCTCTTAAAATTTACAATAGGGTAAAGTTAAATGCACATTCCAAAGTGTTAGTTGGTGCATTGTTTGAAAAGGATGCGGGTGATAAATCTTATTTCGATTTTTATTCGTACTACATCCAAGTTAATAATTTGTTTTCTGGTCTTAGTATTCTTGCTGGTTACTATACAATGGAGTTTGGTCAGGGACTTGCAATGTGGTCGCCATATTCTTTTTCAAAAAGTAGTGATGCAACAAACTCGATAATTAAAAGAGCACGAGGTACTTCACCCTACGCCAGTGCTGGCGAATACTCGTATTTAACTGGAATGGCTATTAAATACAAGTCAAAGTATTTATCAATAACTCCATTCTACTCAATTGAAGATGAAGATTATTTTAGCAGTAATAAAAACACTTTCGGAATTTCTCTTTCAGTTACACCAATTGAGAACATTAATATATCAACATTCTACTACCAGCAATTTCAAAAAGCCAGTCCTAATCTTTCCAGTTTGATGGAGTGGGAAACTAATAAATATCTCTCTTTTGCTTACGATGCTAATTATAATAACCTCTTTATTACGGGTGAGTTTTCAATTTACAAAAACTCTGTAGCCAGTATTAACACTCTGCAATTATCAATTCATAATAATTTTCTTTTAATTGCATCAATAAGAAATTATCCTAACACGTATAAAAGCTACTACGCAAAGGGCTTTGGTGAAACCAACAGAACCAACAACGAATTTGGTGTTTACTTTGGTGTGAAATGGAAAACTCAATTTGGGATAATTAATTTTTATCTTGACCAATTTAAGTTTCCAAACAAAGGTACAGCAATCCCCTTGCCCAGCAACGGTAATGAAATATCAGCAAGCTATTCTTTCAAACCTATCCACAATGGAAATTTATTTTTTAGATACTTCAATGAAAAAAAAGATGTTCTTGAATTGATGGGAAGTGAAAACAAAATTATTACTCGCACAACAAATAAATTGCGAAGTGAATTTTCGTTTCAGTTAAATAGAGTGTTGAGGCTAAAATCAAGAATTGAATTATTGCATTTATCAAAAAGTAAAATAGGGATAAATGAGAATGGCTTACTTCTGTTCCAAGATTTTCAATACAAAATAAAATCTAAAATAACAGTTTATGGTAGAATAATATTCTTCCAAACAGATAGTTTTGCATCACGTATTTATGAGTTTGAAAATGACTTAATTGGCGTTATGACTAACCAACCCCTCTGGGGAAGTGGAATTAAATTCTATCTCTTATTACGATACAATCCATTCGGGAATTTCAATGTATCAGCAAAATACTCGGAACTCTACAAACCAAACGAAACCTCTTTAGGCTCTGGTTACAACTTGATTAAAGGTAATTTGGAGAACAAAATATCGCTTCAAATTGATTATTCATTTTAGTTATCCAAATTAATAATAGAAAAACTTTTTTTGCTAAATTTTTAGTTTTTTTTCATCTCTTTATTTCTTTTTTGATATGAATTTTTATTATATTTAATTGTTACACTTACCGTAACATTACACTAATTTTGCAGATATTTTTTTTATAAACAGATAAATAAAGGATAAGAAAATGAGAACAATCGTATCGATGCCTGGTGATGGTATAGGCAAAGTTGTTTTACCCGAAGCTATTAGATTAATAGAAGCAGCCGGCTTTAAAGCAAATTATGTACATGCTGATATTGGCTGGGAGTTTTGGCAAACAGAAGGGAACGCACTACCACAGCGTACACTTGATTTATTGGAAGAACATAAAATTGGTCTTTTTGGTGCAATCACATCAAAACCAAAAGATGCAGCGGCGGCTGAACTTGCACCTGAATTGCAAGATAAAGGTTATGTCTATTTTTCTCCAATAGTTGGTTTACGTCAACATTTTGATTTGGATATCTGCACTCGTCCTTGTAAAGCATTCAAAGGAAATCCGTTAAATTTTATACGACAAGATGGTAAAGGCGGATTTGAAGAACCAATGGTTGATACTGTGATTTTTCGCCAAAACACAGAAGGAATGTACGGTGGTATTGAGTGGACAAATCCGCCTGCCCAAGTTCGCGAGGCTTTAGAGACACATCCAAAAATGAAAAAGTTTGCACATGTTAAAAGTGAAGATATGGCAATATCAACACGCATACTCTCACGTCAAGCAACACAACGTATTATTAGAGCCGCATTTGATTATGCAAAAAAATATGGATACAAAAATGTAACTGTTTGTGAAAAACCAAATGTACTTCGTGAAACTTCCGGAATGATGTTGAAAGAAGCACAGAACATTTCAAAGGATTATCCGGAAATTCAACTTTGGGATACTAACATTGATGCACAGATGATGTGGTTAACAAAAAACCCTGAAGACTATGGTGTAATTGTTGCAGAAAATATGTTCGGCGATATTATTAGCGATGGCTTTGCTGGCTTAGTTGGCGGCTTAGGATTTGCATGTTCAGCCAACATTGGTGACGAGGTCTCTGTTTTTGAACCAACTCATGGCTCTGCTCCAAAATATGAGCAACTTAGCCCAAGTATTGTAAATCCTATTGCAATGTTCCTTTCTGCTTGCATGATGCTTGACCACATTGGCGAAAAAGAGATTTCTGATAAAATACGAAAAGCCATTGCCGAAGTTATTGAAGAGGGTAAAGCTAAAACTTACGATATGATGAAAATCCGCGGTGGTGCTGATGTATTTGAAAAAGGTGCTTGCACAACCGAAGAGATGACAGATGCAGTAATTGCGAAACTGTGAGAGATATTAAAACTATAGGTAAGTAAGGGAGATTTTTTCACCTCTCCCATCTTACTTTTTTCTTTAGAGGAAATATGAGCGATAAAATAAAAAAAATCTGGCCAGAAATTGACTGGATTAAAAATGAAGAATTAAAACAAAAGGTTACTGATAGCTGGGTTCATGCAATTGAAAATAGTGTGCTTGAACCAGAAGATTTGGAGAAGATTCCTTTCTCTTTATTAATTCAAAATTGCAATATTACTTTTATGAACCATAAGAGAACTGTTGTACAGCTTAGTGTTGATATGGCAAAACGTATGCAAGAGAATTTTGGTAACGAAATTAAGATTGATATGGATTTGCTAATTGCTGGTGCAATCTTAATTGATGTTGGTAAATTGCTTGAATATGAAATGGTTGATGGAAAACTGAGTACAAGCAGCTTTGGCAAGTATGTTCGCCATCCATTTAGCGGTATTGGAATTGCTCAACAATTTGGCTTACCGCCTGAAGTACTTCACATGATTGGCACGCATTCTAAAGAAGGAGATATCGGCAAGCGTTCTGTTGAATCACAAATTATTCATCATGCCGATTTTGTGAGTTTCGAACCATTTCAAGAAGCGAAAACGATAACGTGAAATGTGAAACGGCAAATGTGAAAATCTGAAGTCTCTATATTTTTTCAAGTGCAATTGCTCTGATTTATTTCTAATTTTAATCTCACTTTTAATAAAAACGAAGGGATACCATGTTAAAATTAAATCACAAAAATCTTGATGTTTGGAAAGTTTCTATGAAACTAATTAAAGAAGTTTACTTATCAACAAAATCTTTTCCAAAAGAAGAACTATTTGGATTAGTTAGTCAAATGAGACGTGCTGCTGTTTCTATAATTTCAAATATTTCTGAAGGAGCTGCTCGAAAAAGCACAATTGAAAGAAAACGATTTTACGAAATTGCTAGAGCATCACTTGTTGAATTAGACACGCAATTTGAGATATCGTTTGAGTTGAATTATTTAAAGAAGAAAGAAACTAGCAACATTGACAAATTATTAAATCATACTTTTGCTTTACTCTCTAACCTGATAAAAAGTTGACTAAAATTTATACCTTCTTTTTAAGTAACAGAACAAGTTTAGATAAAAAAGATTGTAAATATAGAATGTCTCTTTTTCATGTTTGACATTTGCCCTTTCACATTATCGGAGATAATATGCCCCAAAATATAATTGAAAAGATAGCCCAACGGTTTGCTGTTGAATTGGATGATGGAGCCATTGTTAATAGCGGAGATTTCATTTCCATCAAGCCAGCACATGTTATGACACACGATAACACTGGTGCAGTTATTCCAAAGTTTAAATCTATTGGTGCAACTAAACTTGCCAACCCTCGCCAAGTTGTGCATACGCTTGACCACAATATTCAAGATAAAAGCGAAAAGAATCTTGAGAAATATAAAAATATCGAGGCATTCTCAAATTCTGTTGGGGCTGATTTCTATCCAGCCGGTCGTGGAATTGGGCATCAAGTAATGATTGAAGAAGGCTATGCTTGGCCCGGGACAATGGTTGTGGCTTCCGATAGTCATTCCAATATGTATGGCGGAATTGGTGCACTTGGCACTCCCATTGTACGAACAGATGCTGCATCAATATGGGCTACTGGAAGAACTTGGTGGCAAATTCCTCCAATTGCAAAAGTTGTTTTAACTGGTAAACTACAAAACGGAGTTACTGGAAAGGATGTAATAATTGCCCTTGCCGGATATTTTAACAAAGATGAAGTTCTAAATCATATAATTGAATTTGCTGGTGATGGAGTAAAAGAACTTTCGCTCGATAAGAGATTGACCATTGCAAATATGACTACAGAATGGGGTGCACTCGGTGGCGTTTTCCCAATTGATGAAGTAACAACAAATTGGATAGCTAAACGAATTGGAAAAGTAAAAGCTCGCGGATTGCAGGGCGTTCCCTCCGATGCTGATGGAAACGGTGAACAACCAAGAATGAACACTACAAGGTTGCAAGCATTAAAAGATGATATACAAAATCTTAAACCAGATGCAGATGCATACTATGCAAAAGAGATTACAATTGATTTAACTTTAGTTGAGCCTATTGTTGCTGGACCAAACTCTGTAAAAGTTATGAACACCGCTTTGGCATTGAGCAAACAAGATATTAAAATTAATAAAGCATATTTGCTCTCCTGTACAAATAGCCGTGAAGAAGATATTGCAGAAGCTGCGAGAATTTTAAATGGGAAAAAGATTGCAGATGGAGTTGAGTTTTATGTTGCAGCAGCATCAAACGAAGTGCAAGCAGAGAGTGAACTCAATGGCGATTGGCAAATACTTTTGGATGCAGGTGCAATTCCTCTTCCTCCTGGTTGTGGACCCTGTATAGGACTTGGAGTTGGATTGCTTGAAGATGAAGAAATTGGAATATCTGCAACCAACAGAAATTTTAAAGGTCGTATGGGTTCCCCTACTGCATTGGCTTATCTTGCATCCCCTGCTGTGGTTGCGGCATCTGCAATTGCTGGTAAAATTACTTTTGATGGAAATTATTCTGGTTCTAATATTTCTGCTGATATTAAGATTCTTCCAAAACCAGAGAGAAAGATTGCAGAGGTAAATATTATTGATGGATTTCCAGAATTAATTGAGGGCGATTTATTATTCTGTCCTCAAGACAATTTAAACACGGATGGAATTTATCCTGGCAAATACACATATAATGATGACTTTACTCCGGAAGACCAAGCAAGAGTTGTAATGGAAAACTACGATCCAGAATTTGGAAAGATTGTTAAAGAAGGTGATATTCTTGTTGGTGGATTTAACTTTGGTAGTGGAAGTTCCCGCGAACAAGCTGCTACAGCATTGAAATATCGTGGAGTACAACTTGTAATTACTGGCTCTGCAAGTCAGACTTATATGCGTAACGCCCTTAACAATGGATTCTTAGTACTCGAAGTTCCAGAATTAGTTAATGATTTCAAGAATAAATTTAGCGATAGCAAACTAACTATTGAAACTGGAATAAAAGCAAAGATTGATTTCAAAAAATCAAAAATATTTGCTGGAGATTTGGAGTATTCAATAAGTCCCGTTGGTACTGCCGCACAGGAATTAGTTGTAGTAGGTGGATTGGAGAATTGGGTAAAAAGAGAATTAAAATAAAATATAAATTAGTATATTTCGACAAATAACAATGAATGATAATGTTGACAAAAATTAAACTTAAAGAGCAGATTGAAAAATTTCCGGAAGAATTTTCAATTGATGAGTTGATTGAAAATTTAATCTTAATTGAAAAGATTGAAAAAGGGAACAAACAATCAGAAAACGGAGATGTAATCTCAGAACACGAAATGGAAAATGAAATTGAAAAATGGTTCGAATAAATTGGACATTTCAAGCAAAAAGTGACTTAAAAGCAATCGCTGAATATATTTCAAAAGATTCTAAGCGTTATGCAAAACTTCAAGTTAGCAGACTTAAAAATCGGACAAGAATATTAAAAACTCAGATACGTGCAGGTAAGATTGTACCTGAAATTAACAAAGAAAATATTCGAGAACTAATTGAAGGAAACTATAGAATCATTTATAAAATAGTGGTAGATAATCAAATTGATATTTTGACAGTTCATCACTCAGCAAGAGACTTAACAAGAAGAAAGATATAATAAATACAGCAAGTAACATACAATATAAAAATTGGACAAAAAGTACTATTAGTACTGCTGCACAGGAATTAGTTGTAGTAGGTGGATTGGAGAATTGGGTTAAGAAACAGATTAGTTAAAAAGTTTTTACCGTAGTGGACGCATTGTATGCGTTCACTGCAATTACAGCAACAAATGGGAACAAACTGAAATGGAAACTTATAGGCAAACATTAGACAATCTTCACCCAATGAATAGAAAAAAACAATTTTCTTTTTATATTTTTGCCGGGATAGTTTATTTAGCAATAGGTATTGCAAACTACTACAGAAATAACCAAGATATGTTGATTATTTCTATTTGGGTTTTAGGTGGCTTAGGTTATATAATAATTGCATTTTTTTATAAAAACAGAAATGAGAAATTTTTTATTGAGTTTAACAGTACTGAAATCAATGCAAATGTTTCTACTTTTACATCCTTTAGTATAAAGTGGGATGAAATTAAAGAAATAAAAATGAAACCAATTAGTATCGAATTTTTATTAAATTCAAACGATAGTAAAGAAATATCTTTGGGTTCTTTTTATTATGCAAAGGTAATTGAAATAAAATCAAAACTGAAAGAATTTGCTGATGAGAAAAGGATTGAGATAGTATAAAAACTTATCCTACAAACTGTTTTATTCTGTAGTAAACGAAAATTTTCATTCACTACAATTTATAAATCTAACAAACCGCAGATTCTCCTATTTCAATAAAATTGCGTGAAGCATTCATTTTAGTTTTTAATCCCCACGGAATTGTTAAATTTTGCTCAATGTGTCCATGCTTAACATTATAAATTACTGGAATTTTCAAATTCCCAAAGTAATCTGAAATTACATCATTCAGAGATAAGGATGGGTCATCTTTATCTTTAATGTAGCAATCAACAAATCTTCCAATAATAATTCCTTTAATATCCTTAAATCCATTTGTAGCATATTTTAATTGATAGAACATTCTATCAATACTATATGGTTCTTCACTAATCTCTTCTAACAAAATGATGGAATTTTTAAAATCTATTTGGTACGGAGTACCTAACAATGAGTTAATAAGTGATAAATTTCCTCCAACAAGTTTTCCCTCACCTCTTCCTTTTGTTAAAGTGTAAAAATTCTCATTATCAGGGTTGTTAAGTTTACCAATTTTTTTAGTTGAAGTAACCATTTTCCAGAAATATTCCTCAGTAAAAGTATCAACATCCTCTTTCCAAAAATCAACAGCAAGCATTGGTCCGGCAAAAGTAACTAATCCAGTTTTTTTAAGAAAAGCCATTTGAAGTGCAGTAATATCGCTATATCCAACAAATATTTTTGGATTACGTTTAATAAGCCCATAGTTTATTTTGTCAAGCAATCTTCCGCTGCCATATCCACCACGTACATTAATTATTGCTTTAACATCCTTGTTTTTAAACATTGAATGTAAATCTTCGAGACGTTCTTCGTCGGTACCCGCAAGATATCCGTTAGATTTCCCAACATTTTTACCAACCTCAACTCTATAACCAAGTCTTTCCAAATAATTAACGCCTTTTTCAATTTTGGATAAATCTTTTGGAGGTGAAGCAGGAGAGATAATTCCGATAACATCGCCCTTATTTAGTTTCTTAGGTTTAACTATTTTCATAAATACTCTGTTTATTAATATGTTTATAATTGTTCATTAAGGTCATATGGAACATTCATTTTTATAATCATCCTCTTGTGTCCCGCCTTGCGGGATGAATGTTTCATCTAATAATTAAATGCGAAAATAATAAATGTTTGAGGTTAAATCAATGTTTTTTAATAGTTTAGATACTTGCTGCAATATTTCCATTTTGTTAAAAAAAAAACTTAGACAGATTAAAAGGGGAAAATTGGAAAAATAAGAGGTTAAATTCCTAACTTATTTTTGGAGTAAACTATACATTTTCCAACCAAAAAATAGTAAATATTTGTTGACTTATTGTTATTAGAATTCTTATTATTACCTATACAATTAAATGTTACATTAACCGTAACATTTAGATAATTGACAATTTTGCTTAATTATAAATAGGATTAAAAATGGAAAAATCGATTGCACGAATTATTTCTGAATTTGCTGTAAACTTAAAATTTGAAGACTTACCAAAAGAAGTGGTTGAAGCTACAAAAAGATTTATTTATGATTCCGTAGCGTGTGCTTATGGTGGGTATCATACACAAGATGTTAATATAATCCGCGATTTGTACAAGGATATGGGGGGCAAAAAAGAAGCCACTGTTATTGGATTTGGTGAGAAAATTCCGGCAGTAAATGCTACACTTGTTAATTCATTAATGATTAGAGCATTAGATTTTAATGATATTTATTGGAAAGATGATCCTTCACATCCATCCGATATTATTCCTGCAGCACTCTCTACCGGTGAAATGGTTGGTGCATCAATGGAAGATATAATTACAGCAATTGTCTTAGCTTACGAATTTGAAATGCGTCTTTGTCTATTTGCAAAACCCGGAGTAAGAGAGAGAAAATGGCATCATGCAACTTTAACTCAATTTGTCTCCCCTATTGTAGCCGGCAAAATGCTTGGTTTAACTGTTGATGAAATGGTAAATGCAATTGGTATAAATGGCTCGCACAACCACACAATTGGCTGCCCCACTGCTGGCAAATTAACAATGATGAAAAACACGGTTGACCCAATGGCAGTTCAAGCAGGGGTTTTTGCAGCACTAATGGCTCAAAAAGGATTCTCCGGAACTGAAAAAGTTTTTGAAGGTAAAGAAGGTTTTATGGATGCCTTTGTTGGTTGGAATGCTAAAGCCGAAACTCTTAATCCAACAGAAATGATGGGACGAGATGGTCTTTCAAAATGGTCTTGGGATGTTGACGCATTAATTGGCAATTTAGGCGAAAACTATAAAGTTTTAGAATGTGGAATGAAGGCGTTTCCGACCGAAGCTCTTACTCACACACACATCTCCTGTACACTAAATGCAATGATTAAAAACAATTTAACTTACGAAGATATTGAAGAAGTTAGAGTTACAGCTTTTGCTCAAGCATACGATATTTTATTCGACCCGGCAAAGTATCGTCCGGAATCGAGAGAGACGGCAGACCACTCACTCCCCTACTGTTTAGCTGCTGCAATTGTAGATAAGAAAATATCAACTCAATCTTTTAGTGATGAAAAATTGAACGACCCGCGTATCTATGAAGTTATTGATAAAATTAAAGGTGAAGCTTCAATCGAATTTGAAAAAATGTTTCCTGCTAAACAGCCATCCAAAGTAGTTGTTAAAACTAAAGATGGAAATGAGTATTCCGAGTATATGGAATATCCGAAAGGTGACCCTCGCGAACCAATGACAATTGAAGACCTCGATAATAAATTTGCCGGATTAGCTAAAGGAACTCTTTCACCAGAGCGTCAAACTGCAATTAAAGAAATGATTTTTAATTGTGAAGGAATGACTATTAACGACTTTATGAATAAATTGGTTATTTAACACTGCGGTTTAGCTCTAAATAAAGAGAGCAAAACTGTAGCTATTTTATATTGTATTACTACATTGTTAGTACAAACATCGGACTGAAAATTTAATTCTTTTTTCTATTGAATAATTCTAATATTTAATTTATTTTTATGTCATTATTATGACACATTTGAGAGTAAAAATGCAAACTACAACTTTTACTGACGCAAGAAATAATCTGAATAGACTTATAACTTCAATTGATGAAAACAATGAACCTATTGTTATACTTGGAACAAAAGGGAGACAAGATTCGGTTCTAATTTCCAAAGAGAATTACGATAACCTAATTGAAAACCTTTATATACTGAGTGATTCTAATTGGGTAAAAAGTATCAAAAAAGGAGTAAAGGAAATTGAATCTGCCAAAGGTGTAAAAATGGATTTGTACACTGCACTTGGTATTTAAGTGAAGAAAGCATTTGAAATAATTTGGTCTCCAGAGAGTCTAAAACAAATTAAGAAGATTAAAAGGAAATCGAATCTAAAAGAAACAGAAAAGTATTTACATAAAATTGCAAAACTAATTCTTGATATACAAAGCAATCCATTTTTAGGGATAGGGAAACCAGAACATTTGAAATACAAAATCCCTCCTTGCTGGTCAAGAAGGATAAATTTAAAAGATAGATTAGTTTATAGAGTTATTAACAGTAAGATTGAAATTATTTCAATTCTTGGTCATTATGATTAGAAAGAAATTACAATAGAAATTAAACAAATATTTAAAGTGATATTATGGCAAAAGCAACAGCAGGTCAGCAAGGTACAAAAGTTCGCTCCGATTGTTACATCAAGATAACATCCAAACGGCTTGGGGGAATAAAATTAGATTGTAAAAGCAAAGTAGATGTTATGTATGGAGAATCGATACGCACAACCATTTTGGATATGTGTAAATTCTTTGAACTAAAACATGCATCTATTTTAGTTGAAGATTATGGTGCACTTCCATCCACATTAATGGCAAGGTTTGAGATAGCAGTTAAACGACTTAATCCTAAAATGGAAAAAGAGTACTTACCAAATTTTAATAAAAAGAACAGATACGCAACTTCAAAAGATAGATTAAGGCGAAGCAGGCTTTATCTCCCTGGCAACGAACCAAAGTTTTATCCCAATGCTGGCTTACATAAACCTGATGGAGTGATACTTGATTTGGAAGACTCTGTTGCACCAACAGAAAAAGATTCTGCACAACTAATTGTTAGAAATGCGTTAAGGTCAATAGACTTCTATGGTTCAGAGCGTATGGTGCGTATTAACCAATTACCGCAAGGGCTTGATGACTTAAAATATATTGTTCCTAATAATGTTCATGCAATTTTAATTCCAAAAGCTGAAACAGCAGAGCAAATTAAAGAAGTTGATGCAGAAGTTAAGAGATTAAAAATATTGCACAGAATAAAAAATGATATCTATTTTATGCCAATTATTGAATCTGCCCTTGGTGTTATTAATGCTTACGATATTGCAATATCAAGTGATAACAATTGTGCCCTCGCTATTGGATTAGAAGATTACACCGCAGATATTGGAACACAAAGAACCAATGAAGGTAAAGAGAGCTTTTATGCACGTACTGCTTTAATCAATGCAGCAAAGGCTGCTGGAGTTCAGGCAATAGATACTGTGTTCTCTGATGTTAATGATATGGATGGTTTACGCGCATCAGTAGTTGAAGCTAAAGGATTAGGTTTTGAAGGGAAAGGATGCATTCATCCAAGACAAATTAAAATAGTGCACGAAGCATTTGCACCAACAGAATTGGAAATTGAAAAAGCAGAAAAAATTGTGAATGCCTTTGAAGAAGCAAAACAAAAAGGTATTGGTGTAGTTTCAATTGGAAGTAAAATGATTGATGCTCCGGTTGTAAAGAGGGCGGTTAATACATTAAAATTGGTTGCACTTATTAAAAAGTAAATATGATTTTATGAATTGTTCTATTGCTCCATTGTTATATTGTTGAATTGTTAAAAGCGAAAATAGGAATGTAATGAATGAGAAAAAGTATTTAAAACTTAATGATATTGATTCATATAAAATTTCGTTTCAATTGAGCAACTACGTTGGGATATTATTTCTGGATGGGACTATTTTGCTAAGAAAACAATTGGAGCTCAGTTTATGAATGCAATCGATTCAATCTCAGCGAATATAGCTGAAGGCTTTGGAAGATTTGGTAAAAAAGATAAAATTAAATTTTACAGAATAGCATTTGGCTCTATGTATGAAGCACTTGATTGGACTGAAAAAGCTATTAAAAGAAAACTTATATCAGATGACGAATACAAATATATTTTTTCTGAATTAAATAAACTGCCAAAAGAAATTCACTCGTTGATAAAATTTACAAATGATAAATTAAAAGAATAGAAGAATAAATTGTTTCATTGTTCTATTGCTAAATTGTTAAAAGCAAGTAACAATGTAACAATAGAGCAATTTAACAATAGAACAATAGAGTAAGTATTATGAAACTAATAAAAAACGCAGCAGGACGCTTTGTTCCAACCGAAGTAAACGGTAAAAAAGTAATTCCATTTCAAGGAGTTAACAAATATAAACCTACCGGAAATAAATACGGCGGTGCAATTAAAAGTTGTGCAAACTACCCACTTGATGGGAATAAAGTTGCAAAGAACTTACGTGAAGCACTTAAAAAATCTGGCTTAAAAAATGGGATGACAATCTCCACACATCATCATTTACGAAATGGCGATTTATTAACAAACATTCTTTTTGATACAATAAAATCAATGGGTGTGAAAAATATCCGCTGGTACCCAAGTGCATCTTTTCCTGTTCATGAACATTTAATAAAATATTTGGATGACGGCACTATCCATCATATTGAAGGTTCTATGAACGGTCCACTTGGGAAATATTCTTCTGAAGGTAAAATGAAAGGAGTTGGTGTTCTCCGCTCGCACGGGGGCAGATACCAATCAATACAGGATGGTGATGTGCATATTGACCTTGCTGTTATTGCTGCTCCAACAGCCGATCCTTTTGGGAATGCTACTGGCGACAGAGGTAAATCGGCATGTGGTTTGCTTGGCTTTGCACTTGCAGATTCTGAGTATGCAGATAATGTAATTGTAGTTACCGATAATCTCATTCCCTTCCCTTGCACACCTTGGCAAATACAAGGCAACAATGTCGATTATGTTGTGGAAGTTGAATCACTTGGTGATCCAACAAAAATTGTTTCGGGTACAACCCAAGTAACCAAAAGCCCAGATAGACTTTTGATTGCAGAATATGTTGCAGAGTTCTTAGAAGAATCTGGAATACTGAAAGATGGATTCTCTTTTCAAGCTGGTGCCGGTGGTACAAACCTTGCTTTCGCCCTTTATCTAAAGGAGAAAATGATAAAGAGAAATATAAAAGCAAGATTTATCCGCGGTGGTAGTACTAAATATCTTGTGGAAATGTTAGAGGAAGGTTTAACCGATTACATTCTGGATGGACAAACATTCGATCTTGAGGGTGTTCGCTCAATGCGAGAAAATAGTGGGCATTTAAATACGAGTCCATTTACAAGCTACAACTTTCACGGAAAAGGAAACTTTGCATCGATGCTTGATGCTGTTGTGCTTGGCGCTACAGAAGTTGATATAAATTTTAATGCCAATGTTGTTACACATTCTGATGGATACTTACTGCACGGAATTGGCGGATGGCAAAATTGTTTATTTGGTAAAACTGTAATTCTTGCAATTCCATCTTTCCGAGATAGAATACCGGTAATTGTTGATGAAGTAACAACACTTGTTGCACCTGGCGAATTGGTTGATGTTATTGTTACAGAGCGTGGTATTGCTATCAATCCTAAACGTAAGGATTTATTTAAAGCAGTTAAAGGTAGCGGACTTCCGATAAAACCAATAAAACAAATTTATAAAGAAGTAAATGATATTTGCGGCGGCAAACCGGCTAAACCAAAAGTGAACAGAAATGAAATTGTTGCAATCATAAAATGGGTTGATGGAACTGTGATAGATTCTGTTTTTAAAGTTGAGAAGTAATTTAAATATTTTAGTTTGTATTCTCGTTTAAAAAACTTGAAGGTTTGCTGCGAGTTGAGTCAACATAAAACCTACTTGACATTATACACCATATGGTGTATGTTTACAGTAAACAAAAATGGTGAATCATGAAAATTCAAACTAGTGTTAGAGTAGAAAACACATTATACAATGAAGCAAAAAATGTTTTTTCAAAATTTGGCTTAACTTTTGGCGATGCAGTAAATATATTTCTCGCAAAAGTTGCAATGGAGAAAGCCATTCCTTTTGAACTTAGCCTACCATCAGAAGAACTTGAAAACCGAATAAATAATTTAAATATCGACAAAAACACACAAGTCTATAATACAGCAAACGAACTATTCGAAGATCTGGGTATTTAAGTTGCTCAAAATAAAAATAGAAAAGTCTTTTAAGAAAGATATTCAAAGAGATAAAAAAAGTGGCAAGTACGCACAAAAGGATTTTGAATTATTAAAATCAATAATCGCTTCATTGCAAAAGGAAGAAATTATAGATAAAAAATCTAAAAGGCATCTACTCAAAGGAAATATGAGTGGTTTTGAATCAATTCATATAAAAAACAATTGGTTACTTATATTTAAGATTAATGAAGACTATTTAATTCTTGCCATGTTAGGTAAACACACTCAGGTTTATCAAAAGTTTAAATAAAATGGTATAACCGTTGCTCTACACCGTCTGCCTTTATTCTGCGGTGATTTTGGTTTTAAAGTGAGTTTCAAATTGTAGTTTTAAGAAACACCTCTCCGTAGGAGATCTAACCCAGATGAACTGGAAAAGACAAATCTCAAACAAGAAATTTGTGTTAAGGTGTCTCGTTTTTGGGGTTTTGATATTGAGATTTATCCCTAAAAAAAATCGGGACAAATTTTGTTATTTGAATGTTGTCATTTGTAATTTTCTGCCAAATAAAACACGCTGTTAGTCCTGCACTGCGGGGAATATTACTGATAAGATACTAAAGAACAAGGTTAGATTGTGAGAGCGTTTTTTAGCGACCCACAATCTGAACCAGTTGCTCTATTCAACCAATATTATGTTGGATATTTTGAGATAAAGAGAAATAATTGCATATAAAGACTATTTTGAAGATTTTCTAAAGAAATATTGAGTTAAAACATGAAAAAAATTAGCATAATAGTTCTTTTTCTAATATTTACATTTAAGCCGGAATTTTATTCGCAAATAGATAAAAAACAACTATTCGATATACGTACTGAATATGACTTCGCACTTTCGGATACAACAGAACCACAAGATGTTAGCAGCATGTTGCTTGTAGATATTAATTCAGATGAATATAAAGATATTGTTTTTTTAACTAACCAAGCTGGAGATATACGTGCACAACATTTTAGTTTTTTAATAACTTTTATCAATGATGGTAATGGTTCATTTTCTCAGGCTAATGTATACAATTGTAGGAATATGTATTATAGTGTTGCAACCGGTTTAATAAATAATGATCTTTTTAATGATATAGTATTATACGGTGACTCATTATGTATTCTATTAAATGATGGAAAGGGTAATTTTCAATTTGATTGCTTACCTTCTAATTTAATCGGTGATGCAGTAACGGTTAGCAAACTAAATACTGATGATTATGATGATATTGTTGTTACACACTGGTCAAATGATACAAGTTTTGTAACATTATTAAATGATGGTTCAGGTGTTTTTAAAACTATTCAAGCATATAAAATAGATTCAGGTGGGATGCCTGCAGATATAGCCTGTCCTGACCTAAATAATGATGGCAATAGCGATATTAGTTTGTTAATATCGCGAAATGATATTTCTGCAACAATTTACAATTATTTAAATGATGGTAATGGAAATTTCAATTTTATTTCAAAATACGATTTTTATTTTGAAACAGGGTCATTTATTTGGAGAGACATTAACAAAGATAGCTATCTTGATGTAGTAGTGAGGAGAAGGGGTCCTGTAGGTTTTATAATTGTTTTTGGCAATGGAGATGGTTCACTCTCTAATGAATTATTTTATAGAACTAATTTTTTACCAATAACATCAGCTGATTTTAATTGTGATGGTTATGAAGATATTGCATTAACTTCTTTAGATTCTCTCAAAATATTATTAAATAATTTTAATTCCAGTGCCAATTTTTTACTAAGTGAGTCTCATTATATTTATATTCCCAGTATAGTGGGTGCAATGGCTCTTTTAGCCGATGGAGATATTAACAATGATGGAGACATTGACCTTGTTATTAGCAACTATAATTCATTTCATGGTGGTTTTACTGTTTTTGAAAATTCTAGTATTACAACCGATATTAAAAGCGAAGAAGAAAACTTAATATTTTCAGAAAAATTCAAATTAATCGGGAATTATCCTAATCCATTTAATCCAACCACTGTAATTAACTACTATTTACCTACGCTTTCATTCGTTGAATTAAAAGTGTATGATTTATTAGGAAAAGAAATAGCATCACTTGTAGATAAAGAGCAGAATGCTGGTAGATATGAGGTTATGTTTAATGGGCGTAATCTTTCAAGTGGTTTATATTTATACAAATTAAAAGCAGGAACTTTTACAAAAACAAAAATAATGCATCTACTAAAATAATTACCTAACGAACAAGGTTAGATTGTGAGAGCGTCTTTTTGCGAACCACAAACTGCAGTGGGTAAGCTCTACGCCGTTATAAGGCTACTAAAATGGAATTACAATAGTCCAAAATATGGGCTATATTTAGGTTATAATATTTAGGAGATTATCATGATATTTAGTGAATCAGTTAAACCAATAAGCTATTTAAAAGCCCACGCATCTGAAGTGATTAGGGATGTTGCTGCAAATCAAAAAACTCTTGTTATTACGCACAACGGAGAAGCAAAAGTTGTTTTACAAGATGTAAAAGTTTATGAAAAAACACAAGAAAGTATTGCTTTGTTAAAAATTTACATAAAACAATTAATTTGACATATTGTATCACAATGTGATATATTTAGATGTGATAAAACTTAAAACAAAATGGTTTAACAAGTGGGCAAAAAGAAGCTCTCTTTCAGATAAGAACCTACTTAAAACCATTGAAAATGTTTCTAAAAATCTCGGAGTAGTCAATTTAGGTAGTGGTCTCTTAAAAATTAGGACTCTCAAAGTTGGTCGTGGGTAAAGTGGTGGTTTTAGAACCATTCTTGTTTATAGAGAAAAAGATATTGCAATATTCATCTATGGGTTTTCTAAAACAGACAAGGAGAATTTGGATAAAGATGAATTGAAATATTTTAAGAAATTGGCGAAGAATTTATTAAATATGGATAATAAAAAAATTATTGAATTAGAAAAACAAGGTAGCTTTATTAAGATAAAGGTGTAACTATGAGAAATACTATTAAAAGTGCTATTGGGGATACAGTAAAAGACTTAATTAAAAATGGAGTAAAAACATCTTTCTCTGAAAAAGAGTTAAAAACACTCGGAATTAAAATACCTGAAGTAGAAATAAAAGCAAAAGATATTCAAGATATTAGAAGTAAGATAAATTTAAGTCAAAGTGTTTTTGCAAAACTCCTAAATGTAAGTTCGTCTTCCATAAGGCAATGGGAACAAGGAAAAAGAACTCCATCAGGCTCAACAAAAGTATTGTTAGAATTATTAAGAGAGAACCCAGAAATTCTGAATTACCGTATATTTTCGGATACACACTCTGCACAAGCATAACCGGTCTCTTAAGTCGTTGGTTAATAAGGAGTTACGCATATTTTAATCCCGCAACTGCGGGGTTAATTAATTGAAATTAATTTGACCCCGAATCGCTAATGAAAGAAGCAATCGTTCAAGGTAGCAGTTACCTCATAAAAGAGAAGCATACAGAATGCTGATGACACCTGAATAAGCTGTTTTTATTACTCCACTGGGTAAATATTATCGAATAAGAGTCTCTAAACGAGGCAGACCTAAACGCACAAAAGGACGTAATCTTGTTAAACGTCTGATAAAATATACCGACAATGAAATGGTTTTCGTACTTTTAATGGTTCTGAAGTCTATACCCGTATTGAGGGGTTTATTTCTACTGCTCGTAAACACGATCATAATATTTACTCCGAACTTTGCAATACTTTTGATAATGACAATTCCTTGTTTCAAATTTTCAAGCTGCAAATAATTACACCTAATTTATAATATTAAAACTAAAATCCTTAGGGTTTGTCAATCAAGTAAAAATGGTTTATGTGCTACACTACTTTAATTCAGTTTCATTTATTTTATATTCCCAAAGTTTTTTACCATCTTTGTCGTAAACGGAACACTTTAATTCTCGCTTCTTTCTCTCTCCAGTTAACTCAAAAATTGCAAAATTTCTCTTTGCTATGTAACTTCCTTCAACTCTATAACTATTACTTTCCATCTTGGTTAAATTTACACCAGATGTAAATGGGGATATTGTAAAATCGTATATGGGATATGCTCCTTCCCTCTCTAATTTTGAAAGTTCACTAAAATGTCTATCACCAGTTAGAAAAATTACACCTTCAATTCCCTCTTCTTTTATTAAAGATAAAATTCTTTCCCTTTCCTCGTTAAAGTTAATATGGTTCTCCTCATAGTCATTGTCCGTTAAGAATTCGTTTCCGGTTACAATAAATTTAAAAGGTGCTTTACTTGATACAAGTCCATCTAATAACCATTCAACCTGTTCAGCACCAAATATTTCACGGTTGGTTGTTTCTCTTTTATTTGGAGTTCTGTAGTATCTGTTATCCATCAAAAAAAATGCAACATCTCCCCATTCAAAATATGTGGTTATACCAGGTTTTCCGTTTATACCATAAGTAGGGTTTGCCCAAAAAAGTTTAAATGCTTCAAGTGTTTTCTCCTTAAGTACAAAACTTCTGTTGCTATTATCGGGTCCATAATCGTGGTCATCCCAAATGGCATAGTGGTGTATAGACCCCCAAAGTGCTTGCAAATACTCTTGCTCACGATGATAAGAATTACGGTGTAAAATACCAGTCCAAGAATAATACTCTGATTTTCTTAAATAAAGATTATCGCCGCCCCAAATCATAAAATCTGGTTTAATACTAAATATTGCCTCATAAATTTCATAATCGCCACCAGTTGGTATCCGTCTTGGCTTATCATATTTTGCTTCGTTAATAAAAGCACCACTCCCAAAAGCAAAAGAGAAATTTGGAGGGTCTGATCCTTTATGCCATAAAACTTGTGTCTTAAATTCTAAAGGATATGAACGTTGAATCACTTTACCATTTATATAAAGTTCATATTCATAAGTTAAACCAGGTTCTAAAATGTCTACCATTAGATGTGCTGTGAATGCTGATTTTTTTTCTGTTGAAACCACGTTAGTATATTCTTTTACAGAAGAACTATCTTTAATCCAATATGCTATTTTAACATCTGCCACATCATGTGTTTGAACCCATAACATAACTTCCCGCATTTCCGAGTAACCAACCATAGGTCCAGAGCGGAGTAGGTTTGCCTGGGCTATAAGAATAGAGCTAAATATTTGGAACACTATAAACGTAATTACTAACTTCTTCATTACTTCTCCTGGAACAATTTAATATAAAATATTTTATATTAAATTTTACATAAAACTGAATGGTTATTAATAATTTGGAATAAAAAAAGTGGCTATCTGCAAATTGATTTCATGCAAATAACCACTTATAATTATTTCATCTAATAACAGATGTAATTAATACTATTTCATCAAAAGCATTTTTTTAGCTTGAATAAAATTGCCACTAGTTATGGTGTATAAATAAGTTCCACTAGAGAGCATGGAAGCATCAAAATCAAAACTGTAAGCACCTTGTGTTAATTCCTGATTTACAAGAGTAGCAACTACCTGACCTAATACGTTAAATACACGTAACGTAACAAAACCACTTTCAGCAATACTGAATTTAATATTTGTAGTAGGATTAAATGGGTTTGGGTAATTTTGCTCTAAAGCAAATTCTGAAGGTAATCCTACTTCCTTCTTAACATCAACAACAAAGCCTGGGAACCATCTTAAATCACCAACTGGCTCTCCATAAGTAGAACCGGTATATGCTGCAGAAGTAGTTGGATATGCGGCATTTAAAGTATCTAAATAGTAAGTATAATGTCTTCTGTCCATATCATATTCTGTTGTTGTTACGCTTCTAACAAAATTAGCACCATTTACGTCCCTGTACCAATCCATTAATTCAAATGGTATATTTGTACTCTCTTCAAGCGAAAGTCCTGCTTCTTCAATAAAAGCATTATCAGGGTTTGATAATTTGCTGGCTATGTAGTCCGTCATTGGATATGGTGCTAATAAATTATTAGCAGCCCACCAGTCTTGTTGTTCCTGAGTATGAACATAGTAATTATTTTGAACATCCCAAATTGTATTAAAAGCGTTACTTGAGTCTTGAACACTCCCTAACATTACCATTTTTGGAGTAACTCCATCAGGTTCTTTTTCTCCATGTCCATCAAATTCATTCCTATTAACATCAGTAAGGTCTCTACCTTTCGTAAACGGATTAAAAAGTAAATTATTTTTAATAACTATACTTTCACCAACAACACCTAATTCAAAAACACCATCCGATGCCATACAATTAATAATAGTATTGTGTCTAAAATCTAAATTGTTTATTGGAGCTGTACCATTTCTATGACGTATAAGCCTACTTTGTATATTAACCCAGGTATTGTTTACTATAATTACCGAGTCAATTGAACCATCTCTAAAATCCAATCCTTTTCCTGTACCGAAACCAGTCAATCCAATAAAACCAATATCAGCTAAAATGGTATTTGTTATCTGCAGCTTTCGTTGAGGGCTTTGAGTACGTATCATTTGTCCACTAACATCAGTGAAAATACAATCATCAATAACAATGTCAAATCCCGGAGCAATACACCAAATTATAGAATTTGTAACATACGTATCGTCATCAGGCGGCATACCAGTTATTACAATACCTTTTAAGAATATATCACCCGCCAATTGAAAAGGTACCCATGGGTAATTTCCAGTCCATTCGTTCTGAGCCATTAAAATAACGGGTCTTAAACCCTCCCCTTCTTGAGCTACAATTCTAAGTGCATAACCTTCATTTATAATATCAGAATTAATATAATATTGTTTCCCTCTCTCTAATATATATACTCTGTTCATATCAACTCTGTCACCGGTTGATGTAGTGTCGCCATTAATAGTACTATTTAAGAAGTCGTCATCTGGCACAATTAGCTCGTGATCTTGAGCAAAATTCTGTATAGCAGCTATGAATAAAAATAATACTAAAAAAATGTTAAATGTTCTTTTCATAATGTAACCTCCAAATTAAATAATTATTTTATTTTAACGAACTTATTAACTATTTGTTATAACCTATAAATCTACTCGTAATACGAGATTTGCTGTTGGACCATACCTCTGGGTATAAAGTGGTAGCTCCCAACCATAAATATTGTTTTTGTACGTATTACCTTCGTAATAATCAGTAAAGTTGTTCACTTTTAATAGTAACGCAAAGGTATCTGTTATTTGTTGTTTTATCAAAAGATCCCATCTGCTAAAAGAATTTTGATAACGCTCTGCTCTTCCATCGCTATCAAATTGATACGTATATGGTTCTTGAAAGAAAACTGATACTCTTGCGGAGAAGCCTCCAATATCGTAACCAATTGCAACATTCCCAAATAATTCAGACTGACCAGGCAATTTTGTTTTTTCTTCTACTAATACAGTTGCATACTTTGGCGGAAAAGAGTCACTTATTTTTTCCACTCTTGTTTGATAAAGATATGTTTCGGAGCGGTTAATTGAAACATTATAAGCAAGCACAAAATTGCTAAGATATCCTGGTAAAAAGAACATATTAATTTGATGATCCAACTCGAAACCCCATACCTTTGTATCCCTGTTTGAATTATAAGGGTAGGTAAGCCCGTACCATTTAAACGGAATATCCCAAGTAATACCAAGTTCTTTTGCTATGTCAGTTTCATCGGATGTGCGTATTTCAATTCCATTGGTTGTATGAATCATATCCTCAATAACTTTATAATAACCTGATATTGTAAGCAAACCAATCGTATTACTATATACTGAGGTACTCATTTCAAAATTCCAAGCTTTAGCTGCTCTAAGATTTGGGTTACCAAGGTTTACATTGGCAGGTCTTCCTGTACTACTTCTATATTTCAATAATCTCTTGTTAAAGCCTGGTCTTGCTAAAGCTTTATAAGCTGCTAATCTAATATTCAAGAAATCTAATGGTGTTATATTCACTTGAAAATTTGGCAGCCAAATAGTTTCATTAAATGTTGATGAAGTGTCGAATATTGTTCCTGGTGTATAGAAACTGCTTAACGCAGCTTTTGCGAACCTAGATTTATAAGAATTGTTCTCATTCTCAACACGTATTCCGGCAAGTAAAGTAACTACTTTTCCTATTTTAACAGTTGTCATAAGGTAACCCGCTCCAACATTTTCAGTTAAATCATAATAGTCGAGAAATTGAGAAGCACTAATATCATACTCTTTTTTCTCGCCTCCCGGGTCCTCTCTTCCATCTTTATTAAATTCATACCATTCTCTAACTAAATCGGCATTTAAAAGAGGATTCAAATTATATTGATCCAATATATTACGTGAATCGCCATTACCTCCAAGAAAATTACTCAATACAACTCTATTACTTTCAAAAAGTAGATCATTGAAACTTGAATTAGCCCAATCCTTCAAACCAATAGAACCATCTGATAAAACTGTATATTGTGGTAATGAAACGTTATAGTAGGGTGCACTTTGTGCAAAACTTTCTCTGAACCTATCTAAAGACCTATATTTACCTCCAGCTTTAATTTCAACATCTAAGTATTTACCAAATGTAAAGTTTTTGGAGAGGTTCAAATATATGGTTTTCTCTTTCTGGTTATTATTTGAACTTCTAAAACGTCCCCAATTCATAAATGCTTTATCAAAATTATTTACAGCAAATGGTATATATGCTTCGGCTGGACCACGCCATAATTCTTCCGGAATAGGTCTCATTCCTTGCACATAAGTTGGGTTACCTTCACTATCATACTGAATTTCTGTTGCTTCAATAAAATCCAATCTATAATTAAAAGGTGTCTCTGATAATGATTGAGCATAAGACAAACCCCATGTAGCATCCAAACCAAACAAAAAATTCTCGCCAGTAAGTTGGGTGTTAAATGAATTAATACTTGTTTCTATAGTATTAGCCGAAACACTTACATTGGGTCCGCCAACACCTGGATAGTTTCTTTGGTAATTAGTACGGTCTCTTGAAGTTGAATTAAATATTGTATTTAACTTAATTGTACCATTATCTGGTGTATTAAAATCTAGAAGAAGACTAACACCGTTTCTGTTTCGTATTTCATTAGAATAATTTAGGTCAAAATTAAGAATTCGATAATCAGTTCCACCCTCAATTTCTGTTTCATATGAAATCCTTGTGTTTTCGTTACTTCTATTTCTTTTTTCAAGATTACCAGTTAGCTGCACGCCAAGGAGGTTATCAAAAAATCTTTCTCCGTATTTAAGAGAAATGGCATACTGGTTAAATGAATTATCAAGCCCACTATAAATTCCCTCACCTTCAAACCTAAGCCTTCTTGTGGTTGGGGCTTTTTTAGTAACCAGGTTTACACTTCCCGCAATAGCATCAGCATCTTTATCAGAAGTTAAAGCTTTATATAACTCTATCCCGGCAAGTGACCCTTGAGAAATCATGCTAAGGTCAACACCACGTTCATCGGCATCGGTAGCAGGTATTCTCACTCCATCAACTGTTATTGCTGTGTATTGGCTACTTAATCCTCTCAGTACAATTTTAGTTGCTTCTCCACCTTGGCGCTGTATAGCCACACCGGATAAACGCCCAATAGCCTCAGCCGCATTAGCATCCGGCAGTTCCTGAATTTTCTCTTCAGATATTACATTTACTATTGTATTTGAATTTAATTGCTGGTTAATAGCAGCAATCTGACCCGAAGCCTGTGCAGAAACCGTAACTTCTTCAGTTTCAAAAGCGTCAAGTTCTAATTCAAATTCTACGAATACTGACCTATCCTCTACAATAGTTATCGAATCTCTTTTTTCTTTATAACCAACATATTTAACTTCAAGTATATATGAGCCTACATCAACATTACTAATCCTAAAATTTCCATCAATATCTGTTGCTGCACCACTTGATGTTCCAACTATAAAAACATTAGCACCAGGTAATAAATCACCAGTTGCAGCATCTTTTACAACACCAATAACATTTCCACTCTGTCCATAAATATTAAATAATAATAAGAAGAATATTGCTGTTGTTCTGAATAAGAATTTAAAGACCATAATTTAACTCCAACCAATTTTAGTAACTGTAATTAAATACACTTGCTGGGGAACCAAGTGAAATTTTTTAGTTATTTCTTAAATCTTTTGCTGAAATTAAGCATATTGTATCGCTTAATACAAATCCAATGGAATAAACGGATATAATGAGTAATAAACGGTTTAACCTGTTATTTATAACACAACTCTAAATATCTATTATTGTTATTATTGAGTTTAACACCATTACTTCAGCAACTAAATCAAAAATAAGATCTCAATCAAAATCTTACAAGGTAGAAAATTTTGACCTAAATCTTACACAAATTCCTCACAAAAAATCACTGATGTTGAATTTAATAGACTTTGAAGACCACTTCTAATATCTAGTGTTGTGTTAAGGTTGTAATATCGCATAAAACCTTCTCCATAGGACTCCTAGGGAGAAGGTTCGGTCAAGAATTTTTATTGCTACCGTCATTTTATAATTAACGCAACACTAGTATTAAAGAGAAATACTTTTCACCGTTTCATAAAGTTTACAATATTTCTTAAATCTTTCGTCATACCAATTTTTAAATTCGGGCTGAGGTTCAATAGTTGATAATGGTTTAATCCATTTGTCAGCCAAATTGTTTATAGGTATTTTCGTATCAGCAGCACAGGCAAGCATTGCAGTTCCACAGCATCCAGCTTCTTTTACATTAAGAGTTGTTATTTTTTTATTCATTACATTTGCTTTAAGTTGTGTCCAAATAGCTGATTTGGCTCCACCGCCAACTGCTCGTAATTCTTTAATTTTATAGCCGGAATTTTCAAGAATTTCCAAATTAAGCCGCATCTCAAAAGCTACACCTTCCAAAAGTGCTCTAATAATTTCACTCCGCTTTGTGGAAAGTTGTAATCCAAATATTGCACCTTTAGTTTTTGTATCAAAATATGGTGTACCCGAGGCAGTAAAGTAAGGAAGTACCATCAGACTTGAAGGTTTATCCCCTACATGCTTCAATAAAAGTTCGTAAGCATCAGTTCCGTCAAGTTTGGCTTTAGCAATTTCTTCTGCTCCAAACTCGTCTCTAAACCATTTTAAAATGTTACCGCCAGTTAAGCTAAATACTACTGTAGTGTATATATCGTTAATGGTGTAGTCGTAAATACAAATATTATTTTTTTGCAGTTCATCAGAGAGAATAGGTTTCTTAAAAATTGGAGTAATGCACTCTACCGTTCCGGTGGCATACATAGCTACACCTTCTTCGGTAACTCCTGCACCAAGTGCACTGCATGGCTGGTCATGCCCGCCTGTTACAACAAAAGTATCTGCAGAGAGTCCCAAACTATTTGCAATTTTTGTATTTATTTTCCCAACATTTTTCCCCGATGGAGTAGGTTCTGCTAATTGCTTTGGTGAAAGCTCAAGCATATTCAATATTTCAGAATTCCATTCATGTTTTCTAACATCAAACAACATAGTACGTCCTGCAAGGGAATAACTTATTTTCGGTTCAAGACCAAGCCTGTGCTGAAGTAAATCCTCGAAGCATAAAAAATATTTTGTTCTCTTCCATAATTCTGGTTTGTTTTTTTTGAACCAGAGAAGTTTAAATAATGTAAACATTGGATGGGCTGTATGCCCTGTAATTTCATATAATTTATTTTTGCCAAATTCTTCGATGAAAGAATTTAAATATGGCAGAGAGCGTAAATCTGATGAGACCATTGCATTGGAGAGGATTTCGTTATTATACCCAATAGCAGTAAAGGCTTCGCCCTGGCTTGATATACCCAAACCTTTTATTGAATTGGGAACTACCTGCTGCGAGCATTCTTTAATTACTTCAAAACATTTCTCTATTACTTCATCAGAATTAAGTTCTGCTCCACCGTCATCTGAAAATATAATATCATATTCACGATTGGCAACTGCAAACTGTAATCCATCGCCATCAAACACTACGGCTTTACAACCACTTGTTCCAATATCAACTCCCATATAATTATTCATCTTAAGATATACCACATGTTAAGATAATTTGTAACAATATTTTTCATCTCTTCAAAAATAAGATTTTGGCGATATGTGGTTGTAAAATAATCGAGAGAAAGAGGAGTTAGATTATTTGCCTTCTCCCCAAGTAATTGCTCTGAAACTAATTCTTTTACTTTTTGCGGACCTACAACTTTTGCTGCGTTCTTAATCATATCATTAAAAAGTATTGGGGTAGAATCTCTTTCAAGAGTTGTCCAAATGTTCACTTTACAAATACCATCATCAAAAAGGTTTGCTACTTTATCTGTTGATACGGAGGAAGTTCCGTGCAGACAAAGGTTTGTTCCAATTCTTTCGGAAACCTGGCGAGCTAAATCGCCGCGGTATTGTAACTCCGCCGCACTCGCACGGTGTTCTGTTCCCAGGTTTGCTACAATAATATCGACCCCAGTTTGGTTATAATATTTTTCCGCCATCTTCGGAGTAACCAAATCATTTTGCTCTGAACCTGCGGAATTAATTTCATCACATGCTCCTTCAATAACTATAGTATCTTTATTACTCTTAACAAATGCAGCAGTTTTATTTATGTTTTGTTCAAGTGGTAATTCTGAAGCATCAAACATTATTGAAGAAAATTGTTTCATGTCCCACTCTAAAAGTTCTTTGTCATCATCCCACTGTATATGGTCTAAATGAATCATCACCTTCAATTTTGCAAAAGGGGATTCGGCAGAAGTAAGGACTTCCATCTCTTTCAAAAAAAGCTGCATACCAATATCCCATTGCCGCGTGTGAGTATAGAATGTAGATTGCGGACGCGGTTTGTAATTGTTTGTTATTCCAATAATGATTGGTAAATCTTCTATTCCAATTTTTTCACCATACTCTTTTGTGGCATCTAAAATAGCTTCGGCAGTAGTTAAGTTTTCCGCATTGAACGTTGGCAGAACCCATTTTTTACTTGCTGCTTCTGCAAATATTTCAAGTACTTTATCTCGCTGTAAAATTAATGGCATAATTCTTTTTCCTAATTAATAATATATAGATGGTTTCAATCACATTCTCTCCGACTTAGGAATTTTAATAATTAATACTGAGGTATCTCCAAATATATCTTCTATTATTTCCTCATACTTAATGAACTTCCCATTCATACAAATAAACAAGTTTTCTCCTTTTTCATCAATAGATATGGAAAATGAGCCACCTGTAACATAACCAAATTTTTCATATATATATGGGAACAAGAAAGCCAGAACTTTCCGCTCTCCTGTTTTAACATTGTACTGAACAACAGGACTACCCTCAAGATGAGATTTTCCGTGTGCACCTGGAAGATAGTACAGATATTTTTCATCCGAACTTAATGCCATACTTGTTGTATATCTCATCTCTCCTGGCCAACATAATTCCATAATTTCAACTTTATCTTTCGCCGGATAAAACTTAAACAATTGTCCGCCTGGACCTGACTCATTGTATTGAGTAACACAAATAAACCAGCCATCTTTCGATCTCTTTTTAGTATGGGCACGTACTTTATCCCTTCTGCCAGATATTATATTAGCTGGAACTTTACTCTCCATCTTAGTAAAAAGATTTGTTACATAATCATATTTAATAAAATGAGTATCGCTATCATATTTAGACCTGTTATCAGAATAGAGCATGCCAGTCTTATCATCCAATAACATAAACCGATTGTTCCACATCATACCTTCAGGTAAAAATCCGGCAAAACGCACTTTCTGATTATTCAAATCGTAGCATAAAAATTCTCTGGAAAATCCTATAGCAAACATTAGTCCTCTATCAATATCGTAGCGATGATATGGCCAGCTAACCCGCGGCATTGGCACTCCAAAATCCGAAACCTTTTTAGTATCAATATTATAGCTGGCAATTCGACCACCATCGTACCCCAACTGAAAATCTTTTTCTAACGGTCTCGGATAGTGTGCCCAATAAGTGCTAAAATATAACTCATTATTTGAATAGTCTAACCAGCCATGAATTTTTCCATCACCAAATCCATTTGGTAAATTTATGCCCAAAGCTTGGTTAATCTCTTGCGAGTTTTCTATTTTTTTTGACTCTAAATCATATTCAGTTATAAATATTCTTGCCTGGTCAAAGCGGTTGTTTCCAAAAGCAGCATAATATGTTTTTTTATCTTCAACATAAACTCCCTGTCCCCAGTTGGACCAAACTGTTTTATGATATTCGGGAGGTGGATCAATCTGATATCTTTCCTTATTAGGAATAATTACAAATTCAATTTCAGGTACTTCGGTAGCAACACTAAATTGCGTTTTTAAATGTAAAATAGTTTCCGGAATTTTTAATAGCTCTTTGCTCTTAATAGTTACTGACTCAGTACGAGAAAGCAATCCTTCCCTATCCATTTTTTCTACCATTTTTTTAAGCTCAATATTTATTTTTTCAGAGTCCTGAGCTAAAACATTTACGCTAAGTAAAAGAAGCAAAGCTAAAGTTATTATTGATGTCATTATTTTTTTCTCATTTATTCATTGTAATTATTTTCTGTTAACCATTTAATTTCCCAACTAAATAACTGCCCTGGCTCTATCGTTAAACATTTACCTGAAATATATTCTTCGGATAAGTCGCTGGTTAAGCCTGGTATTGGTTCAAAGGCACATTCATTTCTGCGGCAGCCATCTTCATTCGGGTATGCTGAGTTATTCCACCAGATTCCAATACTTGGGAAATCTTCAGCAGAGAATAAAACTTTGAGGTGTAAGTTGTTTTTATAAGTCCAACTCATTTCACCGTTATCAATATTTTGAAGAAATAACATATTTGCACTACCAATGTTTTGATTTAATAAATACTTTTTTACCGCATCTGGGTTATTTAATTCATGCATTATTTTATCACTAATCCCATTATAAAGGGATTTAAATTTTGGTAATTTAAAATCAACAACTTCATCCAATGGCATAAGAGGGTGCATAACATGCTGGAATGGTAAAGGTTTATCTCCCCCATTTATAACATCAAACTTCCAAGTAATTCCGTTACTGCTAAATTTCATTTCCCGTTTAAAAGTTACAGGCAGCTCTTTACTTTTCACAGTAAACATCAGTCTATCTTTCTTTGCAGTTGCTTCCCAGTTAAGCCAGCATAATTCTCCATGGTCTTGAACCTTCCACTCCTTACCTGGATAATCACATGCCTCAACAGAAGGGAAACAATCATCGTATCCATAAACAGGGCGGTTTTCATATTCACCGTAATCAGTTGAAGGAGCACGGAATGTTGCAGGCTCTGTAGTGAGAAGGTCATAATTATCATAAGATAATTTATCTAACCTAGCTCCATCTTCTGTTGTATATTCAACTAACCATTTATCATATTTGAAAATTTCTTTTTTCATATGTTTACCTGTTCCGTTCTTTTTGCGGAATAATTTCCTTCATTCTGTCATTCCCGAATGCTTTTATCGGGAATCTGTTTCAAAAACATAGATTCCGTGTAAGAGCATCACGGAATGACACAGCTTTATAATCATCTCATAGTGTGGCTCGAAGAGTCATAAATGTTTCATATGTTTATAATTTTTTAATTTCGAATGCTGAACAAGGAATTACGAATATCGAAGTCTTTTGTACGCCTTGCTGAGGTAGATTCGACATTCCTTGTTCAAGATTCTTTATTCGATATTTTCTTTTTTGTAATCATCTTCTAGTGTCCCGCAAGGCGGGATGAATGTTTCATCTGTTTATAATTTTTCATCCTAACCTCGAAGGTTTTTATATGTTTACCTGTTCCGTCCTGTCCCGCTCTCTTTTGCGGGGTCTTTTGCGGAATAATTTGTAGAGCGAATCTCCTGATTCGCTCTTGCTATTAGATAGAACTTATATTTTTAATACTTACAATGCTACAGCTTTAATTCCTGTTAATTCGCAAAAAGCTACAAGTTCATCATACAAATGACTGCCATAGCCAAGCACAGCATACTCATTGTTCCACGCCTGCAGAAGATCATCAATATCACAATGTGCAGTTACAAACGCATGAGGCCAGAAAGGAATACCACATTCCAACTGCCGTTTTTCTAATTCCTCTTTTGGCGGCTCAAATATTGAACAGCGTACAATTACCATTTCAAATTTTCCATTGTTTCTTCCAACCCTTGCCAATACGCCCTCGCCAGGTTTGCAAACTAGTTTAACCGATAAACCACCAGCTTCCCCTTCAGTTGGAATTCCGTGTTCTGCAAAACCGGCAGGACCTAAATCGCCAGCAAGTGAAGGGGGACAAGCACCATCGCCGATAATTTTAATTTCATTATTCGATTTATCGATATGCTGTAAATCGCCATAGTAAATTGGTTCATCACTTAAGTCAGTAAGAATTTTTGATGTTAGCAATGTATTAAAGTCAGAGAGTGTCGAGGTTCCAACACCATCGTTCAACATCATACTTTGTGCAAAGCATGTGGCACTGTAATCATCACCAAGTCCTGGGAAAGATTGAATTGTATATGTTGACCAGTTTTCTTTTTTAACTATTTTTTTAAGTGCCAAGTATAAGCGGATTGAGCGTTCTGAGGTTTCATCATCTGGAATAGGTTCTGCAAAATATTTTTGTATTTCAGTACGTGCTTGCTCTACTTCATCCTTTGTTACACTTTTTGCTGTATTTAGTAAATCTGTTGTGTCACGAGAGTCAATATCAATTCCGAACATTTTCATCCACTGAGATGCATCGGCTGCACCGCAAGTTTGCCCCATACCACGACCTCCAAATACACCGATTGTACTCATGTTAAGTTTATTCTTTTCAGAACTGGCTCGACAATAGGATACTATTTTGCTTATTTCTTTTGGGTCTTCGTAACTGCCATAAACAAAACGATGTTTTATCCCAACTTCTTTTAAAGCACCCTGCATAACCAAACCACCAACAGGTCTCCAGCCTTGCGAACCTGAATTAGTCCAGAGAACAATACCTTTACCGGAAAAGGAAAAGTCACGAATGGCTCCTATAAGATGAGAAGCCCAAACCCATGTTCCTGAAAACAAAACAACCGCATCAACATCATCCATTTTTTTGTATTTTGCAAAACATTCTTTTGCTTCTTCTTTTGATGCAATAACAAGTTCATGTACCACAAGCTCCAAACCCGCAGATGTTAATGCTGCCTTAGCATTTTCAACTAATTTATCATCAATAAATGGTACTCCCATTGGGTCATTAAGCCCATCTTTATGAACTCCATAAACAATAAATGCTACTTTTGATTTAATCATTTTTAACTCCTAATAAAATTATTTATAGTTAATTGAACTTAATTACTTTTACTTTATTTTCTCTTCCTCTGGTTCCATTGCCATTAATAGTGCAGCACCTACAGCCAACACCATCCCACCAATTGTTACGGGATGAGGAATTAACTGATAAATAATTAATGAAAGAATTACCGTAATTACCGGAGGCATTGCATTAACCATTGGGCTTACAATAATTGCTTTACCATAACGGAAAGCATACACAAGGGTTATAAAACCTAAGGCATTTAACAACTGAATCATTCCAGCTAAGTATGGTCCCTTAAAACCCCAGTTAATTATTACTGAAAAATCAGTCATCCAAACTGCGATTGGAATTAGTGCAATAGAAGTGATAACAGTATAAACCACAAGACTTTCTGCTTTCATTACTTCATTTGCAAATTTTAGAATATATGCTTGCAAGCCCCACATTACTGCCACTAACAACGAAAGAACTATCCATAAATACCCCGTTGCAGCGGAATTTCCAGGTGGCTGATATGCAAGTAAGAATATTGCGATAATTGCAAAAATAATTCCAACCCACGCTCGCAAACTGGCTCTCTCTTTTAATAAAATAAACGATAATAGTATTGTAATTACTGGTGCCATTGAGATAAACGGAAAGACAAGGTAAGCTGGACCTGTTCGTAAAGCTTCAAATAAAATTAGCTGTCCGGCACATCCAAACAGACCTGCAATAAGACCCAATGTTATTGCCCGCCGACTTTTATCTAATTTGCCGCCAAGTTTTTTCAGTGCAAATATTCCGCCAGGTATCATAGTAATAGCCCATACAGAATAACCAAGCGTGGCAGGAAAACCCGCCTTTTCCGGTATTTCAATAAAGGCACCCCAGATACCCCATAATACCGCTGTGATAAGTGAATATAACAACCATGGTTTTGAACGCATAATAATTCCTTAATTAATTATTTGTAAAATTTATTACCATTAATCTTTTCGGCATTTGCCATTAAATGTTTTTCTGCTTCCTTTGACCAAACTCCATTTGTTTTTTCAATTATTTTTGCTAAGTCTGCGAACAAAGAATTCGTTTTCCCAACACTTTCAAAATCATCTAACGCTGTTAGTGGGAGAGAGTATTGAGTATAAATAAGTTTTTTACCACCAGGTATTTTCGGCAAGTTTTTAACTGTCTCAGCCGTGCAGTTTAAGCCGCCTATGTGCGAAATCATAATTGCAGGATCAAAAATATTTTCATCTATCAATTTTACAGCTTCTCTTAAATCATCACTATTACTACCAGCAGACCCAATGATATGATGCCTGTTATAGTGAACATTATAAAAATTAATTTCTGATGTAAAATTTTTATCTGATGGACCTGCAAAAAAGTTTAAACATCCACCAATTGCCATCAGCTCACCTGCTTGTTGTACCAAAGATTTAATTGGCACAAAAACAAAAACATCATCAAAACCTTTGCCATCTGTTTCTTTAAGAATTTCTTGATTGGAATATTTTGTTGTATTAATAAATAACACTTCCACACCTTTCACTTTCGATTTTTTAGTAGGGAAGAGTTTTCTTGCACGCTCTATACGGTTTTGGTCAACATCAGTAACAACAATCAGTTTTGGTTTTCGTTCACTATTTAATAAAACATCAACAGCAGCAAGCCCCATAGGTCCACATCCACCAAGTATAGCAAGGTTACCATCTTCTTCTATTCCCATTTTATGAACATATTGATTTCGGTCATAATGGAATTGCTCCTTAAATGCAGCAACTAAACAGGCAACTGGTTCGGCAAGGGAGACTTTGTAAAACGTATCTCCGTAACAGGGAATAAGGCAATCCATTTCCAAAACTTCTTTGGGAATAATTATTCTTGTTGCATTTCCGCCAATATATTGAAAAGAGTAGCCTGGTGCTTCTGGCTCCTTACCAGGATAATTTATTGCGGGCTGAATTGTATATTTCATCCCCTCTTTAAATTTGTTCTGATACTTTTTCCCTACTTTAATTATTGTTCCACACAGTTCGTGACCAATAAGAACGGGGCTTTCAGCAATATTTTCCGGAACTCTTTTATGGGCAGAACCTTGTACAACTGCTTTGTAGGAGGACATACAAATGCTGTTCGTTTCTACTTCAGCAAGAATTTCATCTTCTCCTATTTCAGGTAATTCAAATGATTCAACTCTTAAATCATTTTTTCCGTATAATCTCAATCCCGTTGTATTCATTACACCATCTTTCATTTAATTAAACTCCGCGTCTGTTTTTATACTGCATTTCACCAACTGTTTGATTGGTAGTAACTTGATGCCCAGTAAGTGGCAATAGCCTTTCGTGAATTGCATCAATTATCCATTCCTTTTGTGGAAAAAACATATCCTCCAATTCTGCACCGGGAGTAATCCAATTCCTTGCACCTACTATAACAGGCGGACCGTCCAATTCATCAAAAACAATTTGAGTTATTTGTGCCGCCATAGTATTTAGAAACGACCCCCTCTCTACTGCGTCAGAAGCAAGTACAATTTTTCCAGTTTTCTTAATCGACTCAATGATTTTATCATAATTTAATGGGTTTATAAAACGAGCATCAATTACTTCGGCATCAATATTATATTTTTCCTTGAGAATATCTGCCGCATCCAAAGCAGTGTATAACGTTGCACCAATAGTTACAATTGTTAAATCCTTTCCTTCCCTACGTATTGCAGGCTCTCCTTCTTCAACCTCGTAATAATCTTGCGGCACACCATCTTCAGCGAACATCTCTCCAACGTCATATAATTTTTGGCTTTCAAAAAATACTACAGGATCAGTTCCGCTTAGAGCTAAATTCATCATTCCTTTGGCATCGTATGGAGTTGCGGGGAACATTACTTTTAATCCGGGGATATGTGCAACCATCGAAGTCCAATCCTGCGAGTGCTGTGCTCCATATTTATTACCAACTGAAATACGAAGTACAAGCGGCATTTTTAAAATACCAGCCGACATAGATTGCCATTTGGACATTTGATTAAATACCTCATCCCCTGCTCTTCCAAGAAAATCACTGTACATTAATTCAACAACTGCCCTTCCTCCAGAGAGAGCATAACCAACAGCAGAGCCAACAATAGCACCTTCGGCAATTGGTGAGTTAAAAAGTCTATGGTACGGAAGGGCTTCCGTCATGCCTCTATAAACTGCAAATGCTCCACCCCAATCTCTATTCTCCTCTCCGTATAAAACCATTGTTGGATCTATATAGGCTCTATACATTAAGGCTTCAAACAATGCATCGCGTAATAAAAACATTTTATTTTTTGAAACTGTTTTGCCGTTTTTATCATAAACATATCGTTCTTTTTTCTTTAATGATTTTACTCTGGAATTTTCTTCTAACGAGAGTAACACTTCCGGTTCTCTATCATCATATCTTTCCATTTTGCTGTTTGAAAACATAACAGTTGAAACGTATTCAGAGTCTATGTTTTTCCTTGGAGAAATATCTAAATCAATTGCTTTTATTAAACTCCCTTTAATTTTTTCCTGTGCAGAGGTTCTAAGTTCCTCTACTTCCTCTTTGGTAATCAGGTTATTATCAATTAGGTATTGGCTATACTCCACAATCGAATCATTCTTTTCCCATAGTTCCACTTCCTCTTTTGATCTGTAGGTAGAAGCATCTGAGGGAGAATGCCCTGAAAAACGATAAGTGATAGTGTCTAACAATACTGGTCCTTTCCCTGCTTCCAATATTTTTCTTTTTCGTTCAATTGCATCAGCAACAGCAAGGGGATTGCATCCATCAATACGTTCGGCATGAAGTTGATCTTCATTAATTCCAGCACCGATTCTTGCAAGTACACCAAATCCCATAGTCTCGCCAAAAGTTTGTCCACCCATACCGTAAAAATTATTAAAGTAGTTAAACAGAATTGGCGGCGCTCCCCCTGCTTCTTTTCCCCATAAAGTTCTATATTGATCCATAGAAGCTAATGATAGAGCTTCCCAAGTAGGTCCGCAGGCAGATGCACCATCACCAATATTTGAAATTACAATTCCAGATTTTTTATTGATTCGTTTATACAATGCAGCACCAGTAGCAATATCTGCCGACCCGCCTACAATTGCGTTGTTTGGCATACTTCCCAAAGGAGCAAAAAAAGCGTGCATTGAACCACCAAGCCCTTTGTGGAATCCAGTAACTTTTGCAAATATTTCTGCCATTACTCCGTATAAGATAAAGTCATATGCTAAATCTTTTACATTTAAATATTTACTATTTGCTTCTACAATTTTTAGAACATCACCACCCATATACATTTTCATGATTTCATAAATATCATCATCACTTGTTTTTGCAATAGCTGAAAAACTTTTTGCCAATATCTCGCCGTGGCTCCTATGCGAACCAAAAATGAAATCATCTTTATCCAACGTTAACGCTTGCCCTACAGCTGCTGCTTCCTGCCCCATTGATAAATGAGCTGGACCTTTATGGTTATATTCAATTCCGTGATAAGCCCCTTCTGTTTTAATTTTATTAAGTGATGTTTCAAACTCTCTAATTAAAAACATATCAATTAGAACTTGTTTTAATTTATCTTCTCCATATTTATTAACTTCACTACCAAAGTCAGATTTGTACTGATTCAGTTCAATATCTTTAAACTTTAATAAACCAGCTTTTCTAACTTCTTTAGGATTAATTATTATCGATTTTGGCATTCATTATTCCATCTAATTTTAAATTTTCTATTTATATTTCCCACAACACATCCTTAATTGCTTCCGAAACTGTAGGGTGCGGGAAAATAATTTCTTTTATATCTTTTACTCTAAGTTCCGCTTCAATTATTATTGCAGCACTATGAATTACTTCGGAGCTAACACCACCAAGTATAAATAAGCCGAGCAGTAAATCTGTATCAGCATCAACAATAGCTTTCACTATTCCTTTTTCATTTCCATGCTCTGCGTAAAAACGTCCATTTGCCCTAAGTTGCATTGTACTTACTTTAATAGTGTAGCCTTCTTTTTTTGCTTGAACCTCTGTTAATCCAATACCGGATAATTCAGGATTTGTATAAACAACCCATGGCACTGCGTTGTATCGCATTTTATCTGATGCACCAAGAATTGTATTTACAGCTACCTCTCCCATTCTGTATGCAGAATGTGCGAGAAGTGATTTTCCGGTTACATCTCCCACCGCAAAAACATTGGGAATATTTGTTTCCATTTTATCATTTACATTTATTCCATTTTTACTAAATTCAATATTGATATTCTCAAGTCCAAGCCTCTCAACATTGGGAGCTCTACCTGTTGCTAATAAAACTAAATCTGCATCACAGTTAGCTTCGTTACCATCTTTAATATAAACGACTTTATCTTTCTCTATTCTTTGAGCTTTCACATTTGTTAATATATTGCAATCGCTAAGTGAGGTGCGGAGCAGCTTTGCTATTTCCGAATCAACATTTGGTAAAACTTCCGGCAGCATCTCTAAAACAGCAACATTAACGCCAATCATACTAAAGTAGGAAGCAAACTCAAGACCGATAACACCTCCCCCAATAATAACAAGGTTTTGCGGAGGTTCAGCTATATTAAATACTTCATCGCTAGTAATAACATGTGGTTGCTCAACACCCTCTATTGGTATTGCAATCGGTGAAGAGCCAGTTGCAATTATTATGTTATCTCCACTATATAATTCACTGTTAACTGATACTCTGTTTTTGTCAACAAACTTTGCTTCACCGTAAAGAGTTGTAACATTGTTACTCTTCATTTTATATGCTACACCTTTAGTCATTAAGTTTACAACTTTACTTTTCCAGGCAATAGCTTTTTCAAAATCGTATTTTGCATCTGATACAGTAACACCATACATTTCGCTATGTTGTGCTTTGTAAAATATCTTTGCAGAATTGAGAAGCGTCTTTGTAGGAATGCATCCTTTGTTTAAGCAAACTCCACCAAGTGTTTTTTCCTTTTCAATAATTAGAACTTTTTTCCCTCTCGCACCGGCTCTTTCAGCTGCAAGATAACCTCCTGGTCCTGCTCCAATTATTATTAAATCATATTTTTTATCAATCATTCAAACCTCAGAATTCTTTTCATATTGCTGATAGTATATCAATCTCTTTAATGGCTTCTGTTAGATCTTGCAAAAACTTTGCACCTTGTGCTCCATCTATTACTTGATGATTTATAGTAAGTGACAAACCAATGTGGGGAACAAATTTTATTTCATCTTCCACTTTAATTGGTTTAAGATTAATTTGACCCACACCGAGAATTGCTGTTTGTGGTAAATTAATTACAGGCGTAAAACTGTCGATTCCCATATTGCCCAAATTGGTAATGGTAAAAGTGGCACCACTTAATTCCTCAACTTTAATTTTATTATCACGACAAGCATTGGCAAGTCTTTTTACCTCATTCGATAAATCAAGTAAATTAAAACTTTGTGAGTTTTTAATTATTGGAACTAATAATCCCCTAGGTGTATCTACTGCAAATCCAAGATGGATATTCTCGTGGTACTGTATTATTTCATCTTTAAACAATGTATTTATCACGGGGTTTTTCGGTAGCGACTTAATAACAGCAAACATTAAAAGATCATTAATATTTACATTATTAAAGAGTGAATTAAGTTGATCATTTTTATAGCTTTTGCGTAATGCGAGCAATGCAGTTGCATCAGCGGAACTATTTAGTGTTAACTGTGCTGAGTTCTGCAGCGATTCTAACATTCTATCTGCAATTATTTTTCGAACACCTTTAATGGGTTCCACTCTAATCTTATCATCTGAAAAGATATTTTTGGAGGATGATAAAATGTCAGACGATGTTACTCTGCCGCCTATTCCGCTTCCCTTTGCTGGGGCTGATTTTCCACTCGCTAACATTACATCTTTAGCCGCCGGTGTTAATGGCTGCGAAGTATTTGCACTGGCTATTATATCCCTTTCAATTATTCTTCCAAGTGGTCCGCTCCCTTTTACTAAATTTGGATTTATCCCCTTATCATTAGATAGTCTTTTTGCTCGCGGTGATACCCCAACATTATTTTCTATATTTGCCGATCTGAATATTTCTGGTTCTATCTTTTCTGCTTCTTCATTTTCTCTACTTATCTCCGTACTAACTTCTTCATTTTCGTTCTTTACAGATGGTCTTAAATCTTCATAAGTTTCACCTTCATTTCCAATAACAGCAATGTTGGTAAGTACTGGGATGTCATCTCCCTCTTCAAAAAAGAGATCGAGTAAAATTCCATCTTCGGTTGATTCAACTTCAAAGACTGCTTTGTCAGTCTCCACATCACAAATAATTTCCCCTTTGAAAACTTTATCACCTTTATTCTTTTTCCACTCAACTAATAAGCACGATTCAACTGAGTTCCCTTGTCTGGGCATTATAATAGCTGTCGCCATTCTGTTACTCCAAATTAGTCTAATTATTAACTAATAAATTTTATTGCAAATTCATCAAATTGAGAAATAATTAAATTCAAACAATTCTCTTTAAGTCCATCGTCTTCATCATCTTTCCATATATGTGTAAGGATAGTAAATATATAGTTTTTATTTAATCCATAAATGTTTGATGGCATATCAATACCAATATCTATCCTCTCTTTTATCAAATAACATAATCCAGCTAAAACACCTTTGGCAATAGTATTAGCCGTTACACCTTGCTTCAAAGCTTCGCGGATTGTTCCAACGAGTCTATCACTATAACCAAGTTTTCTAAGCGGGTCTCTGCAAATTCTTTGAACTTCGTCTTTCAGATATGGGTTAGTCATACGTTCAAGTAAATCATTTCCATAATTTAAAAATCCTTCTTGCGTAAAGAGAGTGTCATTGATGTGATCATATTTTTTCAATAAAAACGCACCACTTTCTTTCTGGAAAGCAGTCTCTCCGTAATTCCATAATTCTTTATCATTTTTTATTTCACTCATATAATTGTAACCTTTAAGGTATGCTAAAAATCCTAACATTGAGTGAACAGCATTATGTCCAAATAATTTTGCTTCTTCAAAAGGGGTCAGATATTCCTTTTCCACAAATACATTAATCCCCTTCGAGTAACCAGGATGTGTAATACTTGAAACTATAATCTTGTTAAATTCTTCAACCAATATTGCTGATGAACTTTTATTTGTAATTGTATCAAGTCCTAATTCTGAAATAGTTTTTGCATCTTGTATTACTCCACTCATTTTACCTATTACAGTATTAAGTATCATAAAATTTCTTAATACATCTTTAGTAGAATGTTTTTGAACTTGTTTTAAAAGTAATTCCGCAGCAAACATATTATTCTCTGAGGCATATAATATTTGCGGTTTTAATGGATTAATGTTTTTTGCCAATAAGTTAGCAATAGAGCTCTCGCCTCCTAATTCGTAATAATCAACGCTTGGAATTGCTGTAGCCATTTCGTCAGCACTAAATATTGCTTCATCAATTTCATTTAAGTCATTAGGATTTGTTGGATTATAAATCTCAATATTTTCTATTCGAAGTTTATCAATACCACCTTTTGTTGCAGTATTTACTATCATGGAATTTCCCGCATTTCTAATTTCAGCTACCAACTTTTCGTTAACCTCTAAAATTACAAACCTTTTGAAGTTACCTGATTTCACCGCCTCCAACAGCATTAAACCAGATTGAATTGCTCCAAGTCCAAATCCTAAAAATGTTTTATTCATTAAATCAATTATCCGTTAATTTATACTACAATTAGATTAATTTTTTCTTTTTTATATTTTTGAATAATTCGTTTATCAATACCACTATCTGTAATTAAATAATCAATAGATGATAACTTTGCAAACTTATAAGTTGAATCGTGTTCAATTTTAGACGAATCACACAATAGAAAAACTTCATTGGCAGAACCTGCCATTATGTTGCTAACTTGAGATTCGTTGTTGCCGTAAGCGGTTAATCCATTTTTAAGTGAAAGACCATCCGTTCCAATAAATGCTTTTATTACCGAATATCTTTCAGCTTGCTCCGTTGCAATATTTCCATAAATTGACCTTCTCTCATGAATAATATCACCACCAATTAATGTTACTTTTATATTTGAATAATTTGTAAGTTCGGCTGCTGCTGGAAGAGAATTTGTAATAACAGTAATCCCTTTTCTATCTTTTAAAAAAGGACACATCCTGATTAATGTAGTTCCACTATCAATATAAATTGTATCATTATTTTTAACAAATTTTGCAGCACTACGACCAATTTTTATTTTATTTAATTTGTTGCTATCAATTCGAGTTGCAAAACTGAACATATTATCTAACGGGTCAGATCTTAAAGCACCTCCGTGAGTACGAATTAGATATCCATCTTCAGCAAGTTTAGTAATATCTCGTCTTGCTGTCATACTCGTAACATTGAACGTATTAATTATTTGATTAACCGAAATCTCCCCATTTTTATAAAGAGTATTTAGTATATATTTCTCTCTTATTTGCTTTTTCAAAACAACTATTTCCTTCAATTTAAAACGAACATTATCGAACAATAATATAAACATATTGGGGGTTGTGTGCAAATGTTTTATTACAAAAGAAATATAGAGATACTTTAGAATTCATAACAGAATACAGTGTTTCGTAAGTTCAATTTATTCGGAAGCAAATGATACTTTATGAATATTATTAATCACTTCAATGTTATGATTCCATGAATATACTCTTCCGGGAACGCCTCCATAAACAAACCCTCTAGGGCGATAATTGTTATGATCTCCATGAATAGATTCCCAAGTTTTTCCAGCATCCATACTTCGCATAATGCCATTGCCGCCATCCCTTGTTGACATAAGCATAACATCGGGATAATTAGGTTCTATGTATAGTGCAAAGCCGTCATAATCACCAAACATTTCCCACGTTTTTCCGCCATCTATTGTCTTATAAAGTTTCCCTTTTCCATTATCAATATGTTCCCTATTCCTTTCATAATTGGGAAGTTTTTTTGCAGTTGCCCATGCGTGAGCAAAGGAGCCAGAATTTAAGTAGATTATGTCATCATTATCCGGATGAACAACAAAATCATCAATCATCTTGTTGCTTATAACTTGGAAACTTGCACCATTATCACTGCTCCTATATAACCCTTCTGAATCTAATGTACTTACAAAAACAATCCCTCTTTTTGTTACTTCCAACTGTGTTGGACGTACAAGTTCAATAACACGTTTGAAGTTGTATCCACCATCTTCGGACATATACACTCCATCCATTGCTCTATGAATAGCATACAAACGCTTTGAATTAGTTGGGTCAACTATCAACTCACCTATCCAGCCTTGATAAAAAGATGGGTCTTGTTCAGACCTTCCTTTAAATCCAGTTAGGTGTATCTTAGATATCTTCTCCCATGTTACACCTCTATCGGTAGATTTAAATACTGAGCCAGAACTTCTATTTCTTCCATACATCTTATAATATATTTCCGGATTGTTCGGATCTTGGCAAAGTCCATCAACATTTTTCATTTCAAATTCAGATGTATTCCAAGACTTGCCCAAATCGGTTGTGTAATAGTGTCCATTATCGCCAGCACCAATTTGAATATTGTTCGGATCTGTTCTGTCAATTACCGGTGGTGTATAGACACAAAGAATATCGACACCATTGCTTTCGGAAGACCAAGATTTCCCATTATCTTCTGTTACTTTTACTATATGACCAACTGTAAACCATTTTCCAGAAGTAGGGGATGCAACTAATCTATTACACTTAAAAAGTCGCTCGTTAGTTTGTCTATTTGGGAATATGAAATCACCCGGGTCCCAACTACATTCCTCCTCTTTATATTTTTTAAATGTTAATCCTGCATCGGTGCTAACTCCTAATTCCCATCTTCCCATTGCCATTACATGATCATCTTTGTTAATAGCTATACCGCCAAAGAAAGCAGGCCATTTTCTCCATGTGTAATAAGAATGTTTTACAGAATCAACTACCTCAAAATTCTTTCCGCCATCAACTGATCTGAACAGCCGTCCATCCTGCTCCAATGCCATAATTAAACCAGGCGTTACCGGAGAGCTGGCAATGTCCATTATCTCTTCCCCTTTCAGAGGGTTACTCCATGTATCACCCTGGTCTGAAGTAATAAATATACCAGTACCTTCGTACCTATCTCCAATTATAATTTCATTTTCTATTGTAGCATATATAAATATTCTGAGCCGTCTTCGCCAATCATACTCATTGTTATTATAAAATATTGGTACATCTGGTTTCTTAACCCATGTACTACCCTTGTCGGTAGATACATAAAGATTTCTATGCTTAACACCATATACTACACCATTATAATCAACTGCAACAGCACCTGGTGAGAGGTCAGGCGAGCCTGGTATTTTGAACCAGTTGTCTCCGCCATCAATAGATTTGTACAACCCTGGTTCTTTATAAATACCACCATCCACTGCCCAGTACATTATGTTTGGGTCCGAAGGGTCGTAAACAAGTTCATGATCAGCACCCCTCATCCATTCAAATAATTCCTCTTCCTTTTCAATTTTCCCAGACATTCTCTTATAAGTTTTACCGCCATCCGTTGACCTAAATATCCCTGTAAGATCTGTTTCCACCCAAACTATATTAGGGTCAGTAGGATGTGTAACAACATCAGTAATGGTTCCACCACCACCCACTCCAATAACTTCCCAATCTGGTTGTGCAAAAATATTAGCTGCACACCAGAGCATAAATATTAGAATAAAATGTTTCATCCGTAACCCCTGTAAATAAATAGTTTAAAGGATATAAACTCTCTGCTTAATCAGTGCTGGTAATTAACCTCTAAATTTTTTCTGATACTCTTCAGATTGTTTTATATAATCCCATCTGTTTAGAAGCTCGTACTCATCAATTAATTGTTTAATCGGTAAATCTGGTGAACGGCTCTCAATAGTTACCCAATCTTCATTGTGGTAGTATTTTATTGCAACCTTCCTACCATATTTTCTTTGAATTTTTCTAACTTTTTGCACATGATTGTCAATTTCACAATGTATTTTTTCAAGGTTTAGTTTTGCCATTGCCCACTTCTCGAAACGCCCGCTTTCTGTTATTACATCCCCTGCTGTATCATAAATTATAGAAGGACCAATTTTTGAACACCCAACAACATTGTAGTTGAAAATACTTGCATAAGCAGAGAGCATTTTACCACCCGCATAAATGGATGGCCAGAAAACAATTTCGGCACCTTTCTCTTTTAAAATTCTCCACTCATCTAACCAGTTGATATCGAAACAAATCTGAATTCCAATTTTGCCGAAATCAGTTTCAAATACCGGTGCACCAAGAGGGGCAGGTACAGAACCGCTATCACACTCTCCAATAGCAGGGTGTATTTTATCATAAATTCCAGCAACTTTACCCTGCCTATCAATAAGTACTGCTGAGTTAGATTTCTTATCGCCATTTTTTCTGATTAGAGTACAAATTACATAAGAGTTGTTCTCTTTAGCATAAGCAGAGTACTTATTCATTATTGGTCCAGTGATTTCTTCTGCACTATCAGAGTCATTTTCAAAATTTTCGGGGAAACAAATTATATCTGGTTTATACTCTAAAGCATTCCCTAACCAGCTAATCATATATTCAAGGTCTTTTTCGGTAGCGTTATTCTTTCCAACCATTGCACTAAGAACAACGACTTCTCTCGGAGATTTATTACAATCTATCAATCCAGATTTATCATTCTCCGCTCCAGCAATAGTTGTTGTTAAACCACCTACACCTAAAGCCCCAACTCCTAAAGCAGTTTTAGAAATAAAATTTCTTCTTGATATTGAACTTTTATTTTTCATGTTGAATAGAAAGTAATTTTTTAGACGATTTACTATTCATTGTATTCTTACTACCTCTATCTTATTAGTATGGCAAATAAATAGAAATAGTGTAAATAACACAACCTAATAGGATTTAGCGGTAACATAATGTAACTAATGGACATAGATTTCAGCTTTAAACTAATAACCGAAATGTATGAACTGGAATATCGAACATTGAGTTTCTTTAGATTCATAAATTAACTAGTGTCGTATGTCCTTTGAACTCACCCCAACCCCTCTCTTGAAAAGAGAGGGGCTTTTACTCCCTCTCCCTTTGGGAGAGGGTTGGGGTGAGGGATTTTTGTACGTCATTACATACTTAATGTAACACTAGTACAGAAACTCATTTTAATAATATCATAGATTTTGTCTCTACTTGATTATTATTTATCAACTGGTAAAAATAAACAGCACTTGGGATATTTTGTCCATCAAACTTTACTGAATAGTTTCCACGTTTTTGAAATTTGTCAACTAATTTTGTTATTAGTTCACCATTAACATTATAAACATATAGTTTAGTATCCCCTGGTGTAGCAATTTCATATTCAATTGTTGCTGAGGGATTAAATGGATTAGGATATGACTGATATAGAGTTAACTTATTTGGTATAAGTCTCTCTGGTTTATCTTTTATATCTGTTGTGCTATTGCTGTATATTCCAAACTCGAGAATACTTATCCAATCGCCATCATAACCATAACTACCATTAACAGTAAGTTTAACAAATCTTGCATTTTTTGAATTTATTGAATCTGATATAACAGTTCCCCCAGTAGTATTTGAATTTCTATCCACAATAATTTCATAATTTCCATTTATATCATTTTTAGATTCAATAATATATTGATATGCTCTTTCCTTGTACGGCACTACTTCTAGAACATTGATTTGTGTTACTTCTTCGAGGTCAATTTCAATCCATTGGGGGTAACTTAGTGCAGACCAACGTGTCTCCAGATTTCCATCAACAGCATTGGATGCAGGATTTTCATCACCCTCTTCCTGACTTGAAAAGTTGTAAAGATTGTTAAATGCTAAATTTTGATTCTTCTGAATAATGAAACTCGCAAACTTATCATCCAGCCACAAAAACTTTTCACGTATCCAATTTTTTATATAATCTATTTCTTCTTCATAGGTATCAAAAGCATATTTATTATTTATACTAACACCAAGCACCTGCCATTTTTCAAAGTTTCTTACTCTCGATTCTTCAAGTAGAGTAACCCAGTGGTCAATTTTTGAATAGATTGAATCTAAATTAAAAACCGTTTCCCTTAACTCTAACCAGCGTTGAGCATATCGTTCTAAGAAATTTCCGTCACTCATCAATCGCTCTGCCCACATTGCTCGTGCACCAGCGTAGGGATGTTTCAACCACCAACCGCTTGTTTCCCAAGAGGTATAATACCTGGCATTACCAATAGACCTATTAAAATCCCACACCGGTCCCATAATTAATTTACCATCTTTTGGCTTATGAAAAAATTGACTAAAACTAAGAGCATCCAATTGGTTAAACCCTTCAGCCAGCAACATATTATTTATAAAAGAATCAACATCAATAAATTTTTGATATCCATTTACCGAATCCTTAAAATCACTACTGAAAAGAGCAGATTCAAAATCGGAAAAATAATTTTTTATATATTCATTCTGCTCAGCAGTTATATTTTTACTTTTTGGATATTTAATTTCGATTTGTTTATTAGATATAGGTGTATCAAAATAATTTTCACCTCCCGAAAAACGTTCAGTTGATGTCATCTCTAACAAATACCCTCCAGTAATATTAGCTGAATTGGGTTTAGATATATCTACTCTGTTTTTATCCTTTTTAATCTTTTCAATTAAAACAAATACCCCCATATATTCATCGTTTACAATTAGTTCACAGAATCTTGTCTTCGGTGCATACATTCCCATTTCATTTGCTAACTGATACATTAACACATTTCTCATCAGTGTCTTATCAACATAAGGGGCGTGTAGTGTCCAATCATTTTCTAAAGGTATTCCTAAAAGGGATACATTGTTATTTTCACCTAAGCTATCTCTCGTTTCAAATCCATAAGGTTTTTTGGGCCATGTTTGAGATGAGTAACCTCTTAGTTCAATTCCAATTACTCCGTTATAACCATTAAAACTATCTGTTAAAAAATTGCGGTTACCTTCTCCATTATCAATAATGCCAAGGTGAGCCTCTATTTTAGGCTCATCAGGTATTTCTTCTCCAAAACTATCAATAATTAGAATGGGTAAATCTGAGGATTGGAAATCAACAATTTGTGAAAACAATGGATTTATAAATCCACAGACAAATGTTATAGAAATAAACAAATAAATATATTTATACATTTTTTGCATTATTATATCTCGATTCTCATTAGTGTTTTTAAAGCCAACTCCTGCTAAGTTGGGAGTAAGTTTTTTGGGACATTACTCATTATTCAATTTGTGTTGATATTTTTTTTTCTGCTACCTAATTTAGGTTCAGCAAACTAATAAAAAAGCCCTGCTAAGATGTAAATATCTAAGCAGGGCAAACAACATACATTACTATGCTTTATAATAAGTGAGTATCATTTGATACTATTTCAATAACATCATTTTCTTTGTTGCGTTAAACTTACCAGAAGAAATTCGATAAATGTACATTCCACTAGAAAGGTTAGCTGCATTAAAATCTACTTGATAAGAACCAGCAGATTTAACTTCGTTGATTAGTTCCGCAACTTCTTGTCCAAGAATATCAAATACTTTTATATTAACAAGTCCACTTGTAGGAATTGAGAAATTAATAATTGTACTTGGATTAAATGGATTAGGATAATTTTGCTCAATTGCATAAGTTTCTGGAATACCTGATTCAATAACTTTAATATCTGTAGGTACATCTTTCGATAAAATCCACTCAATACCTGCATCAATCAACTTAAATCCATCTTCAGTAATGTTGTTATTGGCAGAGCTAAATATGCCTACAGCAGCACTTCTTTTCTTAGTTCTAAGCGAGTCTTGCATAGCTGTACCATCTCTATCAAAAAGTTCAGTATCAACTTCAACACCAAAGATAACTGATAAAGTTTCATCACCAGCCCAAACAGCTATTGGTATATGATTAACTTCCGGAATACTAAATGTTAATGTAGATAAAGATTCATCTCCATCAGCTGGACCAGAAACTAACATAACTTCACTTCCATTTGCAAATCCTGCTGTTAAAGGATGTCCTGAATCATCAACTATTTTAACCTTAGTTCCCATTCCCGTTGAGTCATCTATTGTTCCATAAACTCCTGTTGCCGAAACCCATCCTGTAGTTTTTGCGTCCGAAGCATAAAGTTCTGTATAGAACATTGGTACATCTGCAAGTTTGTAGAAATCACCAGAGTTTTTTAATCTCCAACCACTGGCAGATTCACTAACAAAACCAAAATCGTGTGCTTTTAAATCATCACTTGTAAAAGTTCCGTTTTTTACAGAATCGTCATCTACAACGGTTACCTCGTAAGTTTCTGATAGATATGCAATTAATAATGAATCTTTTGGATCTCCTTCCGGAGGTGCACCAGACCCAATAAATGCTACCATTTTACCAGGGGCATCAGAAATAACAAAACTAGTAATTTCCACAAATCCTACAGCTCCACCCCAAGCTCCACCAAATGACATAATCTGAGTTCTCCATTGTATTGTATCTACAGTTTCATCCATGGCAAAGCCAAAATCATCTGCAATTCTAACAGGTTTACCACCATCTGGTGCTATCCAAACATCATAAGTCTGCTCTGGCATATCAAAAACCATACGTACATTGTATGTAGTTCCACCTGTATATGCAAACTCACTGATAGCAGTATAAGAGGTAGTATCTCGTGCTAAGAAAAATCCTTGATTACTAAACAGAAGTTTTATTGGTTGGCTATAATCAGATTGGTCACCTGGTTTATTTTGGCTAAACCCAATAACTCCATCTAATAAGTCAGCAGTTGGTTTAGCATCAAATTCAAGCATAAAGGATTCTGTTTGTGGTTCAAGTTGAGCAGTAATATTATTTCCATCAGGATAACCAATTTGAAAATTTTCTACTTTAACCATTCCTTCGTTACCACCCCAGTTACCAAACGACATCTTTACTGTGCGCCACTGAAGTGTATCAACTTCTCCGGGACCAGGTGCAAAGGCAAAATTATCACCAATTAATTTACCCTTTACCCAAACACTATATTGTTGATCAAGTATATTACCAACAACTTTAATTGCATATCTTTTTCCAGCTTCATAGGCAAATTCTTCTATTGCTTCATAACCACTGCCGTTGTTCGCTTTAACAAAACCATCATTAGCAAAAAGAATTTTTATACTAAGATCACCATAGCTACCTGGTAAAGTTTGAGAGAATCCAAGCACACCATCTACACTATCAGCCGAAGGTGTAGCATGGAATAACGCTGTAAATGCACTTGTACGTTTTGACATTGCAGTATTCATAAAGTTATCATTTGGTTTGTTTAATATCCACGCAATACCTGCATCTATTAAAGCAAATCCATCATCAGTTATATTTTGATTTGCTGTACTAAAAACACCAACAGCAGCACTTCTGTTTATTGATACAAGACTGTCATCCAATGCACCTGTACCAGCTCTATCAAAAAGTTGTGTGCCAGCTTCAACACCAAAAACAATTGATAAAGAATCGTTCATTGTTGAAACAGCGATTGGAATAGTTTCAACTTCAGGAATACTGTATGTTAATGTCCAAAGAGACTCATCACCTTCTGCTGGTCCAGATACAACATCAAGTTCATAATTATATGGGAATCCTGCTGTTAACTGATGGCTTCCATTATCAACTATTCTAATAGTTTTACCTTCTCCTGTTGAATCATCAAGTGCTCCAAAAACTCCAGTTGCAGAGACCCATCCAGTAGTCCTTCGGTCGGAAGCATAAAGTTCAGTATAGAACATTGGTACAACTGCAAGTTTGTAAAAATCGCCTGAATTTTTCAGTCTCCATCCACTAGCAGATTCACTTACAAAACCAAAATCATGCATAGCAAGGTCATCTGATGTAAAAACACCGCTCATTATAGAATCATCATCAACAACAGTTACCTCGTATGATTCTGAGAGATAAGCTATTAGCAATGAATCTTTCGCATCTCCTTCTGGTGGTGCACCTGATCCAATAAAGGCAACTTTCGATTGCGCAATTGTAATGTTAGTTAAAAATAGTAATGTTACGGCTAAAAGAAATGCCATTTTAATTTTGTTAAATTTTAACATTAATCTTTCCTCCAAATTGTGTTATAAGTTAATTGATTATAATCTATAATTATCTGTAAAAATTGTTCGATTTTTTTCCTCCATTTAAATTAGAATTCTATTTTTTTAGTATTTATGAGTCCACCATTAAAAGGTCAATCTTGTCATTGTTATGTTAAAACTCAAGTGTAAACTGTCCACAATTGAGTATATAGATAACCTATCTGCGTTATTTTAGAATTAGCATTTACATAAATTAAGTAAATCCTTTAA
>JAKIUC010000026.1 GCA_021647785.1 Melioribacteraceae bacterium
TTTTAGAGGAATTTGAGTTTGCTTCACTTGTAAAACTACAGCTAAAAACTGGAAGAACACATCAAATAAGAGTTCACATGAATCATATTAAACATCCAATATTTGGGGATTATACATACAATGGAAGGTTAATACATTATGGAACTAATCTTCCGAAGATGAAACAAAGAGTTGATAATTTGCTTAAAATAATGGATAGACAAGCGCTCCACGCAAAAACACTTGGGTTTACACATCCAAAAACCCAAGAGAGATTAGTTTTTAATTCTGACTTACCAGATGATATTAAAATGCTGATTGAGAAATTAGAAGTTTAATTATGGCTTCTTATTTTTTGAGTCATTTAAATTCACATTTTCTTTTGGTGAAATATGATATTTTGAGATGTGAACTGCCGCCAACCCTACTACTCTCCTACAAGTTTGAACTACTTTTTAATATAACAAACCAACACCCCATCATTACCAGAAATCTTCAAAAAGCAAAGTGTGTAGGCAGTCAGATTTGAGTTTTTTGTTAGTTAATAAATTAGCTCTTTTAATTTGTTAACTCTTTTTATTGAGTTTTTTATCTGTTTTCTTTTCGCTTAAAATAGTTTTAGTATTTATTGGACTCACTACTTTTTTGCCGGTTTTTGCTTCAAGTTCTTTTCTTGCTACTTTTGCTACATTACCCCCTTGTTTTGCTATTTTCTTGCTCTCGTTAAAATTTTTAGGATTTACCGCTTGCGATATGTCTTTGGTAGAGGCTTCAGCAAGCATATTCAAAATTAGTTCGGTATTAGTCATATTATCTCTTAGGTTTTCTTTTTTCAAACCTTTAAGAATTTTGTATTCCTTTGTAGTTTTATCAGCCCAGGCTTTGGTAATAATGTTGGTTAATGCAGCAAATTGCATGCCTTCTTTTAATCCTCGTTTTTTCCATTCGTCTGTTAACTCTTTACGTACTTCAATACTTTTAAGACGTTGATTAATCCAATTCTCTGAATATCCCAAATCTAAATATTCTTTTAAAGCTCTGTCAATAGTTAATTCAGGGTTTTGCATTTCATCCAATCTTTCTGATGCAATTTTAGACAACCACAGTTTAAAAGGCTCTGCTTTTGGCGATGGTATTGATTGTATTAACCTAAAAAGTTGTTCTGTATCAGCTACATCTGTCATCCGCATTTTGCCATCGGAAGCAATCATTTTCAAACCGTGACAATTTGTCACGGTTTGGTTGCCTTCTGCTTTAAGTCTTTGTTTTAATTTTCTCCAATAAGTAGTTGGATTAATGCTTTCTGTTAAAACAGAAATTACATCAACAATAGAGATATACCATTTCTCATTATCACTATCCCAAACTGTGCGAATAGTGCTATCTTCAAATATTTTAATGCTATCTTTTTTAATCATTATTGTTTTTGTTGTATTCGCAAATATTAGCATATTCATCAGTTAGATAATTGCTGTTATATTCAATAACACTATTTTTAAACTCTATTAGGGTTTGTTTTATGTTGTTAGAGCTTACGTAGTTTATGAGTTTTCCAATATGTTTTAGTTTCAACAACATAACGGCTTGGTGGCTAAAACGTTCGCCTTGCAAAGATTTAAGTGACGCAACCACAAAACGTATTTATTAAACTTGAACAACTTTTACAAAACTACAGCTTTAAATTTCCACTTCAAAAACAAAATGACCAAGTGTAAAAGCTGTCAATTAGTTAGGCTTGTTAATGTTTAACTTTATATCTACTTATTTTTTAAATAGACATCATACACTCTCTCCATTCCTTTCTTAATATTTCTTGATTCTTCCTGGTCAATAAAAAAACCACTATCATTTATTAATACATTTCTATTACATAAAGATTTAAAATAGTCTTTAGTTTGAAAATATTGAATTGAACTTATATCGTATGACTTATTTACTACTTCATTAGTTGCTATTATGATAAGTTCATAGTTTTCACTTTGTAATGCCATAGCCTGAGGGTAACAAGAGGCTCTTCTTCTATACTTTCCCTCAGTAATTATGCTCATATTGTCATATACAAATATATTTGAAAAAATATTACGATAATTTTTCTCTGCCGAAGCTACTCCTCGCAAATAGCCCTTTCTAGCAATATATACCTTAATAGTATTGAAATATACATCATTAGCTTTCAATTCAAAATAATTACTTATAAAACTATTTTCATTTAGTTTTTCTACTTCATTAGCCAGTTCTATACGACATATAGGTAACGGAAACAAAACAATATCTGTTGTTGATGACCTCGGTGCTTCTGTTTTATCTGACTGTGCTATCAAAGGATTATTGGTTCCATTCTTTATATGTATTTGTCCGCTCATCTTTTTTCTCTTCGGATTACCATGATATGTAAGGTGAGAACCATTCGAATAAAAATCAGTAGTTACAATACCTCTTTTTGTATGTTGACACTTAAACCCATTAGGAATAAAAATACATGATTCAACATTACCATCTATTTCTTTTATAGTGAAAATAATATTGTCAATACCATTAGCTACAGCTTTTACTTTATTTTCTTTTGCTCCATTATTATCAAAAAAATAAGTACAGCCCGATAACTCAGTTACATATTCATTGTATTTATGATGAATATACTTTATTCCATTATTCATATATGAGCCTAACTATTAAATAATCCACATAACATACTTGGGCTTGTTGTATACACAACACAAATTGGTTTTCGGAAGGGAAGCCAATTTTGTTGTTATATACCGATGGTTGCTGAACTTGTTGAAGTACAACTTTCAACTTTAAAAATCCGACATGTTCCGTTTTCGAAAAAACCTCTGTAAGAGTCTCACAGACATTTCATTGTCGGTATAATTTTTTGAGAAATACACCCTCATAAATTAAAATAGATATTGACATATTTAATTTGGTTTAAACTAAACAGTTTTAATCTAATAGGCAAATAATATTTCAAAAAATAGATTTTACATTTTAGAAAAGAGTACTTTGCGGCGATTTGAAAAGAATGAATTTCTTAATTTATGGTTTCTTAACTTTTGAGCCTTTTAGTTTTGCTTTCTCTTTTGGTGAAATATGATATTTTGAGATGTGAACTGCTGCCAACCCTACGGCTCCTACAAATTGAGCTATTCCTAAATATTTTGCAAATACTCCATATTCCTTTTTTGCTTCCCAATTATTAACTAGTTGAAATCGTTTAAGCATAACATCTGGTTGAAGTTCAAAATTAATTGCAGTATTAATTTGGGAATTTGTATAAAGCGAATAGAGTGATAGATTATTAGAATGGGAAGAACTAAATGTATTCATTGGATAGAATAGAAGCGGAGAATTAATAATTATCCAATCAGTTTTAAGTGTATTCAATTTTAATATATCAATATTATTATAATTATTATTAAGAGAATCATTTCCCGCTTGGGAAAAAATCTGAGAGGATAGAAGCAAAAGCGGTATAATTATAAGTTTGTACATTATTCTAATTCTTAGTCTGGTATTACATAAAAGCTGCCTTCCTTAGGTAGAGTAACAAAATACCTTTTCCCCTTTTTGTTTGTAAGAAAATTATCTCGCAGCCATGGATTAAAGATTTTTAGTGTTTTATAATTTATGCCATGCAGTTTTGCATAGTCAGCAAAGTGTGCAACTGTAGTATCAAGTTTAACTTTGTAGGTTTCGTATGGCGGGTATAATTGATTCTCCTTAATATCAAATCCATATTTCTTAGGATTTTCCATAACATATTTTATAGCAATAATTCGTGGCAAATATCTACTTGTCTCTTCATTAAGAACTAAGTTATAATAATTAGTTGCTTTTTGTCTTCCGAGTTGGTTAGTAATTCCATTTTTACCCTTATTATATGATGCTGCTGCTAAGGTCCAAGTTCCAAATTTATCGTAAGCAGCCAATAAGTAGTCACATGCAGCATATGTTGCTTTTTCCATATTGTATCTTTCATCAACTTCTTTATTTATTAATAGCCCATATTTTTTACCAGCAGGTTCCATGAATTGCCAAAATCCCTTTGCACCAGCGGGTGATGTAGCATTTGCTAATCCGCTTTCGGCAAGAGCAAGATATTTAAAATCATCAGGAACACCTTTCTCTTTAAGTATTTTTTCAATGATAGGGAACCAGCGGTTTAATCTTTTTAAATACAAAACTGAAGCAGAGTGATAGTACGTCTGAACTATAAATTCACGTTCCACTCTTTCACGAACATCAATGTTCTCAAGGGGAACATCCTCACCGCAAAAATCTAATTGTTCCGGAACGTATGGGGAAACAACTTTATAACCGTGTGGAAAATCTGTGCTGCTGTTTTTTGAAACGGAGCTATTAGGAGAATCAAAGTTGAAAATAAAAAGGAGTAATACTGCTAAAGCAAAACCACTAACTGCGTAATGTAATCTATTTTTTAATTTATGCATATCTCTATTCTATGAGTGATGAATTCTTATTAATCTGGTATTCATTAATAATCAAAGCTAATGAAACAATCAAGCCGCCAATAGTTATATTCCAAATATTTACCTCTTCAGAAAAAAATATTACTGATACGATAATCCCTAATGGAATCTTTAAATTGTTAAAAATTGCAAGTGAGCCTGCATTGGTTTTTCGTGCACCAAAATTCCAAAGAAAAAAGCCGGCTCCAGAAGCAACAACTCCAAGATAGATTAGTGTTAACAATTCATTATTAGTCAATGAGAGACTGGAATAATTGGTTGTGAAAAAAGTAAAAATAAATGCTGTGATAAATCCGCCCAAATATAAAAGTGCGAAAATATTTTTATCTTTTGCGTCAGGAATATTCTTCATTACTTTTTTATAAAAGACTTGTCCGAAAGCAAAAGAGATATTGGAAATTTGCATTAGTACAAATCCAATTATTAATTTATCCGATGTAATATTTTGCCAAACAGCAATAGCTGCACCAAACAGCGACAGCAAAGATGTTAAGTAAAATAATAGATGTAATTTCTTTTGAATTAAATCATTAACCACCACTACATAAATTGGAGTAAGTATTGTAAAAAGTACAACCTCGTATGCTTGTAGAAATTGGAATGCATAAATGTAACTGACGTACATTATTCCATATTGAATTGCTCCAATAAGTAATAGCCATAACAAATTTCTTTTTTTAATATTGCTAACTTTAATGAAAGGCAAAAAGAGAAAAAACGAAATAAGCAGTCTGGCAAAGGCAACAAAGTTTGAATCAACATTTGTTAAATTGCCTTTTATTAAACTAAAAGAGAAAGCCCAGATAAGCGATACAGTTAAGAGATAAATCATAAAAAGGATTTAGTAAAAGTTATTGGATTTTTAATAACAGCAAAGATAGTTTAGAATAAATAAAAAAACTGAAAATGATTTTACTTAAAGAATAAAATGGGGAGAGTGTAAGCTCTGAAAATAGATAGTTTAATTTTCATTACTTAAGTAATGAAAAAATCGTTATTTATTTTGCGTTAGAACCTTTGCAAAATTGATAATAGAATCCCATATCGTTAAATTTGATATTCAATTTTGGAGAAATAATGTTAGTTTATAATACACTCACAAAGAAGAAAGAAGAATTTACGCCAATTAATTCGCCGAATGTTTCAATGTATGTTTGCGGACCTACGATATATGATTACTTCCATATTGGAAATGGACGCACTTTTGTAATGAGTGATATTATCCGTAGATATCTTGAATACAAAAATTACAAAGTAACATTTGTAATGAACTTAACTGATGTGGATGATAAAATAATTAAAAAAGCGAATGAAGAAAATTTATCAACCGCAGAGCTTACTGAGAGATATGAAGCTGCTTTCAAAAAAGACATTGCACGATTTAAAATGAAACCTGCTGATGTTTATCCGAAAGCTACTGAGCATATGAAAGAGATTGAAGAAGTAATTGAAAAACTTGAGCAGAATGGCTTTGCATATAATGTTGATGGAAATGTATTTTACAACATTGGTAAGTTTAAGGGCTATGGTAAACTGAGCGGAAAAAATATAGATGATTTAGAGGCAGGTGCAAGAATTGAAATAAATAATGAAAAGCAGAATCCTTTAGATTTTTCGGTGTGGAAAAAATCGAAAGAAGGGGAGCCAAGCTGGAAAAGCCAATGGGGGCAAGGTCGTCCGGGCTGGCATATAGAATGCTCTGCAATGAGTATGAAACATCTTGGTGAAACAATTGATATTCATGCTGGTGGAAACGATTTAATATTTCCGCATCATGAAAATGAAATTGCACAGAGTGAAGCTGCTACTGGAAAAGAGTTTGTTCGCTATTGGATGCACTTTGGATTTTTGAATATTGATAAACAAAAAATGTCTAAATCTCTTGGTAACTTTTTTACTGCACGCGATATTTTGGACCAATACCCTGCAGAGGCATTGCGACTTTTGTTTGTTCAATCCCACTATAGAAGTCCAATTAATTTTAGTAGAGAGTTAATTGAATCGGCACAGAAGGGAACTGAAAAATTAGATAATCTTGGAAGAGTGTTAAATGATGGAATCAAAAAAGTTGGTGGCATTAAGGTAGAATTTGATTTCAATAAATTTTACAGTCTATTTTCCGCAGCAATGGATGACGACTTTAACACTTCGCAAGCAGCAGCAGTAATATTTGATTTTGTTCGCGAAGTAAATAAAACAATTGCAGAAAATGAAGATATCAATTCGGATTTTTTTAGAAAAGCTAAAGAATTTTTCCAATCAACTGCAGAGACAGTTTTAGGAATAATTCATTTCACTGATTTGGAAGTGAAAGAATCTTCCAATGATTCCGAATGGATTTTAGAGCAAATTGAGTTACGTTCAAAAGCTAAAGCAGAAAAAAATTGGCAACTTGCCGATGAAATTCGTAATTCGCTTGCAGAGAAAGGAGTTATACTTGAAGATAGTAAATTGGGAACAACCTATAAAAAGAAGTGAAATTAAATAAAATGTTTTTTTATGCAATAGTTCTATTTGTTCTTGTCTCGCTTGGAATATTTACGTGGTTTTATTTATTTAATATTTATGAAACTAGAGTTACTGTACATCCAAAATATTTAACCGCAGATTTAGATTCAAAAATTGAAATAAATGTTATACCGTTAAATTCATTTGGAAGTAGGGCATTGTTGCGTAACATCTCTGCAAAATTTGAAATAATTAGTGGAGATAGTTTGGTGAAAATATCGGAGAGTACATCAGATAAAATCACACTTCAGTCTTTGGGTCAGTTAGGGAAAGTTGAAATTCTTGTTACACCAGAAATTGGTTTGTTCCCATCCAAAATAGAAATTGAAATTATTGGGAAGAAGTAGAATTATCCATCTTTATTCATTGAAATAAATTGAATAATAAATATCGAATTACAATTTCCAAAGTAAAGAGAACTTCAACATTCAAAATTCCTTGTTCGATATTCGGTATTTAAAAACAGAAAAAAATTAAATTCCCAAGTAGGGAGAAAATATAGACACCTTGGGTTCACTTTGTAAAACCCAAAGTGATTTTGTCGAATAGCAATGCAACAATCCCGCTGATAATATTCTAATATCTTTCAACAGTTAAAGTAGAAACACCACTATCAATATTGATGTATATTTTATTTTCCGATTCATCAAAGTTATAAGTTTGATATCGTTTTTTATCAATTTTATTGAAGCCATCCAAATTTTGCACTACTAAAACCATATCTCCTTTAATCATACAGCCGGTTTTCTCTGGAATTTGAATCTTTAATGTTGCAGCACCCATTTCAATTTTAGCCTTAACTATCTTCTCTCTATCTCCAAATTTTAACTTAGTAGTTGTTGCACCAGTTTCAAGAGTAAATTTTGATACTTTATATTTACTTAAATCCAATTCAACTTTTGCTGCACCAACTTTAATGTCAACTTCCCATTTTGGAATTGGGTTAAGCTTTAGCTGCAATTTCCTATATTGGCTATCGCCCAGGAGTTCAAAACCATCATGAGTGTGTCGCAAAACAACTCTTGCACTATTATCTCTATATCGTGTTTTGAAATTAAAATTGTTATAAAATCCGGAAGAAGTTCCATCAATTAGTTTATCAGTTGTTCCACCAATTGATATTTTACCAATTCCTGTACGGAGGGATAGAGTTGCAGATTCAGTATTCTCGCGGAAATCTTCATAAAAGGTTGATGTGCTAAATTCATTTTTATCCCCACTTTCGGAATCGAAATTTTGTTGTAAACCAAAGATGGAGCCGTAAATAAATAACCCGACAAACGCACCGGCAAGAATAGAGATTATAGGTTTAAGAATTGTACCTTTAGTTAAAATTGCAACTCCCCAAAAAACTATAAGAACAGGCCAATATTTCCAAATCTCATTTGGGAGTAGCAAAGAAAAATTATTTTTATCCAATAGAAATAGTACACCAATTGTTAGAAAGAGGAAACCCCAAAACAATTGTCCATTTTTATATTTCATTTTAACCTCATTCATTTTTTCGATTTCCATAATAAAAATACTCCTAATCCAATTAGAATTACTGGAAATAAATCATCAAAATTTAAGAATGAAAATATTTCGATACCAAGAAAAAACATTCCAATTATAATTAAGATTATTCCAAAAATTACTTTTCCATTTCTCTTTTTTGCTTGATGAAAAGTGAAATTGATATTTTCACTATTAGCATCTGTTGTATTGCTTTCAGTTTTTTGTGAAGTGTTGCTTGAAACATTATCAAAAATAAATTTTTCCTCCGGTAAAACAATCCACATAATCAAGTAAAGCAAAATCCCAATTCCACTAAAAAGAACTGATACAACAAAGAAAACTCTAACAACAATTGGTTCAATTGTTAAATATTCACCTAAACCGGCAGCAACACCACCAAGTATTCTATTCTGTCTTGAACGACTTATTCCTTCACGCATAATTTTACCATTTTTGTTTTTTTTAGACGTGGAATTAAGTAAAATGTTTTATTTACCACTTAATGTTATTATTAATTATTTTTGATGTGTTAGTTTATTACTTATAGAATAATACAAAATTTTCAAAATCAAATAAAACTAGAAAAATATGTTGAAAAATATTTTTAAAACCATTTCATATATTATTATTTCATTTATTCTTTTCACCTCACTAATTACTTTATTTTTGCGATGGGTAAATCCGCCAACTACTGCTTTTATACAACAAGTAGAGAACAGTTCGTTTAAATCGATGTTCGTTAAACAAGATGGAATAAAAAAATGGACCCCGATTAAATCAATTTCTAAAAATATAATATTTGCAGTGGTTGCTTCTGAAGACCAAAGATTTTTTGAGCATCATGGATTTGATTTTGTTGAAATTGAAAAAGCTGTTGAAGAAAAACTTGATGGAGGCAGAAGTAGGGGAGCAAGTACAATTACTCAGCAAGTTGCTAAAAATCTTTTCCTTTTTCCGACAAAGTCATTTCTTCGGAAAGGGATTGAACTTTACTATTCGATATTGGTTGAGTTAATTTGGGATAAAAGGAGAATACTTGAGGTCTATCTAAATATTGCACAATTCGGGAATAAAATATATGGTGTTGAAGCAGCATCCAATTACTACTTTAATAAGCCATCACAATTTCTTAATATTGATGAATCAGTGCAATTAATTTCCATTTTGCCAAATCCGATAAAGTTTGATCTGAAAAATAAATCAAGTTATTTAAATAAAAGAATTGATAGGATTAAATTGGAAATCGAAAATATGGAAAAAGCAAGAATCCTTGAATTGTAAAGGAGGGCTAAGTTCTAAATAATACAACAGAATATACTCTTCTCCTTTTTAGATTTCTAACAGAGGGTCCCCTTCCGAAAACCAATTTGTGTTGTGTATATTATTTAGAACTTAGCCTAAAGGAGCAATTTCTATTTCCCCCTTTTGCTTGCTATAATTTCTTTACATTTATTAAGAACTTTATCTTCTATTGAGCCTTCCCATATTGGATAATTATATTGATAAATTTCAACTTTGGTGTTTCTATTGTAATCGTAACTTGCCAGCACATTCCCTGAAAAATCATAATAAATTAGATAAAGAAGGCTATACTTGTTTAGTCTGGTATTAAAGAGATAGTAGGTATTTGTTTTATAAATCTTGTTGCTAATTGATTCCATAACAATTGGGATTGAGTGTTCGGTTAAAGTCCAAACATAAATATCTTCGCCCGCAAAATTTTCGATACCGGAAATATCAACGTAAACCTTATCTTGTCCAGCAGTATCCACAGGAACCCACTCACCTTTTGAGTCTTGTGCAATAATAAAAGATGAGACAAAAAGTAAAAGTATTATTAAAGTTTTTGATTTCATTTCAGTACCATTATTCAAAAAAAATTATTGTGTGAACTTAATCAAAAATAGGGGGCTTCGCAAAGTGATACTTAATTTAATATTTAAGTATATCATATCATTTTTTAATAAATTTAAAGTCTTATTTTTTAGTAAAAATGTGATTTATGAATATAGCTTTTGTAGCAAGCGAAGTAGTCCCTTTTGCCAAAACTGGCGGTTTAGCTGATGTTTCTGGCTCTCTTCCAATTGAGTTAACAAAACTTGGACATAGCGTAAAAGTATTTATGCCCAAGTATTACTCGGTTGATGAAAAGAGATTTAATTTAAAACATGAATCTTGGATTGGAAAAATAGAAGTAAGTGTTGATAAAAAGATACATCGTGTGGAAATATTCAAAGGTCTTTTGCCAGATTCCAAAACTGAAATTTACTTTATAGACTCTCCAACTTTTTTCCATAGACACTCACTTTACACTAACGATGAAGATGAAGATGAGAGATTTATTCTCTTTTCAAAAGCCGTAATTGAATTGTTGCAAAAATTACATTGGCAGCCAAATATTATTCATCATAATGATTGGCAGACTGGCTTAATCCCTATACTAATAAAGGCTAATATTAGACTGGAAGAATATTTTAAGAATACGGCTACAGTTTATACTATCCACAATATTGCCTATCAAGGTAACTTCCCAAATGAAACTTTTGGGAAGGCTGAACTCGATTTAAAATACTTTGAAACAGCAAGTGTGACGAAAGAGAACGAGAGAATGAATTTTATGCATGCTGGAATTTCTTTTGCTGATGTGGTTACAACAGTTAGTGAAAAATATTCTGAGGAACTTCAAACTCCAGAATTTAGCTTTGGTATGGATGCCATATTAAATATTCGTAAAGATGATTTTTATGGAATTCTAAATGGGATTGATGAAACTGTGTGGAACCCTGAGGTTGATTCATTTATCCCTTATAAATACTCACTAAAAACAATTGCAGATAAAGAAAAAAACAAGGTAGAATTATTAAAGAAGTTTAATCTCCCTTTTGATACTGCAATTCCTGTTGTGGGAATTGTATCGCGACTTGCTTCACAAAAAGGTATTGATATGATTATCAGTTCTATGGAATACCTGCTATCATTAGATATACAGTGGGTGGTACTTGGAAGCGGCGAGCAGCAGTATGAAAAAGAGTTGAGTGAAATTGCACAAAACAATCCTGATAAATTTAGTCTATATCTTGGATACAGCAACGAACTTTCACATTTAATTGAGGCTGGTTCTGATATGTTTTTGATGCCCTCACAGTTTGAGCCTTGCGGATTAACACAAATGTATTCGTTAAAATATGGTACAGTTCCAATAGTAAGAAATACTGGAGGACTTGCTGATACCGTGTTTGATTGGGATGAAAACATTTATAACGGCAAAGAGATTGGGAATGGTTTCTCGTTTAATGACTATAATGGATATGCGTTAACAGATGCTATTGAAAGGGCAGTAAAATCTTTCAAGAATAAAAAGCTATGGAAGAAAATTCAGAAAAATGGAATGATGCAAGATTTTTCTTGGAGAAAATCGGCAGAAAAATATATTGAAATTTATAAAAAGGCTATTGCAAAGAAATAAAATGATAAAAGAAAATTATAGATTTACTACACTACCAAATGGTATCAGAATTATTACAGAAAACTTACCTCACGTAAGTTCATTTTCATTGGGCTTTTGGTTCAATACCGGTTCAAAGAATGAAAACCAAAATAGTAATGGAATATCACACTTTACGGAGCATATGTTATTTAAAGGTACCGCCAAACGAAGCACAAAAAAAATCTCGGACGATGTTGAAAAACTTGGTGGTTACTTAAATGCTTTTACATCAAAAGAGCATACATGTTATTATGGAAGGGGAGTGGGTGAACATCTTCCAAAAGTATTTGATGTTTTATCCGATATGATTCAAAATCCTCTTTTTAAAAAGAGCGATATAAAAAAAGAATCTGGTGTTATAATTGACGAATATTATGATATTGAAGATTCACCGGAAGAACTAATTTTTGACCGATTTGAAACTAATGTTTTCGATTCCCATCCTCTTCACTATCCGATAATTGGTACTGAGAAAAATATAAAATTATTCCAACAAAAAGATTTTATTGATTATCTGCATAAACATTACACCACTAACAATTTAGTGGTTTCTGCCACCGGAAATGTAAATCATGAAAAGATTGTTGAATTAGTTGAAAAGAAAATAATTGGTTTAAAAAAAGGAAGAGTACGGAGTGAAAAATCTGTAGAGATTAAAAAACCTAAAAGCCTATTTATTCAAAAAGATATTCAGCAAACCCATGTGATTATTGGTAAAAAGACATTTGGTTTTAAAAATAAAGATAGGTTAAAAGTTAATTTACTCTCCAACATTATTGGCGAAGGGAGTAGTTCACGTCTCTTTAATCTTCTTCGAGAAAAAAATGGATTAACATACCAGATAAATACTTTCTTAAATTCTTTCAAAAATTATTCATCTTTCGGAGTTTACTTTTCGACAGGGGGAGATGATAAGCGAGCAGTTGATTTAGTTTATAAGGAATTTGATAAGATTCTTAAAAAGGGGATTACCAAGAGAGAGTTTAACCGTGCTAAAGAATATATGAAAGGTAATTTGATTATGCATTTAGAGAATACTACAAACCGTATGATTCGAATGTCACAATCAATGTTCTATTTTGACAAAATAAGAAAAATTAAAGATTCTGTAAATAATATTAATGCAATCTCTTACGATGAGATAGTTGAAATATCGAAAAACCTTTTGGAGTTAGATTCGTTCAGCAAAGTTGTAATTAGTGCAAAAGAGAATTGATATGCTTATACATTCTTTTTTAAAACTATTTGAAAAGTAGTTCCTTCATTAAGTACTGAGTTTTTTACGAATATTTTCCCTTTGTGATAGTCTTCAACAATTCTTTTAGTTAACGAGAGACCTAAACCCCAACCACGCTTTTTCGTACTATATCCGGGACGAAAAACATCTTTTCTGTTTTTTAAATCAATCCCTTTTCCATTATCTGAAACATCAACATAAATATTTGCTTGGTCTGTGGAGAACTTAAATTCTATTAAACCTTTTTTTGTTCCAATTGCATCGAGTGCATTTTTAATAAGATTTTCAATTACCCATTCAAAGAGTGAAGCATTAAGTGGAACAATGATTTCTTCTTTTGTTAAAAGCCTAATCTCAGTTCTTTTACTCAAGGTTGGAAGTCGTCTATTAAAATATTCTATTACAGAATTAATAACTTCTGTAATATCAGTATCCACTAATTTGGGTTTTGAACCAATTTTTGAAAATCGGTCAGCAATTTTATTTAAGTGGTCTAAATCGTTACCAATCTCATCCGAAATATCCTCTACTTTATCGGGATTTGCTTTATTCAATTTTAAGATTTCATTCCAACCCAACAAACTTGAAATTGGAGTACCCAATTGGTGAGCAGTCTCTTTCGACATTCCCACCCAAATATTACTTTGCTCGTTTTTCTTTAAATAGCTAAAACTGAAATATGCAATTATAATAAACATTATTGCAAAAATAATTTGTAGGTATGGGTAGTATCTAAGCTGAGTAATTAAATCTGAATCGCCAAAGTAGATTTTGTTTAGAACAACACTATCCTGACTATAGACAAAAATAGGATTATTAATTTTGCTGAATTCATTAATTTTATTTTCAACAAAACTAATTATTTCTTTATCTGTGAATGTCGAATCGATCTCTAAATTTCTAATACCTCCGCCCATTCTATCTATTGATATTTTATTATTCGAATCAGCTAAGATTAATGGGAAATCTATTCGCTTAATAACATCTAATAAAAATGTGAAATCTTTATCGGAAGCAGTGAGTTCTGCAACTTGCTGTAAACTTGTAGCATAGAGTTCTGCAACCTCTCTCTCTCTCTCTTCAAGTTGTGAAATTAATGTTTGTGTATAGATAAAAGTAGCTAAAGCAATAGTAGTGGCAAGTACAAGAAGAATAACTTTAATTTGAATGGAACCAGGTCCACTCGCTAAATTTTTTTTCATCAGACAATAATTAAGTATTAATAAGAAAACTTTATCCGTGTGACTTTCACAGCGCATAACCTATTTTAGCAGTCAATCTCGAGTAAGATTTCTTTAATATTTGTTACACTTGGGGGGCGTAGCATAAAAACAAAACAAAATGAGAGAAAAATATTTTTCTGAGACAAAAGTACTATGTTTTTTAAGATATGCGAAGCCTCCTACAATTCAATTGTTTGATCTCTTTTTGGACCAACAGAAATTATTGAAATTTCGAATCCTGAATGTTCAGCTATAAAACTTAGATAATTTTTTGTCTCTGCTGGAAAGTCGTCATAATTTCTAACTTCTGTAATATCTGTTTTCCATCCTGGAAGAGTTTCATATATAGGAACAATTTTTTCTAACTGGCTTGTTGTTGTGGGGAATGATTTTAATCTTTTCCCATCTAACTCATATCCAATACAGACTTTAATTTCATCCATATTGCTTAGTACATCAAGTTTTGTAATTGCAACACGTTCAATTCCGTTTATCATGCGGGAATAATTTAAAAGGAATGCATCATACCAGCCACATCTTCTTGGGCGTCCGGTTGTTGCTCCAAATTCTGCTCCCCATTGTCTTAGCTCTTCACCATCATCACCAAGCATCTCGGTAGGGAATGGTCCGTACCCAACACGAGTTGTGTATGCTTTTACTATTCCAAATACGGAAGAAATCTGTGTGGGTGGAACTCCAGCACCAATACATGCACCGCCAGAAGTTGGATTAGAGGAAGTTACATAAGGGTAAGTACCAAAATCAACATCCAATAAAGCCCCTTGTGCCCCCTCCATTAAAACGGATTTCCCACTTTTAATTGCATTATCCAAATAGGTTGGAACATCAGTTATATATTGATCAATAGCTTCATCAAATGCTAAATATTCCTCTACAATTTTTTCAACATCTAATTCTTCACCATTATAAACGTTTTTAATTAATCTATTTTTCTCTTCAATGTTTGCTCTAATTTTTTTCTCTAATTCAACTCTATCAAGTAAATCAACAATTCTAATCCCTTTACGTGCATATTTATCGATGTAACAGGGACCAATTCCTCGTCCGGTAGTACCAATTTTAATATCACCAGTTTCATTTAAGGAATCAAGAATTTTGTGATACGGCATAATTAGATGTGCATTATGGCTAATAAATAATCGTCCTTTAACAACAAAGCCATGGTCTTCAAGTAATTTAATTTCGTCAAGGAGAGCTTGGGGGTCAATAACAACACCATTACCAATAACGCAATTTACTCCTTCACGTAAAATACCTGATGGTATTAAGTGTAAAATATATTGCTGGTCATCAATTACGATAGTATGTCCGGCATTTGCACCACCCTGAAAGCGTACAACTATATCGAAACGGTCACATAAAATATCAACTATTTTTCCTTTACCCTCGTCACCCCATTGGCTACCAACTAAAACTGACACGCTCATTTTTATACTCTATAAATTTTGAATTGAAGAATTGTTTGAATGAAACTACTTTGCGAAACTTTCGGCAGCAGCATCAACTGATTCAAAGTTCTCAAAAATTGTAATAAGTTTAGTTATAACTAAAAGGCTGTTAATTTTATCTGTAGCATTTGCTAACTTCAAAACACCACCTTTATTTTTAACAGATGTATAACCGCTAATTAGCATCCCAAGCCCAGTACTGTTCATAAATTTCACACTTCCAAGATCAATTATAATATTAGTTTTGCTTTCATCTAAGAAATTACCTAAAATATTGTGAAATTCCTGTGCATCAGGTCCGCCCATAATGTTACCTTTTAATGTGATTACCACCGCACCATATTTTTCGCTTGTTTTAATACGCATTCTAATACCTATTTTAATTTAACTTATCAAATTTAATGAAAAGGAAATAAATATAATTATAAATAATTATATTGCTTAGCAAGTTATAGAAAGAGTTAATAAAAATAAAGATTAAAGAGAGTTTTTCTTTAATTTTATGAAGAATTAAATATTGGAACATAGTTTATTATATGTCGTCTAAGTTACCCGAAGTAAATAGTGATATATCAATTAAGAAGATTGAAAGTGAAGAGAGAGATGTTTTCTTAATCAATGAATTTATTGATGGTAAAGAGAAAGCCTTTGAGAAATTGATGATGCTGCATAAAGATAAGGTTCGTAATTTAATTTTCCTCACTTTAAGCGATTCTGAATTTGTTGATGATATTTCGCAGGATGTTTTTATTAGTGTTTATAAAAAATTGAAAGAGTTTAGGTTTGAATCGAAATTTACAACTTGGCTCTATAGAATTACTGTTAACAAGTGTCGCGATTATCTTAGAAAAAAAAGAGTGAGAAGCATTTTTGTTCCAATAAAAGATTCTCACGAAAATATTCGTTCAACTGGTATTCATCAAGATATAGATATACCTGGCTTAGTTAGAAAAGCAATTGAGCGTTTACCCGAAAAACTGAAAACCCCACTTGTGTATAGAGATATTGATGGATTTAGTTATAGTGAGATTGCTGAAAAACTTGATTGTGAAGTTGGTACTGTTAAATCGAGAATTTTTAGAGCACGTGAAAGCCTGAAAGCACTTTTAGAGCCATATCAAAAAGAGATGAGTAGATAAAAGCTTATTTTATTATTTACTTTTTATTTTGTGTATCTCCCTTTATTTAAAAATTTGAAGAAAAATGAAAAAGCCAATTAAATTGGAAAATACTTTTTTGAACAGAAAGAACTTTCCGTTTCTTTTAATTGGAGGGTTAACATTATTTCTCTTGTTCCTATTTGGTTCTGAACAATATGAAGAAGATAATCTTAAAAACAGAAACTTTGCTAACGAGTTATACTCTGCAACTTTGAAACCACTTTTTTCTTCCGAAAACATTGACAAAAAGGACTTACTTACATTTGCAGTTATGGGCAATTTACCTCTAATTGAAAGTGATAGAGTTTTGCAAGTTACAACAGAGCCAGATGGGAAAGAAACACTTGAAATTTTAAATGATACGGAAATTGTTAAAAATGATGATTATTCTCTTATTGTTGATAAACTTAACTTAACTGTTGAGCGAAAAGAAAAGTTTGATTCGATTTTAAATGCATACCAAGGGGAGTTGTCTAATTTAATTTATTTTGGAGATGATTCCTTAATTGCAGTTGACCCCAAAATTGGATTACTTCGGAATTCATTAAATTATGATCTTTCAACTTTTATTAGAGAAATAAAATATAATTTACAAGATGAAAATCACTTAAATGTGAAATTGTATGATTTACTAAATAATATATCAGAAAATAAACCTCGCAACTACATTGTTTTTACTCCAGATTCTGTGTTGAAACGTGAATTCCAGTTTGTTGAATCTTCTACTGTAGAGAATGAATTTAATAAAAAAAATAAATTTTTGAAAACCGTTAAAGGGGATGAACCAATTGAAGAGAGCGGATTTAGTATTGAAATAGATTCAAATTTTGCAAGAGTTACATTGGATAACTTATACAACGAAAATGTTAATTTGCAAAACTTAAATATTTATAATATGGTGGCTGATACTTCTTGGAGTGATATGAAATTATCATTTAAAATTGCAGAAGATTCCCTTGAAAATATCTCTTTGAAATTCAGTTATGCTGATAGTCTAGATAACACTATTAGATTTGAAATGAAAAGTGATGAGATTGGAGCTACTATTATAAATTCAATAAAAATTTTTAGTGGTAAAAATATAGATGAATGGATTGAGTATGGTATTAAAATGGACTCCATATCAAGAGCAAATAGTGGTGCGGGTAATGGAATTAAAGGTACGGCAAAGCAGAGGGATAATTGAATCAGTTTTTTACAAAAATAGTTAATGGCAGCAGAAAGGAAAAACTTGAGAAATCTCTTTTCTTCCTCCTTCTATTAGTACTGTTCAAATTTTTATTCCCATTAGTTGATAACTCTATTCTAATAATTATAAATGATTTTCTCATTTATAGTACTATGGGTTTAGCTTTCATCTTCTTTAATGAAACCACTATTTCTAAATCGGAAAACCCAATTTCACTCGTTCTTAATGTTGGAATTTTAAGTACAATTCTTTTTTTTATTACATCACTTTCATCAGTAATTTTTGATAAAATAGAAAATATTGAAGATGTTAATGGATTTTTTTATACAGTTATTTCACTTTTTATATCTGTTACATTTATTGCTTTTGTTGTCTATATTCTCTCGGCTCTTAAAACTCTTTATTTTCTGCGAGAGAAACTTGTTACGGAAAACTACTTTCTCCTAATGCTTATTTCACTTCTGTTAGCTTCTTTTGCTGGAACACTTAGCAAGCTAAATACAGACCTAACTTTTATTGAAAAAACATTTTTCGTAGTTTCAATTGTTTTAATTGCGTTAAATTCATTTCGGGTTTCTTGGATTGCGTTTTTATCAAAGCGTCAAAAAATATTTTTGTTATTTATTTCAATAATAATGTCAGGGTTATTTGGGTTTAACTTTGCAATGTTTTCTGAAACAAATATTATTGAACAGATTGTTTCCAATTTTTCTCCTGGTGCTAGAGTCTTTTATATTCTAATAATGCTACACGGAACTATCTATTTTGGAATTGTTTTCTTTACAACACTCTTTCATCTTCCTACCGCAGGGGCTTTTGACCAAAAGAGAGAAGAGATAACTTCGTTGATTGATCTTAGTAAGCTAATGACCCAAGTACTAGATTTCAAAGAATTAGCCGATAGCCTTACAGAAGCAACAAATAATGTATGTAGTTCCGATTCTGCATGGATTGTTATTAAAGATAGTGATGATTACGAACTGATTTCTGTTAGTAACATCGGGTATCTTGAAGCAGATGGAATTAGTAAGAGTTTATTAAATGAATTTGAGCTACCTCAAACAGATGTACTGACCCTTAATAGAAAATTAATAAAAATAAAAGTTCAAAATGATGAGAAGGTCTATGTTTTTCAATCAATAATAATTGCCCCGTTAAAAGTGCATAATACTATTAGTGGATATCTATTTGCTGCAAAGAGGCAGAAATATAAATTTGATAGAGATGAAATAAAAGCAATTGGTGCATTTGCAGATTACGCAGCATTGGCAATAGAAAATGCAAAGCTTATAAAAAAATCTCTTGAAAAAGAACGGATGGAAAATGAATTAGAAGTTGCACGAAATATTCAATCAAAATTATTGCCAGATGAAAATCCCAGCTCGGAGCATTTAGAAGTTGATGCACTCTTTGTTCCTGCATTTGAAGTTGGGGGCGACTATTACGATTACTTCAAACTAAGCGAAGATAAACTTGCCTTTGTAATTGCGGATGTTTCTGGCAAAGGTGTTTCCGCATCATATATTATGGCTGAGGTTAAAGGAATTTTTGAAGCATTAGCTCAGGTAATTACAAACCCTAAGGAACTTTTAATAAAAACAAACGACATATTAGGAGGTAGTTTAGATAAAAAAAGTTTTGTAACTGCTATCTATGGCGTTATTGATATTAAAAATGGAATTCTGAATTTTGCTCGTGCAGGTCATATGCCGTTGCTGATATGTTCCGAAGGAGAGCTAAAAGAGTATTTGCCAAAAGGAATTGGATTAGGACTCAATTTTAATAAAAAATTTAATTCTAATATCGATAATATGGAAATTAAACTAAATAATAACGATATTATAATTCTATATACTGATGGAGTTACAGAATCGCAAAATGTTGATAATGTAGATTTTGGTTTAGAGAAATTGAAAAGTGTTATTGAAGAAAATTGTAATGGGGAATTAAGTAACATTACAAAAAATATCTTCAAAGAAGTAGCACTTTTTTCTAAAGAGAAACAACAGCATGACGATTTAACCCTTGTTCTATTTAAGTGGAAAAATTAAAAACATTCCCGATAAACAACACCGTAAAAATTACGGGATTGGTCGGGATAAGTTGGGAGAGGCTTAATGGCTGATTTTAATGTGTCATCAAGAGAAGATGGCGAAGTAAGTGTAGTGAAAGTGGAAGGTTATTTAGATGCTCATACAGCACCAGACCTTGAAAACGAGTTCAATAAAATGATTGAACGAAAGAGACATAAAATTGTTGTAAACTTTAGCGAGCTCAATTATATAAGCAGTGCAGGGCTTGGTGTTTTTATGGCTTATGTAGAGACCATGAGAGAAGAAGATGGAGACATTAAGTTCTCGAACCTAAAGGATGATGTATATAGCATTTTCGATTTATTGGGGTTCCCAGTTCTGTATGAATTTTATAAAGATGAAGAAGAAGCAATTAAAAAATTTAGATAGTGTTTAATGTGAAAAGTGAAATAGACATAACAAAAACAGAAATAGTAATTTCTAGTTCAACTGATAATCTCTCTCTATTAAGAAGTTTTATCGAGTTTCACGGTAGAGAATTTAAATTGAACAAAAGGGAAATTGCTCACATCTCTCTATCTGTTGACGAGGCTTGCACAAATATAATTGAGCATGCTTATAAAAACTCTAAAAATGGAAAGATTAAAATTAAAATAGATAAAAATAATAATAAAATTTTTGTTAAACTTACAGATAACGGCTCTAAATTTGACCCAAGTATAATCCCAGAGCCGAATATTGCGGAGAACCAAAAATTGAAAAAGGGTGGAGGGTTAGGAATGTTTCTCATGAAAAAAATAATGGATGAAGTTAAGTATAATGCAAAAGGAAAAAGCAATGAACTAATTTTAATTAAATACCTTACTTAATTAGATGGAAAACGAAATACATAAAAGCACTCTCAGAAATCTTTCGGCACTTGTAGATTTTGGCAACCTTATAAATTCATCCCTTAAAACAGATTTTATATTAAACAATTTACTGCTTACAAGTTTTGGCAAGTTCCATACAACAAAGGGTCTAATTGCAGTTGTGCGTAATGGTAAATTAAATTATGCAGTTGCAAAGGGTTTACCAAAAAGTATTGTTAATGATTTCCCCAAACTGTTAGAGAAAGATTATAAAACATCTGATGAATTGAATAAGTATTTATTGAAATATAAATTAGTTCATTCGCAGGAGATACATTCGGCTAATAAACTTATTGGTGTTATTTTTCTTGGTGAGAGATTGAGCGGAAAAGAATATTCTATAGAGGACTCAAAGTTTTTACAGACTTTCCTAAATATATCTGCCACTGCTCTCGAAAATTCCTTAAGCATAAATAAATTAAAAGCTGTAAATAATAATCTTGATACAAAAGTTCATCAGCTAAGTGCGTTGTTCGATTTAAGTAAGGAGTTTAGTGGCATTTTAGAAATTCCACTAATTAGTAAACTGTTGGGCTTCTCAATAATTGGGCAATTGCTTGTCTCTAAATATGCTGTGTTAATATTCAAAGAAAATGATTTTGAAATTTTGGAATCGAAATTTAATTCTGATTTATTGAAAGATAATATTGCCTTGCTGGATGTAGATGAAATTAAAAAACCGATACTTTGTGATGAGAAAATTGATAAACCAGTCTCTCCACTTTTTGAAATGGGAATTGAACTTATAGTACCAATGCAAATAAAGCAGAAGACGAAAGGCTTGATATTATTGGGGAAAAGGAATACTGGGCAAAATTATTCTAAATCGGATATTGAATTTGTTTCATCAATTGGGAGTCTTGCAATTATCTCAATAGAAAATAGTTTACTATTTAAAGAAACAATTGAAAAACAGAGATTAGAAAAAGATTTAGAGATTGCGAAGAAAATTCAAAGAAATTTATTGCCAAGCAAATTACCAAGAATGAAAAATTTTGAAATAGCTGCTTTTAATAGTGCTGCTAAACAAGTGGGCGGCGATTATTACGATGCTATTAAATTAGATAACGGAAAAGTATTACTCGCAATTGCTGATGTTTCAGGGAAAGGAGTACAAGCAGCTTTGTTGATGGCAAATTTGCAGGCATTTCTTCAAGCGATAAGTAAACAGAACAAAGAACTTGTTGATGCGTCAAACTTGCTCAACGATTTAGTTTCCGATAATACATCCGACGGAAGATTTATAACATTCTTCTGGGGTATTTTAAATGATGAAAATATGATTTTTGAAAGTGTAAATATGGGACACAATCCACCGCTGCTTTTGCGAAACGGAGTTATTTCAAAACTTAAAAATGGTGGGATGTTGATGGGTGTAATGCCAACTATAACTCCGTATAAAAATGAAATTACTAAATTAGAAAAAAATGATTTGATAATTATGTTTACTGATGGTATAACTGAAGCAATGGATAAAGATAATATTGAATTTTCTGATGAACGTTTAGAAAACCTAACACTTACACTTAATAATTTATCTGCAAACCAAGCACTCGAAAAAATTCTTTCTGAAGTTAACATTTTTGCAAATGGTGTAGAGCAATCGGATGATATAACCTGCATAGTAGTAAAAGTAAATGAAGTTTAATCTTGGATAAATTTGAACACATACTAGCGAAGTACAGAAGCAAGTTAATTGCACCAGTTGTATTATTTATGGCTGTGCTGCTGTTATCCGTTTTCTATTTTATTTTTGAAGTTACACCACAACCCAATGATGAATGTATATGGGACCCGCAGATGGTAACTAAGGATAGTGTTGGGTATTTTTTCCAGGATGTTAAATTGGAAGGTGTCACCTGGAAGGCTGGTATTCGTGATGGTGACCAACTTCTTGAAATAAATGGAAAACCCATTTTAAAACTATATGAGGCAAGCCATATCTTAAATAGTATGTCGGAAGGAGATTCGGCACTCTACAAAGTTTCACGAGATGAAGAGATTTTTGAGACAAAAGTTGAGGTTAAAAAACTTATCCAATTTGGAGGGCTTTCATTTGCAATACTTGCTTTAATTTGGCTGATAGTTGGTTTTGTTGTAATAAAATCGAAGGATGATGGAATAATACAAATCACATTTTTCAGAATTGGATTAGCATTTGTTCTTTTTGCTTCGTTTAATCTTCTTATTGTTGATAACATTAAAAATCCATTGTACGAATATCCAATTCTTGTTCAAATTGTAGATCATTTATGGACGTTTGGAACACTATTTCTCCCATTTTTAATACTTAAGTTTTTCTGGATTTTCCCAAAACCTATTAAATACTTTAATCGTAAATGGATTGATAATTTATTATTTATAATTCCAACATTTCTATTTCTTCTATTAGTTTTGGTTAAATATATCTTTGTTTATCAAGGAGCAGTAAACGTATATAAATTTTATGGGGTTATGGCTGTTGGGTCAATTCTATCAATTTTTATATCCGGATTTATTGGATTGATATCACTCTTTGTTAACTATCTAAAAATAAAAAATGAAAAGGATAGGAAACCTATCTTTGTAATTTTGGTTGCATATACTATTGGTATTTTGGCAGCAATTTATACTTTTGTTTTAGTTACAGCAGGTAATCCTGCAATGCGTTTTAATCAGCCCGAAGTATTTCTTCCATTAATTTTAATTGCATTACTTCCTGTTGCTTTCGGATATTCTATTTTTAAATATTCACTAATGGATGTTTCTGATGTTGTGAAAACAACATTACTATATGGCTTTGCTACTATTAGCATTGCAGCCACCTACTTTTTTGTTATTTATATTCTTGGGCAAACCTTAAGTTCTGCTATAGGTACTGAATATCAAGGGCTTATTGCAGGAGTAATATTTGTAGCGTTTGCAATTATTTTTCAATCTACAAAAGATAAATTTCAAAATTTAATTATTAGAAAATTTTACCCTGAACAATTTGCTTATCAGAAAGTACTTTGCAAATTTAGTAATGATGTTGTAACAATTGTTGGATTAGAAAATATTTTAAAATCTACTACTAATACATTCATCGAGGCATTAAAGTTAGCTGTTTTTGGAATTGTACTAAAAAATAATTCAAATGGTAAATTTGAATTACGAGAAGGTGTTGGCTTAAATAATTCTTCACTAATTCTTAATACAAACGAAGAAAGTTTAATTAGCTTTCTTAAAAACAAGAGAGATACTAAGCAAGCATTGGTTATTGATGATAGTGATTTCAATTTGGCTTGTCCGGAATCTGCTGAAACCCTTATTGCACAAGGCATTTATACAGTTATTCCGTTAATCATAAAAAATAAAATTGTTGGTCTTCTACTTTTTGGGCTTAAATATTCAGGCTCTCGTTTTGCTGGTAAAGATATAGAATTACTAACTGCTGCGGCTAACCAAACTGCTGTATCTATCGAAAATGCTCGTTTATATGAATCGGAAAAAGAGAAATTAATTCTTGATAGAGACTTGGAGAATGCTCGAAAAATTCAAAACAGTTTATTACCTTCAGTAATTCCAAAAATAAAAGGGCTTGATATAAGCGGCACTATGCTTCCGGCAATGCAAGTGGGTGGCGATTATTTTGATGTAATTAAAGTCTCTGAATCGAAAGTATTTGCTGTTGTTGGAGATGTTTCAGGCAAAGGACTTGCTGCATCATTCTATATGTCTAAACTACAAACTATGGTTAAATTGTATTGTAATGAAGAAAGCACTCCGTTTGATGTCTTAACAAAAATCAATTCCAGAATATTTAAGGAGATGGAGAAAAATTGGTTTATCACCTGCACAATTGCATTGTTCAATTCGGAAAATAAAAGTGTTAAAATTTGTAGAGCAGGGCATACACCAATATCTGTAGTTACAGATGGAGTTGTTCAAGATTTTATTCCGAGCGGGATTGGAATGGGTTTGGAAGCAGGGAGATTATTTGAAAAAAATCTTGAGCAAATGGAACTTCCGTTAACCGAGAAATCTCTTTTTTGCCTCTACTCCGATGGAGTAAATGAAGCTATGAATAGTGAGGATGAAATGTTTGGAATAAATAATTTCAACAAAATATTAATTTCCGAATCAAATTTAGATACTTCAATAATTCAAGAAAAAATTATTAGTTCATTGAAAGACCACAGAGGCACTGCACCTCAGAATGATGATATTACTTTTGTGTTGGTTAAGATAAATAATGTGTAGCATTGGTTAGTGCCTCGTGTAAATAAAATCACTTGAAATATGATCCAAAAAAAATAGAAGCATATGATAAAAAAAACTCAACATCTTATAAGCGAAAAATTTCGTAATACAGATGACAATTTACAATATATAAGTCCCGATATACACAATGGGTGTATTGGGATGTTGTAGGGCATTTAAAGAAATCGTATAATAACAGTGAGAATAAGATAGGAATGGATTATCTTTGTACTATAAATTAAAAGGAAAATATATGACATTTTGGAATAAAGAGATTGAGAAAAGGTTTTTTATTGAAGCGATGAAAAATTTTGCTTCACCTGAACAATTATTTTATAAACTAGTAGATGGATATTTTGCATATGTGCCAAAAGGGGAAAGTGCAGAAGGACAAACATTACAAAGCAGAAATTCGTTAATTGGAAAATATACAGAAAAATGGAGTAAAGACTTTTTAAAGCCAATTGCTGAAAGCTTAGGACTGTTTGCAGTAAATAGTGTAGTTTGCCCAGAACTTGGATTATCCACTCAAAGTGATGCAGATTTAGCATTTTGCAGTACTAATGAAATTCACCAGAAAGCAGAAAACATAAAATTGCTCTTTGAAATTAAAATGAGCATTGTGAATAATTATAAATTTGAGAACAAACAAGTAAATATTGTTGGAGATTACAAAAAACATAAAGGAAATCCTTCAATTCTTCGTTCAGATTCAATGTTAAAAGCAATTGGAAAATCAATCAATATTAGGGTTTCTGGGACAGAATCAACTAAAATTCCAATTATCATTTTAGGAAATAGTCCTATCACAAAAAACTATGCAAAAAAAGTTGATTTTTTAAAACAGGCTGGAATTATTCAAAGTTTTATTTCCTTGTATCCAAATCCAACAGATGATTTTATTAAAAACACTGTTGGCAAAGGTTTTCAAACATTCAATGAATATCAAGATTTGACCAATTACCTTACAGAAGTAGTTAATTCCGATATGAATTTCTTTTCTTCAATGTTACCTAAAAGAAAATTGGGACAAATAATAGCTGTATCTGCAAATGAAAAAGATGATATTTCAAAAGCAGAGAAATTTTTAAGTCTAATAAATGAATAAATTGGAGAAAATGAAAACTACATATCAAAGAAAAAAAGGGACAGAGTCAAGTTCATTTGGAACGAATGGTAGAATAAATCACGATTCTTCTAAATTCTATGATTCTAAATTATACAAAGAATTATCAAGCGAAAAACAAGTTAGCAAAGAGACTAATTCGTTTCCTGAAAAATTACTGAACACAACAATATTGGGTTCGGCAGAAAATATGTCAATGATTGCAGATAACTCTTTGCACCTAATGATTACTTCACCACCTTATAATGTATCGAAAGAATATGATGAAGACCTGTCGTTGAAAGAATATTTGGAAGTGCTTAAAAAGGTTTTCTCAGAAACATATCGAGTATTAGTAAATGGTGGGCGTGCTTGTATAAATGTTGCAAATCTTGGTAGAAAACCTTACATCCCACTTTCTGATTATATTTCTCAAATGATGATTGAAATCGGATTTAATATGCGTGGCGAAATCATTTGGAATAAGGCCGCAAGTGCAAGTCCTTCAACTGCTTGGGGAAGTTGGATGTCTGCTTCAAACCCAATTTTAAGGGACATTCACGAATATATTTTAGTTTTTTCAAAAGGAGATTATAAAAGAGACCGAAAAAAAGATGAAAAAGAGATAAAACAGAACTCTATTTCCAAAGAAAATTTTATGGAATGGACAAAATCAATCTGGACTTTCAATGCAGAATCGGCAAGAAGAGTTGGACACCCAGCACCATTTCCGATTGACTTACCACATAGATTGATACAACTTTATTCTTTTAAAACAGATATAATTTTAGACCCATTTATGGGTAGTGGAACAACTGGGATTGCGGCATTAAAAAGTGACAGAAAATATGTGGGATTTGAAATTAGTCAAGAATATATTGACTTAACAAAAAAGAGGACTGCACCATTTGAAAATATGTTGGAGCTTGATTGACGAAGAAAAAGAATACAGTGTTTTTGCTATTTAATGTTAGAATATCGTAATTATGAATAGTCCTTTGCAAAATAGCTTTCGCATACAAATAAAGTCCCTATATAAGTTTGACTTTCAGGACTTCATTACTAAACTCTTTATGTTTAAATATGGGGCTGAAAATTATACACCACCTCGTGACATAAAAGATAAAGGAGCAGATGGCATAATAACTAAAACGGAAACAGTTGTTGCCTGTTATGGACCTGAAAAGATTGACGAAAAGAGATATACCAAAAAAATAGAAGATGACTTTAAATCATATTCTGATAATTGGCAATCGAAGTATGAAAACTGGATGTTTGTTACAAATAACGATATTCCAGAGTGGGCTATTAAGAAAATCAATTTATTAAAAAAAGACAGTTCCCCTGTTGGATTAAAAAATCTATTGCAAATAGTTGATGAATTATCAAGTTTTCAGAAAAGAGAAATAGGAAATTATCTAAATGTTGAAAAAGAGTTATTTGCACAAGATTATCTAAAAGAAATAATTGAAGATTTGATTAAAGAAATTTCATTTACTGATAAAAATATTGAATATAAAAAACAGATATATTTCCCTGATAAAGTAAGTCTGAATTATAAACAAGAAGACATAGAAAGTATTTTTCACGAGTATGATATTTATTTTGAGAATGGAGTTTTTAATGAAATAAAAAGTCTGTTATTTGGATACGAAGATGAAGATACAAACAAATTAAAAGTTCGTATCATTAGTGATTTTAACAACAAATCTGGAGACTTTAAAAGTCGTTTACAACAATTAACAGAAAAGTATTTGGATAAATATTCAAGCGAAAATGATGATGAATATTTATTTTATATCAGAGCAGTATTAATCTACCTTTTTGAACAATGTTTAATAGGAAGTAAAACTAAGGGTGAATTATGATATTACCACATCCTGAAACCGATTTTTCCACAAATATATTAGTTGTAGCAACTGATATAATAAAGGAACTTAAACATCATAAAAAGACGGTACTTTTAGAAAAGGTTATGCAATCTTTTCTAAATAAAGATATAAAACGCACACCTGATTTATTTATAAAAAGCTTAGTTTTTCTTTACAGTTTTGGGTTAATAGAATATGACAATTATAAAGTTAAATTAACACCAAGAACAAGAAAACAACAAATAAATTTATTTGAATAATTACTATGATAAAACGATTATTTTCAAATACAGGACTACTATTAAAGGATTATAAATTTCATTCTGGAATTAATATCATTTTGGGTAAATATTCAGGTAAAAAAGAAGCCACAGGAGTAAATGGAATTGGTAAATCAACTTTAATTAGATTAATTGACTATACTTTTCTTTCAGATAGTGCTCAGAAAATATTTTCTAATAAAAAGTATGATTTTCTAAGAAAAGATGAACACGATATTATTTTAGAATTTGAAATTGACAACAGAACATATTTCATAAAAAGAGACTTTCATAAAAAATCGGATATATATTTTGGAACATCACTAAACAAACTTGATGGATTTGAAAAAACTGATTTTAAGACTGTTTTGACAAACTTATTTCTACCAGTAGAAAAAGACGATGTTTTTTTTGATGGGAACAAATTCAGAACAATTTTTGACTTTTTCATAAAAGATGATTTGGATAATCAAAAAAGATTTGACCCTTTAAATTTTTTGAAATACAATGCAAGCGTAAAAGAAAAAGCTATATATAATTTCTTCTTGCTTAATTTACCTACTAAACATCTAATTAATTACAACGAGCAATCAAAAGAATATGAAAAATTCAATACTGCAATAAATACCGCTGAAGAAAAAATTAAAATTGAAACTGGTAAATCAATTCAAGAATACAAAAGCGAACGTATAAATATAGACCAAAGAATAATTTTACTCGAAAATAGTTTAGACAATTATCATTTTATTGAAAAATATAAAGATATTGAGAAACAGTTGGTTGAAGTAACTAAACAAATTAACACCAAACTTACTGAATACAACTCGTTAGATAATAAATTGAATAAAATAAGAGAGAGTTATAATGTAAATCAAAATATCGAGACTAAAGAAATTCGAAAAATATATAACGAAGTAGTTGAAAATTTCGGAAATCAGGTTGCCAAAACATTAGACGAAGTAATTGATTTTAAAAACAACATATTAGCAAACAGAAAAAAGTATTTGATACAGAAAGAAGATAGACTGCAAAAAGCAATAAATGAAGTTTTAAATGACATTTCCAATTTAGAAACTAAACGCAGTAATTTTTATAAATCATTAGACGAAAAAGGGGCATTAGATAGTGTAAAAAACACTTATGAAGAATTGATAATTGAAAAAACCGACTTAGAAAGAAACGTACAAGTAATTAAGCAGATTGATGAATATCAGGAAATGCTTACTAAATTGAATGTAACAATTAGTGAAGTAAAACTATTAATCTCACAAGAATTAAAAAAGTTTGAAGGTAAAGTAGATGAATTAAGGAAATTGTTTATTGACATACTAAAGAATGCCATTTTTGTTGATGAAAGTTATGATAACGCTTATTTTGATATAGTTCCTAAGCCTACAGCAAATCGTAAAAAACTGCCTTTTGACATTGAAATAGAAATACCCAAAGCCGATGCACTTGGGCAATCACGGTTAAAAATTGTAGCCTATGACTTAATGGTGTTTTTATATAATATTGTCAATGATAGAAAACTGCCTGATTTTTTAATTCACGATGGAGTTTTTCACGGTATTTCGTTAAAAACAAGAATTAATACAATAAACTATGTTTATCATAAATACCTTGAAAATGCTAAACATAAACAGTTTCAATACATTATGACTTTTAATGAAGATGAAATTACGATTCCCGATGATAAAATAAAAGAATACGGAAATTTTGATTTTAACTTTCAGGATAGTATTGTAGCAGAATTTCAAGATGTAGCAGAAAAAACTATTTTCAAACGAATTTTTGGATAAACCAGATGAAAAAACGCCCTACAACAAAAGCTATAAGCAATTGCGGTTAAAGTGTTAAACTTGGCATAATCTAATCAATAAACTTACCAACAATTATAAGTGTAGCAATAGTATACGCAACTGCTCATAGCAAGATCGTTATGTGTAATTAAGGAAAAAGTTGAGATATGAGTAAACCAGAGATAGAAGCGAAAATTGAATATCAAAAAATCATTGGAGAGGTGCATTCAGGCGGATATCAACCTATTCGGTTCTCAAGAGTCAAATACAAAGCAAGTTCGGAGATACACATTGACATTAGACAGTTTCAAAGAGGATATGATGATGAAGGTGAAGATGTGTTCTTTCCAACAAAAAAAGGATTTCAGTTTTTAGAACGAGATTTTAATCGAGTAATTAAGGAATACACTCTACTTCCAAAAACCTATGTTCATCCTGAAATTGTTGAAAAGAGTTTTTCTTTGCTGGAAAATGCCGAGTATGAAAGTGCAGTATTTCAAGCATTTAAAGCACTTGAGACTAACATTAGAAAGAAGATTGGAGCGAAACCTGAAGAAATAGGCGTAAGATTAATAAGGAAAGCCTTTCACCCAGAAAATGGAAAATTGACTGATTATAAATTACCAAAATCAGAAAGAGAAGCATTTACTAATTACATCGCGGGTGCATTTGGGTTTTACAAAAATCCCTGTTCTTCTAGAGATATTGAAATAGATTTTATATCAGCCTTTGACCGAATTGTAGTTGCAAGTGACTTACTAAAAGTAATAGAAAAATCGGAGTTAAAAGAAAAATAAAAGGGCATAACAATGTATAAAAATAATAGCCGAGATAGCAGTAAATTAAAGGGTTGTAGCTCGTTTGAACTTTCTTGTAAATTGAAAGTTTTGTGCTTCAAAATCGCTTACTTTTCATATACTAAACGTTGCTCCAGAATTTTTGCGAGAAAAATTAAATTGAGAGCAATTGGGTGTAAAAATTTCTGTTCCACTCTGTATGGAGTGATAAAATTCTCATTCAAAAGGAATACCGTTGTAAAAAAAATGTACTTTGTCATTGATGTCAAAATATTGATATGCAATAATATTTTGCAGTCCCATAAGTATCTTCCATTAATATGAGAATAATTTTGAAGTAAAGTTGTACTTGAATCTGTGCTATACTTAAACTAATAACCAATAATTTTGTATATTAAAGTTATGATTAAACAACTAGTATTCATATTGTTAATTGTTTCATCAATATCTTTTTCGCAATTTAAGGATAAAGATATTACCCCAACTATTTTTGATGGTATATCAAACTACTCACCATCTGGTTTTTTATCAAACTTCTTAAATCCAAATAACTTTAAAATGAACCATTCGGTTGGTATGTCTTATTCAGCATTTGGCAGTAGTGGAGTTGCACTCAGTACATACACCAATTCAATGGCTTTCCGATTAACAGAAAATTTAAATTTTCAAGTTGATGCAAGTCTTGTTGCCTCCCCTTATAGTTCTTTTGGAAAAGCTCATCAAAACGAAATTAATGGAATTTACATAACTCGGGCACAACTTAATTACAAAATTTCTGAAAATTCAAATCTGATGATTCAATATATCAACCCCGCTCCTGGTATGTATTACAACAGTTATTACAACTCCTCTCCATTTTCAAGAGATAGATTTATAAGAGGGTTTTAAATCTCAAATTTTCTTATTTTTACCATTCTAATTTTAAAATACTATACCGACAATGAAATGGTTTTTCCAAAAACGGAACAGGTCGGAAATTCAAAAATAGATATTGTCGGTATATAACATCAAAATTGTCCCGCAGAGCGGGACAATTTGTGTTGTGTATATTTTGATAGAATTAATTAACTTTGGTATTAAGTAAAGATACTTTGGACAGTAAAAAATATGAATAATGTTAAGACATCAATGAATAATTTTGTGCTTAATATTTTAATATTTCTTCTATTAACTGTAATTATTTATCTCGCATATTCAGTTTTTATTAAATTAAATATGAACGAAATTACTGAAACAGAATTAAGAGATTACGGAACACGTGCTGAAATTATTCAAGTAGAAGTGTTAAATGGATGTGGAGTTAGTGGAATTGCAGATAGGTTTACCGACTTTCTACGCGAGAATGATGTTGATGTTGTAAAGACTGGAAACTACATTCAATTTGATATTGATGAAACAATTGTTATTGATAGAATTGGCAATAAAGCAAATTCAGATTATGTTGCTGAACTTTTAAATGTTCGGGAAGGGAATTCGATTACACAAATAAATAACGATTATTTTGTTGATGTTACTGTTATTATTGGACGTGACTATTTTAAACAATCACCAATTAAAAAGGAATAGATTTTGGATGCTAAAGATTTTGCCGGAAGAATAGGAGAACTAATTCTTTCAAAAAAAGGATACGATATAAAAGTACTTGATTTAAGAGAGATATCATCTGTTGCAGATTATTTTATAATATGCTCTGCCGATTCACATATTCAAGTAAGAGCAATTGCCGATGAAGTAGATGATAAACTAAGAGATATTGGAATTAAATGCCATTTCAAAGAAGGATACAATACTCTTAACTGGGTGCTGTTAGATTACTTTGATGTTGTTGTCCATATTTTTAAAACGGAAGCACGCGAATTTTATAATTTAGAAAAACTTTGGGGCGATGCACCCACAGAAACAATTGTGGATGAGTAAAGAGTGTACGAAATAGGAACTATCTGGTAATTATTATTGTTCGTTACTTTTTGAAATTTGGAGCAAATGACTATACTTGGTTTATTGTAGAATGAATTAAACGATAATTCTTACAATATATAATCCCGTTACCACACATAGTTTGGAAAGAAAAATAAAATAAAGAATCTCTATTATTTGTATCTTTGCTAAAAAGGAAGGATTATGTTAACAAAAGAAAAAATTAAAACAACCATTGATTCTCTCCCTGACAACTTCACTATTGAGGATATAATCGAAGAACTGATTGTTCTTAACAAAATCGAACAAGGACTTAATGATGTAAAGAGAGGAAAGGTTTATACACCAGAGGAAGCAAAAAAGAGACTTAATAAATGGTTAAAATAGTCTGGACTGATAGATCCGTAGCAGACTTGGATGATATTGCAGAATATATTGCAAAGGATTCTATTAAATATGCAAGTTTAACAATAAAGAAAATCTTTGATCAAACCCTGATTCTGGAAAATCAACCACTTATTGGCAGAATTGTTCCCGAACTAAATGATAAAAAATTCAGAGAATTGATTATCGGGAATTACAGAGTCATTTATGAATACGACAGATTATCTGTTAACATTCTTACAGTCCACCACTCAAAAAGAGACTTAAGAAAAAGAAACATAGTTTCGAACAAAGACTGACTACGTGTGGCAACATTGGCTATAAGCAATGGCGGGTATTAAAATTTTAATAATGGAGATTTAATTGAAAGAATACTTAAAAAATATTTTTGAAGAAGCAGCAAAAGTTTCACCATATTTAAATGAAAAACAAATTGCTTTTTCAGTCCCAAATCAGAAAGGGCATGGCGATTTATCAACAAATATTGCAATGCTTTTAACTAAGGTGTTGAAAAAAAAACCGCGAGAAATTGCAAATGAAATAATTGAAAATTTAAATTATGATAAAGAAGTAATTGAAAAAGTTGAGATTGCTGGACCTGGATTTATAAATTTCGTTTTCACTCCAAAATTTCTTTCAAAAATAATTATCCAAATTGATAAAGAAAAAAGTGAGTTTGGAAAATCGGAAAAATATATTGGTAAAAGTGCAAATGTAGAGTTTGTTTCGGCGAACCCAACAGGACCGCTAACTGTAGGGCATGGTAGGAATGCAATTATTGGAGATACAGTTTCTAATTTATTGGAATGGGTTGGGTATAGTGTTGATAGAGAGTACTACTTCAATAATGCTGGCAGACAGATGCGAGTACTTGGGGAGTCTGTGCAGCTTAGGTATCGCGAATTACTTGGTGAAGAAATTGATTTCACGGATGAGCATTACCAAGGTGAGTATATTAAAGAAGTAGCTCAACTTTTGGTTGATGAATATGGAGATAAACTCCTTAATGAAAAAGATGAATCGGTGTTTAAAGCTAAAGCAGAGAGTGAAATATTTAAGGAAATTAAAGAGACACTTAAAAATCTTGATATTGAAATGAAAACATTTTTCAATGAAGATTCTCTTTATAAGGATAAGAAAATAGAATCGGTACTTGCAGAATTTAAGGATAAGGGATTATCGTACGAAAGTGATAATGCAGTGTGGCTTAAACTAACCGAGCTTGGTAATGAACAAGATAAAGTAATGGTTAAAGCTACTGGAGAGCCTACATACCGCTTGCCCGATATTGCATACCACACAACAAAATTTGATAGAGGTTATGATAAAATTATTGATGTATTTGGTTCTGACCATAACGCTACTTTCCCGGATGTGAAGGCTGGAGTAGGGGCATTGGGTTTTGATGCTGATAAAATTGATGTTTTAATATATCAATTTGTTACTATTATTGAAAAAGGTAAAGTAGTAAAAATGTCAACCCGTAAAGCAAATTATATAACATTGGATGAACTAACCGAGTCTGTTGGAAAAGATGTTGTTCGGTATTTCTTTAATATGAGAAGTCTTTCAAGTCATCTAAATTTTGATATTGATTTAGCCAAAAAACAATCTGAAGAGAATCCGGTGTTTTATTTACAATATGCCCATGCAAGAATATCCTCAATTCTTAGAATGACAAAAGAGCAAAATTTATTAGCCTCAATGGAAAATCTCGAATTATTAAATACCACAGCAGAAGTTAACTTGATGAAAATACTTCACCAATTTTGTGATGAAGTTTTGTACAGTGCAGAGAGTTATGAACCACACAGAATTGCAAACTATCTTGAGGAGCTGGCAGCAAGTTTCCACCGGTTTTATACTGATTGCAGAATTTTAGGAACTGAACAAAAATTGGCAGAAGCACGTATAGCCCTTGCTATGGCTACTCAGTTTGTTATCCGAAATGGGTTATCAATTCTTGGTGTTACTGCTCCCGATAGAATGTAGAAATGGCGGCGTTGCTATTGATAAGCAGAATATTTTATTAGCTCCATTCTCTTTCAATATTTTTGCTAATTCTAAAACTGTTGTTCCAGTTGTGATAACATCATCAATAACAATAATATTTTTCCCCTTAATGCTCTTGGAATTCTTTACCCTAAAGGCTCTAAGCATATTTCCCTTTCTTTCATCATTAGAGAGTTTTGTTTGAGAGAGAGTGTTTTTTACTCTTTTAACAATATTTGTTTTAACATTAATTTGTGATGCTTTACTTAGACCTTTTGCGATATACATTGCCTGATTGTAACCACGCTCAATTTTCTTCAAATGAAAAAGAGGAATTGGAATAATAAAATCGACATTCCAATTAGTGATAATATTTTTTTTGCCTTCTCCTAACTTTTCCCCAAGTAATATCCCAATTTTAAATTTTTGCTTATACTTCAAGTTATGAATTAAATCTTGCAGCGGACCTTTCTCTTCAAATAGGAATAGTGAACTGTAATCATCAACCAAATTATCTTTTTTGAATTTTCTATTAAATTCACTTTTAATTTCGTGGTCTTGGAGTATCGATATTTTTGAATAACATTCATTACAAATAAAATATTTATGTGTAATAAGTGTTGCGTTACAGGAAACGCAAAATCGCGGTGAAATAAAATCGAAGATTGAAAGGATGATTTTCATTATCATCCCAAAAATTATTGAATATTGTGCTTTATTAAAAACTCGGCAAGTGCTCTATCTTTAAACTTCATATGATTATAAAACCAAGTTTTAACAAGTTTAAGATGTTCTACACTAAGTATTTCTTTCCCAGCATCTATCGATTTTTGGAGACTGCTAATTTTACTTAAGAAACGTTCGTGCTCAAGTTTGTGCGAGATATAAAGCGGAATCTTGCTCTCTTTCATTAATCTATCTTCCGTTTCAAAATGTAGTTGTAAATTTTCAATAATTTCAAAAAATAGTTCGTTAGCTTTTTTGTTCTTTTTTGATACTACATACGAATAAAGTTTGTTTGTATCATCAACCATCTTTTTGTGTTCTTTATCCAATGTGGGGTGGTTAAGTATGGCTTCGTCATTCCAATCTAAAAAACTCATTTTAAACTCCCAATTATTTAGTTTATAACATCCCTTTCTTTTTTCGGATTAACCATTCAAACGCTAACAACAAAATTATTAAAGCTAATATCCATTCATTTGTCCAGATACTATATTTAGTTTCAACTATTTTATTTTTTGTTTTACGTTCTGAAAGTTTGTTAACCTCATCAAACAAATTTGAGTAGCTTTTAATATCAAAAGACTTTCCACTCGTAATATTGCTTATAAACTTAAGATAATTACTATTTAAAACAAAGTTAATATTTTCAAGATTTGTTTTAGCTATAGTAAACTTTCCATTTACAATTTTAGTTGCTTCTCCAGGGAGTGAGATGTTTGCTGAATAGTTAAAATTACCAGGTTGAGAAATATTTGTTGTTCCCTCATATTTTCCATTTTGTGTTGAAGTTAGTTTAATCATTTTTTCAAAATTATTTGATGTAATTTTAACATCAAAAGTTGCATCATCCCTTGGGGATAAAGACTCATCGTAAGCATTCCCAATAAAATCAATACTTTCGTTTGAATTATATATATCCTTCGAAGTATTTATAAATATTCTCTTTTGATTATTATTTGCATACAACCACTTGATAGCATCTGCAATAAACTGATTAAATAAATTATCGATCGAATTGTCAGATTGTAAATTCCACTTCCAGAAGTTAAATCCATTTAACACAATTGAACGACTTGATGCAATATTACTTGAAAAGAGCAAAGGAATTTGTGAAGGTCTATTTCTACTCTTTCCAACTGCAAGAATAGTTGTTCCCGATTTTAATACTAACTCAGAAGTATTCATATATATTGGCGGAAGTTTGCTCCAACCCAAAGTGTTTTTTATTAGAGTGTTATTGTATAATTTAATTTCCGGCTGCACAAGTATTTTATATTTAGAAAATTTTGTTGCAGTGAAAGGAAGCTGCTCACTAAGGTAGTTCAATTTTACATAATTGACTGATTGGGACAGAAAGAGAAAAAATGGTTTATGACTTGAAGCTAAAGCACTCCTTACTGTACTTAGTAGAGTAGCTGGCGTATTAACGGTAGGGAAGTCTAACATAATAAATATATCAGCAGAATCGAGTTTTAATCTATTATCTTTTTTATCTAAAAATTTATTTGGTGTAATCTGTATAATTTTACTTAATTTAATATTTTTATTCTTCAACAAACTTTGTGTAAGAATAGAAAGGTCTGAAGATGGAGCACCAGCTATGATAAGCACTTTAATTTTATCGTTTAGTACATCTAAAATAAATGGATAACTATTATTCTCATACGTTTCCTCTTCACTCAGTTGCGAAATTTTCACCATCAGCCTTTGTTTACCAAGCTCCATAGGTTCATAGTTGAATGTTACACTATTTATTCCATTTCCATTCAATTTAATTTGCTCTTTTCCCACCACTCCAGAAGCATCATAAAGAGTTACAAATACTTTACGTCCCGCTAAGTTTGTATTCCGGATTATGCTTTTAATTTCTGTAATTTTATTAATATAGATTAATTTATTATAGCTCACTTTTTTTATTGATATATCAGAGGGATGTAAAGTATCACCAATTGCAATTGTGAAGATAGGGATGTTTAGTTTTTCAAAATTAGAGTATGAGTTTGTTCCCTCATTTATTATTCCATCAGATATAAGAGTGATTGAAGAAATATTATCTTCGCTCTTAAAGTAGTTTGTTATATTATCAAAATTTGTAATGGTTTCATCAAACAATAATTTAAAATCATCATTTATTTGAATTGGTGTTACTTCTTTTCCAAATGTGAAATAATCAATATTACCAGTAACATTATTCTTAAAATCAGAAATAAAAGCATGGGTTTGGTTATCTCTATTTACGCTATCTTTATTTACAATTGAAGATGAGTTGTCAATTAATAGTAAACTTTTTGGCTGTACCTTACTGCTATAGTTAAAGGTAATTGTGGGTTCAAATAATATTGTAATAATTAAAATTAAAGTAATACTTCGGAGAATAATTAAAATTATTTTAATAAATATTGAAGTAACAGGAATTGTAAATCTGTAAACAAAGTAAGTATATCCAATTCCTAAAATGAGTAGTGGAATTAGTAGTGTGAAATTAGTATTAAAAGCAAAGTCTATGTTTTCAAAATTCATAATTGTGAAGAGGTAATAACTATTTTAAAAAGAATTAAAATCCCAGTTTTTCATTTCATCAAACATTTTAAAATCGGTTAAATCAAAATGGACTGGAGTAATTGATACATAGCCATTGTTAAGTGCAACTACATCTCTTTCCAACTCTGTATCAATAATTTCCATATTACCTTTTAGCCAGAAATATTTACCACCATAGGGGTCAGTTCTCTCTTCATAATAATCGTTCCAAGTAGATTCTCCTTGCCGTGTTAATAGAATCCCTTTTATTTCATCTTCGGGTAGGTCAGGTACATTTACATTTAATAATGTGCCGCGTCTTAGTTTTTTTTCACAAACATATTGAGAAAGTTGAACCGCTAACTTTGCTGCATATTCGTAATGTTTCGGGTGATGAGAGGTAACCGACATTGCAATTGCAGGTACATCCATTATTGCTGCCTCGCGTGCAGCCGAAACAGTTCCGGAATAAATAACACTAATTGCTGCATTTGAACCATTGTTTATTCCTGAGATTACAATATCAGGCTTCTCTTTTAGAATGTTTTTTATTCCCATTTTTATACAATCTGCCGGAGTGCCGTCAACAGCATAACCAAAAAATTTGTTATTAACTATATACTCTTTAACTCTTAGTGGAATTTTCATTGTAATTGAATGACCAGCGGCACTCTGCTCGGTTAATGGTGCAACCACAGTTACATCAGCTATTTTACTAAGTTCTGTAACTAATTTATTTATTCCTACCGAACTAATTCCATCATCGTTACTAACTAAAATCTTCAAGAATCCTCTCTTAAAATTTGAATTGTTTTTGCAAATATAATTAAAAAAGAGAGCAATGAGTTTAATAAAATTTATTATTATACCGACAATGAAATATCGAAAAAAGTCTCATACCGTAGGCATCCCCGTGGGACAGACAATTTGTATTATAACAGAACCTACTTTGAAGACAAAGGTATTTGGTTTGCAATTGCTCCCATTAAAGATGAGAGATTGGAGGTAAACACAAAATCAATGATTATAAAATTTAATAATGAAAATGATAAATTGAAGTTTTTAGAGTTATTTGAATTAAGAAAAATCCCCTCTGAAGAAAGGGGATTTTGAAGTGTAACTATTTTTTTACAACTATTCTTTCTCTACCTTTTTTAATTCCATACCACATTTTGAACATTCACCAGATTTGTGACTTGCTGGTTCGCATTTCATTGGGCATTCGTACATAGCTCCATCTTTTCCATCTTTGCATTCTTTAGTTTTTGCTTCACCATCTTTATCTTTGCATTCTTTTGCTTTTGCCGATTTACATTCTTTAGCTTTTACAGCATCGCAACCAGCAGTTTTGCATTCTTCGGTGCAAACGTGTTTTTTCATTTTTTCAGCACTGCAGCCATCAGTTTTACATGCTTCTGTACACTCATGTTTTTCAGAAGCTGCTGCTGGTTTTTCTTGAGGGGTTGCTGGCTTATCTTGAGCAAACATAGATGTTGATAGAAGTAGTGATAATGCTACTATTGCCGTAATTTTGAAAATGTTTGTTACTTTCATTGTATCTCCTTTTGTTTTGAGTTTTTTTTTAGAAAGTTTACTTTAAAAAAGTGAAATTTGAAAGAACTTTTTGTCGTGCATTTGACATATCCACAAAAAAGATTAGATTTAATTTTGGGTAATTAAGTGTGGGATTATTCTTTTTGTGCAACTATTCTTACTCCCCCTAATTTTCTACCGTTAAAAAGTCCCACTATTTTTTGATAGAAATCTTCTAACCCCTCTACAATTTCAATTCCATTCACTTTAATGTGCCTTTCACGGTTTTCAATAAATTTATTGAAACGTTCTTTTACAAAAACACTCCATCTTTCAGTCATATCAACCAACTCAATTTTTGAAAACCCATTTGCCGTAAGTTGTACCCTGTATTCTTCCAGAGTAGGGAGATAGTTACAATAAACATCCTCAGATAAAATCCGAAGTTCTTCTTTATCAAACTCACCTCTTTTATAGAAATCTTCTATAAACATTTTTCCATTTGCTTTCAAAATATTATTACATTTTTTTAGAAGAGATGAACGATCTGGAATATGCAAGAATACTAGCCAACTAACCAAAGCATCATATTTATAATCTTCTTCTGTGAATTCAAGAATATTTCCGCAAAGATGTGTAACTAAATCAGTAAGTCCACATTGTTGAGTTAATGATTGTGCTGTAGCATTTAAGTCAGGCTGAAGCTCGAGTGCTGTAACATAAGCACCCGTTTTTTCTGCTATATATCTTGCAGGTCCACCAACGCCTGAACCTACATCGAAGACTTTAGTAGTTGCATCAATAGTAAGACCTCTAATGGCTTCATCCACTGATTCAGTTCCTAAATAATGATATTGATCATATTGGGAAATATCCTCAATTTTTAGTGTAACATCTTTTTTCAACCCAGCTATTCCAAGTTCGTTGTAAATCCGCTCAGGGTGGTGATATAGTTTCATCCTCTTTATATTTTTTCTCATACTCAATTTAGCCTTTCTATTGTTGTTATTAATTTGATGAAAGTCTTTTAGCAACCTTACATATAAACGTATTACCTCAATATTTTCACGTGCTTTTTCTAAATTTTTCTTTTTTATCCCTTTTACTATTTTCACGGTAAATATTTGTTATTGCTTCTATTGTCTCCTTTTTAATACTTTCGCCTATGGTATATTTATACTCTCGGTTAAAGTTTTTAACAAACCTAATTATTATTAATACCAAATCATACGTTGCTTTATAAATTGGGGCTAAGTTCTCCTCTAAGGATGCCTTTGGCGTAATTAACACAGCAAATAATATCGTCGCTATGCGACTTCTAATTCAGCTTTGCGGGATTATCCTGGAGTTACCATAGTATCGTCCCGCTGGGACTAATAGAAAATAATAGCTCCACAGAAATAAATATAAAAAAGAAGCCTCGTAGAGGCGAAACTATGGTAAAGTTAAAACATAACCAGAAAGAAAGTCCCATCGGGCATGCGCGTTAAGTTAATTGCCCCGACTTTTAAGAGATCTTGTAAGCCCATGTAAATTAAGGCTTTAGCCACAATTTCATTTTCAATTTTGGCTAAAGCCATGTTTGGGTTGTTAATTTAATCCACGACTTAAAAGTCGTGGCAATTTAATAAAAATTAACTTTTTAATATCAGCTTTTTATGGAAATAACCCTTAACTTAACGCGCATGCCCATCGGGACGACATTACTGTAAACAAAAGCAATATTAGTGCTATACTTTAGCTTACTAAACATTTTTATATATAAAAAATGCTGTTATAATTACGCCAAAGGCATCCTTAGAGGAGAACCTAGCCTAAATTGGTAACTCTTCTGTTAATGCCATAGTTTTAAACAAACCTCCAAGGTTTCTAAAACCTTGTAGGTTTTTCCTATTTTTAAAATATATTCCGCAAGGCGGGACTTTATTTTAGTAGCAACATCTTTTCCACTTGAACGAAGCTTCCACTCTCTCCGTAGGAGTCTGCGACTAATCTGTAGAAATATACCCCACTCATTAGGTTGGTTGCATTAAACGAAATTTTGTGAGAGCCAGCTTTTTTAACTCCATTAAAAAGTGTTGCAACTTTCTGACCAATTGTATTATAGATAGTTAACTTAACATTGCCAGTTTTAGCAATAGAAAAATTAATATTAGTTGTCGGGTTAAATGGATTCGGATAATTCTGCTCTAATAGATATTTCCCAAGAACCCTAGCTTCAACTTCAATTACTTCCGAATATTCAAAAGCTCCATCTGTATCAATTTGCTTTAATCTATATTGAATTTTACCACTATATGAATTTGCATCTACAAAAGAATAATCTTTGGGAGAGTTACTATTTCCATGCCCTGGTACAAATCCTAACGTACTCCAATCTCCTTGGACGGGCGTAGCTCCATCTCCCAAGCCAGTCCTGACGGGCGTAGTTCCATCTTTTCGGAACGAAGCCCGTTCAATTTCAAACCCATAGTTGTTTACTTCTGTAGCTGTTTCCCAATTTAAAAGAACGGCTGCTGAGCTTGTCGAAGTAGCTGTAAAATAAGTTAACTCTACAGGTAAGGCTTGCTCGCTTGTACCGGCTGTAAATACTGAACCAGTAAAAGTATTATCAATAGTTTGTACTTTCCAGTAATAGGATTGTCCGTTAGTTAAATTATTAAGTGTCCATGAGTTTGTATGTCCAGTATTACCTTGAGTGGGAATCCTTCTGTATCCACTAGTAGCATTAACCATACCTGAAAAAACATCTGAACCGCCATCAGTAGTTCCTACTACTAAATTGTACGTCAATGCGTTTTGGCTTGTTTGAGCATCAGTTGCTTTATCCCAGCTAAATGTTATTGTATTATCATTTACACTTGTTGCTAAATTTGATGGAGCGTTTGGTGCTGTATTAGATGTATTTCTAAAATTCTCATAAATAATTGTTTTATCCACTGATCCAGTATATCCTATAACTGCTAAATCTAGGTCATTATCTCCATCATAATCACCCCAAGATGCTGCCCCTTGTTGTAATCCGGTTAACCCGGCTGATATATCTACAAATGTATTGCTTCCGTCATTACGATAGACCCGTGTGATTTTCTCTGAAGGTACTTGTATCCAACCAGCCAGCAACAAATCAAGGTCACCATCATTATCATAATCACCCCAATCAGCAAAACCATATGTTAATGATGGACCACTCCATACTTTTGAAAAACCTCCGCTTCCATTATTAGAATATACACCAGTTGAACTAAGGTATGGCATAGCAATATCAATATCACCGTCACTATCATAATCACCAAAGGCAATATTACAGTCGCCTACATTGGGTAAGTTGGTAATAATAGAAGTGAATGAACCTCCACCATCATTTCGATAAATTTTAGTTAATTTACCTGAACCGGTATGACCCAATACAAACAAATCCAGATCCTTGTCATTATCAATATCAACCCATTTAAGGAAGCTGTTAAAGGCTCCCGTTAATGAAATGGATGCATCTGTGAAAACCCCATTATTATTTGTATATATTTTAGTTGAGCCAACTGATGAACCAATATTACCGGTGATAGCCAAGTCGAGATCACCATCATTATCATAATCGCCCCAATCACACGAGCCATAATTAACTCCCGTTAACGCAGCAGAAATATCAGTAAAAGTATCGCCTCCGTCATTACGATATATTTTAGAAGTTGGAACACTAGAACCATTTGTACCAATCAATGCAATATCCAAACCACCATCATTGTCGTAATCACCCCAGGCAGCATAACCATTTGATGTAACAGTAAGGCTTGTAGAAACAGATGAAAACGATCCATTTGTGTTTTTATATAAAACTGTGTTTGAACTTCCTGTTATTAGAACATCCAAATCACCGTCATTATCATAATCGCCCCATTCTGAAGCACCCCTACTAGAGTTATAAAAGCCAGCTGAAACAGATGTAAATCCTTCAGTAAAAAATGAGCCTTCCGATGCGAATGCAGACCCTTTATAATTGTTATCAATTGTCTGCACACTCCAATAGTAATTTGCAGCCGATAGGTCGCCAATAACTCTTGAATTATTATGCCCCATATTTCCAATATCAACAATTCTTCTGTACCCCGTAGCGGCATTTACCATACCTGAGAAAATATCAGAGCCGCCCGAAGATGTACCAATTCTTAAATTATATGTTAATCCGTTTTGAGTAGTTTCACTGTCGGTAGCTTTATCCCAGCTAAATGTAACTGATGTGCCACTAGTACTCGCGGACAAATTAGAAGGTGCATTAGGAGATGTATTTAAAACAGGAGACATATTTTCGAATAACTTTGTCGTTCCATTAGTCACGTTCCCTCCCGGCGGAATACCTGATGCAATTATATCAAGGTCGCCATCGTTATCATAATCGGCCCAATTAGCTATTGAAATTTCAGCGTAATCAACAAGCCCAACAGCTACCGGTACAAAAGTATCGGAACCGAAATTTTTATATAATTCAGTGTCACCTGTGTATCCATAGGATGTTGAGCCGTGGATGAGTAAATCAAGATCCCCGTCATTATCATAATCTCCCCAACCTATAGTGGATTTATGTACTCCTGTTAATCCGGCAGATATATCAGTAAAGACCCCAGCGTTGTTATTGTAAATATTCGAGTGCATATCATCGGAGGCATCCATGCCGCATAACACTAAATCAAGATCCCCATCACTATCATAGTCACCCCAGGCGATACCAGAATTAGCTACTAAGACAAGTGATGCTGAAATGTCAACAAAAGAGCCGTCAACGTTACGGTAAATTTTTGCTAAAGGAGAATTATCCTTATCCGCAGCCGAGGTTGCTCCTGATAACGCTATATCTAAATCACCATCGCCATCATAATCGCCCCATTTAGCAGTTCCATAAAAGATACCTGTGAGACCAGCAGATATATCCGAGAATGTACCACCGGTGTTTTTATATACTTTAGAGATTAAATTATTTGAGTCATCTTCACCAACAACTAATAAATCAAGATCGCCATCATTATCGTAATCTCCCCATTCAATCGATCCATTCTTGACTGCAGTTAGCCCGGCATTTATATCAGAAAATATGCCGGCGTTATTTTGGTAAACAACAGCTATATTTCCCGAATTTGTAATGCCAATTTGGGCTATATCAAGGTCACCGTCATTATCATAATCTCCCCACCTGATTGCACCCCAGGCAGCACCTGTCAACGAGTTCGAATTGGCATCAAAAGTAAAAGTACCATCACCATTATTTTCGAATATTTCAGTTATACTGCTAAATGTAGCAGAAGACGTTCCAGCAATTATTACATCTAAATCACCATCATTATCATAATCTCCCCAGTCGGCTGTTCCATTATACAAATTGGTGAATACTGCACTTGCATCTATAGTAAATCTATGATTATTATATATTTTTGAGACAGAGGATCCGGCATCATCTCCTGTTAACAAGAGATCAATGTATCCATCATTATCATAGTCACCCCAGTCACAGGAGGGTCCGCTTAAAGCAGGTAAACCAGCAGAAATATCTGTAAAAGTACCGGAATCATTACGGTAAACCGTTGAAGAATAATCATCCGGACCTATTGCACCAGATATGAGAAGATCGAGATCGTTGTCATTATCAATATCACCCCACTTAACTCCACCAACAGTAGCTCCTGTAAGCCCAGCCGAAATATCAGAAAAGGTACCAGAACTATTACCATAAATAATGGAAATTTTTGTACCACTGCTGTTTTGGCCGCTTACAATTAGATCTAAATCATTATCATTATCATAATCACCCCAATCAACACTTGAATACAAAACTCCAGTCATTACCGCGGAAATATCATTATATGTTCCACTGTCATTGCGATAAATTTTGGATGTTACGTTAGAACTAGCATCGGTACCTGTAACTACAATATCTAAATCGTTGTCATTGTCATAATCGCCCCATGATGTTTGCCCATAAGAAGTACCAGTTAGGCCTGCGGATATATCAGAAAAAACTCCGGAATTATTTTGATAAACAATTGTATAAGTCCCCGGAGAAGCAGCATAACCATTGTTTTCGCCATTTATCAAAATATCCAAGTCGTTATCGTTATCATAATCTCCCCACTCACAGTTTCCATACCATAGCGGAAGTAACCCTGCTGAGATATCTGCAAAACTTCCATTTGTATTTTGGTAAACATTAGTAATTAACGAACCAGTGGCTTGGCTATATCCCATAACAAGTAAATCCAGATCATTATCCCCATCATAATCACCCCAACTAAAAGAACCGTGCCTGATTCCCGGAATATTTGCCGAAATATCAGTAAAAGTATTATTTCCATCATTCCGATAAACATTAAACTGACCATTTCCCATAACTGCAAAATCAAGATCTCCGTCATTATCATAATCACCCCATTTTGCATTTCCCTCATTAACGCCCTGAAGTGCTACTGATATTTCAGTAAATGCCTGGGCACTAATATTAGTTGACAGAAATAATAACGAAATAACAAAAAATAGATTTAAAAAATTTTCATGGAAATTATTACGAAAAGCCATCTTTATTTTATTAGTGATTTTTGTTGATAAATTAGAGTTTAATGTTTTCATTTTACCACCTACGTTTAATGTTGATTAAAATTTCTGATTGCAAGATATTTTAATTTCCGTGCATGAACCCGCCAATAAATTCACAAACCCGCCATATATTTATATCCTCTAATTTAAGGTTAAAAAGGCAATAAAAAATCTTATTTTTGTTAATATTAAAGCTCAGTTTTCTCAACTAAGTTCTTTTTATTCTTTGATATCCCACCGAATCTTGCCCGGTAAAGTTTTAAGAAATAATCTTTTCTTATAAAACCCACCTTATTAGCAACTTCAAGAATGGAATTATAGTTTCCTGATTTCAAAATATCTCGTGCAACTTGGAGTTTTATTTCTCGTATATACTTATTTGGAGATAGCCCAGTCAGTTTTTGTGTTACACGGTATAACTGTCTTTCACTAATTTGTAATTCAGAGGCAAGGAAGAGTACATTAAATCCCAAATTACCAATGTTTTCATAGCAAATTATTTTCATTTTTTGCAGATATTTCAGGTTTTGCTGTTTTATGATAAGATCATATTCCACATTTTTCTCGTATCTATTTCAATTATTTTAGTTTGCTTAAAATTTTGATGCAAAAATAGAATGGTAATCTTACACGAACCCGCCAATGTATTCACAATTCTGCCAATATTAGTAGATTTTTGCAATTTCGTTTTTTAGGTAATTTCGTTTAGTTTTGCAGCGGTTCAGCGTCAAATATAAAATCATAAAAAACAATGATTTATGGAAGAGTAAAAAAATATTTTTCCTGTTATTTGAAGACAAATAAACCAGTAAACTGGTTAAATATTAGCTTGTATTTCATTTACCAATCCCGCCACTGCGGGATTGGTTAACAATAAGTTAGAGCTATTGTAACCGGTTTATTGGTTGAAATTATTTTGACCCCGAATCGCTATAGTTTTGAGGTTTAGTAAATGTTAGGAATTGTAAGTTTATTAATGAACTGAATAAAAATTTTTGTGAAATAGATTTAGCTAACTGTTTAATAAATAGGGCTAAGTTCTATTTATGACAGCAGTTTCTTGTTTTTTTCACAGATTGAACGTCCAAAAAACGGACTAATCAATCTGTGTTACGAATTGTAACGTAGATTGATTAGCAAAGCGGTCAATCTGCGTAATTATTACATAATAATAATGCTGTCATTATTAGAACTTAGCCCTATTTCCATACCCCTCAACAAATCCAATTACATTCCAATCGTTGGTTGAGCTTCTCTCCGAATGGATACCTTTATCAAATCATATTCCACAGTAACTTTAGCGAAGGAGTATCATTTTTTTAATGGAACGAAAATCTCCGGCTTGCAGCGAGTAAAAATAAACTCCTGTTGAAATATTTACTGCATTCCAAATGTATTCGTGTTTCCCAGATTCTAATTCCTCATTTATTAGTTCAGCTATTTCTTTCCCAAGCATATCATATATCACTAATCTTGCTTTTTCGTTTTTGGGTAATGAAAAACTTATTTTAGTTGCCGGGTTAAATGGATTAGGATAATTTGGATGAAGCATATATTCTTCAGGCAAAAGCAAAGGAATTTCAACCCCCTCTATTTGCGAAAATTCGTATGCACCATCTGTATCTATTTGTTTTAGCCTATAGCTTCTTATTCTCTCAGCTACTGTTAAATCAGCACCTAATGGATTTGTATCAACAAAAGAATATTCTTTTGGTGAGTTGCTGTTTCCGTGTCCTTCCACAAATCCTAACGTACTCCAATCTCCTTGGACGGGCGTAGTTCCATCTTCTCGGGACGAAGCCCGTTGAATTTCAAATCCATAATTATCAACTTCAGTGGCTGTAGTCCAAATAAGTGATACACCACTCTCACTAATTGATGCTGTAAAAGCTGTTAACTCTACTGGCAAGGCGGCTGCACCTCCGAGTGTAAATCTCGAAAATCCATCAATACTACCAACTGTAACAGTATTGTTTGCTGTGTTTACCACTCCGCCCATTAACACCCAACTTGCACTGCCATCTGTTGAGTTATATAATTCAAGCTCCAATTCGGTTATACTATTCAATTCGCTATCATCATAATTAAAAACAAAAGTTGCGTTAAGTCCAACATTTGTAGTAGGTACAATATCATACATTCTTAATATGCCGCTATTACCATTGCCAGTTTGTGCAGCATGCGTACGTGTAAATGATGTGCTTCCAAGGTTTGCAGTTGAAGTAATTACTGCACCTAAACCAGCTGCATTTAGAGACGAGGGTACATTTAATGTACGCGTTGCTGTTATTGATCCATCAGTACCCTTCACCGTGTTGCCGGCTGTTTCGCTTAGTGTGCCGGTGGCTCCAAGTGCTAACTCGTTTGTGTTCAAATCAATATCTCCGCTGGTTACAGTTACTGTATTGCTAACTGTTACCATACTTAGCATCTGCACATCACCCGAAGCTTTATTAACTGTAAGGTTATAAAAACTCTCGCCACCAACTTTATTTATTGTTTGGTTTCCGCTTGCACCATTAAAAACAACAGTACTTGTACCTGGTGTAAACGTACCTTCGTTTACCCAGTTACCCGATAGACTAAAAGTAAGGTTGCTAAGCGAAAATGTGTTACCACTTCCGTTTGTAAAACCCGCTCCGTAAATATTTGTATTTAGCAGCAAAACCATAGAAAACATAGTTAAAACTGAACCAAATAATTTCATTTTCATTTTCATTTTAAACTCCTTAATTTATTACCGAAGCCATTTTGGATGAAGCATTATTATTCTCTTTTCTTATCTCCAAAACTACATTTTTCACATTTGTTAACTCGGTTAAAAGTTGCTGTACTAATTTATTTTGTGAAACAAACTCTTCCTTTTGCGAAGCCAACTCACCAATAAGCATTTCATTTTTTGCACTTAATTTCTCATTTTTAATTTTCAATTCATCTGTTCTTTTGCCAAGTGCTTTAATTGCAACCATCATTATTCCATCCATATCCGCCGTAGCCAATAAAGTATCGCATCCTATTGTACCAATGCCGTCATTCCCAAAGTGAGAAAATATCTCTTGAGCCATTGGTCCGTAATGTCTAAATTCTTTTGGGTTTTGCCCTTTATAATTCCAAGAACCAAGACGGAGTGCAGAAATACTATTTAGGAAATATTCACCATCAGCATTCAAAAAATTCTCTTTCTTTGTTGAATCGGAAGTTGTTGACCAAGAGTTTGCACCTCCGGTAAGTTGAGTACCAACAGAGGCACCGGAATTAGTAAAAAGCCTATACCCACCGGCAAAACGCATTGTCATTTGGTTGTTTGTTGTAGAATTAAGCACAATACTCGTTGAATAATCCCCAATAATAAATGAACCACTTCGAAAATTTGTAGAGACATAACCACCCATCGCTGTTGATACAGACCCACTTGCGGTTGTGTAATATCCCATCGCTGTTGAAAAATGCCCATGTGCGTTTGTAAATCCCCCCATCGTTGTTGAGTGATCCCCACTTGCGGTTGTTTCACGTCCCATAGCTGTTGAATAGTGCCCACTTGCGATTGTACCCCATCCCATCGCTATTGAATGGAGTCCACTTGCGGTTGTATTATATCCTGTAGCAAAAGAATAATCCCCAACATTTGCATCATCCCAGTGTGTTCCAGTTACAACACCTACTCTAAAAGCAGCTTTTCCAGAAATCCAATGCATTCTTGTCCCGGCTCCAAGGCTCCACGAATTGCCGTTATTATATGTGCCTTGCACCAACAAACCATCATTACTTACCATATGCAAACCAGCAGTAGGTGTATCTTGGTTAATTCCAAGTTTTCCATCAGCTTGCATTCTTAGTTTGCTTTGGTCTCCACTATCTGTAATATCAAAATAGCTTGTGTTATCTGCTGTGTTAAGTTTTAATGTTGATACTTGTGCTAAAAGATGCCCTGTAAAAAAGAAGAGTATAAATAAGAAAATTGTAAGCCTTGCAATATTTACAGACTTATTAGACTTAGAAAATTTGTTTTCTATTTGCTGCATTGTTTGCTCCATTTTGTATTATAAAAAATTTGTTACACAATATAATAAATCTTTTTCTTAAATAAGAGAAGATGTCCGTATATAGTATTAACACTTAAATCCTTCCCGAAAAAAACTCGGGACAGGTGTTTTTTATGTTAAGAAATTTCAAATGATAAAAAACAAAAAACAATGACCAAACAACAAATAAATCTCAATACTCAAATACAAAATAACAAACAATAAGTTTTGAATTTAGGTATTATAATTTGTCCGTAGGACTCTGTGAGAAATTTGTTTGTTTTTTAGGAATTGTGTTTTGTCCGTAGGACTCTGTGAGGAATTTGCACCGTAGGAGCGATATGATTTAAACCAAATTAGTATCTTATCAGTAATATTCCTAGCAGTGCGGGACAAACAGCGTGTTTTATTTGGCAGAAAATTACAAATGACAACATTCTCACAGAGTCCCACGGACAAATAACAAAACTTGTCCCGATTTTTTCGGGATAAATCCCAAATCTCAATATCAAAATTCCAAAAAATGAGACACCCTAGCACAAAATTCTTGTTTGGGATTTGTCCGTGGGACTCTGTGAGAATTTTATAAATTGAAATTTATCCCGACAAAAGGAGTCGGGACAAGTTGTGTAATTTATCTTTTTGAGATTTGTCTTTTCCAGTTCATCTGGGTTAGGAATTGTAAGTCTATTAACAAATTGAATAAAATTTTTTGTGAAATAGGTTTAGGGGGTGGAATAAAACCTGTACCGTGCAACGTGTACCTGTACCGTGCAACGTGTACCTGTACCGTGCAACGTGTATAAGTCCTTTGTTTTTAGTTGTTAACTTGTTACCGCGGAGTGGTACAGATGTTTTTGTTGAATATAACGATAGCAAATAACCGAGTTATTATCCCGCATAGGAGCGGGATACAGGTCTATTCCACCCCCTTAGCTAACTGTTTAATAAATATTTGAGATGGCTGAGTTCTATTTATTACAGCAAATAATGTCGTGCCTATGGCACTTAAAGTATAGTTTTAGTGTAGATGCTTACCATAGTATCGCTCCTATGGAGCTTTTAGTACCGTAGGTACGATATTATGGTAAAAGTAAATGATAATAAAAACCAAGTGCCATAGGTACGACATTACTATCTATTAAAAGCTGTAATCATTAGAACTCAGCCGTTGAGATTAATTATATGGATTTTTAATTTTAGGAGGGATTCCAAAACGCTGTGTGTATAGCTTGATGAAATAATCTGTTCTTTCAAAACCAATTTCATAACTAATTTCTGCGAGTGAATTGAACGAATCATTATCAATTAATTCCATCGCAATTTTTAGTTTTATTTCTCGCATATATTTAGCTGGTGAAAGACCGGTTATTTTTTTTATAGTACGATGTATTTGTCTTTCGCTTGTCAGCATCTGATTAGCAAATTCATTTACATTAAATATTGAAGATTTAACATTATCTCGGCATACTTTTTCTGCTTTTTCAAGCCATAATAAATCATGCTCAATAAATTCTTGTTTATCCAAATTATCTGGCTCAACTGAACCCAAATTAGTAACAGCAACATTTCGTTGTTCATAATAAAACAAGAGGTTTTTTACTCTTGCAAGTAATTCTTCAGGTAAAAACGGTTTGTAGATATAGTCATCAACACCAATGCGTAATGCTTTTATTTTGCTTTCAGGGGTTGCTTTAGCTGTAAGCAGAACCATCGGGAGTTTCTTAAATTCATCATCAGCCTTTACTTTTTCAAGAAGTGTAAATCCATCCATTCGGGGCATCATAATATCTGAAAGAATAAAATCAATATTGTTAGATTTATCATTCAATAATTCCAATGCTTCAACGCCATCACCAGCTGTTATTATAGAATAACTTTTTGAAAGAACTTCGGTTATAAATTCACGAAGATCCAAGTTATCTTCAACAATTAAAACAGTATGTAATTGTGTTAATGAGATATCTTCTTCTGTTTCAGTAGTGGGTGGCTCATCTATAGTTGAAGATAGTGACTCCACCCTATTTGCAATCTCGTTCTCTATTATTGCATCTTTCAATTCTAAACTTGGTTTTTTTAGAGGAAGCTCTAATATGAATTTTATTCCCTTTCCTAATTTACTTTCAACCGAAAGATTACCCCCTAAAGCAGTAGAAAGTTCTTTAGCAAAAGCAAGTCCAATTCCAGAACCTCCAATATTAGATTCGTTCATTGTAGATGATTGGAAAAATCTATCAAATATTTTTGGTAAATCTTCTGTAGGAATTCCTTTACCATTATCTTCAATAACAAAAATAATTTCATCTTTCTTTTTCAAAGATACTGTAAGAGAAATTTCACCACCGGTTTGTGTAAACTTAAAAGCATTTGAAAGAAGATTAAAAACAATTTTATCAAACTTATCATCATCTAACATAAAATTTATTTCGCCATCAAATTTTCTAACAACTCTCCAAATTATATCTTTTGATTCAGCTAATGATTTAAATGTAGATTCAGTTCTATCTATTAACTTAGTAAGCTCAATTGGTTTTTCATTAATAATAAGTTTTCCTGCTTCAAGACTCGATAAATCTAATATTTGTTCAATTAATTCTAAAAGTCGATTCCCGTTTCTCGCTGCACGAGTAATTATTTTTTTTGTTTTTTGATGAAGATTACCATAATGACCTTTTAACAATGCGTCTAACGGGCCAAGTATTAAAGTAAGTGGGGTTCTAAGTTCATGTGAAATATTTGCGAATAATCTTGTTTTTGCAACATCCAATTCTTTTAATTCAATAGTTTGTTGCATTATTATTTTTTTATCACTTTCAATTTTTTTTGTTCGTTTTTTTACTTCTGTTTCCAACCTTTCCATTTCTTTTTTGCTCTGTCTAATTCTGTATTGATAAAAGGAAATAATCAAAATGCCAATACTAAAAACTAACAATACGATAAACCAAAGTTTAACATAAAATGGAGTGAGAACTTCGATATTAATATTTAACTGATTTGTTGACCATTTACCAGCATGGTTTTGACCTTTAATCCTTAATTTATAATCCCCAGAATTTAGATTACTTATTCGAATCGAATTTTCATTTATGTAATGCCATTTATTATCAAACCCCTCCAATAAATATGCATACTTATTTTTACCATCTTCATAGTTTAATAGTGAAAATTGGAGAGTAAAAAATTTATCGTCCGAATGTAATATAATTTTATTAGTTAAAACTAATTCTTTTGTTTTATCAACCAATTTATCTTCTTCATCTTCAAACTGGTTAAATGAAATAATTCTAAGTGGAATATTATATTCCTTTTCTTCCTCCAAAAAATCTTTAGGATCAAACGAGTTTACTCCATCAACCGTACCAAAATAAAGCCTTCCATTAGTATTCTTGTAATATGAAATGCTGCTAAATTCGTTGCTAGATAAACCATCTTTTATCGAATATGTATCAATTTCTCCAGAGGTTTTATTAAGCGAATTTAAACCATAAGAACTACTAATCCAGAGTTTGTTATAATCATCTTCTAAAACCGAGAATAATGTATTTGCTGATAATCCATCAGCAGTTCTATATACTTTATAAGATTTATTATTCCTATTCCATTCTATTAAACCATCTCCATTTGTAGCTATCCAGAAAACCCCATCTGAATCTTCATGAATATTATACATATAATCAGATGGAATATATTGTGAGTTATTGCCACCTTTCCAATATCTAATTGATTTTCCAGATTTATCAATTTGAAATAATCCTATGCTTGTAACTGCCCAAAGTTTTCCATCATGAGAATTGAAAATTTGGTACACTATAATATTCTTTAGTTTTTCATTTAAAGGAAATTTTATAAACTTATTTTTGGTAAAATCATAATAAAACAACCCCTTATTAATACCTACCCACATTTTACCAGATTTACTTTTGTAAACAGACCAGATATTTTGATTTGGATCACTACCTTTTGAGTAATAACCTTTGTACGATTCCGTTTGTTTTTCATTAAAATCAAATTTATATAGGTCAATAACCTTATCATTTTCATTAAAAACAAATAAACCATTACTACCTGCATATAGTTTATTTTCAATCTTGGTTAATGCTAATCCGCTCCAATCATTTAAAATTTTAATAGGTTTATTTTTGTCAATCATTGAAATTTTATAGAGTGAGGTAGAACTGTTTGAATAAAGGTTTTCATTTTTATCAACATAAATCCCCTTTGGTTTGCTATCGAATTCGTTTAGTGTGCGCGGTAAATCTTTTAATCTTAAGTAAGAAGAAAATCTATTCTCTTTTATAATTATTTTGTAAATACCCTGAGTTCTTGTTGAGACCCAAATATTATCAAGATTATCAAATAAGGCATATGACCTGGAAATACCTGGATAATTCTCAATATTATTTGGAGGAATTATAACTTCCCAATTAAGATTAGGCTTTATCAATACAACACCGATAGTTTTGCTTATTCCAAGAATAATTCCTGTTCTTTTGTCTTGAAAAAATCTAGTTTCAGGTCGTGTAAGAGGTGTAGTTGTTTTTAACAGCTTTTGGTCAATTTTCGTAATTGTACCAGAAGTTGTTGCTTTATAAATTATTTGATTAATACGTTTTTTATTACTTGGAATACTTTTATAAGATTTTCCATCACCAAAATCAATTTCAGGAATTACGGTAAACAATAAATTATCATTACTATCCACTCCAATTAATTCAGGTTTATTGAGATTGTTACCCTTATAAATATCTTTTACCACTCCATCATAATTTACATAGCGGATTGTGATTTCGTCATAATTAAACCAGAACCCATTCCTGCCAAACCGAAGGTATCTGCTTGTAACAAATTTTCCAACGTTTTCTGTGATGTATATAGATTTAAATTCATTGTTTTCATCTTTTTTATATAAAGTACCATTTTGAGTAAGCAGATAAAAGTGGTTGTTAGCTGAAAAAAAATGAATTTTGGAATCCTTAACATTTTTTATTGTAGGATAAACTTCTTCTATATTTTTTACTTCTAATGTTTTTACATCGAGAATATCAATTTTTTGTGTAGAATAAGGGGACTTCAACCAGATTTTACTATTGTTATCTTCAGCTATATGAAAAACACGTTTAATTTCTAGTCCATTTTTTTCACTATTAATAGCTTTAAATTCCTTTCCATCAAAATGTGTTAATCCATATTTTGTAGGGAACCATAAAAATCCGCGGCTATCTTGAATTCCTTCTTCCACATTAAGCGAGGGGAGACCATCTTCCATTCTGTAATTTTTAATTTCAACAATTAAGGAAGATTCCTTAAAATGAAGGGAATCAGATTCTTTTGTGAGAATAGAATTGAAAGGAATGAGAATTAAAATAATACCATATTTTAGAAATTTCATTTAGCTGCAAACTTGATTTTCGGTAAAACTAAATATACAGATTTAATTCTGGATTTGCGAAAATGGCAGCGATTCAACCCAAGTGAATGCAGAGGCTAATCCACTTACTCCGGCAGGCAATGTTGTCAACTTAAGAAAGCACACACCCCTAAATCCCCTCTCTAGAGGGGACTTTTTACTGCTCCTTCGGAGCAGTCATGTGTTTTTCCCCTCTTGAGAGGGGAAGATGCTTTAGCATCAGGGGTGTGTTGCTACCCCGAAATATGTTCATTCCTTAAGTTGACAGCATTGACTCCAGCAGCAAGGGCTAATAGTGGTGCAATGCAGCAGAGAGAAGCTGTAATTGCTGCTAATATACTTGTTCCTAAAAGAGTTTTGTCCGATTTATTAGTCATTTCTAATTTTACTTTTCTTAATTTGGATTAGTTGGTTAGTTTGAAGTATTGGTAGTAATCATCTTAAGTATATCTTCTTCAGTTGGCAATCCATCTTTGTAATATCTGCACGCTAAGGATGGAGTTTTATTCTCTTCAACTCCTTCAACATCTTTTCCATTTATCAAAATTGTTGGCGAACCTCTAAATTTATATTTCTCTGCATCCGCTTGTGTCTCAACCAATATCTCATCAAAGTCAATCTGTAATTCTGATTCAGCAACAAACTTCCTCACCATATTTAGTACTTCCTCCGAATTTGGACAGCCTGTAAAATATTGGACTTCTATTTTTGTGTTATTCATTTTAATCTCCTTTAATGTAAATCTAAATTGCTGAGACTTCTTCACAAACTTTAATCTATCCAAGTCCATTTCAGAATAAACTCTGTAACCAGATTCCATTCTTTTCGGTATTGGCATCAATTTAATATTCTCATAATAGCGAATAGTTTCTATGTTAATACCAACTTCTTTTGCGAGTTTCCCGACTGTTAAATTCTCCATTTTTAATTGTTCCTGTTTTACTATTACCTAAATTGAGCGATACTCAAAATCAAAACACTAATTTATGTATTTCTCAATTTCCCGATATGGATTTTCGATTATTATTTGATAGATGTAACAATATTCATCAAATTTCAAAATATAATTTAATTTTAGATAAGAATCAGTTTCAAAGCAGAGATAATATTTAATTTTGGATATATCTATCCGCCGATGGATAAATTATTATTTTTGCTATATGTCAGTCTTTTTTTTGTTTAGTTGTTATCTAAAGATTGGTGGAGGAGTTTGGCATAGCCTCCACAACTCAATTATTTTTAATCTCTCGTTAATTTCTGATGTAACTTTAAGAATTATCTCTCCACTGTGATAGACTATTTTCACTGCAAAATCTATTAGTTTTCTACGGAATGTGTTAGGATAACTTTCAGTGGATAAAACATTATATGTAACATCTCTCTTATATGACTCAAATAAAAAATGAGATATTGCCAGCAAAAAATAATATGCTCTGTTCATTTCCATATTCTTAAATGGTAATTGTTCTTTAGTAGCAAGTTCTTTTATTGAACGATGTATCAATTCATCTTTACCACGTTTATGTGCAAGAGTAATAATTGAGTCTGCTGTTAATAAATCTTCTTTACCGGCATTTATTAGTTGTTCTGTAATTGCAGAGTCTTGACCAATATTTGTGTAGAGTATTGTGTTAGGTCTTGCAAAATCTAAAACCAATTGTCCGTTTTTCTCTGTGGTTAACCTTGTAAATATTGTGCGTCTTATCTTTTTCCAACTTTTTAGTTTATTGCCAAACTCTAAGTATTGCCATATACCATTGCCTTTGAACTCTTTATAATTATTTGCAGATGTTTTTTCTATATAATCTCTAATATCTTTATACATCTTTCCAGTAATGATATATCCTATTTTTAAGTTCTCTTCAAAATATCTGAATGCTTTATCGTCTAAGAATCCGCTATCACAAACTACTATTATGGGAACTTCTCGATTGTAGTTTTTTCTTATGAGTTTTGTAATATCGTTTACTGTCTCTGTAAAATCATCTTCGTGGTTGGAATGTTTGCTGCCACTACGAAATAATATATCTACAAGATATGCTCCCCAACTAATGTGTAGCGGCTGATACCCTTTTTTCTTTTTGTAAGTTGGCTCTACTCCTTCTCGCTTTTTTGCATCGTCATTATTCATTACCATTGTATCTACACCCAATATTATTACTTTTGGCTTTTCTATACGAAGTCTCCAAATAAATAATTTATGTAGAAATTTACGATATATTTTATCTCCAATTTTATTAACCATCAGTTTCCTAAAAAACCTTTTTACTTGGTGGGAGGATGCCATTTCGTTTCCTTTGTTTTCCAATAATGAGGTGTAGGCTCTGTCCTTTTTTTTATCGTTAAAACTTTCCATTCTCATATAAGTACCATCTATAAAGTAAGCAAGTATTTGTTTTATGAATTGATAGAGACCTAAGCCTTTGGCTCCGATAGTTATCTGTTTTCCTAAGATGTTTTCTGATAGAAAATAGAAACCTATCTGTTCTACATAACGAAGATAGAAAGCAAGCCCTCCTCGTCCTGATATCTTATCTTCGGTAGTGCCTATTTTATTAATTTTAAATTCGGATTTTTTAACTTTTTTTAGCATCTTTTGTTCACCTTTTGGGTTGTTTGTTTTTGTGTTAGTAACACCACAAAGGTACTGTTTTTACAGTACTTTAAACAGCCCTAAAAGGTTTTTTAAACGTGTAATCGCTCAAGTTAGGTGATACTAATGGAAATGGAGTTTACGATGATGGAATTGATACTCCACTTGATTCTGCAATTAATAGAAAGGGTGAATTATTAGGACTGGATGAATATCCTGGTGCAAAAAACAATAAACTTACTTCAAGCACTAACTATATCAGTGGTCATCCAACACATGGTGATCCAGATAACGAAGAGCAGTTAAGAAGTTATATGTTGGGCTTTAATCAACAAGGAAAATTGATAGACCCCTGTAATTGGGGATTAGGAGATGTATTTAACCCAACTTGCCACTTTGGGATGTTAAGACAAGCAAAAACAACATGTTAAAAAATCAGTGGTACACTACATATTTTTTAACTGCTCTTTGTGTGTTATTGCATTTAGCCGCATCATAAATGTTCTTAACCTCGTCCATTGGTTTAGCTGGTTTTCTAAGATGGATATTTTTTTTATCAGTAGG
>JAKIUC010000027.1 GCA_021647785.1 Melioribacteraceae bacterium
AACTGTTTTTAATTTTTGAGAATTAAGGACATTTTTTAGAAAAACCATCTCAATACATCGTGTCGTATTTTGGGCTTTCCCTAAATTATAGGAGAATATCTTGATTGGAGACTTTACGACCTGGCACAAAATAAGAACTTGAATGCCAAATTGCACTTGTACCTCTGTTTCTAGTTCCTTTAGGGTCGCTAGTATCATCATAAAACCAAGGGTCTTTGAAGCCAACACTACCAATACCATCAATGCCTTCACTATTGGAAAGTACAGTTGCATTACCAGCATTTTTTAAATAAAGGTAAATACTTTGATATTTCTCTTGAGCCATTTCATTTTCTCTAACGATGTAATCCGAATGACTTATATATTTAGCTATTAAAGTAACATCCGGATATGATTCTGACATATGACTAAATCTTTTTGTTGTTCCAGTTACAAAGCCAGGTTTACTCCTAACTGAAAAACCAGATCCAACTGGTAACTCCTTGGAATGAGCATAAGAACCCTCAGACCAAAAATTTGAATTTTGTTCCCATACTTGAATTTTTCCTATTTGATTTTGCCCATCACGCTGATAAAAATACACCGTGTTTTGTGGACCACCACTAGCAGTTTCAGTTATATGAAAAGACTCGCTAAGACCATAGCCATTTATTTCATTTAGCATTTTAATTTTATACTCACCAACAGGATAACTACTTGGGATGTTCCAAGTGTATGGTGAATTTTCACCTGGAATACTTGTATAACTATCTGTAATCTGATCATAATCGACATAATCACCATTACTATCCTTTTTTAACACATCAATATTAATTAATATCTCATGATTTCCACTCCATTGGATTTGATAAGTACTACCTTTTACCCAATATGAACTTGCATTTGGCTCGTTTATTGTAATTAAACTAGCAACACTCCATCCCATATCCTCTAATATTGATAATGTAATTTCACCAGGCGAATGTATTGCTTCTGCTTTACCAAGAGCTGGCGTCATTAATGAATTATTATCATTTGCGGGATACGACTCCTCATCCAAATGTGCAATACTAGTACCATCCACCCATGTAGTTGGTGCATATATTTTAGGATTAACTCCGTTGGCTATTGCACTTGTTCTTGTTCCCATTATATATAAATCGTTACTAACTAATTCAGTTCCCAATTCAGTAGAATTATTTGCTAACGACAATAAACTAAAAGCTGTTGGAAGTGAATTCTTAACAATCAATTCATCAAAATAGTTATACTGTGTGCTACCTTTTTTTGTTGTTGTATTATAACTATATGAATCGGCAAAACCTAAACCATGAGCTATTTCGTGTAGCATAGTTGAAAGAAAATCCGTTTTGTCTGCTGGGGTATTTCCATCAAGTCCATAATACCATTGAATTTGACTATCTGTATTTATATTTATTAGAATGTCAAAATTTGTCCCATTAAGATTTTCATTTTCAATATATTCAGCTAATGCAACTGGGAACCAACGAGTTGAATTATTAGTTGTTGAATGATATGATTCAGGTGTTGCGTTAGCCAATATTAACCCATTTCCGTCATCCGGAATACTTTTCCACTCAGCTCTAACTTTTATTTCTCTAATACATAACTCCAAATATTTAATGCTTCTTGTAAAGCAGTTTGTGCTTCATCATTTGGTGGACTAATAAAGGTAGGCGTAAAAGTTGCTGTACTTGTTTTATTTAGTGCAACTCTATCTTTGTATATAATAGTATCTTTCTCATTTTATACTCCTAAAAATAATTAATAATTATGACGGAGTTTTATTACATTTGATATAACAAAGGGAGAGAATAACAACTTGCCAAGCTGTTATTATAAACGCAATCCCTTTGTTTATCTTACTGCTCAGATACCGTCAATATCTGGGCAGTATTTATTATTTCTATTTTCTTTAGCTTTAACCTCCTTTAATTTCTCTTTCCAATAATTATTACATTCTTATATATTCCAATTGTGGCAACAATGTTACCTTTTACAGAAACGGCACCAAGGTTTCCATCTAAAATATTATGTGTTTTCCAAGTTGCACCGTTATAGTAATTTAGGTCACCATTTAACCCAACAGAAACTATGTTATTATAATTTTCACCTTTTATATCCATAACTAAAACATCTTTTCCTAATTCTTCTTTTATCCAAACATTACCTTTTTGTTTAAATATTCCTTCGCCTGCAACTAATAATAGCTTTTCATTTAAACCCCATATAGTTTCAATTGCATTTGTATGTTTCCATTTAACTTCTTCAACTTTACTAATATCTGTTATTTTTGAGATAGTCTCTTTACTTCCTGCTATTGTAAAGTAAACCTCATTTTTTGCTGTTTTTGTATTATTAAAACCCCAAATATCAGATATTATATTTTCTGTCCCACTCTCTATTTTTGTCCATTTATTTCCATTGTAATGGGCTATATTTCCACCATTTCCCACCACATAAAAATCTCTGCTTGATGTACCCCAAATGGTACTTATTGTAAATAAGTCCTCCCATTTAAATCCCATTTTTTTTACGGAATAATTTCCCTCTGAATCAAAAAAGGCTATTTGAGCATTGCTGGAAATTATAAAGTCATTTTCATTAAAAATAAAAATAGATTCACAGGGTGATGATGTTTTACCTGCATCAGGTTGAAAAGGGTCTATATAAAACTTCACCCTCTTCAACTCCCACTCGTCCCCATTCCAATGAACAGCATTGTATGGTTGCACCCAAACGCCATTGCTGTCAAATTTATCTGTATCTTCCGTATGTATTTCACCTACTGCCCAAATGTTGTTTTCGTTTATTATGGCTATGTCTTTTAAATAACTATAACCATCATTTCCCAAAATAAAAGTTTCCCAAGTAAAGTTGTGGCTTGTAGTATCCATTGTGATAACTGGTAATTTGGTGCTAAATACTGTACCCCTTTGAAAGAGGCTCGATGCTTGAAAAGTGTATGTTTGGTTAGGCAATAAGTTTTCTACAAAGAGTGTTGTATCGCTGCTATTTATATTTGCCTCTATTACTGTTGAGTCATTCTGCTTTAATTTTATTTCTATTGGTAGCGATATGTTTTCAAGTTTTAAGTTTAACCAAGCTTCGGTACTGCTTGCATCTTCTGCTGTTAGTATAATTTTCTTGTTGCTTTGCGGTTCGGTGGTGTTGCAAGAAGTGAGAAGCAAGAGGGTAGAAGTGAGAAGTAAGAGGAATAATATATGGGATGGGAATTTATGTTTTTTAGATTTCATTTTGTTTCCTTTGGTATTAAATAATATAGAACATTGCTACTCTTTGCAATTAAAATTTTAGGTAAGATTATTTTATTTTCTGTTTTCATTCATTACCCAATTACCCAAGTAAAATATTGTACCTTTTTATTTACTACAAATGCAACTTAATTATACCGACAATGAATTGGTTTTCGGAATTCCAAAAGCGAATATTGTCGGTATATAACAACAAAATTGGTTTCCAAATCCGAAAACCAATTTGTGTTGTGTATATAACGGCCGTTTCTTTTAAACAACTCATACTCAAGTTAAAACCAAGCAATAATCACACCATAAATTATTTGTTAAAATTTAATTAAAAATGAATAGTAAAAATTTTTACAAGTAAATATTACAGATTGAACTTGAAATTTTACCGGTAAAATTAGTGTGTTTTTTACTTCCAATTGTATTATGATATATTCTTATGTCAACTAATATTTATTATAATAATATTAACTTATATTAGTTAATATTATTATGTTAATGCTTAAAGAGTTTGGAGTTATTTATAAAACAGACTACTACAAAAAAGGAATGCCCTTGACACTAATCTGTGCAACGAGAATTTATACAATATACAACTCAATGCCTCATTGCAAAATCAAGTCCTTTTTCTCTAATTGCAATTTCAATAACTTTGTGAAGATTTCCGAGTACTTCTACAAGAACAACTTCCTCATTATTTACCGATATGATAAAAAGTTGATTCAACTCATCATTATGCACTCTAACAAAAATGGCTGCCATTTCATTGTCGGTATAACTTCTTTGAACTCATAATTTCCTCCTATTTATCACCGTCAGAATCATCGTTAGCATTTTCCCCCTTCTGTTTATTTAAATCACTAATTGAGGGTATATCAAATTTATCACTAAGTTCACCAATAGTTTCTAAATTTATATTGCCAACAATATTTATAAAGGCAGCCTCGCCTCCTTTTTCAACAGTTGTAACTACAAGTCCGTCAATATTTTCTTCGTTGGAAGTAAGAATAAATACATTTACTACTTCATCTCGCGAACGAGTTTTTACAATTCTATCCCAGCCAGTATTCATAAGCTTTTCATCAATTGAAGTTTCATTCATCAAACTTTTTTAAATTCATTGATTACTAAGTTATAAAAACTGATTTTGAAACTTTGTTTTCCAGCTTCTTATATAAAGACGAAATTAACTAATAAATTGTTACAATATTTTTGATAATTATTTTATTGTGTTTTTTTTATTTGTATTGAATCTAAATAAACAGTAATTTTAAATCAGAAATTTAAATCTGTTTTAAGAAATTTAAGGAAAATAAATAATGAGTGAATTTATAAATAATAGTCGGCATCGTGTTAATCAGTTAAAAACATTAATTCTTGGTTTGCACGATGGAAATTCTGTTGAAGAGACACAAGCAAAATTAGTTGAAATGATGGGAAGCGTTCCTTACAGCGAAGTAGTGCAGGCAGAAGAGGAATTAATTGAAGAAGGTTTAGACCGTGAGGAAATATTAAAACTTTGCGACCTGCATACAGATGCACTTGGTGGTGCAATTGATACATCAATGGCAAAAGATATTCCTGAAGGTCATCCGCTTCACGTTTTAATAAAAGAGAACGAAGCACTTCAAAAACATATCGATAAAATAAAACACTTCCAATATGCTGTTGATAAAGGTGAACCAAGCGAAACCGATAGAAAAACAATCATAGGAATTCACACACTTTTTAATGAGTTAATGGATGTTGATAAACATTATTTGAAACTTGAAAATTTACTTTTCCCATTTTTAGAAAAATATGAAATTACCGGACCACCAATGGTGCTGTGGGGTAAACATGATGAGACTCGTGCATTTATGAAATCATCAATCCAACTACTTACAGAGAACGGCAATATTGCTAATGAAGAATTATCCGGATTTTTTGAGTTAATTTTTAATCCAACATTAAAATCAATATCAGATATGATTAAGAAAGAGGAAACAATTCTTTTCCCGATGTCGATGGATACCCTTACTGAGATTGACTGGTATGAAATTCAGCAGCAAAGCGAAGATATTGGATTTTGTTTGTATGTGCCAGAAACAGAGTGGATGCCAGAGATATCTGAGGAAGATATTGTTACAACAAAATCGAGCGATAAAGTAAAATTATCTACTGGCTCATTTACCCCGGAAGAGTTGGAGGGATTTTTGAACTCGCTACCTGTTGATTTTACTTTTGTTGATAAGGATGATAAAGTTAAATATTTTTCGGAAGGTCGCGATAGGGTATTCCCCCGCAGCAAAGCTATAATTGGAAGATTGGTGCAGTATTGTCATCCACCATCGAGCGTTCACATTGTTGATCAAATATTAGAGGATTTCAAATCGGGTGCACAAGAGCAAGCAAAGTTTTGGATACCGATGGGAGATAAGTTTGTTCACATAGCTTACTTTGCTGTTAAAGATAAAAACGGAGATTATCTTGGAACTGTAGAGATGAGTCACGATATAAGTAGTTACCGCAAGATAGATGGCGAAAGAAGAATTTTAAATTACGAGGATTAATATGAAAGATATAAAAAATATAATTAAAACTGAGATAACACCTCAAACAATGGTTAGTGATTTGCTCGAAAATTATCCAGAGTTAGAGGATAAACTAATTGAAATATCACCAATTTTCAAAAAATTAAAAAATCCCTTATTACGAAAAACCGTAGCAAAGGTTGCAAATCTTAAACAAGCTGCAACAATAGGTAATGTTCCAATTGGCGATTTAATAAATAAACTTAGAGCAGCAGCAGGGTTAAATAGCATTAATGTTAAAGATGATTCACCAAAAAAACAAATCAAACCAGAGTGGGTAAATAAAGAGAATGTAAAAATTGAGTACGATGCATTTATTGATTTAGAAAATGGAATTCACCCGGTAGGCAAAGTAACAAAGGAAATACACGATATCACTGGTGATGAGCTATATTTACTTTCAACTCCATTTGTTCCTGCCCCGCTAATACAAATGGTTGAGGAGAAAGGTTACGAAGTTTATGTTGATGATTTGGGAGACCAAATGTTTGAGACTTATATTAAGAGAAAAGATTGATTACTGATTGGTAGTGAATAAAAATTTTCATTCACTACGATTTAGTAAATTATTATAGTTTCTGCAGAAAAAGCAGACGTCATTTCTGTAAATATTATGCAATTAGACAACAAAATTTATACCTTTAAGTATATAAGAAAATTCAAGATATAAAGAGAACTAAGATGAAAAGTTATTTCAAGATATTTGTTATGCTTATTGTGGTTCTGTTAAATATTTATAGTTGTGACTCAGCAACTGAGTCAGAAAAGATTATTGTGTATGAAGTTATTTCAATTAATGATAAACCAGTTGAAGAATATAAGGACTATGCTGACAAAGTTGAAGTGGTTGATTTCCCATTGTTGTTCTTTTTTAATAGTATTACTCCACCTTATGAGGGTAAAGTTTTGCTTTATAAACTAGGAGGAAGGGAGTTTCAAAATGCAACTTTTGATGGGGAAAATTATATTAGAATTAATGTTGAAGGGGAGTTGGAAAGAGCTTCAGGGATTAGTTTTTTTTGGCTAAAATTTGAGAATGATAAAATGTCCGGAACTTTTTGTGTGACTGGTAATACAGTAGATGACTTATGTTCTAAATTTGAAGTACAGCAAAGGTAAGAGAAATTAAAAACAAAGAAAAATCATGAAACGACATAAAACAATAATTCCACTTTCGCATGACCATCATGTTATTTTAAAATTAGCACAGGAAATTAAAAGGAATTTTATAAAAACAGTTTTGGGCAAGAGTTCAATAGAGAATAAAGTTAAGCATGTAATTAGTACTTTTAAAAAGGAACTATTGCCTCACTTTAATCATGAAGAGAATATTCTATTTCCATTGGCAAAAGGGAAAGATGCTGAGTTAGATAGAATGATTGATGAAATTATTGAAGAGCATGATAAAATTGGACGATTAGTTTCAAAAATTGAAGTAGGAGATAAAGAGCAAAATTTAGATGATTTAGGCTTTTTGTTGGAATCACATATTCGCAAAGAGGAGCGTATAGTTTTTTCAAAAATTGAAGAGATACTTGGAGACGAACTCAATATTATTGAGGGTCAGATATATGCTAAAAGATAGCCCTAACATCTGAGTTTATATTATTTATCCTGAAAATATTGACTTGCTTTCACTTTTGCAACACCTTAGAAATTTTTCAAAATAATTCTGCTTGCCTCTCATCCATTTTGTCCCATATCTTCCCATGACCATGACGTACCGTCCCCATTGTATCTGAAAAGTATCCAGTTTGGAGCATAGTATTGTACCATAAAATCGTAACCATTACTCCACCACCCATTTGAAAGTCCTGTTCGTGTTGCTGGTTCATTTTGGGGATAGACTGAAATAAATAAAAACAGATTATTTGTTCCTGCTCCAGTTGAAGCCATCTCAACTCGAACATATACATTGGTAACATCATCTGTAACATAAATATTGCTAAAATCCCACCCAGTACTTCCATCACCTGTTGCATCGTTACCGAGAACAGTAATAGCAGACCAATCGGCAAAAGATCCATCAATTGTTATTTGTCCATTAATAGAAAGAGAAAAGGAAAGAATAAATAAACACGTAATAAATATGTTCTTATTCATATTTTACCTCACTTTTGTTTTACAGCTTTTATTAAAAGATGTTTTTTGAAATTGACTTTTAGTTTGTGATTACTCTTTTCAGTTTTTCCTATTGTTTTGTTATTTACATAATCTATTATTTCATACTTATAGTTTTCATCCAAACCACGAAGTTCAACCTCTCCATCAAATTTATCAGCATAAAAAGCATAATACATTGTTCCATCTTTTTCTATTACATGTGTCTCTGGCTTATCAAACCCTATATCATATAATTCACCGAGGTAATTACCCTTTGGCAGCATATTAGAATTATAAATATCAACCCATTTTTTCCATTCTTTTTCTTTCTTCGGAGTTAGACTTACATCGCCACTTTCGGTATTCATATGAATTCCGACAGGCCATGTAAACTTTGTTCCAACAATTCCGCCAACTCCAACAGTAGATGCAAAATCGTTTTTGTTATCGCTAAGCTCAACGTGATCTCCATAGTATGGTGCTTGTCTTCCCATGAGGGCTTTAAATGTTTTTCCCTTTAGTCTAATTTGCCAAGATGAAGTTGGATCGGAACTAACAGATTGATTTATATAAGGAAGCATATAATAAGAATAGGCATCTCCACACGGACAAATTTCAACAACGGCATTTGGTTTAAGACTTAATGCTGTTTCATAAATAATTTTATAGAAATTAGGCATTGCTTCAACAGACTCTTCCGGATATTTATGATTATGCACAGGGTTGTAGCAGGGTGGGGCAGCGTTTAAGTGCTGTCCATCTATTTTCAATCCATCATATCCCCACTTACCAATTATTGTTTCAACAAGTTTTTTTGTGTATTCCAAAGTTGGTTTGTAGGCTGGGCATAAATAATAGCTATCCCACCAAGTTATATCTTGTGGTTTTCCATCTTTATTTATCAATAATAGTTCTGGATGCTCTTTGTGCAAATCCGTTCCCGGATCAACTGCTAATGGTGCCCACCACAATTTAGCTTTTAATTCCATTGCATGAATACTATCAACGAATGCAATCATATCTCCATCACCATTGGGAAACTTGTCTAGATTCAGGTACCAATCTCCTTCTGCGGTTTGCCAACCATCATCCAACACTGCCCATTTAAATCCAAGTTCTTTTACTTTTGGCAGTGTATTTAAAACTTCTTCCACATTAAAATTTCTTTCATAACCCCATGCACACCAAATAGGTTCGTAGCTTTCATCTGGAATTTCTCTAAACTTAATTCCTCTTTTTTGCATAAGGAGGTTATAGTTTGATAAGGTTTGGAAATAATCGCCTATATGTACTGCCACAAAAGTAGTGTAGGTTTCAAAAGAGCTGTTTGGTTTTAGAGTAATTTCCTTTTCTTGAATTACACTAATATTCACATTTAATTTTGAATTCATAATAACTGGAAGCGAAACCAATTTGGGAGTTAGCTCAACATGCCCAACAGCTAACCCAATATCATTTCTCCAAACATCTATTACTGGAGTTCCACCACCATAATCAGTGGCATTCATACCCATATAATTTTTTTGATTAAATCCTTCTTTAAGTGGAAGTACCCAATCTGGACGCTCTCCATACGAACCACTTTGATAGGACCAAAATGGGATTTCCGTTTCGCCATTGGATTCAAAAGAATAGCTGTTGTTTACCCATTTGTTAATTGTAATTTCTTTTGAGGATTGATTTACATAAATTACTTTAGTTAGAATAAAATATGGGAACTCATTTAATATTTCAGAACTAATTGTTTTTTTAATACTCAGTTTTTTCGAATTATAAATCCCACTTATTTTGAGAATTTTTGAAGAGTCCGTTCTAATTATTTCAGAACCTTCAAAAATAAAATTCATCAATGTATCACCCTCAATAATAACAAACTCAGAGGGTGAAAAATCATTCATCACAATATTGCTATTGCTTAAGTTAACAACTTTGCTCTGTAGCAAACTATCATATTCAATTTTAATGTGTTTGCTACTTATTTCTTTTATATCACTTTGCTGGCACGCATTTAACATGAGTATAAAAATAAAAACGAAAATAAATTTTTTCATAATCTATCCATTTAATTATATAAATCAGCCAGAGTATAATACTCTGGCTAACAACCAACTAACTCACTTACTACATAATAGGAGGCACTATGTAAAGGAATTAATTAAAAATTAGTTTTATGTTACCTGTTTCACCCTGCATATCAAGACCGTACAACTCAAGATATAACAAACCTTCAGAATCATTATATTTTTTTGAAAGAATCTGTAAATTTTTGTTTTCTGAAATTACACTTGTAGGTTTTGATGTTTTTATAAAAACATTTTGTGTTCCGTACATACGTATATTAATATTGAATTCCTCTTCATTTTTCTGAACAGAATAGACGTTGTATGTTCCATTATTTTTCACATAAAAAGGAAGTGTCTCAACTCCAATAGTATATTTCAGTTCATATTTTTTTTGTAAAAGTATTGGCAAATAGATATAACCATATCCAAATTCTTCAAAATAACTTGCAATAGGTTTGCCATTTAGCAACGCAGATGAAAGGTGTTCACCATCTTTCAATTCAATTTTTAGAACCATATTACCTAATAGACTGTAGTCGTAAACTTCATTTGGCATTTTGGAGTTATCTATTTTAACTACACCAATTTCTGATTCAACAACTTCTGTAAACCGATTATAGAACCATTGGGAATGGAGTTGCTCTGTGTTTTTAGCGAGATAATGATTTTTACTTTTTTGAATGTTTTGGAAATATTCAATCCATTGTTTGTTTAAATCTGGCTGTAGAAAATCATCAGTAGCAAGCCAGTTTGCCCAATGTGCCTCAATAAAATCTGTTTCATATTCTTCCAATGGTTTTGTAGGAAGAGCTGCTGCTTTATACCAATGATTTCCATAGTTATATCTATTTATTACAATTGTGCCATGGTCAAATCCGCCACCAAACTCGATTGGCGGATTTAGTTCTGCAACTTCTTCAAGAAGAGTATTAATATATTTAACTCCAAACTCATGCATTATTTTTCCGGTGCTATATTCACCGTCAGGGTTCCAATAATATCCATAAGCAGTAGGAACAAAACTCTCTGGGAAAGATTGTCCGTTCTCTTTTGTAAAACCATACTGTGCCATAATTTCTGAAAAGCACTTTAGATGATCTCTCGAATTTTGCTCGCTCCAAGGTTTTTCACCATAAATATCGTACCATTCAGCACGGTCTCTTTTTCCGTTAATCCAATGTTCGTGTCCAACTCCGTGAAGACCAAATTCCATAAATGCTGCATTCTCTTTAACGTACTTCATAATTTCAAGTTGCATATCATTTACATTTGCTGAGTTATCAAAGTTCTTGCCTTGTTGTGTTGTTGTAGGATAGTTTCTACATACATTTTCTCTATCCATTTCGCTAAGTATAAAAAGGGATTGAAATCTAACTCCAATTGCTTTACCAACTTCAACAATTGGTTTGTAATCTCGTATATCTAAATTGCGACGAAAACCTATTCTCCACGGTCCACCAGAATCACCAAGTGAACCCCCATTGTTCCAACCTAAATCATCTGTAGCTATTGCAAATGCACGAGGAAAAATTATTTGTCCACTTGTATTAATAGTGAACACCAATAAAAGTCCTATCAAGATTAAATATCGTAAATATTTATTTTGCAACTATTTTCTCCTTTATAAGTTATAGAACTATAACAAACTTGCCCTGTGTGCTACCAATTTTACTTTCAACATAGTAAAAATAAAGTCCTGGTGCTATTTCTTGATTATCTTCCGAAAGTAAATCCCACGATTCGGTGCTTCCTCCATTATCATGATAAAGAGTTTTTATTTTTTCTCCAGCAACATTATATATTTGAATTTTGCAGACTTCTGGCAAATTTGTAAAATCAATTCTACGAATACCTAATTGCGATTCCCATTCAGCAGAAACAATGTAGGGATTAGGAACAACTTTAATATTATTTAATGTATTTTCAGATACTGCTGCATTAGGAATTACAGCAACAGTATTATCTCCAGGAATGGATGGATCATTAGAGATAGAATTTTCTAATGGCGGTTTAATACTACTTCCACGCGTATAAGCAGAAACAGCATAACGATAATTATATCCGTTGTTAACTTGTGTATCAACAAAATGGTTTACAGTATCGCCATTAACAACTTTCCAAAGAGCTTCTAATCCAGAATCTTGTCCTAAGCTAAACCCAGGTACAAGAGGGTTAACTCCAGTAATTCCATTTTTCAAGTCAAATATTTCCATTGGTTTAAATAATATTACATCGCCATAAATATCTGTGATTGGCAATCCCCATGATACACCTCCATCATAAGATTTATAGACTCTATACCCTTCAAATAAAGAATCTTTTTCAGCTTCTCTATCCCAAGTAAGTTCTACTTTTTTATCTCCAGCTTTTACATAAACTTTTGGCATTGGAGGAGGTTTAATAACAGCCCAATTCTCTTTATGTAGCTGTATTACTTGATCTACATTCTTGAATAAATCTAATTTGGAAACTCCAAATACTGTAGCAATAATTAATGTATCAACTTCACCAGGTTCAAGAGTAAAAGGACCGGATGAAAGGATTTGCACTGGCTCACTATCTGCTTGAAAATAATCTTTCCCATCATCAAATGTTTCACAAATTCCGTCACCGTCAGTATCTCGTGGGTCATCGGCATTCATCAAATTAAATCTGTAAAACTCTCTTTTTCTTGCACCATTTCCTATGTTGGTTGTTTGTGCATTATAGTTTGAAACAGGATCATATCCTGTAACACCAAGTTCATTATTGTCATCACCGGTAGGAGTTTTAAGAACAACTGTTCCAGCCCAGGCAATATCTTGGGCATCCATTACGCCCCCTGTTATAGAGGTTTCATATCCATCAATATCCCAACTATAAGCAAACTGTCGTTCTCTATCATAAAAGCATACATCTCCATCATCACCAAATCCGTTTGGCGGATTAAATGATGAGATAAATGAAAAATCACTCCATATAGCAAAGTAAGTATCTGTAATTGGCGTATGTCCAATATTTCTTCCAGTAAAAATCCAAACAATAAAATCTTCGTAATACCTTCCACTCCAAGCCATCCCTCTGGTAATTGTTTGCAAGGTTAACCATCTTTCAGGAGCTACTTCTGCGAGGTGATCTATTGAATAGCTAACGGAGAAACTCTCTTGTTCGCCAATTCTTGTTCCATCTTCTCTTGCTCCGGGCCAACCGGTAGAGTCTCTTAAAAGAGGAATAGTTTCTAATTGTGGAGATATAGTTTTATTCCTGTTCACATAATCTGCTGTAGTTTTATAGTAATAGTTTGGAAGATTACTTGGGAATCCACCAACTGGCCAGCTTTCCGGATCATCACTCATACTGGCACGGTCTCCATTTACAAACTCAACGTAAGGATCATAATGGTCTGGGTCCCAAAAGTCGGCAGGACCTTCAGTCATTGCAGCATCAACATGAGGGTAGTTGTTTGGATTTTCGCCGCCGGCATCTTCCTGATATCCACCAATAATAAAGGCAACATCTGTACCGTAGTTAATACCAGAACCAGCTGGATACTCGAAAGCAGGTGGTAAGGCAAAAATTGTATTTTGAAAATTTCCATTGCACAATTGATTTGCATTATTAAATTTGGTACGTACTTTGTTAATATCAAAAATATTCCAACGTATATATTCCCTCTGTCCGAAAATGGAGAATGGAAGTAACATTACAATGATAAAAATATATTTATTAATACTCATAAAAAATCCTTTTATTTCCATTATAAACTTGTTCGTATTGCAACATCCCAAGGTGCCATTTCACCAAGTTCAACAATACGTATTATCTTTAAAGTTTCAGGTATTATAAAAGCTAACTTAGCTGATGATTCCCTAATGGTTGCAACTAACAATTCTCCTGATGAGTAAACATCAAGTCCTTGAAAATTAGTGTGAAGTAATTCGGCAACAATTGATTGCGATGAAATTTCAATTTTAGATAATACTCCACTTTCGCTACTAACAAAAACATAATCTCCTATTACAGCTAAGTCATTATTATTTCCACTCTTCGAGTCATAACCAAGTCGGATAACATTAACAAGAGTTTCTGTTTGCGTATCAACAAATAATAATCTATTTTTTCTGTTTTCACGAACTATTAGATAATTACCGTCTGTGGAAACCGCGAGGCGTACTACCTGTGTTAAACTATCGAGAGTAATTGTGCTTTCGAGAGAGCTATTTGCTGTGTTAATTACCCATATTCTATTATCGAGTGCACTACCAATGTAAATTTTTGAATAATCCGGAGAAATTGCTAATCCTTTTGGTGTACCAGGAATTGCAATATCTTCAATAATAGTTTCACTACTTAAATCAACAACTGATAGTACTTTTGAACTTTGATTAACAACGTAGGCATTTTTATTGCTCACTACTATTTCAGCAGATTTTTTTACAGGAGTATTACTTGTTGGATTTTGAGTTAGTTTTTTCTCAATTTCATTTGTTTCAGGATTTATAATATATATTCCGCTATTGGATGTATTATAATCTGACATAATTAATTTTGACCCATCAAGTGTTGATGCTATTTCCAATTGTCTTCCAAAACCATCAATTGAAAGAACTGTATCTGCTACTAATAAACTTGAATCTATAAATGATTTTATAAGAATATCTTCTGAACCACTACAGATAAAGTATTCTGGGCTTCGGTTATCAGAGTATTTGCCCGAAGTAAAAAACTCAGAACCATAAACAAAGAGTGTATCTTTATCAATTCCATTACCATTAATATCCCGTACCCTTGCTCGTAATTCTGTATAGTATTGATGTGCATCATCTAACTCACTATCAGGAATAAATGTTACACTATTGCCATCACTGGTAAAGCTGCCACTTACCTTACTGCTTTTATACTCATCTTCCCACAAATAGAAATTATCCGGGAATGTTGTAACATCCATTTGCTCATCAAAGACCATTGTAATAGGTGAGTATTTATTGTATGCAAAAGCACTATCAACCGGATTAACCATTTGTTGAAAAGATGGGCGAGTTTGTTCTACCGGTATTTCTACAACTCTACTATCATTACAACCTAACGCATAGAGTGTAATTACACCTAAGGTTATTAACTTCAAAATTATTTTCATTTTTAACTCCAATATTAAAATAATAATCCAACAGAGAAACGATTAATATTACCAAGATTGTTCATATTTACAAAAGCATAATCCACAATTATTCCACCAATACCCTCTATAAAATAATTGAATCCAACTCCAGCAGAAAAGCTTTCTTCGTCATAATTAAATTTGTATCCACCACGCAAAAAGAGCATTGAATTAAATCCATATTCAAATCCTACACTTTCTCTTGGTTGGAAATCTCTAGCATCGTTAAGTTCTGCTGCTAAAGTAACTCTATGATTAGGTGTGCTGATTATATCTGAAGCCAAACTAATTCTAAATGTTAAAGGTAGTGGCCAAGAATATGTTCTTAATTCAGCTTCAACTAGTTTATTTTTATCTGTGGTTACATTAGTAGTTAAATCCAAACCCTCTAGTTTCATATCTGTTCCTAAGTTTGAAACAACAACTCCCATTCTTAGATTATAATCGTTACTTATAATAAAGATAGAACCAATATCAACAGCAAGTGCTGTGGATGATTCAAGTGCTAAACTTTCATGAATATACTTCATTGTAATTCCTGCAGAGAATCTGTCGGTAAGTTGTTTGGCATAACTTAAACCAATTGAAATATTAGAAACATCAAAAACACGACCCGTACCGTGGGGTTTAGCAATAGTAGTTTCTTCAATATCACCCGAAGAAAACATATTTACACTAATTCCGAATGTACCAAGATCTTGGAATGGCAAAACAACACCAAGAAAATTTAACCCAGTGTCAAAAATCCATTGGGTATTTGAAAAATTTACTGATGTCTCTTTTTGAAATCCTATTCCACCAGGGTTCCAATATAATGCAGTAGGATCATCAGAAATTGCACTAAATGCATCACCCATAGCAACAGCTTTACCGCCAACACCAATTTTCATAAAGTTTGCTGCCGAGGTTCCCACATGATCTTTTTGTGCAAAACTTACCCCAGATATAATAAGAACAAAAAGAATAACTATTTTATTTAAGCGAGTCATCACTTAACACCTCCATTAGCCATTTGGCAAATTTTAAAGAATAATAACAAATTTTCCTATCGAAGTACCTATCTTACCTGCATCAACATGGTAAAAATAAAGTCCAGGAGCTGCCTCCTGGTTATTGTTGTTTTGCAAATCCCAATATGCAAAACTTGTTCCATCACTATGATTAATCATCTTAACTAACTCACCTGCCACATTGTATATTCTAATTACACAATTACCAGATAACCCACTAAAAGCTATTTTACGTTCACCAATTTCAGATTCCCATGCAGCACTAACTATATATGGGTTTGGAACAACCGTAACTTTTTCCAACGAATTAGTAGCAGTTGCAGTGGATGGAATTACCTCAACTGTATTATCATTTTCAAGAAATGGCTGATTACCCGGTGGTGTTTCAAGTGGTTCTTCCAGCTCATCTCCGTGTGAGTATGCTGCAACCCAATACCTATAAGTATAGTTGTTGTACACAGTTCTATCAGTCCATTCATAAGTTGTGTCATTGTTTTCATCAATATTCATTATTGGTTCAAGCCCAGTATTACTACCCAAATAGAATAAAGGATCATCGAGATGAGTACCAGAATATTCGTTGTCTAAATCATACTGATCCATTGGAATTGGAGCAATTGGAGTTCCATTTTCATCAGTGGCATAAACACTACTCCAGGTTGCTCCTTGGTCATCCGATCTATAAATCCGATAACCTTCAAACAAAGGATGTGTTTCACTCTCTTTACCCCACTTTAGTGTAACTTGTTCATCACCCGCTATTCCTATAACTTGTGGTTCAGGTGGTGGCTTCGGAACATTAAAATTCAACTTATAAAGTGCAATTGCATTATCAACATTTTTCAATAAATCCTCTTTATTTTGCCCAAAAATTGTGGCAATAATTAAAGTATCTATTTCACCTGGTTGCATATCAAAGGGACCAGCAGACATAATGCTATACGGATAACCAAATTTGTAATTGTTCCACTCATCATTCCAAGGATCACGATAAGGACCTTCATCAATACCATCACCGTCAGGATCATCCGGGTCACCTTCGTTAAGAAGATTATAATTATAAAGTTGATCTGCCCAAATACCATTTTCATCTTGTGTTGAAAACAATTTTAGACCATCATAAACATCAAATTTTGTTACTCCCATATTCCTTGGTGTTTTAAGAACAACAGTTCCTCCCCAAGGAATTTTGTATGATGGAATTGTATTGCCTCTTATATCAAATTCAAATCCATCAAAGTCAGTTCCGTAAACTAACTGCCTTGCATCATCCCAGTAGAGAATATCTTCGCCACCACTACCACCAGTTGCAGCACCTCCAAATGGTTGGAAATCTGCAACAAATTGATAGTTTGAAAATATTCCAATTAAACATTGCTCAATTTCTTCACCCATGTTTCTAACTTCCATTTGCCAAAAAATCATATCTTCATATTTAGGTAACTTCCAAGCCATTCCGCGAGTAATTGTTTGAATATTCAACCATCGTTCAGTTTGCCCCGGATCTTTTTCTGCTACATAATTGCAAGTATGAGCAATTGAAAAACTCTCTTGGTCAGCAATAGTTTCTCCATTAGGACCAGCACCTGGCCATCCAGTGGTACTATCAATTAAAATTGGAATTTGCGGTAAGCTAATGTTTTCTGTTGGAGTAAGGTTATTTAAACCATCCATTGTTAAATAGGTATAGTTCGGTAGAAACTGTGGCCAATTGGGCCAGCTTTCCGGGTCATCATTCATAGGAGTTCTATCACCGTTCACTAAATCTTTATAAGATTGAAAATGGTGCGGATCCCATATCCATGCAGGACCTTCTTCAAGTCCTGAATCAAAGTATGCCCAATCGTGAGGGTTTAAACCGCCAGCATCTGCTTGGCGTCTTCCGCCAACAACAAATGAAATTGCACCTGCATAGTTTAACCCACTACCAGTGGGGTATTCCATTGCAGGAGGATACGCAGGAAATATATTTGGCTGGTTTGTTCCATTTGCCAAAACATTAGTGTTTGAAAATTTAGTTGATAATTTATTTATATCAAACACATTCCATTTCTGCAAGTTATACGGATCTTTATTTTGAGCTAACAAAACAGTAAACATTGAAAGCAGAAAAGATATAGCCAATATTTTATTAGTGTTCAAACTTTACCTCTAACATTCTAATAGTTTAATGTTAAACCTACTCTTATTTGACGTGGTGCGCCAAATGCAGTAGGGTCGTTTGTATAATCAAAAGAAGTTGCATCATTAGCATCGACACCAGGTTTTCCGGTATCGGGATAAACCCACCAAATATTTTGTTCATTAAATATATTTATTATATGAACAAAGAAAGTTTGATTAAATCCGAACCAATCGAATTTTTTGAATAAGTTTAAATCAATATTCTTTTGAATTGGACCACGCTCAGAGTTTGGGTTTAACGAATTTGGTGAATAAGGAAATCCAGAATTAATATTCCCAATTATCGATAATCCGAACATAGATTCATGTATATAATTAATATTGAATGAGAGTTTATGCGGAATATCCCAATTGGAAACAAATGTTCTGTTCTGTGGATAAAGTGGAACATACCATGTGCTTTGTTTGCTTGCTTTTGAAACCGAGTAAGTATAATTTACGAACATATTAAAGTTTTTTGTAATTTCTGAACGAAATGCAACTTCAATCCCTTTCGCTGTTCCATATGCGTTATTTGTAAAAAGCTGATATGTTCTTGGTCCATAAATTGTTTGTAAACCAGTTAATCCGGAAATATCTCTATAAAACGCAGTGATATTTAAAGAGGATTTAGGATTTATTCCTATCTGAATACCAGCCTCGTAGGATGTAGTACGTTCTGGTTTAATACCACCATCACCAATTTGAGTAACTTCACCTAAAGAATAATTTGGATATATCTTAGCTTCATCGTTAGTACCTTGGTAGGGAAGATAGAAATGTGGATACTGGTGATAAACACCATACGAAAATCTTAGTGCCATCATATCACTTATTGGGTAAGAGACACCAAAGCGTGGACTAAAATAATCAATAACTTCTGTTTCTGTCATCTCCGATTCGGCAGGTCTTAGTTTATCTTCCATTTTGTAAGTTTTAGGATTTACTCTATCATACCTTAAACCAATGTTTAATATCATCCCTATTTCGTTAAACTCCATTTTGTCTTGAATGTAACTGCTAAAAATATAAGGTTGTTTATCGTATGCTTCCCATGCTTTCATTCTAACTTGAGTTGTGTCTGAATCTCTTGCTGTAGGATTTCTTCTTTCGTAATCTAAATTATGTTGGGTATAACTAACCCCAAACTTCAACTGATGAATTGAAGTTATTTGCCCCATAAAATTTGCTCTAATGTCATTACTTTCCGATTTTGTTTTAATCCAAACATAATCAATTCCAGAAACGGAAAATAATTCTGGCGATAAAATATGTTGTTCAATTAAACCAGATTCTAAATCATCAAAAATACTTGATTTAAAATTTCGGACATATCTACTAACAGAAATATCGTAGTAATATTTATTGCTTACTACATGTTTTAGTTGTCCATATCCTAACCAATAATTCTTTTTAACACGCGGCTGTCCATTAGGGTTATACTTAAACATATGACTATAGTAACTTGTTTTTTGATCTACATACATTCCACCCAAAACAACTCTAATATTTTTACTTAGTTGATAATCGATAGAGCCTAATGCACTATAAGTATCGTTATAATTTAACGGAACTATTTCTGGTTCTCCACTTTTGTCGTATCCCTCAGTATCTCTATAGTTAGGATAAACATACCCGAAAAATCTTCCGTTAGTTGTGTAATATCTTCCAGCAAAATTAACAAATAGTTTATCTCCTAAACCGGGTATTGCTCCTTGATAGACAAATTCACTATTAAATGTTTTTGTATCTTCAATATTAATAGAGGGTAGATTGTCGGTATAGGTTGTAAAGAAAAAACTTGGTTTTTTGTGTATTGGTTCACTCACCATATTAATTACTGCTGACATACCCTCACCAAATTCAGCAGTATAAGTACCTGTGTATGTAACCATCTGACTTAAACCCATGATAGGTAAGTCTTGAATTGAAAACCCACCCCAAATTGGATCTTTAATAGAAATTCCGTTTAATAGATATTGAGTTTCATTTGATCTTCCACCACGAAAATGAAGCCCATCATCAGGAGTTGTGTTAAACTGTCCGTATTGTCCTGTTTCATCTAATCTAATAGGAACAACAACAACACCAGTTTGTAATCCAACAACTTCTCTGTAATTAGTTACAGGTAATGTTGTTACTTGCGAAGCATCTATAACATTAATTGTTGAGGTAAGATCTTTCTGAACTACAGGTCTTTTAGCTACCACTTCAATATTTTCCAGTTCTATCGACTCCTGAATAAGAACAAAATCGATCTTGGTTGTAAGATCTGCAGCTACTTCAACATTTGAATATACAAATTTATGATATCCAATCATTGATGCTTCAAGTGTATAAGCACCAACTGGAATATTTAATATAAAATATTCTCCATTCTCATCACTAGCAGCACCAAACATAGTTCCGGCTATAACAATATTTACCCCGGGCAGTCTCTCTCCTGTTAAGTTATCAGTAACAAAACCAGATATTTTACCTGTTGTTCCTGCAAAAAGGTTTGTAACTAAACCCCAGATAAATAAAATTGCTATGACTTTCTTCATTGTATTCCTCAGGAATGATTTAATAAATCATAATATTTTCACATTAAAAACTGGAGGTGCCCAAAATGTTGAACACCTCTAAAATTACTTTGATACTATTTGAGTAGCATCATTTTTTTTGCACTAATAAAGTTATCTGCTTTAATAACATATATGTACATTCCACTACTTAATTTACTTGCATTAAATTCTATAGTATGAACACCAGCATTAATATCTTGGTTAGATATTAAAGTTGCTACTTGCTGACCAAGAATACTATATACTTCTAATGAAACAACAGCTCTACTTGCCAAACTAAATTTAATGTTTGTTGTAGGGTTAAAAGGATTTGGATAATTTTGCTCTAGACTAAATGACTCTGGCTGAACACTTACATCAGTCTTGATATCAGTTGTTGGTCCACCATAATAGTACATATTTCTGAATCCACTAGCATCGTCAGGAGCAACATCGTTTACCCAATCGGTTGTTGGGTCTTCTGCAAATACCATAATTCCAGTAGATTCCAATTCACCATTTGTTTCACCAATTAAAGCTCTCGGAATTGCAACTTCAATAATATTATCATCAAGATTAATAGCCACCGTACAGCCGCCACCTTCGACTTCAACAAAACTTTCATCATTTCCATTTAGTCCGGTATGCTGCAATATTCCATAAGGTTGAGCTACCTCTAATCCAGGGTTTCCATCGGCATCTGTAATGTTTACATAAAAATCTCCACCATTAAGCCAATAACCCCAAGTTAAACCAGTTGCACTATCAACATCAGTATCAAAGTATAATTGAATTGGTGCTTTAGCCCCACCATCTACTAAGTTTTCAAGATCTGTAAATGTTCCATCTTCATTTATATCAACACGAACATAAAGATAGTTGTCATCATGTGTAACATAAACATCTTTAATATCTAATGCCGGATTGATGATGCCGTCCATTACACCATCCCAATCGGAATCAACACTATCTTGTAAACCTTCCTCCATATTTGGAGATACATCAAATTTCATTAGCGATGTCCAATCAGACATATCACCATCAATTTCAATTTGAGTTCTGCCATATCTGTAAATACTTGGTGTACCACCTAAATCGTTAGGAACTATATCTGCATTCCAACCCGCTGTTGGGTCTTCACCTAAAACTATAAACCCTGTTGATTCTAAATCACCATTCGTTTCACCAATTGCTGCTCTCGGAATGGCAATTTCCATTTTGTTATCATCTAAGTTTGCTGCAACTATACATGCTGCTCCTTCAACTTTTTCCCATTGACTATCGCTTCCATTAGCACCTGTAAATTTTAATATTCCATAATCTACATCTACTTCAAAGCCAGGCCAGCCACGCTTTACCGATAAGTTAATCCAATAATCGCCCGATGTTGCCCACCAGCCCCATGTTAATCCAGTTTCCGTACTTACATCTGCATCAATAAATAGCTCTATTGATGCCTGCATTCCGCCAGATACCATTGATTCTAAATCAGCAAAGGTACCGTCTTCGTTGATATCTAAACGAACATAAATGTAATTGTCATCATGTGTTACAAACATATTTTCAATATCAAGTGCTGGGTTGATTATCCCATCTTTTACTCCATCCCAATCTACATCTATACTATCTCCCAAACCTTCTTCAAATCGTTGTGGGATGTCAAATTGCATATCTGCCGTCCAGTCAGACATATCACCATCAATTGTTATTTGTGCCACCGATAAAGATGAAACAATGAACAAAAATGTAAACAATGTTAATAACTTTTTCATACGTACTCCTTTTTGTTGATAATTAATAATGCTATTTTAATAGAACTAATTTGGTCGATAAAACTTTTTCATTTGTATTTAGGACGAAGAAATAAATTCCACTCCCCATCATTTCATTTTCATAATTTTTTGCATTCCAACTGAGTTTGTTTTTTGATAATTCATCCTTTGAATACGATTTTACTAACCTTCCTAAAATGTCATATATTCCAGCAGATTTAATTTTACTCTGGTTTATATTGAATAACAGATTTACCTCACCATTAAATGGATTCGGATAGGCTTTTAAATAATAATTTTCTGGAATTACTGTTGTTTTCTCTACTGAAGTAATTTTATAATTATATGTATAACTTTTTTCTTGATAGGAATTAGGAGCATAATCATCATCCTGATTATCGTCTAAATTATTAACATTAAATATTACATCGAATAAACTTGCTGCTACAAATTGATTTAGCAAACTTTTTGAAATTGACATTTCAATTCGGTTTTTCTCACTATTACCTGTACTTGTGTTTACGGCTCCAAGTGAACTCCATCCCCATTCACCATTTGTTCCGGTATATTCCCACAACAATTCATTTTCAATCATCAAATCTATTCCACCATAACTATTGTTCATATTAAATCCTGTATTAGGGTTTTGGTCTAAATCGAAAAAAACGTGGTAGAAATAATTATCTTTAAAATCGCCAGCAAGACTATAGTTTATATAAACATTCTCCTCATCATCAGTAATCCAGATATCTACTATATCAACATTTGAATTAATTCCATCCCCTTCTAATTCCTCATCTGGTGGTATGTCAAGTTTTGCAATTGAACTCCAATCATCAAACTCACCATCTATTTTCATAATAGATTCTTCTGTAGAATCTGGATTTTCTTCTACGAAATAGTCTTCGCCATTATAGTTATCTCCACTTGCATCTCTGTTTATTTCAACAGTATGAAGCAGACTATTAAAACCGGTTGCCTCTTCCCACATATTTTCATTTGCTAACCTAATAGAATATTCTGCTCTATTGTGAAGGGTTTCTGTTGGATCGGCTAAGTGTAAAAGTAGTTCATAATTTCCGTTTTCCATTGAAGGCAATATCCCTGCACTTAATTCAATTAGTGTTGTTTCACCTGACATCCATTTCCGTGGGTCTATATTTGAAACTAGTCTGTATCTAACATCTGTTAAAGTATTCCGCAAAACAAATTCCAAATTTCGCGGATTGTAAAGAGATGCAAACCCATCATTAAAGAGAGTCAATTTAATATTAATTGTGCCGCCTGGTTTAATACTGTTTGTAAATTCACCATCTATCAAAATAAACCTATAACCAAGTAAACGTTTAATATCATCAAGGCATAAACCAGTCTCCCAACCATCAATAACGGTTGTATGGTAATCTTTATTAAGAACTGACCAATGCATTCGTTCTAAATCTATTAGGGAATTGTCGCAGCCAGTGTAGGAACTAGGAGAACAAGTTTCACCACCTTGAGGAACAAATCTATTATCCAAGTTGAGGAAGTTTTTATCCCCTTCAATATCGCTGGCTAAATATGTTCCAAAATCAGTAGCACTTGCTAAAAAGCAATCGTTGTGAGCACCAGTACGAGAGCGATGCGAACCAGTGTAGGCTTCTTCAAGAGTAAGAGGTAAATTATTTTCAAATATATCTCGCTTATAACTTGGTGTTCTAACTACAACAGCACGTTCAGTTGGTAGTGCATCTAACAACGCAAATAAAACTGCCTTACGATTAGCAGTATTGTTTAATCCATTAGATGAGTAATACCATTCACCCCAAGCACCTATAAAACCAGCTTCTACATATGTAATTACGTCATAGTTCTCTTTTAAAATTGGTTCTATTTGACTGATATGATTTAATATTATATCAAGAGGAGCATCAGCACCAGTTTGCGAATTGGTGTAAGAAAATCTTAGTACCAATTTCATTCCACCTTCACGTGCCATATTCAAATCGTTTCGGAGAATATTAAGAAAGTTATCCGAAAGCGGCTTATCAATAAACTCTGGAATCGTATAAATTCTTTGAATAACTGAAACTTGATTTGCCTTATTACTATTCATAAACCAATTTGTAATAGGGTCACTTCTGTATGCGTAAAAACCTCTTTCAGGGTTAGAAATTATTTCATCGGAAATTGTATAATTAATAGCTGAAGTATTCTGACTATAAAAAGTTACAGAGAATAATAATGATATAATTATTACTATTTTGAATACTTTCAACATTTAAACATTCTCCAATCTATTTAATAAGCATTAGCTTATTAGTTAGATTTTTTTTTGATGAACTAACTTGAGCATAGTATATTCCACTACTATTCTCCGATGCATCCCAACGATAGTTTACTTCATTACCAGAGTAATTTTTGAATACTTTACTATGCACCTTTTTTCCTAACGAATTATAAATGATTAAGAATACTGTCTCTTCAGTATCTGGTGATAATCTAAATCGTATTGTTGTTTCCGGATTAAATGGATTTGGATAAGCTGGATATAAATAAAAATCACCTGGCGCTAATTTCCCTATTCCTTTTATTGAACTAACCACTTGAGATTCAACAGCGCCAATATCAATTTTGTTATTTACAATTCTTGAATTACTAAAAAAATCATACTCCCCATTTTGAGTTTGCTCAACTATTATTCCTTTATCAACTGCGGGTGAACTAACACCAATACTTGGATTATTATCTGACGGATTAACCAATAGTGGATCTGCAAATATTGAATTATCTTCTTGTTCAGTTCCTGCTTTATAATTTTCAAAATTGGTGTAAGAATTAGCACCCCAACGCCATACAGCATTTCCATCTGTAAAGTAGAGATTATTATTAAATATATTATTTGAACCGGTGTTAGTGGTGTGTTTCACAATTGGTATATCAGAATTTGAATAAACTATATTATTTGCAAACAAATTATCATAACTATAATATTGCACAAGAATCTCTGCACCCCATCCAAAAATTTCCGTATTATTTTTGTAAAAAGTATTATTCAATATTTTGCAGTTATCTATAGAACCTCGTTGGCTATCATAACCGCCAATAGCTAGACCAACAACAATATTCTCTCTAATTAAATTATTTCTTATAATAATTCCACTGGTCGATTTCCCTCCATGTTCACTTGCCACCTCAAAACCAATGTTACAGTTGTATGCAATATTTCGTTCAAAAATTATATCTTTCCCACCATCAACATAAAATCCATTAGCACTTGCTTCATTTCCGTATGCGGGGTTTCCTCTACTATCAATATTGTAAGCAATATTCCCTATCACTAAGCCGTCTCTTGCTTGATCAAGTTCAGGGTTCGGGCATTCCCCTTCATGTCCAATAAAATCAAATGCAATGTTATTATTATCATGAACAACATTATTACTAACTACGAAATTTTCAACATTTCCATTAAGGACTAAAGATTCACTCCATCCAAGTTTGCAATTATAAATTTCGTTACCATCAATTAGAATATTACTTATTGGGGTTGTGTAGTGAGTTCCATAAACTGCTAATCCGTGTGCTCCTGCATTATTAGCATTTTGTTGGATTGTATGGATTTTATTATTTATTATTTCCACATTATTCAAAGCACCGTATAGCCAAATTCCAGCAGGGAACAAGTTGCTGTTTGATACAATTAGATTCCTAATTTCAAATCCTATTACTTTGATGTAACTTTTATTTACAATTCGTACTAATCCTTGTGGCCAATCACCACCCGCAGAATAGTTTGTTCCATCAATAATTGGTGTTTCGTTTTGATGTGCTATTAAAACAATATAACCGTTAGTTTCGTTACCACTTCTTGGGAATGTAATTTTTTCAAAATAGGGTTCACTCTTTTCTCTAACTAAAACAGTATCCCCCGCTGCTGCAATGTTTACTGCTTCTTGGATGCTTGTAAAATCTGCACCAGATTCCGCAACTACATAAGTTGTTCCAGTTGCTACATTAACTGATAAAATCATTAAAAATAATATTTCTAAATAAATTTTTATCATTACCTTTGTTAGTTAATTAACGGTTTTTCTAATTACAATCCATTTATTTGGTACTTAAATTTCTCTTCTGCAACTCTTTTTATTTTCTCAATATTTTCAAATGCAGATGTTCCACCAGTAGATGTAGTGTTTAACGCACCTGTTAAATTTCCGAATGTTTGACACTCAACAATTGAAGCACCCTGAATATATTTTGATATAAATCCGGCATTAAAACTATCACCTGCACCAATTGCATCAACTACAATAGTGTTCAAGAAAGCTTTAACTTCTCTTCTCTCACCATTTGTCATTGAGAGCGAACCTTTCTCGCTCATTTTAACAACAACAGTATTAGCATATTTTTCAATCTTATTTAATGCTGCTTCAATGCTTTCTTCCGAAGTTAATAATATGAGTTCCTGTACGTTTGGAAGAAACACATCCACAAATGGCAACAACTCTTCCAAATCTAAATCCCATTTTTCGTTAGGGTCCCATTGTGTATCAAGCGAGGTTGTTAATCCAAGATTTTTTGCTTTGGTAAAAATATTAACCAAATTATTCTTAAGCCCAGGTTGAAGAAATGGGGATGAAAGATGTAAGTGTTTAGCCTCTTTTAACTTATCTTCTGTTATTTCATCAGTTCTTAAATGCTCCATAGAACCTGGATGAGTAACCATTGCCCGATCATTATTATAATTTAAAACAATGGTAGCACCCGTTTTTAATTTTTTATCAATAATAATATTTGATGTATCAACCCCTTTATTTTCAAGGGAAGCAACACATAGTTTTCCGAATGAATCATCTCCAACTTTTCCAAGAAAACTAATTTTGGCTCCGAGAGAACTTAAATTACTTGCAAATATTGCTGATGAACTTCCGAGAACTAAATCCATTTTTTGTGCTAATTTTTCTTTTCCCATTTCAGGAAAAGAATCAATCTTGTTAAGAATTAAATCAACATTCAATTCACCAACTACAATTACATCATATTTTTTTTCATTATTACTCATTAATAATTTCCTCTTCAGGTAGTTCGTCCTCTTCAATTGCCAACAAAAATATTGCAACAATTGCGAGAGCAATTCCGCTAACAATTACTATATGCGGAATAACTTGATACAGTATCAATGAAATAACTACTGTAATAATTGGTGCAACTGCATTAACTAAAGGACTAACAACTATCGCCTTCCCATATCTAAAAGCATAAACCAGCATTAAAGCACCAACTGAATTGAGCAGCATAATTGCAGCCGTTAAATAAGGTCCACTCAATCCCCAATTAATCTCTTGGTTAAAATCTGTCATAAAAATTGCAAACGGAATTAACAAAATTCCAGTAATAGTCATATAGAAAAATATGCTCTCGGCTTTCATGGTTTTGTTTGCAAACTTCATTACAAAACCTTGGAAGCCCCATGCAAGAAATACGAGAAGAGAGAGGATAATCCACAAGCTACCACTAACAATACTTCCTTCACCCGAAGAGTATGAGAGCAATGGAATTGCAAGTAGTGCAAGTGTAATTCCAATCCATCCGCGTTTGCTAGCATATTCATCTAAGAACAGAAGTGATAAAAGTATTGTAATCACTGGCGATAGTGAGATAAATGGAAAAACTAAATATGCTGGACCTGTTATTAATGCTTGGAATAGTATCAACTGTCCGCCCGCACCAGTAAATCCGATAATCAATCCTAACCCAATTGATTTCTTATCTTTCTCAATTTTCCAATTAACTTTTTTAAGAACGATTATGGCTGGAATAATCATTGTTAAAGCCCACACAGCATATCCAAGTGTTGCAGGAAAACCACCTTTCTCCGGAATTTCAATTAATGCACCCCACAAACCCCAAGTTAGAGTTGTTACAATAGCATATGTTAACCAATGCTTACTTTTCAATATTTCCTCCACAGGCTGTATTGTATATTTCTAATACTTCCGATATTTTGCTGATTACCAAACTTTCCGCATCACTCTTAATATTATTATCCATAATTAAACGATATTGATTCGGCAGATATTGGCTAATTAAAGTATTTGGAATTTCAACTTCATTCAAATTGTTCATCATTTTATTCAAAACTGAAATCACTTTTTCATCACTCCAATAATATCTAATTCTATCACTATAGCTAAAGGAACGAGCAAGTTCAACTTCTTTCTTAGTTCCATGATAATGCTTTTCCCAATATTTCGGATTTTCTACCATTACATTATCAATCTCTATTCTGAAGTTTGAACTCTTTTCTTTTGTGATTAATGCATCTTCAATATTCGCTAATGCAAACAGTGCTTCTCTATATGCGTAAGTTAACCAAGGTCCAACTTTAAGAATTCCGAAATGATCTTCAACCATCTCAGTTAAAGCAACCACACTCTGATAATCAGTAGAATGTGCTTCGAGAATTAAATTAGGATACTCTTCAATTTTGTTTTTTATTTTTGAAGTATTATCTCGGTTACATTTAAATATTTGATTGTCTGAAAACTCAACACCAGGTTGAACAACAATAGCAATTACTCTTTCCCATGCCTCTTCTAAACCATTATTAAAAAATGCTTTTTTTGAAAGTTCAATTGTATTTTCCAAATCTTCAGGGGTTGTAACCGAAATACTTTCCTCTTCTTCTTGTGCACCACCTGGGGTTGGAACTTCGGTACCAATAACATAAACTGGTTTTTCAGAACTATCATTTAAGTTATTAAAAGTTTCTTCTGCAACTTTACATAGTTGAGCAGCTCGTTCAGTAATTATGGATGGGGCTAACGGTTTACTCTTATCATCATCAGCTAACGAAAAACTTGTATCGAGATGAATTTTCCTGAACCCCGCAATAACATAGGCTCTAATCTGGTCTTCAGCTTTTTTCATTGCAGATTCAGCAGGTTCATTCTGCCAAACATTTGGTCCAAGATGATCGCCACCAAAAATAATTCTTTCAATAGAGAAGTTAACCTCATCAGCAATTGCTTCAACATATTTTATAAAATCACTTGGAGTCATTCCGGTATAGCCGCCAAACTGGTCAACTTGATTTGATGTTGATTCTATCAGCAATTTGTTTTTACTCTCTTTTTCAAACAACATCGCTGCTTTTATCACATATCTATTTGCCGAGCAGATGGATATAATTCCACCAATTCCAAATTCTTTTTGCTTTCTATTTATTTCTTCTAATATCATTTAAATACTAATGTTTTTTTTCATCATATGAGTAAAGGTTAACACCTTGAACAACTCTATTTATTGCTCCATTTTCAGATGGAGAATCTGGTTTCAAACCATATTTTAGTGATTTATAAAATCCAAGGATTTGAGCGGGTAAAGTTGAGACAATTGTTAAAAATTCCTCATCCAGAATTTGATCTGATTCTGATAAAATAATTCTACTGTCTGAATTTACATCCTTTATATTACTTTCCATTATGGCTAATGTGTAAAGGGCATTCTTTTCTGCTTCTACAGAAAGAACTAAATCCTCTTCGTATTTTTGCACATAGGGATCGTTGGAAAAAAGATAAACAACTAATGTCTTATCATCAATAACAGCTTTAGGACCATGTCTGAAACCAAGGAAACTATCGTGCTTACAAATCACTTTACCATTGGTAAGTTCTTGAAGTTTTAAATGAGATTCTCTTGCAATTCCCTCAAATAATCCGGAACCCAAAAAGACAGCACGATTAAAATCCATTTCTGCTATTTTATTCAATTGAGGTAAATAATTTCTGAATATATTTTCTGCATAGCTGCTTAACAACTCAACTTGAGTTTGTAGTTTTTCCAATTCATTAATTCTTGAAATTAATATTCCACTCAGCAACATTGATGTAAAACTACTTGTCATGGCAAGGCTTTTATCATTTGTCTCCTCTGGTAAAACAAGGAGATAGCCATTTCCGTCCGAAATAATTTTTGCTAATTCACCATTTGCATCACATGTTATTACAAGATGAAAAATATTTTCACAAACTTCATTTGCTAACTCTACGGCTTTAATACTTTCGGGACTATTACCCGAGCGAGCAAAAGAAATTAATAGTGTCGATTTTTCTTTTTGAAAATATTGACTTGGGTGTGTAACTAACGTTGTAGTTGGAATTGCTCTACAATTAACTCCAGTATGGGTTTGAAAAACAGACTCTAAAACATCTCCTATAAATGCTGAAGTTCCTGCACCAGTTAAAATAACATTGGAATTGCTCTGAGAAAAAACCTTTTGAAGAAAATTAAAAATCTCAAGTTTATGATTTAACACCAAAGAATATGTTTCTCTCCAAAGTTTGTCTTGGGATTTAATTTCTTTTGCAGTATTGTACCCACTTAATTTTATTAACTCATCTTTTGAATAACCTAAATATCTGTTTTCCATACTTTCTCTTTGCCTTTAATATCCTTTACTTAAAGATATGGCATTTGCATATCCTTGTCAAGTACTTTTTTTACCTTTCTTTTGGTTTCTGTGTTTTTGTTTCTCAAACTTGGTTTTTAATTATTTAAATATTACCATAATATCGCTCCTCTGGAGCTTTTAGTACCGTAGGTACAATATTATGGTAAATAAAATCATATAAACAAAAAACAAGTGCCATCGGCACGATATTACGTCTTTTAATTAATGCTGTAATAAATAGAACTTAGCACATATTTTTTATATTATTAACCAGTTCACCGATTTATTAATTGAAATTAATTTGACCCCGAATTGCTGACTATATTTGCTTATAATTGTAAAATAAGTTACTTTAGGAAAGTGATTGTTCCACTAAAACAAGGTTTTGTAATCAAATGGAAAACAACGAAAAATTATTTGGTAATATCTCTTTTGATAGGAGAACTAAAATATTAGATATTCTTGAAATAGATGGACAGGCAAAAGTACCATTTTTAAGTAAAAAGTTTGATGTTAGTGAAGTAACCATTAGAAATGATTTAGAGCAATTAGAACAAAAGGGGCTTTTGATTAGAACAAGAGGAGGTGCTTTCAAAGCTCAAAAGGTTGGAATGGATTATAATCTTGCAACCAAAAGAGAAAAAAACCATAAAGAAAAAGAGTTAATTGGGAAAAGGGCTTCCAAATTAATTAATAATGGTGAAACTATTATTCTTGATTCCGGAACCACAACAATGCAAATTGCAAAGAACCTATCAAATGTTAAGAACTTAACAGTAATCTCCAATGCTTTAAATGTAGTTAGTCAATTAGTAAATTTTCCAGAGGTTAAAGTAATAGTACCTGGCGGTCGTTTACGTAAAGAATCATTATCACTTATTGGACATTCTGCTGAAGAAGAATTAAAAAACTATTATTGTGATAAGCTATTTATTGGAGTTGATGGTATTGATGCTTCTTTTGGAATATCAACACCTAATGCAGAAGAAGCCCATTTAAATAGAATTATGATTACAATAGCAAAAGAAGTTATTGTAGTTGCCGATTCAAGTAAATTTTTAAAAAGAAGTTTTGCATTTATCTCTACAATGGATAAAATCACATCTATAATAACCGATTCAAAGATACCTGAAGATCAACACAAAGCCCTATTAAATATGGGTGTTAATGTTTTAATTGTTTAGTTGTAACTTATTCCATTGGGTATTACAAAAATTGACGATTAATAATTTGGTGCTGACATTTATACTTTTCAAAAATCTTATTCTATATCTGCTACTCAACCTATAAAGGAATAAAACATGAAACTTGCTACCCTACTCTACGTTCAAAAAGATGATAAAACATTAATGCTCTATCGTAACAAAAAGGAGAACGATTACCACGAAGGAAAGTGGAACGGACTTGGCGGTAAATTTGAACTTGGAGAATCACCTGAAGAATGTGCAATTAGAGAGTTGGAAGAAGAATCGGGGCTAATTGCTAAAAAGCTCCAACTTAAAGGGCATATAACCTTCCCAATGTTTGATGGCAAAGATGATTGGTATGTTTTTGTTTTTACAATTCCAGAATTTGAGGGTGAGCTTATAGAATGCAGCGAAGGGCATTTGGAGTGGATACCTAACGCCGAACTTACAAAATTAAACCTATGGGAAGGAGATAAACACTTCATCCATTGGTTGTTTCAAGATAATTTTTTTAGTGCAAAGTTTAATTATGAAAATGGTGAGTTTGTTGATTACTCTATAGAATTCTATTAAATAGGGCTGAGTTCTAATAATGATCCCGAAGTGTCGGGATTGGGCTCTATCCATAGGATTCTTTTAGAAAAGCCCTCTTTCGTTTCTATCTAATAGCAAGAGCGAATCATGAGATTCGCTCTACAAATTATTCCGCAAAAGAGAGGAACAGGTAAACAGATGAAATTGCCACATTCTTTAGAATAATGGTGTCAACTTTAGCGGTTTAGCTTCATCAATATTTTAACACACCCCTGATGCTAAAGCATCTTCCCCTCTCAAGAGGGGATTTTTTGCACCATCTCGCAATGCGAGATGGTGAGTATTTCCCCTCTTGGGAGGGGATTAAGGGGTGGGTTCTTGTTAAGTTGACACCATTATCCTTTAGGATGGGGGTAAAAAGCATCACTCAACACTAGACTTAAGCCTAAAAATATATTTAACATTTGCTGTAATCATTAGAACTAAGCCTTAAATAGTAATCCACCATTGTGAAGTATATTCACACCACAAAGGGGTCACACTGATACTTAATTTTCAATATGCAAATTGAAAACTCCACAGAGGGTTACAATTCTTAATCCACTTACCTGAAAACCATTTTCCAGGCATCTAAAATGAGATTCCAGGCAATTCATTTAACCTCCAAACCTTATTAACATATTTTATAACAACAACTTAACAGTTGGTTCGGTCTCTGGCACATTGCTTGCTAATTGGTGGGCAAAGAAAAACACACAAACAACAATTAGCTGGAGGCTAAAATGAAACAACTTAAATCACTAACACTCAATCTATTACTCATCATTACATTTTTCTTATTTGCTACTGCATGTACAGAGAAGGAATCTATTGTAAATCCCACAGGAACTTCTGATTATGAACAACTAAAAAAACTTATTGATGAAGATGAAGTAATTCAATCTTTTGAACCAAATTACAACGAAGATGAAGCAATGGATATTATTACTCCAGGATTGGCAAAAGCAATTTATCCAGTTCGTGTAGGACAAAAAATGAAACTCATTGATTTTAATGTAACATTTGATATCCAAAATGATACTGCCTATGGAAAGATTGAAAAAACCTTTGAGGGAATTCTTTTTATTGCTGCATCGTTTGATGAATTTGTTCCGGGAGATTCTAATGTAGTTGATACTTTAATTCAAAAACAATTTACTACAACTGTTACAAGAAATATAATTTTTGTAAAAGTAAATAATTCAATTCGTCCGGAAAGGAATTGGAGAATTTACGCAATGTCTTTAATAAATGGTGGAACTGTAACAGACAACATTGAAATCACAAAATTGACAATAGTTTTACCGAATGGAAACGAATATGTAGTAGATGACCCTAATGAATATTACTTATCAAGAGACCCAGGCTTTCGTGATCAATTACCAATTATTTCTCGTGGAGAGGAAGTTACAATTACTGTTGAAGTAAAAAGTGCTTATTCTGATGATGATTTTGTAACCTTAACACACGGGGCAATTAAAGGCGGAAGAAAATATAGAGCAAAAGTACGGTTTGAATTAGTTAGTTCAGAGTTTGATGGTACCTACTATAATAAAGTATATCAAAATGTTTGGAGAGCAAACAGACACCCAGGTGCAAAACATGCAATTATAAATGCAATGCCAAAACAAGTAATCTATGATGATGAAACCATTGTAGAGACAAACGGATGGGGAATACCATACATAGTTAAATAGGTTATCTCTACTTAAACACACCCCGTAATTCCTTTCCTACTCAGAGGGAATTCGGGGTGATATTATTTATACCGAAAATGGTTTGAGTTTTTTGCAAAACCCCATTGGGGAAATTTCACTATGTGGGCATCAAAGAGAAGACCAATTCATTGTCGGTATAATTAAATAATTTTCTTAAATTAAATAATAAACATTGAAAAATAATTTTTAAATAGACTTGAGCATGAATAAATTTTTAATCCATATTTTACTCTTAACATTTGGTCTTATAAGTTGTAACGAGCCATTACCAACTCAGATAATAAAACCAGATATTCCAGAGGATGCTCAAGTAGATATTGAGGTGCTTTCTCCTGAACCAGATCTTTTTACATACACTAATGGTTACGATACACTTGGGTTTGTTTTTGCTTTCCCGTTAGATAGAACAATTATAAATGTTAGTGGAATAAAAAACTCATATAAAAATTCAACATCCTATCGTACAACTGCTTTTGCAGTATTTATTGATAAGAAGCTTAGAGTTGAAAGAAAAGATGGACGATTAATTGGATATGGTTCGAGATTAGTTGGAGAAACAAGTTTTAATAATATTCGATCAAAAGTAATTCCAAGAATTGTAAGGTATAGATGGGAGAGAAATATACTTGATACATTGTTGGGAGTTGCACATCTATTAACATATAGACGCGGTAATAACTCACTATTTCCTTTCCCTTATGAATCAAACGTATTGTTTAAGTTGGATCCAATTATTGGCAATAATTCTGAAATAAGAATTCCCACCCCTACAGAAATAACAGGAAAGATAAAAGCTACGGGAAGTTTAAGAAGCCGTAACCTAAAGATTGAACTTGGGTGGAACAGTGCCAAAGATGGAACAATTGAAATAGTAGTTGGTGGAATGAACCCTGCTGACCACGTCCCTTTTCCACTCTACAAAATTAAAGTTAGGGATAGTGGTAGGGTTACAGTTCCAAGAACTTTGATGGAGACATTTCCATTCGATAAATTCAAACAGATTGTGTTTTCCTTTTCACGGCAGAAGTTTGTCGGCAATCCCAGAGACTCAAAGAATATTATTATAGCACAGAGTATCCACAATATCAAATTTGATGTACCTTAAAAATATTTTTAAAATGCTTTTATTGCTCCAAATACTAACGGTCTCCAATTACTCTCAACAATCGTTAGATATTTATGGAGGTTTCTCAAAATTGCTGAAACCCAAATTTAGGTTAAATAGTTTTGAAGGTAATGCTATGAATTTTAACAGAACAATAGATTGGGAATTCGGATTTTCTTCTGCTTCCATTATGTCTTCTCCGCAAGCCAATAATATTCAACTGGCTTCTATCGGAAAACGAATGGGTTCACATTATATTTATGCAAGATATACTCCGGGTTTTCAAAAATCATTTTCCCTTAACACAGATACCCTTGTAACAATAAGCGATTCGGTTAATGTGTTAAATGCTCTTTTAAATTATTCTGAAATATTTGGAGTTGGATATTCGTTCCAGTTTTCTAATAGTTTTTCTGTTGGTGCAACTTTTAGATATTTTGAAGAGAGCTATGCGGAAGATAATGTTTATTTCTACTTTAGCGATTCTATAAATTCTATAGTTACTATAACTGACTTGTGGGAAAAAACCCATTGGCGTGGAGATGTTGGTTTAACATACCAACCGTTTGAAAATCTTTTACTTTCACTCTCCTCAGTGAACTTATTTATTTTGAATCAAAAGGGTGAATTTAATGAAAACAACGACTTAGAACTTAAGACAAAGAAAGGTGCAATTTTAGGAATAGATTATCGCCCTTTCAACAATCTATTTCTCCATGCTAATTACGAATCAACTACATCATTTATTGTTGGAAGTGATTTCAAGTTTGATATGTTTGGCGGTGATTTAGCTTTTGGGGTTTCGATATTTCACGATAAGTACCAAACCCCTTTCATTACTGGGGTTCAGCCATCTATTAGTTTTGCTTATAAGTCACTAAATATAAATATCTCGGCAATATATTATTCAGAAAAAAGAGATCGTGTTATGAATGTTCAAAATCTTCTTTCAGATGGAATTCATAATATTACTAATAATCAGTTTAGTTATAATAAAATTGCTGCAACTATTAATTTAGCATTAAACTTTAAGCGAAAACAAAAGTTAAAACTTCTTGATGTAAATATTCTTAATCCTATTTATCCTATACTTTCTGAAGAGTATTTGGAACATCCTTTTGCAATTGGAAAAGTTGTAAACTTATCAGATGATGAAATTGTAATAAAACCTTCAAGCTATATATTAAACATCAACGATGATGTTGTTAGCTCCCCTTCAATATCAATAGCTCCATTAGATACCATCTCAGTTCCATTCTATACAGTAATATCAAGAGATTTTTCAAATTTAGATAAAAGGGAAATTGCCCAAGCCAATTTTTACTTAACGTCAATCTATGATGACAATGACGATGAACGGCAAAAACCAATTCTAATTAATGGAAGAAATAGCTGGGATTCAAAAGTAAACAATCTTAGATATTTTGTTAAATATGATTATATAGGTGCTAATAAGTATTCCAAAAAAATATTAAACAGTAACCGAGACTCGTTATCAACAATAGATGAACGGCTTACTGTTTTTTACCAAACAAAAATCATCTTCAATTATTTTATAAAAAAAATGCAATATGTTTCCGACCCGCGCTCATCTACCGAGTATGTTCAGTTCCCAACTCAAACTATTGAAGTTGCGGGTGGCGATTGTGATGACCTAAGCGTTGCGTTTAGTGCGTTACTTGAGAGCATCGGAATTCAAACCGCTTTTGTTGATTATAGGTCGGAAGAAAATATAAGCCATGTAAACTTGCTGGTAAATACAAAGCTAAAGCCTGAGGAGGCTATGCTAATTACACAAAACGACAAAAAATATTTTATCCGAAAGAATGTAGTTGGAGGGGAAGAAATTTGGATACCCATTGAGTTAACTTCTCTTACTAATTTTAAAACTGCTTGGGAAATTGCTGCACAAAAATTTAACTCAGAAGCAATTGATGGTTTGGGACTTGCTAAGGGGAGAGTTGTAATTTATGATATTTACTAAATCAACATTTTTTTTGATTTAAGGAGTTTAAAATGAAACAGACAATAATATTATTATTTCTAATATCATCAATTTTATTTGCACAAGAATTTAAGGTAAATAAAATTACAGGTACGGTGTTAGTTCAAAAAGGGATAGAAGATTCATTTGCCCTTGTAAAGACAGGGGATATTTTAAATGGAGATGATTTAATAGTAACAGAGGAAAATTCTTTTATTCAACTTGAGAAAGAGAATAACCGATTTGTTTTAAAAGCTAATTCAGCACTGGGGTTAAACCACATTCGTAAAATTTCTGTTAACGATTTATTGTTAGCTCTTGCAATGGAAGATATTAGAAATATACCTACAAACAAGCAGAATGGAATTGAAAAAAACACGGCTGTTTATGGTGAGAATATTTCTACCAATGTAGAGAATAAAATGACTATAAATAAATTGGGAAAAATGAAAATAAATGGTGCCAAGCAATTAGCCGAAAATGGATTTAATGAGTCGGCTATTATTGTTTCAAAAGATACATTCAGAAAATATCCATCAACAAAATCTAATTTTGATGACCGAGTCTATTTTGCAAATCTTCTTGAAGAACTTAATCTATTAAATGAAACCTTGGATGAGTATAATTCAATTAGCAAACTGAGTCTTACAAAAACCCAGCAAACTTTTGTGCAAAATAAAATAGAAGAAATTTCAATAAAACAATGAGAAAAGTAACTTTTGCTTATATAGTTTTTTTTTTAACAATAAACATCCACTCGCAAACACCAACGCTTCTTGGTACACATGGTGGTTCTACCCCAAATATTGCTGTCAACTTGGGAGCACAGGTTGTCCGTTACGGTTTTACTGATTATCAAATTAAAAAAGCATTTTTAAATGAAAGCGAAACTGCTACCATAAATAAAATGAAAGCATTTGATTCGTTGGGAATTGTACAAGTTGTTTATCTACGATGGCCAGAAGATACTGTTGAAGTTATTGGAACAGATTTTGAGCGTATTCCTATTGGAGCCGACAGGGTGGAGGTTTTTCAATATCTGGAGACATTTCTAATAGCTGCGGGACCTTATCTTGATTGGATTCAAATAAACCAGGAACCGTTAGGGGCTACCAAATACGATTATATCACATATACTATTTCAGAGGTTATACAATGGTGGATAGCAGTAGCACAGTTTGTTAGAGACAAGCAAGTCACCCACCCTTTAGAACTTGGACATCTTAAAATTATGACTGGGGGAATTACAGGAATTAAAGGTGCAATGGGTTCCCCCAACTCCCCTATTGCAGCAAAAATTGATTCCATAATACAGTTTGGTGAAAGTTATTGTGATGCTATCGATTTACACTTACATACCTCCTCCTTAGTTGAGGGTGCAGCTGCCGTCAAATATATCAAAGACAGAACCAATCATCCACTAACTTGCACAGAGTGGAGTCAAGCTCACGCTGCTGTTGAAACAGGTTGGTTGAATAATATAAATACTGTTTGGGTTGATTCTTCCGATAAATATTTCGACCTTACAAATGCAGAAATTATGGGCTCAGCGTATGTGGTTCCTATGGATACATTGGATTGGGTCGATTTTATTGCAGCCTCTCCATATACCCCAAATTTTATTCCAGACTTTTACAGCATATTAGATAACAACTGTTTTATTATGGCGTGTTATGCTGGCGTTTGGCAATATGGAAATCCCCGATTTGACTGGAATCAGTTGTTGGCAAGTAAAACGGTAACAACTCCTTTGTTCCCAAATAATCCTTTCTATACTGAGTATATCAATTTATCATCTCTCCTTAATAGTGGCAGCTATATTACTAATTGTAGAACAACTTCTATAGACGAAGAATTAGAAAACCATTTTGGAGAAATATATCCTAACCCTGCAAGCGATATTATTTATATTAAAACAGATGGAAAATATTATAATGCTAAAATATTCAATGTTTTGGGTGAAGAAGTTGCAGGTTTTGCAATTGAACAATCTGCTGAAATTAATATAAGTCATTTACGCAAGGGTGTATATATCATTAAAATTTGGAATAATAAAACAACCAGAACCTCTAAGTTTATAAAGCTGTAACTAAAATCTAAATTGTTTTCTTTATCCGAAAAACAATTTGGGTTGTGTATATTTATTTAATTGCCTGATTACTAACTTTGAAAAATTTCTGAATAATTTAATCGAAGCCTTTAACAGCAAAACTACTTATTCCCTTTAAACCCTTTTGAAGTTCCACATGTCAAAGCCACAAGCATAATTAACAAAAAGTAAAGGAGTAGCACCAATGAAAAATTTCTTATTTATCACTTTTAGTTTCATTTTCTTTTCAAGTATAATCTATTCGCAAACCACATATCCAAATAATGAGGATGGTGTGTTTCAAGATATGTTAACACCTCAGTACTATCTTTCAGAGGATGGAAGCCCTTTTAGAGATGAGGTTAATAGGTTTGTTTACTTCGCAAGAATGGAGCGGTTTCATCATCCACTTGAAGATTCAACAGGAGAAATGCCTCAATATTCAATACCCAGATATGGTGAGTTTGCAGCAGGAAGGGGTCCAACGCGAACCCATGAGCATCATGGAGCAATTGATATGTATGTTGGGAATAATGAAACCAAAGTAAATATGTATGCTGCTCACGATGGTTATGTTGCTGTTTACCGCAATGCCCCAAAATACAGACACTATTTATCTATCACTAAGAATGTTGAAGATAGCACAGGTGAAGTAATTGGAAAAATTGTTACACTCTATGCCCACATTGATTTAGACCTTGATTCAACCGATAACATATTGCTTAATGGACAATTTGTAAACAAAGGTGATCTTGTTTCAAAGAATTTTTATTCAGATACAAGGGGCGGTCCACATATTCAATTTGAAATTAGATATTACCGTACCGAAAATATTGGAAACGAAACCTTTTACGGTTGGATTGGTCCTGGCGGAAGTAGTACGCTTACTGAACCATCCGAGGGTATTTGGTCTTATGGATTTTGGAACCCCGATACAGGATATGGATTTGCAGATCCAGCCAATCATTTACCAGGTTCTGTAACTAGTATCAAAGAGGGTTTGGGGATTGAAGTGCCTACGGAGTATAAACTTTTTCAAAACTATCCAAACCCTTTTAATCCTAGCACAGTAATAAAATACCAAATTCCGTCAAACGTGAAAGGTGAAATGTCAAACATAAAACTTATTGTTTATGATATATTAGGAAGGGAAGTTGCAACTCTTGTAAACAAAACACAACCAGCAGGAAGTTACGAAGTAAAATTTTCCTCCACAGGCGGAGCAAGTTTCATCTCTGGCGGATTGTCAAGTGGTGTTTATTTCTATCGATTAACCGCAAATGATTTTGTTGAAACCAAAAAATTAATATTACTCGAATAAGGAAATACTTCCTAAACGTAAACAGTTTGCTGTTAATCGGTGTTTTGGCTAAGGCAGTCGCCGTTGAAAATATACCTTACTTTATGCTCTTAAATTTTTATTTAAAAATAGTTTTACCAACTAAATTTACTCTTACAATACAACAACCGAACATACGCAATAAAAAAACGAAAGCATCCAGATTAACAGTTTAACAACGGTTTGAGCTATAGTTATTTATATTATTAATTAAAATTAAGCCAAAAATGACTCAACTCTATTGAGGTTTTATTCATATTTCTTTTATGCTTTGATTTTAATTTTGCAATTTTATGAGTTTCAAGCATTTCTAAATGTTCTTTTTTATCTGAAATCCAAGAATTCACTTTTTTGCGCCAGAACTCAAAACCTTTTGTTTCAACGTAGCCAATCATAGCTGAGTAATTCAAATCAACACCATGTTTGTTTTCTTTAAAACGTTGAATTCCTCCTGTTCTTCCCGATACATATTGCTTGCTTTTTGTCGTATCATATAATCGTTTACATTCTATATCAAAAAAGTGTTCTGCCTTTTGGTCATAAATGTAAATACCTGTTTGGTCTGACTTTACTTCTTTGATCCCAAAATCAGGTTTGCTTTTATTTTTATATCGATATTCGGGAATGAATTGAAATGCAAAATTACGTGAATAAATATCAAGAAAACTGAATAGAGCTTCGTTTAAATCCCATTCATCATCTTCTTTAATTTTTTGGAAAATTTCAGGAAATTTAGGCAAATACTCTTCCAAAAAATTCAATAGTGAAACAATTTTACCCTTTGCAGAAAAATCACTTTCAACCGACCGCTTTTTATTTATCGCAATATCTGAATACATTTATCTTTCTTCGTTAAATATATTATTACCAAATTCAGCAAAACATTTCATTGCATCTCGGTCTGCAATAGATTTTAACCAGTATCGTTTTTGACGTGGTTTTATGTAGTAAATTTTATTGTTTACAAAATCAATAAACTCCACAATTCGTGTGATTTTTTTATTTCTTCCAATTTGTGTCTCAAAATAGTTTTGGTATTCTTCTTCTGTTTTTTCCTCAAAAGACATCTCAATATTTTCTTTGCAATAATGAAATTCAACGGCAATATAAGATTTTGTAAGAGTAATTTTCCCGGTTTTAAAATCTTTTTCTTTAACCGGATTATAATTTAAGTTCATTAGCCAAGTGAAAGTATCCGTATAACTTTTCAGCATATTATCATCTGCAATCTTGTTCAGCGGATTATTTTTAGATGCTTTCCCTTGATGAATATAATAATTAAAGACATCTTCTTGCCAAATTTGTTCTGCTTGGCTAAGCTGCAAGGCTTGTTTGTCTGCTTTGGTTTGAGGGTAAGGTAAGTTGTCAATATCAGATTTTATAATAACACCTTCCTTGTGCACAATTAATTTGCTACTTATCAGATAGTTGTTCAAGCTGAGTATCTTGCTATGCTTTTTAAAATAATTGTATAATTCCAATAATTCACTATCGTTATTAAAATGAATACCACAAAACATATTATCAAAAATTAATTCTTTATATTTTGTATTTTTTATAAAATTAATTTTATCAATACTTGAATAGTGTATAATTAAATTAGGGCTTTTAAAAATATCTTTATTTGTTTTTCTACTTGCTTGAAAATAATTAATACCTTTCAAAGTATTTGTTTTAAAAGTATTATTAGTTGAAAAATCTTTTTTTAGAATATTAGGTTTTTCTACCAACCATTCAGCTTCTTTATAATTCTTCTTTAACCAAGATAATTCATTCTCTAATTCTTTTTTACCTTCCAGTATATCTTTATTTCTTTTACCTAAAATATATCCTTCTCCATAGCTCCAACCATCAGATTTTTTTTCTTCTAAAAATTTGCCCAAAGTTGGTTTAATCCTACTTAATCTATCCACAATCCAGTTCAATCTACCACCACCGACAAGATTTGATTTCCAGATATATTTTTGTGTTAAGGCAATATTTAGCGGGATAAAATAAAAATCATAAGTATCGAACACAAAAAACATTTTATTCTCTTCATTTGTAGTTCGATGACTTATTAAATGTAAAATCTTACTATCTTTTCCAGGTATTTGTTTTTTTGCAAAAAATGCACAAGTCGCAACTCGTCCTTTATTTTTCTTCTTACTACTTTTAAAAAGAGTTTCTCTTAAATGTGTAAAGTCAATAATTTGTGGAACAGTATATTTTTCAAAGAACAAATTTCTATATTCCATTGCACCGTCATTATACAAAATATTGCTTGCCGGTAAAATTAAACATTGCGAACCATTATCTTTAAGTAGTTTTATTGATTGGTCAAGAAATAGCATAGATAAATTAGCTGGTATTTCTTTCGGAAATTGCAGGTTATAGTCTTTTTTTAATTTATTAAAATTTTGCCTTATAAAAGGTGGATTTCCAATAACTAAATCAAAGTCATTATCTACGGTTTGCAAATAATTAAAAAAATTATCGTGTATAATATTCTTTTCTTTTAAGTTTTTGAATTTCTTATTTATATTATTGTTTTTATCTCCAAAATCTAAGTCTTCCCATAATTGTATTGGTGTAAGTTTTTCAAGCAGGGCAAGTAACAAACTAAAAACAGCTATATTTACAGCTTCTAGTTCTTTATCTACACCAAAAATGTTTTCAACAAGTATTTCTTTTAAGGTTTCAATTTCTAACTCTTTGATCCATTTTTTCGTTTTGTGATATTTGTTAATGATATACCAATCAATTAATCTTTGATACGCAGAGACGCAAAAAATACCACTTCCGCAAGCCGGGTCGATAACCTTAAATCTATCGTTACTAAATATTTTGAAATTTTCAAGCGGCATACATTCATCTATCAACAAATCTACAAGAAAAGGAGGTGTGTAAACCACTCCTGCAGTATTTGGAATAAATTCTTCGTAAATACGACTTATCAATTCTACGGGAAGGTGTCTGAAAGAATACAAACGCCACAAATATAGTTGCTTATTTTTTGTTCTGTAATTTGCATTTACAAAATCAGACAGATGATTAAGTATATTTTGAGGTAATTTTTCTATTTGTTCTTTTTCATCTGTTGAAAGTTCAAAAATTTTCCCGTTGAACTTCTCTGAAAGGTAGTTAAGTAGTTTTAGAAAATTTCCTACCTTTATGAGCTCTGAAAAATTATTGACATTCCATTTTTCTTGAAAAATATTACCTTTTACTGTAAAGACATTGTTATCATTATCATCTTTCTTTTCTTCAAGATATTTTATAAGAATAGAAAAAACAACAATTTTATTAGCTATTTTTTGTTGAATTTTATTATCTATTAAGGCTTTTTTTAATCCGTGTAAGTTTTTTATTAGTATTTCAAAGGGACTTTCTTTTGTAATAGAATCTTTTAAATACTCTTCAATATAGTAATCCGTTTCCCAAAATGAACCGTTTTGAAAAAGAAAAGCAGAATAGTTCTTTTTTTTCTGCTGAAATTCTTTTTCTGTTTTTTGTGAAATATTTAAAATATCAGTAGGACTAATTTCATCTTTTCCCTCTTTTTTAATTGTTATTTTTTGCTTTGTATTATAAATTTTTATTTCAGTTTCTTCTAAAACAAAATAAAGAGGAACTATTTCGCTACTCCACAGTCTTTTATGTATTTCGCTTAATTCAACGGAGTTAAATTTTTTATCGTTCGTATTGTCAAATATAAATATTTGCGGTATAAATCTATTATTTTCTTTTACTTGAAAAAAAACAGCATCAGCTAAAAAGTCATCTTCGGCAAGATATAAAATTTTACGGCGTGCTTCACCAATATTTTTGTCATCTTTTTGATTAACAAATAGTAAAGATTCGTTATTATCAAAATCTATATGTTTTAATATCTCTTTAAACATTATTAACCAATCTGTTTATAATCTTTACAAAAATATATGATTATTTATAAAATAAAAATATAATTACACATTTTAGCAATATTTTATTGAACTCAGTATCATTTGTTTCAATTATAGCTAACATTCTCAATACACGCAATGCATCTATCCTGAAAGTTTTCGGTTATCACGCATTTCGTTTATTGGGAACTATATCTTGAGAATTTTACCTTAATTTGTTTTCTATAAACATACTGATTTAATTCAAGTTTCACAAAAGTTGCAACTAACAATTGACTGCTTGGTGAATTAGTATTATTTTAGTTTTTGTAGGATTAAATATTTAGCATGTAAAGGATTTTATCTTGAAAAAACTTATCAAAATAGTAATAGCAACTTTTATAATATTAACTGCTGGTTTTTTTATTGGAATGCCATATCTCAACAATTCATTTTTGGAGAATGACCTTGAGTCTATTCTTGAGAGCAAAACGAAGGTGAAGCAAGTCTCGTTTAGTTCAAAGAATTTTTCTAAACTCCCTCAAGTTGTAAAAAAGTATTTGAAAAAGAGCATTAAGAATGAATCTGTTTCCCCACATTATTGTCAATATAAAACTACGGGTAAAATAAAAACAGATAAAAACTCAGAATGGCTGAATGTAACTTCGCAAAATTATTATTCAGCAACTGAATCAGATTTTATAAAAATAATTGAAACTCAAAACAATCTCTTTTTCTGGACGCTGGCAACTAATAAGTATATAAATAACCAAGCATCAACAAACACCAAATTTCTATCAAGCATACCTACTTCTGATTTTTCCGGAAACAAACTTAGCAGATCATATCTAGTTTTATATTTGCTGGAGTCTGTTTTTTGTCCAACTGTTCTTTTGCCAAACAGGAATGTACACTGGAAAGCAATAGATAACACAAAAGCACTTGCAACTATTTGGCACGACAATCTTAAAGGCACAGCGGTGTTTCATTTTAACAAAAAGGGTGAGGTTGTTAAAATTGTAACAGACGATAGATATATGCCAGGGGCCATTGATTATAATAGAGAAACGTTTACTATTTATTTTGCAAACTATAAAAATGTTGGCGGTTTCAACATTCCAACATATTTTGAATATCAGTGGAATCTAGCCGTTGGTGATTTTACTTTCGGTAGATTTTATATTTCTGAAATTACTTATGAATGAGGCGTATCTAAAAAGGTATTTAGCTAATAATCATAACTTTTTTAGAGAAGACTCATGAATAAATTTCTTGAATTAAAAACGATTAGTCTTTTTTTATTTCTCATATCAATTATACTTGTTTTCTGGTGTTCTGATTCAACTCATAAAAGTAGTGATGCCGAGATACCGAGCAAACCTTTTGGGATTGTTATTCATGGCGGTGCTGGGAATATGGAAAGAGCCAACTACTCTGTAGAACAAATTGCTGCATACAAAGAGAGGCTTAACGCTGCCCTCACTAAAGGATATTCTGTTTTAGAAAATGGCGGCACAGCTCTGGATGCAGTTGAACAAACAATTATTGTATTGGAAAACTCTCCTCTCTTTAATGCAGGAAAAGGTGCTGTCTTTACAAACAATGGTTTAAACGAACTTGATGCAGCAATAATGGATGGAAGCAACCTTAACGCTGGGGCTGTGGCTGGTGTTACAACAATCAAAAATCCAATTAAACTTGCACGGGCAGTAATGGAAAAATCCAAACACGTTATGATGATTGGGAAGGGTGCTGAAATCTTTGCTGCCGAACAGAACATTGAAATAGTTGACCCTTCCTACTTTAGAACAGAAGAGCGTTGGAAAGCTTTGCAAAAAATTAAAATGCACGAACAAAATAAAGACGAAAGTTATTTAAATAATAATTATGATTATAAATTTGGAACTGTCGGTTGTGCTGCCCTCGATATAAATGGCAACCTTGCTGCTGGTACATCAACAGGAGGAATGACGAATAAAAAATATGGGCGTGTTGGTGATGTTCCCATTATTGGGGCTGGCACTTATGCAAACAACAACACTTGTGCCCTCTCTGCTACTGGGCATGGTGAGTTTTTTATCCGCAATGTTGTTACTCACGATATCTCTGCCTTAATGGAATATAAAAACCTATCTCTCAAGGAAGCAGCCAACGAGGTTGTGATGAAAAAACTCGTTCAACAAAAGGGGGGTGGCGGTGTAATTGGAATTGATAAAGCTGGAAATATTACTATGCCGTTTAACACCAAGGGAATGTTCCGTGGTTTTAAAACAAGTGATGGTAAATCGGTTGTAAAAATATTTCGAGATTAATGATTTGCGAATATTTTTAAAAATATTATGGGACAGCAAAAGCATTTACTCGTAATTTCCATCCATCTGCTATTTTAAATTCTATATCATCTTTAAATATTAAGTTTACAACGTAAGCAGTTGCAATACCAATTACTGTTGTATATAAAAGAACTTCTGTATCAGAAAACTTTTTTGAAGCATCAAAAGCAAGATAGCTTCCGAGAGTTACTGAAACATTAATGAGCGGTTTTACATAAGGCTGGAAGAGTGATAGCTTTCTGAAGCCAGTGATATCCGAGTTTTTCACTTCATATGTTTTGTTTGTAAAGTAAGTACCATCATTAGATTTAAAAACAAGCGATGAATCAGTAATTTCAGCAATGTACGATTTTAATTCAGTAGTTTGATTTAAATATCCATTAAATTGAAGATTTAAATAATCTCTTGCCTCAACAACAACTGTTTTGCTCATGTTTGTATTTTCAAACAATAGTTGTTTTTGAGAGTAAACAGAATTACTAAATAAAATTACAGCTATTAATAATATCTTTCTTCTACTTTTCATTACTTCTCCTTTTATTTTAATTAAACAAACTCACGTTTTATCTTGTCTCTAATATTTTTATTCCATTCCCCAAAATCTTTTTACTTATTTAAAAGTTAAGGTTCAAATAAAGTGCTGCCCATTTTGTGCCGCCTACTGCTTTGTATTCTGCACCAAGTGAGAACATAAAAATATCAACCTGAGCAAATGGGAAAAGAACCCACTCGTGAAGGTCATCAAAAAAGTATCCACCTTTAATGCCAACATCAACAAGCCCTAATGTTAGTACAGGACCAGCAACAAAACCCAAAATACTTAAATCCCCATCTTCAATAATATTGCCGCTTCCATCTATAGAAAGTTCCTTGCTTTTTAGTGTGTGCCAACTCCCTTCAAATGTAATATCAAGAATTGGTAAAACAGAAAAGTTGGATGTTCCAGTTATTCCAAAACCATTATCGTAAATATCAGAAGTTGTACCTGATGGAACAAGATAACGAACACCAAAAGCAGATGATGTTGAGAACTGGGCAAATGTAGTTGCTTGTACTAAACTAAATAATAGTAGAATTGTAAATAATTTTTTCATAATAACTCCTAAAAATTAAATATGATATAGTGTCTGTTGCAATGTGCGAAAATATACATAAAAATATATTAGATATTATATTATTTGAACTTTATTTTTAAGTACAATAAAAACCCTTACTTTAAAAAGAACAAAACATAATAATAGAAGCAACTTTTTTCAATACCATTATTCATACTTAATATTAAACAAATCTAAAAGTTTTTTAGAACTAATTTTCCCTGTTCTGCTATTGTTCGATAAAACAATTATTGTTTTTTCATCTTTAAGCGAGCGGAAAAAATATGAACGAAACCCTTTCCACCAGCCAGTGTGATAAACAATTTTGGAACTATCGGGAAGCATATTCACACGCCAGCCATATCCATAATTATCGTGGTCATGCAATTCTTTATTCCAAAGTTGGTATGCAGTATTCATTTCATCATCTGTAAAAAAATAATTTTCAAATATTGCTTGGCTGAACTTATTCATATCTTCAACTGTTGAGTAAATTCCCTTATCCCCCACAACCCCATTCAAATAAGAGTTTTGTGCTTTTCTTCTCCAATTTATATATCCAACAACTGGCTCGTTGTTCTTGATAGAAATATTTTTGTCGTAAACAGTTGTGCTGGTCATTCCTATCGGGTCAAAAATTTTTTCCTTCATAAATTTATCGTAACTCATCTTAGAAACAACTTCAATTATAGAAGCAAGTATTGCATAGTTTGTGTTGTTGTAGTTGTACCGAACATCAGGTTTGTAGTAGCGCATTGGTTCATACCCAACCAAAACATCTATTACATCACAATTATCTATCGTTGTATTTTCTTTATCCTTCCAATGTTCATCGGCAGCATACATATAATTTGGAAGCCCAGAACGATGAACAAGAAGTTGGTGAATTGTAATGTTATCGTACGGAAAATCTGGAAAGAAGTGTCTAACACTATCTTGAAAAGATAACTTACCCTCTTTCTCCAATAGCATAATTCCAAAAGCGGTAAACGTTTTTGAAACAGAAGCTAATTGAAATTTGGAATTAACAGTTAATGAATCTTTCTTTTTTCTATTTGCAAATCCGAATACTTTTGCATAATAAACTGTATCGTGAGCAGAGTAAAGAACTGCTCCGTTAAACGCTCCTTGTTCATATCTGTTTTGAAAAAAAGAGTCAATCCTATTTGTTGTGGGGTCATCTTGGGTATAAATTTCATTGTAAATAAAATCAACCTTCTTATCAAGGTTTTCTCCATTACCGCAATCAACCAATAAGGGAGTGATGAAAATTGTTATTAAAATATATTTTAATTGGTTGAGCATATTTTACATATTAGAATTTATGGCTAAGTTCTAATTAACTCAGCAAATAATGTCGTGCCTATGGCACTTTTGTATCTATCTTATTATGATATCACCATAATATCGCTCCTCTGGAGCTTTGAGTACCGTAGGTACGAAATTATGGTAAATAAAATCACCTAAACAAAAACAAGTGCCATAGGCACGATATTACTCTCTTTAAATATTGCTGTCATAATTAGAACTTAGCCGAATTTATTAAAACGGACAAAACTAAATACGCACATAACCGAATGCAAGTTTTAATCTAAATTAATTTTTCTACACATCATGAGCCAATAAAAAAAGCCCCACATAAACTGTGAGGCTTTAATGAAAAGGGGTGCTAAAAAAAACTATTCTTCATATTTTTCAATTTCAACTCTTCTGTTTTCAGCTCGTCCTTTTTTTGTTTTATTTGAAGCTACTGGATTTGCTTCACCTTTACCGTCGCTAATCAATCTGTCGGCATCAATACCATTTGAAACCAAATATTCTTTAACCGATTCAGCTCTACGTTTCGATAACTTTAAGTTATACGCTTCTGGTCCAACACTATCTGCATATCCAGTTAAAGATATTTTTGCAGAAGGAAATTCATTAAGTTGAGCTAACAATTTTGCTAATGCGTTCTTGTCGGGTGTAGTTAAGTTGTTGCTATCAAATTCAAATTTGATATTATTTAAAACAACTTTATCTATTGTAGTTGCTTTCTTTACTACATCATCCTTAGGATTAAGTGGGTCTGTTCCCCTATTAACTTCTGTATAATCATCTACTGAACCTTTATCTGTATCAGCCTCTAATGGATTAGTTTTATGCTTATTAATTTCTTCACCATCATTAAGTTTGTCGCCATCAGTATCTGCTTTAGTAGGGTCAGTTTTGTGAGTATTTACTTCCGCTCCATCTTTAAGTGTGTCGCCGTCAGTATCAGCATTTAACGGATCAGATTTGTAGGTAACAACTTCAGCAAAATCATTTAATCCATCATCATCAGTATCAGCCTTTGTTGGGCTTGTTTGATATGAATTTACTTCTTCACCATCTTTAAGCTCATCGCCATCTGAATCGGGATTTAATGGGTCTGTATTATATTTTTGAATTTCTTCGCCATCCTTAAGTCCATCATCATCTGTGTCAGCTTTTTCCGGATTTGTTCCTAACTTTTCTTCTTCACAATTTGTTAAACCATCTTCATCCGGGTCTATCTCGCATCCACCAATAGAGTATGCAATTCCAACACCAGCGGTCCACCATTTGTCATACTTGTTGTGATCACTAGGAGCATTCGGGGTTTCGTAGCCATTCATAATATCTGTAAATGCAACATTCATGCCTACTGAAGCATCAATAAGCCAACTATCACCGATAGCAAATTCAGCTCCAACACCAGCAGGAACAAAGAAGTCTGTGTTGTTATCAATAGTTGTACTTGGTGGAGGATTTATAGGCATATCAGATATTGAATAATAAACCATTCCAGCACCAGCATACAAATAAGGATTCCATGAATCACTCTCTATCGGGCTAAATAATAACCTAAGATCTGCTGGAATAATGGATGCGTTAACTGCATTGCCTCCATAGTCCTTCATTGATAGAGTACCATATCCAACGCCTAATCCAATATCAAACATACTGCCAAGTTCGTATCTTATAAAAGGTCTAATAAGGTATGATAAACCATCTGCCTCAAACTCGTTCCAAACACCAACATAGTTGGCTTGCACACCTACTTTTAGGTCGTAGTTGTTGAGTTGTGCATTTGTGGTAATAGTAGCAATTGATAGTAACAACGCTACTAATACAAATACTGTAGTTTTACTTTTTTTCATTGGTGCCTCGCATTAATTAATGATTAAATTAGGGTAATATCTTTATCTAATATTTTATATAAAAGGGTGAAAAATTCTTTTTACTTTATACTTAATATATAAAATAATCTTTTTCTTCTTTCTTTTCAATCAAATACTTTACAATTATAAAAACATACAATTATAAAAACATTTGTTGAAGACAAAAACATAGAATACAAATCATTATATTTGTAACAAATTTAACTTTAACAACAATAAATTTAATCTTCATTGATTTAGCTTATGCTATGAACAAACCGAAAACTATATTGGCAATACTATTTGTGTCTGTATCTATTTTTTCTCAATCGCACAGTAATACTTTTGATAAAAGTTCGGTTGCAATATCTTATATTAAATCTACTGAACACAATGGGCTGGATACTTATTGGAATATCGAAAATAGTTTTGGCGGTTACTTTCAAACACAATTCTACATAGGTGATATTTCTGTTGGTATATCTCACACTTCGTTTAAGGGGCTTAAGACTAAGTATCCAGATTTCTCATCAAACTATATCTACTTAAGTTGGATTGGTGTAATTGATTTGCCATTAAATTCATCGTTTGGTGCAGGAATAAAAATTGGCAGTTATTTAATGACTTTTGAAAGCGACACTTTAAATTCATTTCAAAAAAACGAAAGTGAACTTGCAGTTGGTCCTTATGCTATTTTTACTCTACCTGTTTTCAATCATCTCTCATTGAATGTAAGTGGTGAGTTCATCACGGTTTTTACAAAAAGATCAATGAAGTTTTTTAATATCTCGGCGGGAGTTTCTTACTCATTTTCAACACCCGATTGGTTAAAACGAGTGTTTGAATGATACGTTTAATTTCAATATTGCTAATAATTTCTTCTCAATTATTTTCTCAAAACATTTACACAAATAGTGATATCTCCAAAACTATTATCACAAATAACGACTTAAAAAATTCTGGCGTAATTAATATAAGCGATGTTTTTAACCTACTAAACAATTGGAATAATTCAACAATTAATGGTTATAGTTTTGCCGTATCACCAAACAATTTATCTCTTTATCAAAACCAAAATGTGTTAATATTAATTGATGGTCAGAAGGTTGATTTAGGAGAACAGGATTTTATTAATCTGAATTTAATTCCTCTTACCATAGACCAAATAGATACAGTGGAGATAATTAGTTTTCCACAACTAAACAATGGTGAATATGCACAAAATGGTGTTATAAATTTTATAACAAAAAAACCAACCAAAGGTTTATCTTTTAATCTTTTTAATAGTGTAGGAAACGAAGTTGGCGACCCTGGTCCCTACGTTTTTACTCAAGAACGCTCTCCAAATGTGGATAAGCTTGGTTACCTTTTATCGTTTAACCTTAATACCAGTGGAGAAAATTGGTATTTAAGATCGTTCATTAAAACAGAAGAAAACTATTTAACCGACCCAGCTATTATAGATAGAATTAATAGTATAAGTTCAGATAACAAGTCCCGAATGTTGGCAGCATCAGTAATATTAAATTTTAATGCACTAAGTGGAAATCATAATTTTTTATTTGGATATACTGAAAATGACGATTTTGTTTTTTATAGACAAATAGGGGGTGAGGCTCCCACTAATAATATTTTAAAACATATTGGTATTAACGGAACATTCAATCTTTCCCAAAATATTGATTTAAATTATTTTGTTAAGAACTCTAATAACGAAATTAAAAATCGCACAAGTGCAATCTATTCAGAGTTTTTTGAAAGTACCGAACTCTTCCTATCTCGGTTAGAGAGTAAATATAAAAACAAAAACATCTCATTACTTTTTGGACTCTCTTATGAAAATCAAGAGATTTCCCTGCTTGGTAATAACAATGAATTTAATATGATAACTCTTTACACCTCGCTAAATTATTTTTTTAGTCAAAGATTTAATTATGCAATTGATTTCTCAACAACAAAACAAAACGGTGAAACTCTTTTTAACGGAACATTAAAAAACTTTTGGCGTATTACTACAAATAATAATTTAACATTTGCTTTTAGCTATTCTCAAAATTTATTTATTAATAATACCTATTCTCTTTTCCCGGATAATTATAGAGCCTTTATGGATAGTACAATTTCTGATGCAAAGTCTAATCTTTTTTCATCCGTTTTGTTATATAGTTACAACTTAAATAAAAGATTGAAGATTAATCTCTCGGGAGATTATCGCCACTTTTTCAACTATACACTTGAAGACTACAACTACCAGTTCTACACTTTAGATAGGAATATTGAAAGCAACTACAACTTAAAGAACAACGAGTTTTTAAAAGTTGCGTCTGGCTCAGTAGAAATAGAACATATTATTTCAGAAGTGGTAAAGCACAACCTCTACTATAGTTACCAAACCAATTTTGAAGGTTCATCCTTGTTTAGCGAATTGTGGAAATCTTTGCCTACCCACAAATTTGTTTATTCTATTAATTTTAACTTCAACAATAGCTTTGGAATATGGGCAAAATATTATTATCAATCTGAAACCTCTTGGAGTCAGTACCGGTACTTGGATTTTCAATCTACCAACGAATCGTCCAGTAAAAGCAAGGCATATTCCACTATTGATTTATCCGCTCAAAAGTGGTTTTGGCAAAAACGAGTTTGGTTAAATTTAGTCTTTAAAGATATTTTAAATAATCGCAAGTATTTTCACCCTATTGGTGCTGGATTTGATATGAGATTCTATTTACAATTTCATCTTTATTTTCACTCAATTTTAATTTAATAACAAAACAATTTTATTAATTATTCAATAATTTAAATATTATTTAATTTGATTTAAGTATTGGGAGTAACAGTGATAAAAACAATGAGTTTGGTTTTTTTATTTTTTCTTATCTCTATTTCAGAAATGTTTTCACAAGAGGTGAAACCGCTTACCATATTTTCAAGTAGTTTTGATTGGAGAGTATATGAAAATTCTAATTCAACTCTAATTCCTGCAAACAAATTATCACTACTCTACAACTTGAATAATGACCACTTATTAACTTCATTAAATCCTTATTCAAATCAATTATTTTTTACAGATAGCAAAAGGGATGCTAACCACCATCCTTTAATTTTTGCAAAAATAAATTTCTTCGGAATAGAAAACTTAGAGCAGCACGATGATGTAGAGATTCCACCTAAAGCAGACGATGCTTCTTTTTGGGATAATGAAATTATCTATTTCGTAGTTGGTGCGGTGGCAGCAACAGCATTATATATAGTCTGGCAAAATAGCGGTTCTGAAAATCCTCCGCAAAAAACTTTTGGATTACCGCCAAAGCCCAAGAGGGTTTATGGATTTTAGATTATTAAATATTATTATACTTATGCTGGGCTTCACTATTTCCGGATTTGCACAAAACACCCCAGGCCCAATATTATTATCTCCGGAAAATAATTCTAATTATAATCAAACAAGCAAGCTCCAACTTAGCTGGCTTAAGATTGATAGCGAAGAATCTTACAAAGTACATCATTCGTTGGATTCCAACTTTGCCCCTTCTGCAATTGAAGAAAACATTGCAAATAACAGAACCAATATTATTATTTCCGATTTACAAATGAACACCACATATTTCTGGCGTGTTAAGGTTGATAAAGATAGTTCCGACTGGTCGGAAGTTTGGAGGTTTACAACCACTGGCGAACCCGTAACACCTAATTTAGTTTTTCCGCCAAACTTAGCAAACAACCAACAGCAGTCACTAAGTTTAATCTGGAATTCAAACCCTGAAAACACTAAATATCAGCTACACTTCTCGGCTTCATCTAACTTTTCTGACACTATAAAATTTGTTGAACAAAGCGACACGCTGGTTGATATCTCTGGCTTAAAACCCAACACCCTTTACTATTGGCGAGTTAAACCTTTTAATATAGATGGGCATTCAGGAAGTTGGGCAGAGAAGTTTGAATTTAAAACTGTTCTTGCAACTCCGCGACAAATCTATCCGCAAAACTTTACAAATAATATTGATACTGTTTTATCCCTTAGGTGGAGCGATGTTTCTACGGCAAGCATTTTTAATGTGCAAATATCTACCGATGAATTATTTGAAGATGAAACAGAAACAATTTCTTCTAACACACTTATAAATAAATTGGAAATTGATTCACTTAAAACAAACACAATTTATTACTGGAAAATTTTAGCACTAAATACTTTTTCCGATTCGAGCAACTGGTCTGATGTTTATCGTTTTAAAACAAAGTTGGCACCGCCAAAGTTAGTTTATCCGAGCGATAGCACAAACAACATGAATAACGACATTACTTTAAAATGGCGAAGTGAATCAGACTTTGATTATTACAACATCCAAGTTGCTTTGGATAAATATTTTAATACTATTTTAATTGAAGAAGAACTAAGCACAGATAGTATAGCTGCTGTCTTTGAAAATTGGACTACCTACTTTTGGAGAGTAAGCGGAAAGAATAATCTTGGTGATGTTTCAAATTGGTCTAAAATTAATCAATTTAAAACTAAACTAATTCAACCAATATTGGTTTCGCCAGAAGATAGCAGTTATTTTGTTACAACTTCTTATAATTTTTCGTGGGAAAATGTTTTTGGTGCTGATGAATACCGGTTCCAGCTTTCTGAATATCAAAATTATTCTACTCAATTGTTAGATACAACATTTTCTGGTTTCTCCTTTGTTGTCGATTCTCTATCACCCAACTCCACTTATTATTGGAGGGTGATGGCATCCAACAGTGATGCAGACACAAGCGTTTGGTCAAATTCATTTAGTTTAAATACTACTGCAATTATAGTTGAAACAGATTCAATTGTTACCGAGCTTAATTATTCCGAAAACCCAACGGATACAATTGGAACTTTTCAAATTCATAACTACGGAGATAGCGAAGCGAATATTTCATCAATTTTTATAGTGCCCGATTCAATTTATTTTATCGAGAGTACGTCAGTAACTATTTCTCCAAATTCTACTAAATCAATTATTGTCTTCGGAGATACATCAAAAATAGATACAGGTTTCTATTTTGGCACCATTAAAATAATACCGGATGAAACTCTCTCACCAGAAGACACAATAAAAATTCCAATCTCTACCTACGCAATAAAGTCGGTTGGATTTATTAGGGTTGATAGCCTTAATTATGATACTGTTTTTGTTGATTCAAAAATGAGAGAGAGTTTTATTTTCAGCAATGCTGATGGAAATTACCCCTTACAGATTACAGATTATCTGCTGGTTGGAACCGACACCACAGCATTCAATATTATTAATATGCCGCAAATTATTTCACCTCGCGATTCAAGCACCATCACCATTGAGTATAGTCCAGCTATTTTAGATTCGAACAAAGCAGAATTATTTTTAGAAACCAATTCTTATCCGAACAAGCATTTTGTGATTACTTTAACTGGTGTTGGCAAGGGTGGGCGTTTTGCTGAAACAACCATTAACTCATTGGTACAATTGAGTGATACTACTTTTGAAACTTTTACAAACAATAATATAGAAGTGATATTTATAAATAACGGAAACTCACAAATTACTTTTAACACCAGTTTTACAGAAAACTATTTTAGAAAAATTGAAAAAATTTCTACAACAAAATTAAATGCTGGCGATTCAACAACAATAACACTCCAATATATTACCCCAAATTTTGACACACTAAATATTGACACGCTAAAAATTAATCACAATGGAATTGGAGATAGCCCAATATCCATACCACTTTCGGGAACATTTGATTCTTTAAATACCTCAAAAATAATTATTGACAAATTGTATGTAAACGACAAATTGTTTACGAATGAGGATTATTTGTTTGAAGAAAAGAAATCGATTAGTTTTTCATTATTAAAGAACACCTTTGAAGATAAGGAGAATTTGGTTTTTAAAATTAACTACTATCAGGGTGGTCCCAGTGAAAAACAAACAGCTATTAAAGGTGGCACCAATAAGTTTGTTATTCCATATCAAAATGTTACTAATTCCGGATTACTTTTTAAGGGTGAACTTTTTACTAAAACACCAATAAACTCAGAGGTTGATTCTGTTACAATTTTTGATTTTAAAAATGCTCAAATTGTTTTTGATAACTACACAACGCCCATAATTAATGTACCAAAATCCACAGCAGGAAACAGAGCCGAAGACGCAGCTCCAAAATGGGTGCTCTTTGGTTTTCCGTTTGCGGATGTAGTTTCCGACTCTATCTTTGCCCTCTTTGGCGGTATTAATAATATGGAAGATGGCGAATGGATAGTTTACAATTATGAAAATGATTTAACCGGTTTTAAAATGTTTAACGAATATTCATTTAATTCTAACAGCGGATACTTCATAGCTCAATCAATGCAAAAAGATTTTGCGATTTCTTATAATTATAAGAATCAGACTTTATCAAAAAAACTTACAGAGAAAATAATTACTCTTCAAAACCCAGGTGAGTGGAATACAATATCCAACCCATTTACTTTTCCTGTTGAGGTTGATACACCTGCAGTTCTTTACAAATATGATGTAAATAATTTAAGATACCGATTGACAAATATTATGAGAACTGGAGAAGCATATTTTGTAGAACCAACAATTACCGAGTTAAAATTAAAAACCTATGGCGAATACTATCCCGACCTATTTCCTAAAATAGCTAAATATATAAATTGGTCTGTTTCCCTTCTGTTTGTTGGCGAAAAAGGAAGTGATGAAGTTGTTGTATCAATGTTAAACAAAGAGAAGACAAAGCATTCAAAAATTAATTATTTAAATCCTCCAAGTATTACCAATACTATTGATGCATATATAATGCTCGATAATGACTTAAACCGATATCACTCTAATTTCATAAGCACTTCAGAGGGTGCAGTTTGGAATGTGCATTTATCAAACTTGGGTACTGATGACCAGATTACAATTTCGACTATAATTAGCGGAGAGTTTCCAAAACATTTTTCTACCCTCCTATTAGATGAAGAGAATATGAAAAGAGAAATCCTTAATTTAACTAAAGGGGGAAATCGAATTTTCAAATTAATTGTTGGAACAGATAGGTTTATAAAAGAGACTACAAATAATCTTAACTCACAATTACCAACAGAGTTTTCGTTATCTCAGAATTATCCAAACCCTTTTGGCGAAGCCATCCCTATGGGAAACCCAAGCACAACAATAAGATATGAAATACCTGTAGAAACACGCCATCCCGCTACTGCGGGATCGGTTCAAACTCCCCTCTTGGGAGGGGTTGGGGGTGGGTTAGTAACTCTTAAAGTTTATGATATATTAGGTAGAGAAGTTGCAACACTTGTAAATCAAAATCAAAAAGCAGGTAATTACGAAGTGAAATTTTCTAACAAAAGTGGGGGATTAACTTCAGGAATTTATTTTTACAGATTAAGTTCTGGAAGTTATAATAAAACTATGAAAATGATATTGCTTAAATAATCTCATTAATATTTTATTATTTTTAAACGCACAACCATTTTACAAGTAATTCTGTTTCAAACTAAATGTTTCCAGACGCATTGGGTAAAACAGAATTCAACTGAAAACATATCAACTGAAAACATATTGTTATAACTCTTTAAAAATGTCATAGATACGACTCGATAGAAATGTCAGTAAAAAAGACATATTAGTATTCCAAAAAAAAGGATATTAGTATGAGAAAGGAATTACTGATGAGTATAAAAGAACAT
>JAKIUC010000028.1 GCA_021647785.1 Melioribacteraceae bacterium
TTTCTAAAGAATACAAATTAAAGGATTTACTTAATTTATGTAAATGCTAATTCTAAAATAACGCAGATAGGTTATCTATATACTCAATTGTGGACAGTTTACACTTGAGTTTTAACATAACAATGACTGAAATTGTGGAAAATATTTTATCAAATATAAACACGGGTGATGATTACATACCCCATATTATTCAATAAACCTTTTTCTTTTCCAAAACAAAAAACGTGTATTTTTATTCATAACAACCCCTTTTCAAAAAAAACCTTACGTCTTTTATTGAATTTAACAAATAAATAGTTTATAATTGTTCTGCATTTATTATGTATAAAAACAGAAAAAAATATCGAACTATTATTTATTTACTTTCACTTTTTTATGTGAATTTATTTTTTCTATCTCCACACGTTCATCATCATCATTCAGATAACGAAGATTTGCATAGCCATCCTCACTCTGTTAGCGGAGAGAAAAGTGAAATAATCCACACACATTTATTTTATGATAGTGATAATCTGCATTCCAAAGAATCTGATAATCATTATCATAACGAAGAAAACCACTCCTCGTACTTATTTCAAGCGAATTATGTGAGTAGTTTAAAAGCATTTAGAGATTTGCTCCCTTCTCTGAATATTGATTTTTACTCAATAGTAGAATACTCAATAAAAGAGAGAGAGATTTCTGTAATTGATACACCAACAATTTCCGGCTTTTCTAAACTTCAATGGAATAAGTACGTCCAATCGGCAACCAATCTTTCACCCCCTCTCGGATACAACATCTAAATAGTTAAACCATTAATTCCGACTAAAGACACCCTTTTGGAAGTGTCATTAATTGTAATTTGTAGTCATTTGACTTTGCCGTCATTCTTCGGCTAATATTATTCTAAACAATAATGAATAACTATAAATGACCACAAATGACAATTAATTACAGCGAATCTAATGATTTAATAATTAAAATTAATTTTATAACCAATCTTTGGTGTTCCGTCTTTTAACGTGAACCAATTTAAAACTAATTAACGGAGGTAACGTGAGACTTTTTCGTCTCTTCTTTGTGCTGTCGGTTATTATTGCAATACCGGTTATTGCACAAAATAAAATAACACTTGATGAAGCTATAAATATGGCTTATCAGAAGAATATTGATTTACAAAAACAATTTGTAGCCATAAAAAATGCTGAAACAGATCTCGGTGGCTCAGCAAGGTTACCGAATCCTTTGTTTTCATATTCGCGTGAAGATTTAAAATCAAATTTTTCAAATTATAATGAGTGGATAGCTTCCGGCTCAATCCCTATAAATTTTCTATGGGAACGCTGGAGTAATATTGATTCAAAAGAGAAATCTCTTGAAGCCCAGAAATTTTTATACGAAAATTTCAAGAGGAATATAACCTTAAAGGTTCGGGAAAATTATTATGCTTTTCACAATCATTCTGCTCTATCGCAATCTTTGGATAAAACTCTGCTTCGTCTATCAAATTTAACAGAAGCGGGAAAACACCGCTTAGTGGAAGGAGATATTTCAGAATATGAGCTACAGAGAATTTTAATTGAGCTGAATAAACTAAGAGCAACTGCATCAAAAATAGAATTGCAAAAAATCAAATTTGAAAATGGCTTAAAGCTGCTAATTGGATTTGATACAAATATTAGAATTCATACTCTCTCCCCTTCACTAAAAAAAGAAGTTGAATTTACCGAAAGGGAACTTATTAAAATTGCACTTGATAACAGGAATGATGTAAAAGCATTTCAGCTAATTATTGAAAGTGAAAACTTAAACTTATCTTTTAATAAACTAAAAATAATTCCGGAAATAAATTTTACTGCCGGCTACAAAAAACAAACAGGTGATTTAAGTGGATCTGTTTTGCAGCTCGATTTTGAAATTCCTTTATTCAATCGTAATCAAACCTTAATAGAGCAATCCGAAATTCAACTCTCTATTCTTGAAAAAGAGATGCTTTTCTTAGAAGAAAAAATTAAAATGGAAGTTGTTGAATCGTTTCATAATTATAACGTAAACAAAAATTTGTTTGAAGATATAAATGATCTTCAGTTCAAAAATATTTTCACAACCGCTGCATTTTCTTACGAGCAAGGGGAAATATCCCTCGTTGAATTTATAGATGGAATTAATGCCTTTATTGACGTGCTTATTTTAAGAAATGAATTACAAATAAATTACAACAATAGTTTTTTCAAACTTGAAAAAGCAGTTGGGGGTTCTCTTACTCCCAACTTAATCGGGAATGAAAATAATTTAGGAGCAAAGGAAATAAAATGATAAAAACTAATTTTAAAAAAGTATATGCAGCATTTGTAATATTAGCAGTTACACTCTTCATTGGCTGTTCGCACGAACATGAGCACGATTCCAATAACGCTGAACATGAGCACAGCAGCATTTCGATTACACAATATACTGATTCAACTGAAATATTTATGGAGTATCCGGCGTTAGTGATTAATACTGAGGCAAAATTTCTTATTCATTTAACTGATTTGAAAAACTTTAAAGCTGTAACCGAAGGTGTTTTAACCGTTGAGTTTATAAATCAAAAAGGAACGAAATTTTCCATTATACAAGCAGAACCCACTCGTGCCGGTATTTACACACCTGTGGTAGAATTTATTAAACCGGGAAAATACAAAATGACCATTACTCTTACAGGTAAACAAGTTTCCGATATAATTATTGTTAACAATTTAATTGTATATTCTAACGAAAGCGAAATTCCTCACGAAGAGGAAGAATCTTCTTCAAGCATATCTTTCTTGAAAGAACAGCAATGGAAAATTGATTTTAAGAATGAACCGGTAATTAAAAGAAAAATGGAAAAATCTGTTGTTGCTACCGGAGAAATAAAAGCAAAGTCTGCGTTATTCTCTAAGGTTGTTTCTCCTATTGAAGGAGTTGTGTTGAGCAAAAACAATGAAAGCTTAAAACCAATTGGTTCTTTTGTGAAGAAAGGAGATGTGTTGTTAAATATTTCCCCATCTGCTGATGCAAGTTTCAGCATTCAAAAAATAAAAAACGATTTTCACTTAGCTGAATCGGAATATGAAAGAGCACAAAATTTATTCAATAAAAAAGCCGTCTCTCGGAAACGCTTGGAAGAAGCCAAGTTCGATTTTGAAGCGAAGCAAGCAAGTTACAACTCTCTAATTGATCAAATTAAGATAACCGAAAATGGTTTTGCTATAATTGCTCCCATCAGTGGGCATATTGAAAACAAGGAGTTTGTATTGGGCGATCACATACTGTCCGGACAAGAATTGTTTACAATTATCAATCCGCATAGATTGGTATTAAAAGCAAATGTTCCATCTTCTCAATTTGAAGCTGCGAATAATTCAACTGATGCTTCCTTCAATGTGGAGGGTATAAATTCCGAATTTAGAATAAGCAATATGGATGGAAAAAAAATATCCGTTGCAGCAAGCCTAAATGAAACAAACAGAACAGTACCGGTTTATTTTGAGTTTAGTAATCCTAAAAATAAAATTAAGGTGGGAATGTATGCCGAGGTTTACATAAAAGTTGGGGGGACAAATGAATATATATCTATTCCTGAAAGTGCAATAGTTAACGAAGACGGATTACATACAGCTTATGTTCAAACCGAAGGAGAAGTGTTTGAAAAAAGAATATTAAAAACCGGAATTATTAATAACGGATATGTGCAAATAATTTCCGGATTAAAAGTTGGAGAAATGGTTGTTACAGTTGGTGCTTATCAAGTAAGGCTTGCTGCACTTTCTCCCGAATCTGCAATTGGTCACGGTCATGCTCACTAAAAAAATAATCCGGCTTCGTTAAAAAGAAACTACGCCGAGACAATCCGGCTTCGTTAAAAGAAACTACGCCGAGACAATCCGGCTTCGTTAAAAGAAACTACGCCGAGACAAGAAGGAGAAAAAAATGTTTGATAAACTAATTCAATTATCACTTCAGAAAAGATTGGTTGTACTTATATCATCTATTCTGCTGCTGATATTAGGAACATATATTACTATCGATTTACCTGTGGATATTTTCCCCGATTTAACAGCACCGACTGTAACCATAATGACTGAGGCTCACGGTATGGCAGCCGAAGAAGTTGAAATGTTGGTTACATTCCCAATTGAAACAGCAGTAAACGGAGCAATGGATGTGCGGCGAGTTCGTTCATCAAGCTCAGCCGGCTTTTCTATTGTTTGGGTTGAATTTGATTGGGGTGCGGATATTTTTATTGCACGCCAAATTGTAAATGAAAAAATTCAAACAACAGCAGCAATTTTACCAAAGGGTGTAGATAAACCGGTTCTTGCACCTATCTCATCTATTATGGGTGAGATAATGCTTGTCAGTTTAACTATTGATGAGAACAACAACCCGCAGAACTTAACTGAAATGGATTTAAGAACATTAGCCGATTTTGAAATTAGAAGACGGCTGCTTTCAATAAGCGGAGTATCTCAAGTAATCCCTATTGGAGGATCGGTAAAACAATACCAAATTTTTGTTTCACCTGAAAAACTTGCCTCGTACAATATTACCTTAAATGAAGTGCTGAAAGCGGCTGAAGAATCGAACGAAAACTCTTCAGGCGGTTTGTATATGGATTCCGGCAGTGAGTATTTGATACGAGGGATTGGAAGAGTTAAAACCATTAACGATATAGCAAACAGTGTGGCTGCCATCCGCGATAATGTACCTATTTTTATTAAAGATATTGCAGATGTTCAAATTGGTTCGGCAATAAAAATCGGTGATGGTTCAGCTAATGCAAAGCCTGCTGTAATTTTAACAATTCAGAAACAGCCTCAAACAAACACTATTGAATTAACTGAAAAAATTGAGGAAACTCTTGCTGCAATTCAGCACTCTCTTCCACCAGGAATTGTTATTAATACCAACATATTTAAGCAAGCCGACTTTATAAAAATATCTATCACCAATGTAATTAAGGCTTTGCGTGATGGTGCAATTCTCGTTATTATTGTCATCTTTCTATTTTTATGGAATTTTAGAACAACATTTATTTCAGCACTTGCCATCCCACTTTCAATAGTTATAACAATTATCATTTTTCAGATATTTGATATTATGATAAATACAATGACTTTGGGGGGAATTGCTATTGCCATCGGTGCTCTGGTTGATGATGCTATTATTGACGTTGAGAATGTTTTCCGGCGTTTGAAAGAGAACAGATTAAAGCCAAAAGAGGAAAGAGAGAATTCTTTAACTGTTATTTTTGAAGCATCAAAAGAGATACGAGCACCAATGGTAAATGCAACATTAATAATTGTTATCGTTTTTATTCCGTTATTCTTTTTAAGCGGTGTTGAAGGGAGGCTTTTAAGACCAATGGGCATTGCTTATATAACTTCAATTTTTGCATCTCTCTTTGTAGCATTAACAATAACTCCTGTGCTGGCTTACTATTTATTGCCAAAAGCTAAATTTATGAATAAAGAGGAGGATACTTGGCTCGTTACAAAACTTAAATATTATTATGAAAAAATATTGAGTGTTACACTTAAACATCCCAAAACCCTTCTTATATCGGCAGTAATAGTTCTAGGATTTACCATTGCCGTTATCCCATTTTTAGGCAGAGCGTTCTTGCCCGAATTTAATGAAGGCTCTCTTACAATAAACTTAGTTACGCTTCCCGGTACATCTTTAGAAGAATCGAACAAAATAGGCAAACTTGCCGAGGAGATTATACTTACGTTTTCCGAAGTGAAATCAACCGCCCGCAGAACCGGTAGAGCAGAACTTGACGAACATGCCCAAGGTGTAAATAGTGCCGAGCTTGATGTTCGATTTGAGTTGAATGGGAAAAGCAAAGAGGAATTTATTACGGAAGTACGAAACTCCCTTGCTGCCCTGCCCGGAACAAATATTACAATTGGTCAGCCAATAGGACATAGAATAGACCACATGCTTTCGGGAACCCGTGCCAACATTGCCGTTAAAGTTTTCGGCTCAAATCTGCAGCAGCTACGCTCGTTGGCTAATGCCGTTAAAGATGAAATGGAGAAAGTAGAAGGAGCAGTTGATATTGCTGTGGATCAGGAAGTTGAAGTACCGCAGACTAAAATAAAATTCAACCGTACTGCAATGGCTCGTTACGGTGTTACAGTGGGGCAGCTTGCTGAAGCAATTGATATTGCCTTTAATGGCGAAGTAGCTTCGGAAATTCGTGAGGGGCAGAATATTTTCGATTTGGTAGTTCGTTTCAATGAAAATAACCGCGGCAATATTCACAAAATTCAAACAGCATTGTTCGATACTCCGATGGGTGCGAAAATCCCTTTATCTCAATTAGCTGAAATTGTTAATGAAAAAGGACCCAACCGGATTAGCCGTGAAAATGTTCAGAGAAAAATAGTTGTCCAAGCCAATGTATCTGGAAAAGACCTCCGAAGTGTAGTGGACGAAATGAAATCTAATATTAAAAATAATGTTAATTTTCCTCAAGGATATTTTGTTGAATTCGGCGGGCAGTTCGAGAGCGAACAGGAAGCCACAAGAATTATCTCATTGCTAAGTTTAGTTTCAATTGGTGCAATATTTTTAATTCTATATTTGCAATTCGGCAGATTTAAGTACGCATTATTTATATTGGTTAATTTACCACTCGCTTTAATTGGCGGTGTTTGGGCTGTTTACTTTACAGATGGTATTATTAGCGTTGCTTCACTTGTGGGATTTATTACTCTGTTCGGCATTGCAACGCGGAACGGTATATTGATGATTGCACATTACACACACCTTTTAGATGAAGGGAAAGAGTTTACACAAGCCGTAGTTCAAGGGTCAATTGAAAGATTAAACCCGGTTTTAATGACTGCTATTACCGCAGCACTTGCATTAGTGCCACTTGCACTTGGCGGTGGGCAACCCGGTAAAGAGATAGAAGCTCCAATGGCAATTGTAATTCTCGGCGGGTTATTTACATCAACAGCACTAAATATGATTATTCTTCCAACTCTATTTCATAAGTTTGGGAAGGAGAGATAATTTGAATGATGAACATCGATTAACGAATTACGATTTCAGAACTTGAGAATTTCATCATTCAAAATTCCTTGTTCTATATTCGGGAAAAGGTTCTGCTGGGCAAAATAAAAACCACCCTCGTAAGAGGTGTGGTTTTTTATTGTATACCGACAATGAAATGTCTGTGAGACTCTTACAGAGGTTTTCCTTCCGAAAACCAATTTGTTTGTTCCTGTGAATGCTACTAAATGTACACAGGCACTATGTCCAATGTAACCTTATTTGTATCACCGCGCTCCCCTTTTGTATAAATTCTATAAACTCTCCTTCGCTCTTTCTAAAGCAGAGATAACCGCATCAATATTTTCTTTAGGAATATGTACTTTCCAATTTGGTTCATCACTCTTTTCTTGAAGTAAAACACCTATGCTTACTACGCTTTCACTCTTTTCACCATAAGGTTTATCTACTATACTTATAGATATCCTTCCATTTTTAGTATTACCCAATTTAATTTCTTCGATATTTCTCACTGTTCCACTCATAGTTGCTCCTTTATTATAATTTTTTAGTGTATCATTTTTGCAATTAACTCATAATCTTTTGCAGACATATAATTTTTATTATCACTTGTAAATATATTACTATTTATTAAAGATAATATCGCCAATCAAATGCTAAACGTAATCCGATATACCAAACAGGTTTAAGCTCTGGTAAATCAGCACCTGTTGGTGAGCTTACTTTATTATTACGCGGTATATCCACACCTGCATTTAGCTGAACTACTAAACTGGAACTCTGATCGAGTGAGAACGTACGGAATGGACGATACTCAAGAATTGGAAAATCAAACTGTGTAGATTGAAATGTTATAAGTGTTGTTCCATCTTTATTTTCACCTTGTCCTGGTATAAGGAGAGCATCCTTCTGCTTACCATGCCCGTAAAATGTTACTCCTATTTCACGACCAAAAATAAATTGAATTCGTCCGATTGGGGTTGCAATTCCGCTCTGCCACGGAATTAGACCACCATTTACTGCCTGTACACCAATACTGGCAAGGGTTTCAGGTGATATGAGTGCAAGTAAAGGAGTAAGAATAAGCATATCTCCTGGAACAAGCCAGAAGGGGAGACGTAAACGGATTAAGTATGCATCACGCCCAGGTATAGCTGCAGTAATTTGACCTCCTGCAATAAGTGTACTCGAATTACCAAACTTCATAGTTGAGGGACCATCTTGTCGCCAGCCAAGGTCAAGAAAAATCAATCCATCTCCAGACTCGTTCAACACTCCCTCTAAACCAACACCTAAACGTATAGCAACATCAATTCCGCCAACACCGCCAACCGTAACTTGGTCAACCCCAAATCCTCCATCTACTGTATTACCGCGTATTGCAGGAACTACACCAACAAACATTCCAAGCTCTGTACGAAAACGAGGAAGTTCTCCTAATCCTGTTGCAAGTCCCGGTACAGGTGTTAACACAAGAACATCTAGTAAATAAGTTCTAATAAGAGTCTCTTTAATATTTAACTTAGGTAGTAATTTTTTTTTACAAACGTTAAAATTATTTGGTGTTATTGAAAAAGAATCGGTAGTTGACGGATAATTTATTTCAACATTTCCACTTGCTAAATCAAGAAGTTGTTCTAAACTTAACCTAATAGCTGCAGCAGCAACCTCTGCATCTTGGGGTCGCATATAAGCATCACCCATTAGTATAATACGTTCGCCATTCCATGTTGTAACATCTAATCCTTTTTCATTGTAGAAATCATGAGTACCTTTACGCTGCGAAGCATCGCCCCATGTACCTGCTACATGACCTGCAGCAAAAACATCTTGAAGAAAATGGTGTGCAAATGCTTCATCAGCAAGAGCCGACAAAGCTAAAGCTGAGCGTTCAGAATCTGATAATAATTCATTATTTAATTTTGCAGCTTTCATCAAAGCACTATAATGAAATAATGTATAAGCAGCCAGAGCATTTAGTTCTGCACCTTCCGTTAAACATGCCGTTAAATATTCACGAATATCGGTTCCAACTTCCGGACGTGCTAATAAGAAATGGACATTGTTTGAACCCGCACGGGTTGCATACTCTAAATCTGCACGCTGCAATTTAATATCTGAATCACGAATTGAATTAATATGTTTACTTCGTAATTCAGAATTTGAAATATCTATTTTTAATTGAGCAGCAATATCAGCAACCTCTAGTATCCAATCTGTTTTCAAAACATTGTGTAGTAATTTTTCCGGTGAGCATGAATGATCTCCACTTATAGCAGACCATGAGGCATAATCAAGCTTTTGAGGTTCAATTGTTTGTGTTGCGTAAATAACAGTTTCGGTTAATCTATACTCATAACCAACTCTTGCTTCTGCCCAAAGTTTATTAAGAATGGAATGATACTCTGGGGAAAGTTTTTCAATTGCCAACAGACTTATATCTCTATGTTCAGGGTACAACCAGGCATATACAGATGTATTATAAATGAAAAGAAATGCAGCAATCAGAAGAAATGGTTTTTTCATATTTCGCTCATAATAAATTTTCAAAAAATATTAACAAAAGAAAATAAAGATAACTTTCAGATTTTCAATCTAATAAATAGTATAGAAAGATTATTCTTTTTTTTGATGCGGCATTGCTAACTTAACTGCAATGGAGAGAGCGTAATTCTTTACATTTTATTATCTTTAATTTTAATATAAGTTTAACGTGAGAAAATGACCAATTATATTTACAAATGCACAAATTGCAAATCAGAATTTGAATCGAGCGAGATTGAAAACAACTTTCACTATCTATGCCCCAAGTGTGGAAAGGCTGAGAAGAACCAACCCCTTAAAGGTGTTTTGCTAATTGAATATAATTACAACTCAATAAAGAAGGATATTTCAAGGGAAGAATTTTTAAATTTGGAATCTGGAAAGTTCTGGCTCTATCCCGAACTTTTACCGATAGATTTTTCCAAAACAGATACTTCTATTTTAAATAGATTATCACTTCCTTCAAGCACTTTATTGGATTATCAAATAGATAATAACAAATTCTCAATTTTAGATGAAACGAGAAATCCTACTCTCTCTTATAAAGACAGGGCTTCCTCCCTTGTTGCATTAAAAGCTATGGAGTTTGGAATAAATGAAATTGCAGCAGCTTCAACTGGAAATGCAGGCTCCTCACTTGCTGGTATATGTGCAAGACTTGGGTTAACTTCTCACATTTATGTTCCTAAAAATATTCCCGATGCAAAGAGAATTCAAATAGCAGCATACGGTGCAAACCTTGTAGTTGTTGATGGAGATTACGATTTTGCATTTGATAAATGTCTTGAAGATTCTAAAATTAACAATTGGTATAACAGAAACACGGCATACAATCCACTTACTATTGAAGGAAAAAAAACAGCAGCTTTTGATATTTTCATACAGGGAAAAGGAAATATCCCAGATACAGTTTTTATTCCGGTGGGGGATGGCGTAATTATTTCTGGAATTCACAAAGGATTTTTAGAGTTGCTAAAACTTGGCTGGATAGAAAAACTACCACAACTAATAGGAGTACAATCGGATAAGAGTGATGCCGTTGTTAGATATTTAAGTAGTAGCAAGTTCGTTTATAAACCAGCAACTACTATGGCTGATAGTATTTCAGCAGGTGCACCACGTAATTTATACTTAGCAGCAGAATCTATTAAAGCGAGTGCTGGCAAAGCTATTTCCATATCTGACGAAAACATTTTGCAAAGTCAAAAAGAATTTATTAAAGCAACTGGCGTTTTGTGCGAGCCTTCAAGTGCCGCAACATACGCAGCTTATAAGAAATTATTAGATGAAAATGAACTACAAAACAAATCTGTTCTTCTCTTAGTTACCGGAAATGGATTGAAGGATATTGAATCGTTAAAAGAATGAAAAACAAAATAACTGGTTTGCTAATTGCAGCAGGCTTCTCTTCAAGAATGGGTAAATTTAAGCCGTTGCTAACTTATAGGAAGAAATCATTTTTATATAATATTGTAACTAAGTTGGATTCTGTTTGTGATGAAACCATTGTAATTACAGGGCATAATGATGATTTGATTGAGAAAGAGCTAAACTCATTTTCAACAAAAAAAAGAATTAAAACCATTTTTAATGAAAACTATCAAGATGGAATGTTCACATCTCTACAAACAGGATTACAGGGAACAGCAAGCAGCCATTGGGTTTTGTACCATTTCATAGACCAGCCAAATTTGCCGAATCTATTTTACAAAGAATTTATTGCACAAATTGATGATTCGTTCGATTGGATACAGCCTAAATATAACGGAAAGAAAGGGCATCCAATTTTATTAGGGGAAGAAGTAATAAAAATAATCTTAGCTTCTAATCCGAAAAGTAATTTAAAACAAATATCTGAAAACCATAATATTAAAAAGAAATGTTTTGATGTTAAAACCAAATCAATCTTTTGTGATGTTGATACGAAAGAGGATTACAAAACGTTAATTGAACAAAAGTAAATAGGTCATATTTTCTCGTTCAAATTTATTTGTTTTCCATAAAGTTATTATACTTGTCATCTATATTTTTGAAAAAGCCATTTGGTTCAATAAGTAAAGATTTTCCTTCAACAGCAATAGTGCCATCATCCAAAGTGATTTCACCTTTAGCTAATATTTTCTTTCCCTTTTTGCTTACAACTTTTGCGTGTATTTTAAGGGGTACGCCAAGCGGAACAGGCTTTAGAAAATTAATATTTAAATTAGCTGAAACAATTTTATAACCAGTAACCCAAGCAGCAAACCCCATGGCTTCATCCAACAATGCAGCGGAGGCACCACCGTGTGCATGTTCGGGCGGTCCCTGTTGTTCTGCTGTTAAAACTGTATCACAGTATATTTCGTTGTTCTCAGAATAATACCATTTTACTCCAATGCTTTTAGGGTTTTGCGATCCGCATACAAAACATGAACCATGTTCCGGGAGTGGTTTTAATTTGTTTTTATCTAAGTTATTTAACATTAATTTCTCTCTTCTTTATAGGCAACTTAAAATACCTTGTTCCATCAAACTGATAAAAGGCATTTGCAACAGCACCCGCTGTGGGTACAAGCCCAATCTCTCCAACCCCTTTAGCACCGTGTGGTCCTTTGGGGTCGGGAACTTCAACACCAATCACTTCAATATTCGGAGTCTCTTTAGCACGCAGCACTCCCATTTTCCTTAAGCGTGTCGATTTTGGAATTCCCTTTTCAAGCTCAAGTTCTTCAGATATTGCATAACCCAAACCCATATGAACAGAGCCTTCAATCTGTCCTTCAAAGAGAGTTGGATTTATAATTTTGCCTGCATCGTGAGCTGCAATTATTTTTTCAACTTTCCCTTCATTATCAAGAATTACAACTTGCGTTGCATAGCTATAAGAATAGTGTGTTACAATTTCTTTAACATCTGCATCCGGTTTTGTAGTCCAATCGCAAATCCATTGTCCAACATATTCATTGCCCGCCAAATCTGAAAGTCTCTTTGTTTTTAAATCCTCAATTAATTTTTTAGAAGTTTCACGAATTGAATTTCCAATAAGGGATGTTGCCCTTGAAGCAGTAGTCATTCCAGAGCGAGCCTCTTTGGATGTATCAACAACAACCTCAATAATGTTGGGGTCTATTCCAGTCTCTTCACAAAGAAATTGAACTGCCATTGTATTTACACCTTGTCCCATCTCTGTCCAGCCATGATTAAGAATAACTCTATCTTCAGAAATTATTTCTATCTTAATTATTCCATCATCAGGCATACCGTTTCCAATTCCTGTATTCTTTATTCCACAAGCAATTCCAGCATACTTTGAGTTTTGGAATACCTCCTTAACAGCAAGTAATGTTTCACGAACCCCAGCACCAGCAAGTATCACTTGTCCAGTAGCTGTTTGGTCTCCATTTTTTATAGCATTATCAAATCGGAATTGCCATCTATCAAATCCACCTTGTTTGCATAAATCATCCACACATCCTTCAACTGCAAAGGTAGCTTGGTTTGCACCAAATCCTCTCATAGCACCACAGGGTATATTGTTTGTATAAACAGCTTTTGCACTCACTTTTACATTTGGAACCGTGTAAGCCCCTGTTGAATGCCCTGCAGCACGCTCAAGAACTTTCATGCCTACAGAGGCATATGCACCAGTATCACCAATAATATCCGCCTCTAAAAAAGTTAGCATTCCGTTTTCATCACACCCTAATTCGTATTTCATTTTAATTGGATGTCGCTTAGGGTGCATTATTATTGACTCATCTCGTGTAAGTGTAAATTTTACAGTTTTGTTTAATAGGAATGATGCAAGAGCAGCGTGATGTTGAACTGTTAAATCTTCCTTCCCGCCAAAGCCGCCACCGTTGGGAACAAGCTTAACTCGTACCTTTTTTTCATCAAGGTTTAATATCTTCGCAATCTGTTTTCTATCTTCATAAACTCCTTGCCCTTGCGAAAATATTTCAACACCATCTTTATAGGGTCTAGCTACAGCAGCCTCTGTTTCTAAAAATGCATGCTCAACCATCTGAGTTTCATAAATTCCAGTAGAAATAAATTTTGATTTGCTCTTTGCTAATTCTATATCACCTCTATCAACCACTGTCTCAGAAAGGAGATTACCCCCTTTGTGAATATGCGGAGCATCAGCATCAAGAGCTTTAGTCATTTCAGTTAATGGCTCTAATACCTCATAATCAACTTTGATAAGATCTAATGCTGCTCTTGCAACATCATCACTTTCAGCAATAACGGATGCAATTACATCACCAACGTATCTTGTTTCCTCACCTACTGCAACCATCATTGACCAATCTTTAACTATAAGTCCTGATATTCTATCTCCTGGAATATCCTCAACAGTTAATACTTTTTTAACACCGCTAAGCTGCTCAGCCTTTGTTATATCAAGGCTAACAACTTTTGCACGAGGATGTTTGCTAAACTTCAATGCACCAAAAAGCATTCCTTGAAATCGCAAATCGTCAACATAGGGTGCAGTTCCGAGTGTTAATTTATCTCCATCATATTTTGGCTGGCTTTTTCCAATTTTACCAATTTGTTTTGGAGTGGGAATCTCTTTCGACTCTCTAATCGCATCGGCAGCAAGTTCAATTGAATCTATGATTTTTATATATCCAGTGCAGCGACAGATATGTGGAGTGAGCGAGTTAACAATTTCTTTGCGTGTGGGGTTTTCATTGCTTCGGATAAGTGTGTTGGCACGCATCACAATTCCAGGTGTGCAAAATCCGCATTGTGTTCCACCTTTCTCTACAAAAGCATTGGCAAAAACATTTTGTTTATATTCACCAAGACCATCAGTGGTAGTAACTTCTAATTTCTCTACTTTCTTCATTGGTGTTATACACGAAAGAACTGCATCGCCATTAAGTTCAACTGTACACGAGCCACAACTGGCTTGACCTGAACAGCCATCTTTTACAGTTGTAATGTTTTCGATGTTACGTAAATATTTTAGAAGTGGTAATTCTAAATCACCTGTGTATTCTTTTTCAATACCATTTAATATAAACTTCATAGGAACGCAGATTATTATGATTGTTAAGATTAATTATGATTTATGTTCATTTATTAAACACTTATTTAAAATACAAATTCTTTTAATCTTATTAAATCATAAGTATCATAAAAATCTGCATTCCTATTCGGTTTTTAGTAATGAATCATTATGCAAGTTCTTTAATAGATATATCATTTCTGATAGCTTTGATAGATTGATACTCTCATTTTCTGATTCTTTCAACTCGCAGTTAACAATTGAATAATCTCTACTATCCAGTTCAACATTAACTATATCAGATTTATAAATATAATTTGAATTCTTCAAACTAAGAGTTTCAACAACACCATTCAATTTATAATACAAAGAACCAGCTTTCATCAAATAACAATTATCTTCACTATTAAAACTATCTTCTGTTAAATAGAATTTTGGTTTTGTTAAATAAGGTGCTTCACTTGTTGGGCAGAAGGTGTTGCAGTTGCCACACTCATTGCAAAAATCTCCGATGTTAAAAATCTGCGGTTTTTGCTCAACTGTAAAATAGTCATCAATGATATTAACAACGTCGTTCCCCCTCTTCTCAAGTATGTAAATCGGAATTCTCTCCTGAGTTGATTCAAATGAAATATTCGCAAAATTAGGACAAACACCAATGCAGATATTACAAACGTCATCACAAAACAAACAACGAGATGCTTCTGCAATTGCTTCTTCGTTACTTAATGAAGGATGCACTAACTCAAAGTTATCTCTATCATCCAAAGAGATTTCTGGCATTGGCTTACCAAACATGCGAGTAGCTTGATTCTGTTGGAACTTAGAGAAACTTAATTTTTGGGTTCTCCTCTTTTCTTCATCATCATTCGTGTTCGTTCTTTTAATTATTTCCAATGCTATTTTCTTCCCATCACCAATAGCATTTATTAAAGAATCGGCTCCGCGAACAGCATCACCACCAGCAAAGATATTTTCCAATTCTGTTTCAAGTGTGTCCTTGTTTAAATTAAGTTTTTCACTCTCAAGAAATTCGAGTTTAACCTCTTGTCCGATAGCGGGAATTATTGAATCAAAACTTATAGTAAATTCTGAATTAGGAATTTCAACTGGTCTTCGTCTTCCACTTTCATCAGGCTCCCCTAACTCCATTCTTGTAAGATGGAATTTCAATCTGCCATTTTCTTTTTCAATATTTTGAGGTGCAGTTAGTTCAAGTAACTCTATTCCTTCTGCCAACAATGCTGTTATCTCTTCAGAATCAGCAGGCATCTCCTTTTGGGTTCTGCGATAAATCACAGTAACTCTTCCGCCATTTTCTACCAGCCTGTTTGCAGTTCGTGCAGCATCAACTGCTGAGTTACCACCACCAATTATAGCTACCTCTCTTCCAAGTGTGATTTTTTCTTTGCGGCGGACTTTAGAAAGAAAAGCTAATTGATCTAAAACACCATCATGGTTTTCCCCTTCTATGTTAAGGAGTTTACTTTTCTGTGCTCCTACAGCTATGTGGGTGTAATCATATTCTTTCTGAATTTTGTTGAACAACACCATATCCACTTTTTGATTGAACTGAAATTTTACACCGAGTGATTTTATTAAATCAACATCAGCTTTAATTTGTTCATCTGTTAATCTGAAAAATGGAATCGAATCAGATGCCATTCCACCAGCAAATGATTTAGATTCGTAAATTGTAACATTAAATCCTTCAAGTGCTAAAAAATATGCTGAAGACAATCCGGACGGACCAGCCCCAATAATAGCAACGTTAAATCCATTTTTCTTTTTAACTGTCGCAGCAATATCAACATTCTCTTCTTCAGAATTAAACCGTTTAATTCCTCGTATTAGCAGGGTGTTGTCATAATTCATACGAGTACACTTGGTTTGGCAAAGATGGTCACACACATTTCCTGTAATGTTTGGTAGAGGGTTATCCTTTAATATTACATTCAACGCCTCTCCAAAATATCCGTTTTGAGTTTGCCACATATATTCAGAGACGTTCTGAGTAACAGCACAAGTTTCTATACAAGGTGCATGAACACAGTCGTATTCAGTTAATTGTCGTGATGTTTTAATATTGTCATAAGGGAAATTACTTTTATAATATACTTTGTTCTCCAATACTAAATCAGCATAGTTCGACAAATTAACTAACCCAGCCTCTCTAACCTCTAACTTCTCCCCTCTTGCCTTTACATATTCATCAATACTTTTTGCTCCAACGTCATTGAAACTCTTTTTAAGTTCATCCATATATTGAACCATTCGCAAGTAACCGCCAGGCTTCAACAAATCGGAGCAGACTGTGATTGGTTTTAAATTGCATGCTAAAGTATCAGCCACATTAAACGCATCAACACCAGCAGAGAACGAGATGTCGAGTTTTCCATCAAAACTCTCTTGTAGTTTTTTTGCAAGATTAATACTTATGGGATGCAAGGCACGCCCACTTGCGTAAACCATGTTTTCGCTATCCGGAAGCCATCGTGTTGTGTTTATTGCTTCAAGTGTGTTTGTAAGTTTCAATGAAAACTGAACCCCAATATTATTAGCACTTTTTTGAAGTGATTTAATTATTTGTAGTGCATCACTATACTTTAGGTCATGTTCAAATGCTTCATCAGGAACGGTAATTTCATATCCAAGTTTTTCATTTAAAATATATTTTAGTTTTTCTGCACCTAAAAGAGTTGGATTAAGTTTAATTGTAGTGTGCAGTTTTCTCTCTTCAATTAAATATTTTCCTATGCTCTCAATCTCATCTGCCGGACAGCCGTGCATTGTAGAGAGTGTAATATTGTTTGATATCTGAACAGGAATATCAATCTCATAAATTTGCGGATATAGCTTTTCAAGTTGTGATTTCTTTGCTTCCAACTCGGTACTGCAATCGTTCATCCTATCAAAGAACCATTGTATATTGGGTTTTAAGATTCCCTCTAAATTATAGCCAACACTCATATTAAATATTACACCAAGTTCTTTCGTATCCCAATCAAATTTTTGTTTTAGAATATGAATTAAAATCCAAGCGTTTAAATATTCATCAAACGAATCTTTTATTTTTAACTCTTGTGACCACTCGCAGTTGTAGCCTTCGTCCTCCATATCAATGCAAGGCTTAGTAACCTCAAGCTCATCAAGGGTTTGAACGGTCTTCAACTCTATATAGCGCGAACCAGTAAGCCAAGATGCAATTATGTTTTGTGCCATCTGGGTGTGTGGTCCAGCTGCAACACCAAGCGGAGTATCTAAAATTTCTCCGTAACGTTCTAATCTAAAAGGGTCATCTTTGTGTGGAACAAAAATATTCTCTTTATAAATTCCAAACCAACGACCTTCTTTTTCTTCGTTTAAAATCCATTTAAACAAACGCTCAATTGATATTCTATAAAACTTATCACTCATAATATTTACATTTTAAATTCACAATTACATTTTGTTTTTCCAGCACATCAAAATAATATGTAACCTAACTTAGGGTTTAAATAATATCTAAACTTCATCAAAAATTAAATGCTCAAAAGTTTCTCTACTTCTAATAATTTTATATTCACTTCCATCAACAAGTATTTCCGCAGGTCTGCGGCGTCCGTTATAGTTGGATGCCATAACCATTCCGTAAGCACCCGCAGACATAATTGCGAGTTTATCTCCTCTACCCACCATTGTTATCTCTCTCTCTTTTGCAATGTAATCTCCGGTTTCACAAACTGGACCAACTATATCGGTATTAAAATCGATGTTATCAATTTGCTCAAGTGGTTGCACGTGGTGGTATGATTTATATAGAGATGGACGAAGCAACTCCGTCATAGCAGAATCGACAACTACAAAGTTTTTACCAAGCGAGTTTGTTTTTGTATAAAGTACATCAGTTAAAAGTACGCCACCATTGGCTGTTAAAAACCTACCAGGCTCAAATATAATTTCTGCATCAAGCTGCATAAAAATTGGAATAAGTTTCTCGGCTAATTCTGTTGGAGTAAATGCTGTTTCGTTGTTATATAGTACACCAATACCACCGCCAACATCAAAATGTTTTAAAGGAACTCCTCCAGACTTAATTTTTTTGTAAAGCTCTGCCATTTTAATTACTGCTTCAACAAATGGCTCAATGGTTGTAATTTGTGAACCGATATGCATATCAATTCCTGTAAGATTTATGTTGCTGAGTTTCGAACATTCTATAAACATATCGTATGCATAAATAGTATCTATCCCAAATTTATTTTCAGCAAGTCCAGTTGAAATGTATGGATGTGTTTTCGCATCTACATCCGGATTTATTCTGATAGCCACTGGTGCCATAACATCTAACTCTGCTGCGATGCTATTAATTACATAAACTTCTTCTAACGATTCAGCTTTAATTACTTTTATACCATTTTTCAAACCAAGTATTATCTCTTCATCTGTTTTACCTACTCCAGCAAGAAGCATATCTTGTGGTTTAACTCCAGCTTTTAGTGCACGATAAAATTCGCCTGCAGAGTTAACATCTATTCCACTTCCAAGTTCGTGAAAAATTTTAATTACACTTAAGTTAAAGTTTGCCTTTGATGCATAATAGATTCTATGATTTATAGATTTAAATGCTTCATCCAATTCTTTATACTTATCAATAAAGAAATTTTTGCTATAAACAAAAAGGGGTGTTCCAAACTCTTCTGCAAGTTCCTGAAGATTAACTTTTTCGCAGTGAAGTTTGCCATCTATATATCTAAAATAATTTGAAGGGAAGTAATTCATTCTATACTCGTTGTACGTTTTAAAATAATAACCATTAAAATAAAAAAACTTTTATTGACTGTTTTCGATATTTATTATTCTTGAATATTAAAAAAATTCGCTTTATTTTGAGTTTAACTAATTCGGAATTAGTTAAACATCTTTTAATTATTTTAAATTAAAAGTTTATAAAAGAATATCCTCTCGTTTTTTGTATGTTAGAAATGATTTCGCAAAATACCGACAATGAAATGCTCTTCGGAAATTTAATGATCGAAAGTTGTCGGCATATAATAACATAAGTTGTCCCGTAGAGCGGAGCAATTTATGCTGTATATACATCAAAAAAAAACAATAAATTTGAAAGTTTTTTCTAGAGTAGTTTGTGAATGAAGAATAGGGTTTATACAATATATAAAAAGAGTGTTATAATTTGTTTTATACTAATTGTTCCACTCTCTGCAATCTTATATCAAGATAAAAATAATCAGATTAATCTTTTCCCAAATATGATAGGTACAGAAAAGATTGACTCACTTAATAACTACATTCTTAGTTTTGGAAAAAACAATCCGGATTTACGGATGGAAATTGGACGGAAATGTTATGAGTTATCTAAAAAAGAGAATTATAAGTTTGGGTTGCTTCAAGCAACATATAATATAGGGGCAAGTTTTTTTCATCAATCCTATTTTGATTCTGCACTAACTTATTATAAAGAGGGATACAAATATGCGAATAGCTTAAACAATTTAGATTGGAAAATGAATTTTGAAACAAATATTGGACAAGTCTTTTCAAATAAATATCATTTCGATTCGGCAAATGTCTATTACAGTTTAGGAATGGAGAGTGCTAAATTAATAAAAGATACATCAGCAGTTGGATATCTTTACAATTCTATGGGTGCAGTTTATTGGAAAAAAGGAGAGTTTTTAAATGCAATTAAATATTACAAATTAGGACTGAAAATTAATAGAGAACAGGGTAATTATAATCGAGTTGCTCGTTCATTAAATAGCATTGGTTCATCATATTGGAATTTGAAAAATAATATTCTTGCATTAGAATATTATCTTGAAGCATTAGAAGTTCAAAAATATTATTTAGGTGTAATCTCACCACTAACATTAAATAATATTGCTCTGTTATATCTTGAGTTAAATGATATAGCTTTAGCTGAAAAATATGTTGCTGAAGGATTAAAAAATGCTAAGCTAAAAACCAGCATTCTTGGAGAAGGGTATTCATATTTAAACATGGGTGACCTGAATTTCAAAAAGAAAAAATATAATAAAGCCTTAGAGTACTATAACAAAGCGATAACGTTTTATGAAAAATTAAAAGATAAAAATGGAATTGCACAAATATTAAATAAAATTGGTGAGGTTTTTTTAATTACAAATCAGTTAAAATTGGCAGAAAAGAAATTCTTAGAAGCATACGAAATAAGCGAAGTTAATAGATTGAAATTAACCCAAACAGAATCGTTAATTAATTATTGCCGTATTCTATTATATCAGAACAAAAATAGTGAGGTAAGAACAAACTTAGACCAAGCCCTACAGCTTGCAGAGGAAGGCAGCTTTGCTGAAAGCAAACTAAAGATTTTTGAGCTTAAATCTGAAGTTTATGAAAAATTGAAAGATTATAAAACAGCAATATTGTTTCAGCGTAAGTATGTTACTCTTAAAGATAGCCTCTTTAACGAAAAGCGTCTTCACATTTTTTCAGATACTAAAGAAAAATATGAAGCGGCTGAGAAGGAGAAAAGAAATAGTGAACTTCAACATATAAACGAGATACAGATATTAGAATTAGAGAGTCAGGAAAAAGAGAAACTCTATGTTATAGCTCTTTCTATATTTTCCCTTTTCGTGATTATATATTTAACTTATCTCAACACTCAGCGAAAAAAGAGGAATACTGCACTTCAAAAAGCAAATAATGAGGTGAAGATAATAAATGAAAAATTGAATGAAACCAACAAATTACTTCAAAAATCAAATTCAACAAAAGATAAGTTTTTCTCAATAATTTCTCACGATTTGAAGAACCCATTTAACACTCTGTTGGGTGCATCGGAAATATTGCAAACAGATTTTTACGAAATGACCAATGAAGAGAATAAAGAATTGATTGACCTTATTGCAAAAGATTCTCAGAAATTATATGCGCTGTTAGAAAATTTATTGTATTGGGCAAATTCTCAAACTGGAGAACTTAAGGCGAATAGAACAAACATTCTTTTGAATCAATCAATTTCAGAAATAGTAGTTCTTTTTAGTTCAAGTGCAAAAGAGAAAAACATAAGTATTGACGTTGACATACCAGAATCGCTAATAATTGTTTTTGATAAATTTATGTTTAGTACAGTTATTAGAAATTTATTATCGAATGCAATCAAGTTTACCAATGTTGGTGGAAAAATATTATTTGTAGCGAGAGAGTTAAATGGAATAATTGAATTACTGGTAATTGATGAAGGTGTTGGAATTGAGGAAAATAATCTTCAAAAATTATTTGATGAAAGCTCTGATTATAGAGAGTTAGGTACAAACGATGAGAGTGGCACAGGGCTTGGGTTAATTTTGTGTCGCGATTTTGTTAAAGAAAATAGTTCCAAAATAGAAGTAAGTAGCAAGGTCGGGAAAGGAACAACTTTTAAACTTATTCTTGAAAAACCGAAATAATTAAAAAAACTTCTCCATTTTTTTTCTATTCATTACCTTATTTTTTGGGTTTTAAAATTAAACTTTCTATTTTTGGTTAGTTTAAATAGTATTTAATTGTATGATAATAACCAGGATTTGAGAATGAAAAAAGTATTAATTTTAGGAGCTGGTCAAAGTTCACCCTACCTTATTTCTTATATGCTTAAGGAAGCAGAAAAGCAGAATTGGTTTGTAACTGTTGCTGATTACAACTACGCTGCTGCATGTGAAAAAGTAAATAATCATCCCAAAGGACAAGCTGTTCAGTTTGATGTTAATGATGAAAAACTGAGAAATACATTAATTAAAAAATCGGATGTTGTGCTTAATTTACTTGCTCCTTCATTCCAATATTTAATTGCGTTAGATTGTCTGCACCATAGCAAGCCAGTAATATCGGCAAGTTATGAAGATGAAAGGGTTGGAGATTTAAATAAAGATGCTCAGAGAAAGGGAATATTAATTCTTAATGAAATGGGGTTGGATCCAGGTATTGATCACATGTCGGCTATGGCTTTAATTCAAAAAATTAGAGATAATGGTGGGTATGTAACCAGCTTTGTATCATACGGTAGTGGGGTTCCGGCTCCGGATGTGAAATCGAACCCATTTGATTATTGCATTACATGGAATGCACGCAATGTAGTAATGGCGGGTGAATCTGGTGCAATATATATGGAAGAGGGGAAAATAAAAATGCTTCCGTATAATCAGCTTTTCCAAAGAACTTGGTCTGTAGATGTTGATGGTATTGGAACTTTTGAAGCTTATCCTAACAGAGACTCTATGGTTTATCAGGAGTTATTTAAATTAAGTAAAGTAAAGACAATGGTTCGCGGTACATTACGCTACCCTGGCTGGAGCGAAACATGGCTTCAAATTGTTAAACTTGGGCTTCCTAATGAACATCTAAAAGTTCCAGGATTAAGTGAAATGACTTATCGGCAATATACTCAGATGTTTCTTCCGCTTAGTGCCAACGGCGGAAAATTGGAAGCACGAATTGCCAACTTCTTGAAAATTTCGCCCACTGGTGTAATAATGGATAAGTTAAAATGGCTCGGACTTTTTGATGATTCAGTTATTGGTGGAAATGTTAAAACTTCTGTTGATGTTATGCAGAAATTATTGAATGAAAGAATGCCTCTTCCTGCTGGAAAGAGTGATATGGTAATGCTTATTCATCAGTTAGAAGCAGAGTATCCTAAGGAGAACAAACGAGAGAAATATGTTTCAACTCTTATTGATTATGGTAAACCAAATGGAATAACAGCTATTGCAAAAACTGTGGGTGCACCTGCCGGAATTGCTGCAAAATTAATTTTAACTGGTGAGCTTCTTCTTACTGGAACACATATTCCCACTCATCCAGCTATTTACACAAAAGTGCTGGCAGAGTTAGAGGAGTTGAATTTAAAGTTTGTTGAAAAGGTTGAAGTACTTGAATGAGTGATTGAAAAATAATTCTGTCATAAATATTTAATAGAAAATATCTTAAAAATCTTCAATCTGAATTGATGCAACATCATCATAAATAATTGTTGTAAGAAATTCATCTTTCAAATTATAGAGCATAGAAATTCTTTCCTCTTGGTTGCTGATAGCTTTAAATAAAACTTGTTCTGCAAGCCGAATATTTTGATAATTTAATTCATCCATTTTATTTGATTGAAGATAGAGGTCGAGTACAATTTGTAAAGCACCTTCATCTAAAGTATAATTATTATCTCTGGCAAGTTCAGTAGTAATCTGTAAAAGCTCACGTGGTGTGTAGTCGTCAAAAACAAAGAGAGTATTGAACTTTAATTTTATCAAACTGTTGGTTACAGAAAATTTTTCAAGTTCGTCTCTATTTCCAGAGATAATAATAACGAGCCGTCCCTTGTGTTTATCATATAAATCGGAAAGATTTTGTAACATTAATTCGCCAAGTTTGTCATTCTCAAAAAATGGTGAAAGTTTTTCGAGAAACAAAACTCCATCAAGTGCTTTGTTTACAAAGGCTTCAACCTTACTACGTGCATGCTCGCTATCTGCAACAAGTAGTTCGCTGCCATTAACTGTTACAACATGCCCACTTTTTAAGTAGTTTAATTCTTTATAAATTTTTCCAAGATAGTTTGCCACAGTCGATTTGCTTGTTCCGGAATTTCCAATGAATAGTGAATTTAAATTCTTATTCATAAATTTTAATCCACGCTCGGCTCTTAGTTTTGTTACTTGCAGAGATTTAATCTGTTTTTGAATTTGATGTTTAATTTTTTTATGTCCAACTAATTCATTCAAATTATTTAATATAATTTTTAATGAATCATCTTTTTTTGTCTCAAATTTTTGTGCAACTTTTTCTTTCTCTAAAAATTCTTCAACATCTTTAAGTATAATTTTATTTTTATCCTCTTTGTTCTTTTCATCAGCAATTCTAAGTAGTTGCTTCTTCTTAATTTTTTCAAGTAAATTTCTAACTATGCGTGCGTTTCCAAAGTGTTTATCTCTACGAGAGTAAAGAATTCCAAAATGTTTGAATAGAGCATCTTCCGCTTCTTGGGTTAATTCTAATTTCAGTTTGTTGATTGAGAAGTTGGCAATTTTCAATAATTCTTCCGGAGTGTAATCTTCAAAATGGAAAGTTTTTGTAAATCGGGATTTCATTCCAGGGTTACTGGCAATAAAATCTTTCATCTCATTTGTGTAACCAGCAGCAATAACAAGGAACTTACCTCTATCGTCTTCCATTCGTTTCAGAAGTGTATCAACGGCTTCTTTGCCGAAATCACTGCTGCTATTACTCGATGTAAGTGCATACGCCTCATCAATAAACAGAGTACCGCCCATTGCCGAGCCAATCATAACAGTAGTTTTCTGTGCAGTTTCGCCAACGTGAGAGCCAACTAAACCAGATCTATCAACCTCAATCAACTGTCCGCTCGGTAAAATCCCAAGTGCAGAGTAGATATCACTAATAATTCTAGCAACAGTAGTTTTTCCAGTTCCAGGATTTCCGAGAAAGAGAATGTGATCGCCAAATTTATCTTTTACATTTACACCTTGTTTTATAAAGTACTTTACAAGTTTTACTAAATCGGCTACTTCATTTTTTATTGATTGAAGTCCGAAGAGATTGTTGAGTTCACTAAGAGCAGCGGATAGGGCTTCCTGATCAATTGGAAGTTGAACAACGAAATCGTCCTTTGTTTTCAAGATGTTCGTAACATCTTCAATTATAAATGTTGAAAGGAGCTCTTTAGTTTTATCCTTTTCAGCAACTTTAACTAAACGCTTACTTATTTTAATTTTCAGCTTTTCAAAAATTTGCATAACAAGACGTGCATTGCCAAAGGATGAATCTCGTTTTCTATAAAGACGAGTAAATTCTTTTTTAAGTTCAAGGGTAGCATCTTCAGCAATTAAATATTCTTCCTTTTTAATTGCATTAGAAAAAATATCCAAAAGTTCATCTGGTGTATAATCATCAAATGTGAAAGTATGATTAAACCGCGATTTTAATCCGGGGTTCGATTCAACAAAGGTCTGCATCTCTTTCGGGTAACCAGCAACAATAACAACAAACTCTCCTTTTTTATCTTCCATCCTTTTTAATAATATATCAATTGCCTCTTGCCCAAAATCCTGACCGCTGCCCCCTTTTTTTACTAACGTGTAGGCTTCATCAATAAAAAGAATTCCACCCATTGCATCCTTAATTAGCTTGTCGGTTTTTTGTGCAGTCTCTCCAACGTACTGCCCTACAAGGCTTGAACGGTCCACTTCAATTACATGACCTTTTTCAACAATACCCATTGCATGAAATATTTCACCCATTAGTCTTGCAATTGTTGTCTTTCCTGTTCCAGGATTTCCTTTAAATATTGCATTTATTGAAAAGCTTTTTCCGCGATGAAGCCCTTTGCTTTCACGCTCTTGTTGGAATTTTAGATAATCTATAAACTCTTTAACCGCATATTTAATAGAGTTTAAACCAACATATCCATTAAGTTCTTCAAGCAATTCCTCTATTGAACGTGCAGGTGGAGCTTCCGGAATAATATTTTCTATTTCCTCTTCCCTATTGGGGGCTGCAGAATCACTCGGGGCAGAACTCTCTTCAATCTGTGGGGCATGTTCTATCGTGATGTTTTCAGAATCGAGATAAAACCATTTTTCGCAAACCTTAAAATTCTCGATAAAAACATCAACCTTGCCCTGACCATTATGCCAATTGGCTATTCCAGTTTGTGTAAAAATAACTGTGTCCCAATCTTTCGGTACTTGAAGTTTAAAATCATTTTTACATACTTCATAATCATCTAAATACCAAATAGCTAAAGCAGAATATTCATTCTCAGATTTATCAAACTCAAAATTTTCAAAAATAATCTCTAAACCAATTTTACTTAAATAGTTTGGATTAAGTTGTTGATAATAAGTTCGCTTCCCTTTTGCTTCCTCTTCTGTTTGGTTAAAAATTTTCAAAGAAAAAACATCTATTTTTTTATTGCTAAAGCAAACGTGGTCGGTTCTTTTTTCATTTTTTTGAAGTGGTCTCTTTTGTTCATCATCCACAGTGTTTTTTACTGCTTCACTAAATTCGTTTTCCAGTTCTATTGCAATGCTCTCTTGAGCTTCTTTTTTCTTTACAAGCTTTTTATGGATAATTTTAAATTGTTCATTTTTTCTAAAACGATTTTCCAACTCTTTAGCTTTTATCAAGGCTGGCTTGAACTGGTAAGAATGGAGTAGCCCTTCCAAATTTATAAGTTCAGCATCAGAGTGGAATTCAGAGAGTTTTTTGTTTTCTAAAATTTGTTCTGATAAAATATTCACAAACCAAACATCCCTACTTTTAAGAGCTGATGTAGCTTTGTTAAAATATGTTTGAAGGTTTTTTTTATTTAATATTTCTTTGCCACTTCGTAACTCTAATGCTGAAAGCAAGAGACTATTTAATTCTTTAGCTTCTTCTTTTATGTGTGAATCAACAAGATTTGCTTTTTCAACTAATTTAATTGCTTTTAAAAGTTCCCCTTTGCTCGCTTCAGCTTTCGCATTTTGAATGTACGATCTTCCTAAAAATCGTTTTTGATTTTTAATTGAAAAGCTAAAATCATCCTTTGCTCCTTCAAGTATATTTAATTGCAATAAAATTTGGGCACGAACCATTTTAGATTTTGTACTGCTTCCGTGTAGTTGAAGGGATAAGTCAGCATATTCAAGAGCTTTAATTGGATATCCATTTTCAAGCAATGCCCAAGCCAGTATTATTGATGCTTCACTATTTTCCTGATTATTCTTAAATAATTTTATGGCATTAGTTAAAGCTAGCCTACTTCTGCCATTCCAGAGATGAGTATAAGTTTCATCAAGTAATTTATGAAAATCTAATTGCGTCAAAATTTAAACCAAGTACGTTTTGAATTAAGGATTTGTTTTAGAAAAATAAAGAATTTTACAATTAATAAATAATCGAAAATTATTTATCTCTTTTTAACTCTCCTTTGATTAGCTTAAAATTAAATATTATTGATTTGAAAGTAAAAATGAAAATTCAGAATCGAATAACAGAATTGTTAAAAATAGAACTCCCAATTATTCAGGGTGGAATGGTTTGGGTTTCTGGCTGGAAACTTGTATCTGCCGTTTCAAACAATGGTGGCTTAGGTTTAATTGGTGCTGGCTCAATGAAACCGGAGCTTCTCAAAGAGCATATTCAAAAATGCAAGAGAGCAACTGAAAAATCATTCGGAGTGAATATTCCTTTGTTAAGGAAAGATTCTGATGAACTTCTAAAAGTAGTAGTTGAAGAGGGAATAAAAATTGTTTTTAGTTCTGCGGGTAATCCTGCAAAGTATATAGACTTGCTTAAAAAAAATAATATTACAGTTGTACATGTTGTCTCTAATTTAAAGCAGGCACTAAAAGCAGAGAGCGTTGGATGCAATGCCGTTGTTGGTGAAGGGGTTGAAGCTGGCGGACACAATGGTTTAGATGAAATTTCGATGATGAGTTTAATACCGCAATTGGTTAATGAATTAAAAATTCCGGTAATTGCAGCGGGTGGCATTGCAGATAAAAGTGGAATTGAGAAAGCCCTTTCGCTTGGTGCTGAGGGAGTTCAAATAGGAACTCTATTTGCTGCAACTGAAGAATCTTCTGCACATATAAACTACAAGCAAGCTATTGTTAATGCTGGTGCAAATGATACAACACTAATATTCAAAGCAATTGGATTAACAAGAAGCATCAAAAATCCATTTACAAAAAAAGCAATTGAGTTAGAAAATAAAAATGCAACTTACGAAGAGTTAAAAAAAATATTGGGAGAGAAACGAGAAAGGCTTGGCATCTTTGAAGGAGACATAGATGAAGGTATTCTTGAAGCTGGTAAAGGTGTTGGGATGATTACTGAAATTCAAACTGTTGAAAATATTTTTAAAAACCTCTCCTAAAATCCTTTGCTATACCTTTTAATCTCAATAACCCCGTCGTACTTGGGTTTAACTAACCCCAAGTTCAATTCTATTTCTCAAACTTTCAACAATGCCTTTTGTTTTATCATCCGAAAGTAGTTTTTCAACACTGTTATATGCGTGTATTACTGTTGAGTGGTCTCTTCCGCCAAAGTGCAGCCCTATTGTTTTAAGTGACGATTTTGTTAACTTCTTTGATAAAAACATTGCGACCTGACGTGCAAGAACAACTTCCTTTTTTCTATTCTTTTCTCTAACCTTGTTTTCATCAACTTCAAAATACTCACAAACAATTTGAGTAATATAATCGATAGAAATATTTATTTGGCGACCAGTTGCAATTTCGTTTACAGCTTTTTTTGCCAATGTAAGGTCAATTTCTTGAGAATTTAAAGATGCACTTGCAAGAATTTTAATTAAACATCCCTCTAATTCTCTAATATTTGAAGTAATGTTATGTGCCATATATTCAAGAATATCATTTGGGATAGATATACCAAAACTTTCAGCCTTGTTTTTAAGAATAGCCATTCTTGTTTCAAAATCTGGAGCTTGAATATCAGCAGTTAATCCCCATTGAAATCGTGAAATTAATCTTTCATTCAGTCCCTTAAGCTCTTTCGGAGGTTTATCGGATGAAAGGATAATTTGTTTCCCTGCTTGATGAAGTCTGTTGAAAATATGGAAAAAATAATCCTGCGTTCTCTCTTTCCCAATTAGGAATTGTATATCATCAATAATTAATGCATCCATACTTTTATAAAAGTTTGAAAATTCATTTGCTTTTCCGCTTTGAATTGCATCAATAAACTCAACTGTAAATTGTTCTGTAGAGATATAAATAACTTTTTTTGATGGGGATTTTTCAATAATTCTATTTCCTATTGCCTGCATAAGATGTGTTTTACCAAGCCCTACACCACCATAAATAAAAAATGGATTAAACGAAGTTTCGCCTGAATTTTCACCAATAGCAATTGCAGCTGCACGAGCAAGCTGATTACCTTCCCCTTTTATAAAGTTATCAAATTTATAGCGAGGCATTAGGTAGCTTTCAAACTCCGGACGAACTTCATCCACAATTGGAGTGATTACTTCTCTAGTTTGAGGTGCATCTATTATATTTGTCATTTCAAGATTTGCAACATCTTCATCTAAAACAACGTATAAAAGTTTCCCCTCTTTACCCAAAATTTGATTTACAACATTATTAATAATTGTATTATAATGTTCTTCAATCCACTCAATAAAAAATGTGTTTGGTACTTCAATTTTTAATCTGTTATTATTATACTCAATTGGTTTAATAGGAGTAAACCAAGTACTATAGGTTAATGCAGGAACATTTTCCTTAATAACCGATAAACATTTTTTCCAAATTTTTGTAGAGCTAATTTTTTCTGTTATCTCTTTGTCGTTAACTTCCAATCTCACTTATCCACATTTAACAATTTCTTAATATTGCGATTTAATTAAATTTTTATTGATTTAGCTTTCTTCCTAATTTAATGTTAACATTTTATCAACATTAAAAGACTTGCGTAAACTGCTTTGTTTTAATGAGTTAGGCTACCTTCTTAAAACGCAATAAACAAAATCAAAATTTTTAGAACATTTTTTTAAGTTTTTAGTGATGTGAAACGTTTCACGAAAAAGAGTTATTCACAAGTTATCAACACCTTTCTATCACCGCTAACTTAGTGTGAAGTTAGTTTATTTTTCTTTATTCTCCAAATAGGAAGCCCCTTTTTTTTTTAACTTATTGCAATACAATAGATTAAAAATTGAGGTTATTATTTTTATTGAAAGTATTGAATATTTACTCTATTTTTTTACACGAACTTTAATTGTTGTTGACGATAATCTGAATAATTATTGAATGAGTTTTACAAAATTATTTAAATAGAAGATGAAAAATATAATAATAGTTTTTACAGGTGGTACATTTTCAATGAAAATTGATAGTGTTACTGGCGGAGCAATTCCACACTTTCATGGTGATGAATTATTAAAGATGATTCCTGAAGCAGCAATTGAAGCAAATGTTTCTTTGTATGAATTTGGAATGTATCCGGGTCCGCACATGACACCACAATTAATGCTTGAGCTTTCAAACAAAATAAAAGAGTATGCAGAAGCGGATGATATTGATGGAATAATTGTTACTCACGGAACAGATACACTTGAAGAGACTGCCTATTTTTTAGATTTAACCATTAATACTCCTAAACCAATTGTTGTAATTGGTGCTATGCGAACCAGTTCGGAACCAGATTGGGATGGTCCCAAAAATTTACTTGATGCTATTGCAATTTGCAATAACAACAATAGTAGAGAAATGGGAGTTTTGGTTTGTTTAAATGGAGAGATAAACGCAGCAAGTGAAGTAACAAAAACACACACCGAAGATATGGAAACATTTCAAAGTATGGATTTTGGCTCAATGGGATTTGTTGAAAATGGAAAAGTGATTTTTAATAGACTCCCCAAAAAGCTCGAAATAATTGAATCGGATAGTGTTGTTTCAAATGTTGACTTAATTAAAGTCTATACAGGAATAACAGATAAGTTTTTCCGATTTTCCGCTGATAGCGGTGCTGCAGGCATTGTTGTTGAAGCTCTTGGAGTTGGAAACGTACCCCCAGCAGCTTATGATGGAATTAAGTATGCTGTTGATAAAGGAATTCCTGTAGTACTTGTTTCACGTTGCCCAACAGGTGAAACTCTCGATATTTATAGTTACCCAGGTGCAGGAAAATGGCTAAAGGAACTTGGTGTAATTTTTACTGATTATTTGAATGGTCAGAAAGCTCGTATAAAATTAATGTTGGCTTTAAGTGTGTGTAAAGATAAATCGGAAATATCAAAGATGTTTTGAAGCGTGAAAACGTCAAACGTCAAATGTGAAACAGAGAGTTTTGGCATTTCACTTTTAACTTTCACAGAAAAGAGTAGTAATGTCGCATAAAAAAACCTTCTCCGAAGGAGAAGGTTAGGTATAGTCATAAAAGTTTATTTATATCCGTCATCGTGTAATTAGCACAACACTAATAAAGAAATATCTATATCAAAAGAATTTGAAAAACATAAAGGAAAAACATGAGTAAAATAAAAGAAGTAATAAAACGTAATGGTACAATAGTTCCCTTCAATCCGGAAAGAATTATGAATGCAATTTATAGATCGGCGGTATCGGTTGGAGGAAGGGATAAGGAGACGGCGAAAGAACTTGCGGATAAAGTTGTAATTGAACTTGAAAGTAGAATTCAGGAGGGTTTCAAACCAAATATTGAAGAGATTCAGGATGTTGTTGAGAAAGTTTTAATTAATAATGGTCATGCCACTGTTGCTAAAGAGTACATTCTCTATCGTGATGAACAGAAACAAAAACGCGAATCGAATGCAGAACAAGGAAGCCGTTCAGCCGAAAAAATTCCTTGGGAAAAGATATGGCATGTATATAATTGGACGGTTGAAAACAACTTAAACACATTTGAAAAACTTAATGCAAAAATTGATGCTGGTAATTTTACAGATATAGTTAAAGTAGCGGAAGCACGTTACGAAAAAGATGTTGATAAAGCCGCAGAATTAATTTTGAAACGGAGCGATAAATTAAAAATGGTTTTTATTAGTGGTCCATCCTCTTCGGGCAAAACAACCACAACTATAAAGATAGAGCAAAGATTAAAAAAACAAGGTCTTAGTTTTGTAACACTAAATATTGATCACTACTTTTTTGATTTAGCCCTACATCCCAAAGATGAATTTGGAGACTACGATTTTGAAACACCGCAAGCCTTGGATTTGCCTTTAATAAATGAACATCTCAAAAAATTGAGTGCAGGAGAGAAAGTAATGATTCCCTCGTATGATTTCAAACAGGGGTTACGTACTTTAAATAAAACTCCCATACAAAGAAAGGATAATGAAATAATTTTGATTGATAGTCTGCACGGGCTTTACCCTCAGTTTAGCGAAGGAATTGATGATGAAGTGAAATTTAAATTATACCTTGAACCACTTGTTCAAATAAAAGATGCTAATAATAAATTTGTTCAGTGGACAGATATTAGACTGATGCGCCGAATGCTTCGCGATTCTGTTCAACGTGCCTACGACCCACAGCAAACACTTGAGCATTGGCACTATGTTAGGGCAAGCGAGTTGCGGCACATAATTCCGTACAGCAATAATGCCGATTTTATAATAAGCAGCGGAATGCCTTACGAACTCTCGCTCTACCGCTTTCTGCTTTTTGATAAATTTGCGGAATGGGTAAAACTCTTTAAGGGTAATCCATTAAAGATAGATGCTTACACAAGAGCAGAAAGAACTTACAACATGCTTAAAGGAATTAGACCAATTGAAGATGACTCAGCAGTGCCAACGGATTCTGTGCTTCGTGAGTTTATTGGTGGTAGTGAATTTGAGTATTGAGAAGTAAGAGAGTAGAATTAAATGTATAAACTAAGAGATTATAAAAAAGGGGATGAATCTGATATCTTCACACTACTCAAAATTGCATTACAGGAATATGGGCTATCAGTTGATCCAAAAGGAACTGATGCAGATATAAAAGATATTTATGCATCGTACATTTTGCCAGGAGGTGCATTTAAAGTTTTAGAGGATAACGGTAAAATAGTTGGCTCATATGGACTATTAAAAATTTCAAACACCACATGTGAACTTAGAAAAATGTATCTCTATCCAGAATACAAAGGGAAAGGGCTGGGTAAAAAAATGATGGATGATCTCTTTTTAACAGTTACATCTCTTGGGTTTACTAAAATAGTTCTTGAAACAAATAGCTCTTTAAAAGAAGCCATAAATTTATACAAGAAATATGGATTTACTGAATACAACCCCGAGCATCTCTCCGACAGATGTAATTATGCAATGGAGAAAGAACTTTAAGTTAGGCGGTTTTTAAAATTAAAACCACCAAATATCGGATGAGAATTGTTGTCATATTACTTCATCAATCCTTTCGGTAGGTCTAGCCACAACTGCTTTGTTACCCTTTTCAACTATTGGACGTTCAATCAAACTAGGATCGTTAACCATAAATTCAATTATTTCTGCTTGGGTATAATTCTTGTTTTTGAAATCCAGATCTTTGTAAGATTTTTCACGTTTGCGTAAAAGTTCTTCTGCTTTCATATCCATCTTTTTCAGAAGTGTTTTTAATTTATTTTTTGTAAATGGAGTGTCGTAATACTTAATTACATCGAACTCAACCCCTTTCTCTTCAAGGTATTTCACACCCTGTCTGCTTTTTGAACATGTTGGTTTGTGGTAAATTTTTATATCTGCCATTATATGAGTCCTAATTTATTAATAAAACATTGCAACTTAACTTAATGAGCTTTCTTTCTGTTTTTAGAAATCGCAAAATCTAAAAAACAAAATACAAATAAATATTAAAAGACAATATCAAATATCCAAACAAGAGCTTCGGTAATATTGCAAAATTAAGCCCGAGTTTGTGTTTTCTTTTTTGGATATTGGAAGTTATTTGAGATTTATATTTTATCATTTGTTATTTATGAAACCTCTCAACTACTTGAAAGGACTATAAATCACTTTTTATAATATGTTTCAACAACCCTAAACATGCATCTTCAAGTAAATCGAGGACATACTCGAAGCCTTGCTCACCACCATAATATGGGTCTGGAACATCTGAATCATTATAGTTTATAGCATAATCTAGCATCATTGAAACTTTGTTTTTATACTTTTCTTCGGAATCGAGAATAAGAATATTTTTATAGTTTTCTCTATCCATCGCAATTATATAATTGAATCTGTTAAAGTCGTAATGTTTAATCTGTCTAGCAATGCTTGTTAATTCATATCCGCGTTTTATTGCATGATTCTGCATCCTAGAATCTGCAGGCTCTCCGGTATGGTATGCAATTGTTCCAGCAGAGTCGCACTTAACTCTATCTTGCAAATTGTTTTTTACTATAAGACCATTCATAACTGCTTCACCAGATGGCGAACGACAAATATTTCCCATACAGACAAATAATATTTTAATCATATTAACTATTCATTATTTTAAAAATGTAAAAACTAATATAAATTATTAAATAGCTTTGTTCAATATGTTTGATTTCAGTAAACACATAAATGAGGGTGCTGCCATTCTTGTTCAGGTAGAGCTACCAAATGTTTCGTCTAATGTAAAAATTTTTATGAAACGAATAGACCTTGTTCACCCAATAATATCGGGGAATAAATGGTTTAAGATGAAATATAATATTGCTGAAATGATGGAGCAAGGCAAAGAGACACTACTTACCTTTGGAGGGGCATTTTCAAATCACATACACGCAGCAGCAGAGGCTGGTAAAACATTTGGATTTAAAACTATTGGCTTGATACGAGGCGAGGAACATCTGCCATTAAATGAAACCCTTCAATCTGCTCGGGATAGTGGAATGGTGTTGCACTACATTGACAGAACAACATTTCGAGAGAGAGACTCTGAGGATTTTTTGAAATCAGTTAAAGACGAATTAGGTGATGTTTATATTCTTCCACTTGGAGGAACAAACAATATTGCCTTAAAAGGATGTACGGAAATAGTTAAACAAATTACTATTGATTATGACTACATCTGCTCTGCATCTGGCAGCGGCGGAACTTTTGCAGGTATTGTTGCTGGGCTTAACGGAAACAAAAAGGGAATTGCCTTTCCTGCACTAAAGGGTGGAGAGTTTCTTGAAGAAGTAATTTCTGATTTAGTATTAAATTATAGTGGAAGAGAGTTTAAGAATTGGAGTTTAAATACAGATTATCATTTTGGAGGGTTCGCTAAATTAACAAAAGAACTTGTTGAGTTCACAAAGAACTTTGAAAAGCTAAATGGTTTTGAACTTGATTATATTTATACAAATAAAATGATGTTTGGAATTGCTAAATTAATAAAGAGTGGATATTTCAAATCGGGAGAAACCATTGTTGCCATTCATTCTGGCGGACTTCAAGGCAATTTGGGTATGAAAGAGAGGATTAATAAATTGCGTTTATGATGAATATAGATTAAATTTTCTTTCATTTTTTACGAAAGATACATTTAAAAAGGATAAAGAGAGAAGAAACATATAATAAATATTAATATCGAAAAATGTGAATGAACAATAAAAAATAAAGGAAGGAAATATGAGGAAAACACTTTTTTTATCTGTGCTATTTATAGCATCAACGTTGCTTCTGGCAAATAATATTACCAGTGAATTTAATGAAGTAAAAACAGTAGGTGGAATAACTGAATACGTACTTGAAAAAAACGGACTATCTGTACTGCTGCTTGAAGACCACTCGGCACCTGTACTTACTTTTATGGTAACATACCGAGTTGGCTCACGCAACGAGGTAACCGGAACAACAGGGGCAACGCACCTACTTGAACATTTGATGTTTAAAGGGACTGATAAGTTTAACAAAAAAAATGGTGGGCACATTGATGCACTACTTGGCAATATTGGTGCACGCTTAAATGCAACAACCTGGATGGATAGAACAAATTACTACGAGTCAATTCCCAGTAATTATCTTGAGCTTGCTATCGATATAGAATCGGATAGGATGAGAAATTTGTGGCTTCGGAAAGAAGATAAAGATGCAGAAATGACAGTTGTGCGAAACGAGTTTGAACGAGGAGAAAACTCACCTTTCAGCGCTCTTAACAAAGAAATATGGGCAGCAGCATTTCAAGCACATCCATATCATCACAGCACCATTGGCTGGCGTTCAGATATTGAGAATGTTCCAATAGAAAAATTACGTGAATTTTATGATACATTTTATTGGCCAAACAATGCTACTGTTACAGTAATTGGCAATTTTGAAACAGAGAATGCGCTTGAATTAATCAACAAATATTATGGAAAAATCCCATCTTCCCCAAATCCAATTCCGCAACTTTACACAACCGAACCTGAACAACAAGGTGAAAGGCGAGTAACTGTTAATCGTGCTGGCCAACTTGGTGTTGTTGGTATTGCTCATAAAGTTCCTAAAGGATTAAGCGATGAGACATACCCCTTGGTATTACTCGATTATATTCTATCGAACGGAAAAACCAGCCGTTTCTACAGAGCATTAGTTGATAAGAATAAAGCAGTAAATGTTTTTAATTTTTATGTGCCGTTGCACGATGCATCAATCTTTACACCTTATATCTTTTTAGCTCCAGGTGCTACGCACAAAGAAGTTGAAGAAATTGTTCTTTCTGAAATTGAAAAGATACAAATAGATGGTGTTACTGATGAGGAAGTTAAGCGTGCAATAAGTCAAATAACTGCTGAAACTGCTTATGGAAGAGACGGTTCGTTTTCAATTGCAAGTCAATTAAACGAAGCTATTGCTAAGGGAGATTGGACATTCTATGTTAACTATCTTGATAATTTAAAGAAGGTAACTGCTAAAGATATCCAAGATGTAGTAAATAAATACTTTGTTCAAAATCAGCGTACGGTGGGATATTTTATTCCAAAAACAAATGGTGGAAATAGTGCCGAGATGAAGCCATCCTCTTGGTACGAAGATCAAACAAAGGGATATTATAGAAGAGGTGATGGAGATGAGAACTCAACCATTGTACCTAATCCATTGGCTGCACCAAAAATATCAGATAATATAAAATCATCCAAAGTTGCTGGAATGAAGTTGTTGACTGCAAAGACCGGAGTAAAAGATGTGATTACTTTTACTGGAAGCTTTGCTGCTGGTGATTTCTTTAGTCCGGAACACAATACTGCTATTGCTGATTTAACCGGCTACATGCTTGATAAAGGGACAGAGAAAAATGACAAATTTGCCTTAGCTGAAAAACTTGAAAACCTTGGAGCAAAACTCTCCTTCTCAGTCGGAAAACATTCATTGAGCTTTAACGGTAAGTGTTTATCGAAAGATGTTGATGAAGTTATTACTCTATTGGCGGAGCAGCTACGCACTCCAGCCTTTAATCAAGAAGAATTTGATAAACTAAAACTACAACGCAAAGGTGGTTTGCAAAGAAGGTTGGAAGATACAAACACACGTGCTTCAGAAAAAGCGGACTCAATGCTCTTTCCTGTAGGGCATCCAAATCACGGAACATCAATTCAAAAACTGATTAGTGATATTGAAAAAGTTAACAGAAAGGATGTTGTAAAATTTTACTCTGATTATTATGGAACTAAATCTATGATTTTTGTTTTAGTTGGTGATTTAGAAAACGATGAAATTAATTCATCAGTACAAAAAGCTTTTGCCGGCTGGGATGGTGGTGTAGAGTACGCTAATGTTGACGATAGTACTCAAGTTACAGTAGGCACAACCACCATTGTAGCGATGAAAGAGAAAACAAGTGCTACTCTTCTTATTGCACAAACTACAGGAATAAAGAAAACAGACAAGGATTACATTCCCCTAAACATTGGTAATAGTATTTTTGGAATGGGTGGATTTACTGCACGTTTGATGTCAATAATTCGTGATGATGAAGGTTTAACTTATGGAATCTATTCATCACTTGGAGGTGATACTTATTCTGATGGGAAGTTCACTATTAGTGGAACGTTTTCTCCTGATTTGTTAGCGAGAGGATATAGTTCAACAATGCGAGAATTTAAACGCTGGGTTAAAGATGGCGTAACTGCCGATGAACTAAAAGCTGCTAAAACCCGTGCCATTGGTGGGTATAAAGTTGGTCTCTCTACTACACGTGGAATGGCTGTAAGATTGCTAAGCATAACAGAGCGTGGGCTTGAACCAAGCTATATGGATGAATATCCTGAAATAATTAATGCTGTTACTTTAGAAGAGGTGAATGCAGCAATCAAAAAATATATTGATCCGGAAAAAGTAATTACTGTTGTTGCAGGAACAATTACAGAAGATGACTTAAAGATGAAAGATTAAAAAGATTGCCACGAATGCACTAATAAATTATTAGTTGGCTACATTATTTTTGTCACAGACTTCTTCGGAGATGTCTGGATTATTTTCAAAAAAAGAGAAAAGGAAAATATTGCTTAGTAATGTTTCTTAAATAAAATATTTTAAATCGTTACAGTTTCAAAATTCAGCAAAGATATTTGTTTTGTGAGATTTTATTATCTTGCGTATAAAATTTTTCTATAGTAAAAATCATAATTTAACGTATGGATCCTATAAGTATTATAGCTGGTATTGGTTTACTATTATCGATTGCGGCAAATAGCTCTGCTGCAAAAGGTGGATTAAAAAGGGCTGTAACAAAATCGGAAAGAAAACCAAATACATATTTACAAAAAACTCCGTTAAATATTTCTGCTTTAATTTTGATTCTTCAAATTCTTGGTGTTTTTCAAATTGGTGCTATTAAATATGAAAGTGAGTATCAAATATTTAGAATAATTGGGTTAATTCTTTTTGCTATATTTGCTTGGCTTCAGGTAAAATCATTTAAAAATCTTGGTGATTTTTATTCGCAAGAAATTTCGCTTCAAAAAAATCATCAGTTAGTTTCTACTGGCATTCACAAAACTATTAGGCACCCGCAGTATATTAGTCAAATACTAAGCGACTTGTTTTTAGGAATTGCTCTCGGAAGTTATATCATTATTCCGTTGGTATTATTGGTTGAACTGCCACTTTTTATTTTAAGAGCAAAAAAAGAAGAGGCTATGATGCTCAGTTTTTTTGGTGATAAATATTCTGAATATAAGAAAAAGAGTAGCTTTATTATCCCAGTCATTTGGTAAATTTGGTAGCCTTGTGAAGATAAAATATTTGATTTTTCTATTTGTTTTTATGGTATCGGCAGCAGCAATTAATGGGCAAAGGTTGCTGAAGATTTCTGTGTCAAAAGGGGCAGAAAAATATCACGTTTCGTACATCACCAAGAAAGGTATTACTTATTTATCGGCAAAAGATTTATCCAAAATTCTTAGCGGAAATTATTATTACAATCCAACTGCTGAAAAAATTGAAATGAAGTTTGAGAATTATAAATTAAAAGTAACAGCAAAAAATCAGTTTTTTGTACTCTCGTCAAAATTTAATTATGAAAAAGAAGTTTATCAGATTCCAATTTCAACACTTTCAATAAAGAATGATGTTTTTATTCCAGCAATTTACGGTTTAAAATTTGTTGAAATGGCATATCAGAAAAAATTGATTTTTAATGATGATGAGAAAAATTTAATAATTACAAGTGAGCCAATTAGTGTTTTTGAAAAACTGGATGATACTTATGATGCAAATGTAATTATTGAAAAGAAAAAATTAGAACCAACTGATTCGGCTTATGATATTTACGGCATTGAACTCTCTGAAATGGCTAATGGAACATTGATTAGAATAAAATCGCAGCGTAGAATAAATATGTTTCGGTCCTCCATTCTTGATGGAAAACTTCTATTCCTTATCTCCGGAGTATCTATTGACCCGAGCTTTGTAAAACAATTTAAACAAACCAGTGTTGTTCGTAAAGTAAATGTGAAGCATGTAAAGGGAAATATACAAATTGAATTTACATTAAAAAATGGTTTATCAATTTCTAACTCAATGCAGTCCTCTTCAAAAGATGTCGATTCGGATGATATTCTTATATCAATTCAGAACGATGCTCTCGATAAATTTAGAAAAGATATCTCCGCTGAGAAAGAGAAATGGAATTTTGATGTTCTTGTTATTGATGCTGGGCATGGTGGAAAAGATGGCGGAGCCGTTGGCATTACTGGAGTAAAAGAGAAAAAGGTAAATCTTGGGGTTGCTTTAGAATTAGAAAAAATAATAAAACAAAAAATGCCGGATGTAAAAGTAGTTCAAACCAGACGAACTGATAAATTTATTGAACTATCTGAACGGGGGAAGATGGCAAACAAAGAGAACGGAAAACTTTTTATTTCAATTCATGCAAATTCTTTGGCAGGCAGAAAGCGAAGTAATGTGCGTGGGTTTGAAGTCTATTTGCTCCGCCCTGGCAGAACGCAAGATGCTATTGAAGTGGCAGAGTTTGAAAACAGTGTAATAGATTTTGAAAAAGATAAAGCAAAGTATAAAGAATTAACTGATGAAAATTTTATTCTTGTTTCGATGGCACACTCTGCTTACATGAGGTACTCGGAAAGATTTGCAGGAATACTAAATCAAAATTGGAGTAGTGGTGTAAAAACAATTCCATCTCGCGGTGTAAAGCAGGCTGGGTTTTATGTGTTGGTAGGTGCATCAATGCCATCCGTATTGGTCGAAACTGGTTTTTTATCAAACAAAAAAGATGAAGCATATTTGAATAGTAAAAAGGGACAGAGAAAGATTGCAAATACAATCTTTAAAACAATTAAAGATTATCGTAAATTTTATGATAAACAGATGCAGGAAAGCAATTAGTTTTCTTAAATTTAAGTTGTAAATAAATTAAAATATATGAAAGGAAGAATGAATGACAAACGCACAAAAATGGGTATCAACTTTTTTATTACTATTTATACTTTTGCTGGTTTTAGCAAAAATGACAAGTAGTGAAGAAGATGAATTGGTTATAACAGAGAATATTGAATCAACAGAAGATCAATCTCCAGAGAAATATGCTGAAGAACTTATGGCAAATAATAAATGCTTTACTTGTCATGGTAAAAATTTAGAAGGTGCCAGAATGGGACCATCTCTTGCAAACGTAAAGGAGAATTGGGAAAAGGGAGATTTAGTTAGCTATTTCAAAAACCCAAAGGCATTTTTAAGCAATCCGAGAATGGCAGTTTTAAAAGATAAATATAGTAAAGAGATGCCTGCTCAGGATAAATTGTCTCACAAAGAATTGGATGCACTTGCTGAATATTTGTTGCACCGCTAATATACACAAGAGAAGATAATGATAAATCAAGAATTGTTGGAAATACTCTGTTGTCCGGAAACAAAAGCAGATTTAGTTTTGGATGGTGAGTTCTTGGTCTCTGTTGATAAAGAGACTCGAAAACGCTACAGAATTGAAGATGATATTCCCATTATGCTTATTGAGGAATCTGAAACTCTTGATGTTGAAGAGTGGCAAGAGATAATGAAATTGTATGGGAAAGCAATAGATTAATATTAAACCCTCAAGTTTTGTTATCTATAAATTTGAGGGTTTAAAAATCATTCAGTCACACATCCAATCAGCCAAATGATAATCAAAAAAGAGAAGTCTGAAATTGAAAATTTCTTGGTGGACGCTGCAAATTACCAAGGAGAATGTGAGGCTGTATGCTTTCCGGAAAACGAAGCAGATATTCTTGAGATTTTAAGTGATGCAAATAAATTTAAAACAAAAATCACCATTGCAGGTAATGGCACTGGATTGACTGGAGCACGTGTTCCGGAGGGTGGTCTTGTAATTTCCACGAATAAGTTAGATAAGATTATAGAAATTAACATTGAAGCAAAGTATGCTGTTGTAGAGACAGGAGTGATGTTAAGGGATTTTCAAAACGAGGTTACAGCAAAAGGATTATTTTATCCGCCCGACCCAACTGAGCAAGATTGTTTTATTGGTGCTACCATTGCCACAAACTCCTCTGGGGCAAAATCTTTTAAGTATGGTGCTACAAGAAATTATGTTCTCGAATTAAAAATTATTCTTCCAAATGGTGAGGTTCTAAAACTTAAACGGGGCAATAATTTTGCTGATGGAAATAAGTTGAACATCATTACAGAGAGTGGTTTACAGATAGAAATAAAACTGCCAAATTATGTGCTGCCAAATGTAAAACATGCTGCGGGATATTTTACAAAAAACAATATGGATGCAATTGATTTATTCATTGGTTCTGAAGGTACACTTGGAATAATTACGGAAGCGAAATTAAAATTACTTGATAAAGCAGAAAATCTAATTTCTGGAATTCTCTTTTTTAGCAGAGAAGATGATGCCTTTGATTTTGTTGATGATGCACGCTTCCAATCGGGGAAGCATAGAGCAGTAAAGGATGAAACAAACATTAATGCAAGAGGACTTGAGTTTTTTGATTTCTATTCTTTACAGTTTTTAAAAGATGATTATCCGCAAATAAAAGAGAATCACAAAGCAGCTATTTGGTTTGAGCAAGAGACAACCCTTGAAACTGAGGATTTACTTTTTAACAAGTGGGTGGAGTTGGTTGAAAATTATAATGCTGATATTGAAAACTCGTGGTTTGCTGTTGATAATACTGAATTAGAAAAATTTAAAAACTTTCGTCATGAGGTATCTTCTAAAGTCTCGGAGTATATTGCGAAGAAGGGTTTACGAAAAGTTGGAACTGATACGGCTTTGCCTGTTGAGCATTTTAGAAATTACTACAGTGATATAAAAAAAAGGGTAGTGGAAAATAATATAGATTATATTTGCTACGGGCATATTGGAGATTGTCACTTGCATCTAAATATGCTCCCTAAAAACAAAACTGAATTTGCAGTAGCTATAACTCTTTACGGAGAGTTCTGCAAACGTGCCGCAGAACTTGGCGGAACAATTTCGGCAGAGCACGGAGTTGGTAAAATGAAGCGAAATTATTTATTAGAAATGTTTGGAGAAAAGAGCATTAAAGAGATGGCTGATATTAAAAGAAAGTTAGACCCAAATAGAATACTTGGAATTGGAAATATTTTTGATGAGAAATACTTAAATGATTAAAAAGGTTATTTTTATATTGTTGTTGCCTACATTGCTCCTTTTTGCCCAGACAAATTTGAGCAATAAATATCGACTTGGGAAAACATACGAGCAATCGGGGAAACTTGAGAAAGCTAAAGTTATATTTGAAGAATTGGCTCTGGTGCAGCCTCAAAATAATCAGTATGCAAACTCGCTGAATGATATTTATTTAAAATTAAAAGAGTACGATAAATCAGCTAAGTTTCTTTTAAATAGAATTAAGATGCGTAATAATGATGTTACTCTTTATGGTATGCTCGGTGCAACATATTATATAAGTGGAAATAGCGAACAGGCAGTAGAGACGTGGGATAAAGGGATACTACTTAATAATAATTCACAAATCAATTATACAATTATTTCAAACTATGCTATGCAAAATAGGGCGTTTGAAATTGCAGTAAAATATTTGGAAGAGGGTAAAAGCAAATCTACAAATTCAATTCAGTTTTCGTATCAGTTGGCACAAATATATTCTTACACTATGAACTACGGTGCTGCTGCTGAAGAATATTGTGCTGCGTTGATGATGCAGCCGACTCAGTTAAGTTATGTTCAAAGTAGAATGAGTACATATCTTTCTGCAGTAGGGGCATTGGAGCAGAGCATTAATGTTGTTGAAAAATATGATGATAATATTACTATCAAAGAACTACTTTCATTTCTTTATGTAAAAAACAATCAGTTTGTAGATGCATTTGAATTAACAAAGGAATTAGATAAAGCCAAAGGTGGAGAAGGAATTTTAATTTATAACTTTGCCTCCAATGCTTTTAGAGAATCACAGTTTGATGTTGCATCCAATGCTTTTAGATATTTGATAGATGAATATCCACATTCAAAATTTGTTCCGCAAAGTAGTGTGGGATTTGCAAAAACACTTGAAGCAAAGTTGGACAAAGAGTGGAATAAAAATCAGCAAAATTGGAAACCCATTGTAGCAATAGATACAGCAAACTCGTACAAATATATTCCAATAATAAAAACTTATAAATCAATAATTTCTTCTGCAAGTGGAAACATAGCAAGTGAAGCTCTTTTTAGAATTGGAAATATTTATGCTGATAAATTTATGGATTACGAAAACGCAGCAGAATATTTCAACAAAACAATAAAAAGTTCTTCCCTATCTCCTTACTATGGGAAAGCGAATCTCGAATTATCAAAAATATCTTTACGCTTAAATAAATTAGAGAAAGCGAAGAAAGAATTGTATAATGTTTATGCTTCATCAAAAACAGGGAATAGAGTAAAGATGGAAGCAAAATTTTTAATTGCAAAAATTGAGTTCTATCAAACAAATTTTGAAGGAAGCCTTGCTACGTTGGCTAATATCAACAAAGATTTATCTAACGATTTATCTAATGATGCAATAGAGCTTTCTATGATTATCAATATGGGAAAGATGGATTCCCTAAGCCTTCAAAGTTTTGCTGATGCCGAACTGAAAATAGACCAATATAAATTTCAAGAAGCAGAAATAAAATTAAAAGAATTGAGCGAAAAAAAGAATCTACTTTTTCTTAAAAACATCTCACGAATAAAATATGCGGAAGTGTTGGTTGCTCAAAACAAATATCCAGTTGCAATTGAAGTATTAAAAGAATTGTCTGAAAGGAAGGAATTGAATATTTTTGCAGATAGAAGTTTTTATTTATTAGCTCAAGTTTATGAGTTTGGAGTTGGAGATGTTGGTTCGGCAGAATCAGTATATCAAAAATTTTTGAAACTTTTCCCTAATTCCCTCTATCTTGATAAAGCACAAGAGAACTTAAAAAGATTGAAAAACAAAGGAAGTGAATCTATATGACAAATGATAATGAGCAAGTAACCGTTAAGTGTTCATTTTGCGGAAGAACAGGTACAGAAGTACAAAGCATGGTAGCTGGTCCGGATGTTTATATCTGCGACAAGTGTGTAAAATCTAGCGTAGATATTCTAAAAGAAAATATTGCTGCATATAAAAATGATAGTGTTGATCAAGCAATACTGACCCCCGATACCATACACGGTAAATTAAATGAACATATAATTGGGCAAGACCATGCAAAGAAAGTCCTCTCTGTTGCAGTCTATAATCACTATAAGCGTATAAATGCAAGCTCATCATTCTTTGAACTTGATGATGTTGAAATAGAGAAAAGTAATATTTTACTTGCCGGACCTACCGGAGTTGGAAAGACATTAATAGCCCAAACTCTTGCAAGAATTTTGGATGTTCCTTTTGCCATTGCTGATGCAACAACCCTTACAGAGGCTGGCTACGTTGGTGATGATGTTGAAACTATATTAGTTCGCCTGCTTCAAGCATCAGAGTATAATCTTGAAAAAGCACAGAAGGGAATTATTTATATTGATGAGATTGACAAGATTGCTCGTAAAAGTGAATCGGCTTCAATTACACGGGACGTTTCCGGAGAAGGCGTACAGCAAGCACTTCTAAAAATTATTGAAGGAACAGTAGCCGGCGTTCCACCAAAGGGAGGAAGAAAACATCCCGAGCAAAATCTAATAAATATTAATACGAAAAATATTCTCTTTGTTGTTGGCGGTGCATTTGATGGGCTTGAGCCAATTATTGCATCCCGAATAAACCAAAATGTTATGGGCTTCGATTCAGAATTAGAAGAAGTTAAACACCACTATTCAGAAGATGAAATTTTGCAACAAGTGCAGCCGGATGATATGGTTAAGTATGGACTAATACCTGAGTTAGTTGGACGTTTGCCTATGATAGCCTCCCTTAAACCACTTGATAAAGAATCGATGCTCCGAATTTTAACTGAACCGAAAAATGCAATTATTAAACAATTCAAAAAACTCTTTATGATGGAAGGTGTTGAATTGGAGTTTGAAGAGAAAGCACTAAAGTTAATTGTTAAAAAAGCAATGGAAAGGAAAACAGGTGCCCGTGCTTTACGCTCTATAGTTGAATCAACTCTTTTGGATATAATGTATGACCTTCCTTCTAAGAGAAATATCGAGAAATGTTTAATTACAGAAAAGACTGTTCAGAGTGGAGAAGAACCAGTTTATCTTGAGAGTGAAAAGAAATCTGCTTAGGTTTTTATAATATGTAAACGGAGGAATTATGATTAGAAAACATATAATACCATCTATTACTGTAATACTTCTATCAATAGTAATTTTCACATCTACAAATTGTAAAAACTCTACCGAGCCTAAAGATCAAGATACTTTGGTAACGGTATTTAAACCTAATATTTATCTTTATCCGGAAACAATTCAACAGTTAAGTGTTTTATTAGATTTCCCTAAGGGTGGATTTGTTACCATATCAGATCCTGAGTATCAAAATGGTTGGAATGTAACCGTTGATCCCAATGGACTAATTGATAATAAGTATGGTTTCCTTTTTTATGAATGTAAGGTGCCCGATAGCTGGCAATATAAATATGGCTGGTTTGTAAATAAAACCAATTTTGAAGAATTTTTTACAAATAACTTAGAATCATATGGATTTCTTGGAAAAGAGATTGAAGATTTTATTAATTATTGGCTTCCAATATTTTCCGATTATGATAATTTAATTGTTTATCCACAAGTCGATTCGGAAATCGAAGAGTTAATTGTGCTAAAAATAATTAATCAACCTAATAGTATTCGAAGATTATTTTACGTTATTACAGATTATTCATCACAAATTAAGATTCCACTGACACCTATCTTTAATTCAATAAATAGAGAAGGATTTACAGTTATGGAGTGGGGAGTCATTCTTAAATAATTAAACATAGTCAATCAAAAACCATTATCTATACCGACAATAAAATGGTTTTCGGATTTTGAAAGTAAATTTCGTCGGTATATAACAACAAAATTGGTTTCCCTTCCGAAAACCAATTTGTGTTGTGTATACAAATATTTGTATTGTTTTTCTTACATTCCTATTCGGTAAAGACTTTTGTTAAAACCCAAACTTAATTAATAAGTATCCCCAACTATGATATACTGCTCCGGGAAACTCTGGTGTGTTGAACTGTTGGACATATTCCATTTCAAACTTTTTATAAATTAGAGTTATTCCGACAGCAGCATAACCAACAAATCTGTTGATACTACTTAAGGTATAAACGCTTTCGTAAAATAAGCCTCCCTGCAATGTAGCGTTGTATCCTACGAGACTTCCACTTGCTGAAAGGGTTAGAAATAGTTGCCATTTTTTTGGAGAGAGAAATTCAAAATCCTTTGGAAACGAATCGAACAAACCGACTCTTGTTAGAATGCCAACATCTGCATTTGTAAATGGGAGTCCTAATTTTACAGAAGTTTTACCAGATAGCTCCAACCAATTGTTGTAATAGAATTGCTTCTCGATTGATGCAGAATAATTAAGCATTGGGCTATTGCTAATCTGGTTCTCCCATCCTTTAACAAGTGCTGATGTGGGCAAATAGTTATGAATTCCATTTTGCACTTCCTCACCAAAAGCAGCGGGACCAAGAACCCCAACTTCAATTTCTGAATAAGTCCTAATTCTTTCTGCCTTACTAAATGTTACTTTTTGAAATCCTAACAATAGATAGGCGGCAAATGGTCTATCCCCATTTAACTGGTCGTCAATACTAAACTTTGCTTTTGGTGTAAAAATATCTTGAGTTAAAGTTAAACTGTTTAGCTCTAACTCATAAGATTTAATTGGCAACAAAATTGAGTTTACATGACTTGCCTTTGCCCATGGTGCAAAAACCTCAAAAGCAAATCCATTGGTATAATAATAATCTGTTTGATATTCAAAATCGTTCGACCACTTAAACTCAAAAGAGCCGAACTCTTCGATTTTATCTAAGTCCCCTCTCTCTTGCGAGAGAATGAGAAAAGGAACAAACAGAAATAGTATAAATGTTTTTATAGTCATTGTAACAAACTTAACAAATTATATTTTGTTTGGTTGTTGTTCAACACAAGTGTTTGCTCATATTGGCTATTGTTTGATTATTCACTTTTATGCAAGTTCTATTACAAATTTATGTTCAATTTCTAAAAGAGATAACACCATTGTTGCAGTTAGAATCATTTCCATCTATATTTTAAAACAAAATAATATTTCATAATCACAAACCGAATACGAATTATATATTTGAAATACATGAAATATATTTGATTAAGAAAAAAGTAGAGACATTCTGCGGAATGTCCACTTTTAACATACAAGCAAAGAAAATAGCATGAAAAAATTTGAAACAGATTCAATAAGAATTCAAACAGAAAAATCTCAATTCAGAGAACACTCAACACCAATCTACTTAACATCTAGTTTTGCTTTTGATAATGCCGAGCACGGAAGAGCATTATTTGCTGAAGAGGTTGAAGGAAAAACATACTCCAGATTAGCGAACCCAACCACGGATGAATTTACGGCAAAAATGATAATGCTTGAGAACGGCGAGGATGGTTATGCTTTTTCATCAGGTATGGCAGCTATCTTTGCAAGTATTGCTGCGTTGCTTAAATCGGGAGATCACATTTTATCTTCCCGTGCTATTTTTGGTTCATCATATCAAATATTTACAGCACTTCTACCTAAGTGGGGCATTTCAACTACTTTTATTGATAAGGAAGATGAGTGGGAGAAAAATATTACCGACAACACAAAAATGATTTTTATTGAAACACCCTCTAATCCTGGACTGGAATTAATTGACTTAGAGTTCCTATCAAACCTATCAAAAAAAAGAAATTTAATTCTTAATGTGGATAACACATTTGCAACTCCAATATTGCAGCAGCCTATTAAGTTTGGGGCAGACTTGGTTTCGCATTCAACAACAAAATTTATTGATGGACAAGGGCGTACGCTTGGCGGGGTTGTTGTTGGAAAAAAAACATTAATGGAAGAAGTGAGATTATTTGCAAAGCAAACTGGTCCAACTATCTCCCCTTTCAACTCGTGGGTACTTACTAAAAGTTTAGAAACATTAGGCTTAAGGATGGAGAAGCATTGTTCTAATGCATTGGCTCTTGCAGAAAAATTAGAAAAGAATATTCATTTAGAAAAAGTGAAATATCCTTTTCTTAAAAGTGATGCGAATTACAAGCTGGCAAAAAAACAAATGAACCTTGGAGGCGGAATAGTTTCAATAGAAGTGAAGGGTGGTTTAGAACGGGCAAATAAATTTGTTGATTCTATTAAACTTGCAACTTTAACGGCTAACCTTGGTGATACTAGAACAATTGTTACACACCCTGCATCCACAACTCATTCAAAACTAACTGAAGAAGAACGACAACAGGTAGGAATAACCCAAGGACTAATTAGAATTTCCGTAGGTCTGGAAAGTATAGAAGATATAATATATGATATTGAACAAGCTCTCGAAAACTCAAAGTAATTTTTGCTGCAAGTGGTTTTATACAATTGTTGTTTCAATTTCACCAATGTTTTCAATACCTCCGGAGAGCTTATCCCCTTTAACCACACGGCTTACGCCCGCTGGAGTTCCAGTAAATATTAAATCCCCTTTTTCAAGTGTCATTCTTTTTGAAATGTTTTTAATTGTTTCTGTGGGATTGAAAAGCATGAGACCAACCGTAGCATCCTGCTTTATTTTACCATTTACACTTAGATAAATTCTTTCATTCCCTGTGAGTTTGTATTCGTTTTTTAAAACAAATTCTGAAAGCACCCCGGATGTATCAAAGATTTTTGCAAATGTCCACGGCTCACCCTTCTCTCTGCTCACATTCTGCAAGTCTCTAAGAGTCATATCAAGCCCAACAGCGTAGCCTGCTATTGCATTTTTAGCTTCGTCGCTATTTGCATTTTTAACTGTAGTTCCAATTAACAAAACCAACTCAACTTCGTGATGTAAGTTTTCCGAATAATCGGGATGAACAACATTATCACCACTGTTAATCATACATGTAGCGGTTTTCATAAATACTATCGGAAATTTGTCAGGAATCTCATTCCCCATTTCCTTTGCGTGGTCTGCATAGTTTCTTCCAACACAAACTACTTTACCTATTTGAATTTCTTCATCGCTATTTTTAATTTTTATCGATTTCATAATTTCTCTTATTTAAAAAGGATTTATTACTTTAATTTTTATTCATCGAAACCTGGTCGAATAAAATCTCTTGCTGCGGGAAATTCTTCTTCAACTAAATTTTGAAGCGTTACTAAAAGTTTAATTATATTAAAAACAGTTTCATTCTTATCATCTCTTTTCATAAAGATATAACCCCAAGCACTTATTGAATGTTCAATAGCAATTAATACTATTTTTGCAGAACCATCAGAGTCTTTGGGAAATTCTGATTCAAGTAAATCCTCATCTCTGCCTTGTATTGCTCGCATAATTTTAGGATAGATAAAAATATGATACCATTCTATTACTTCAAGCGAATCATTTAACTTAGAAACGGATATTTCTTTGTTCATTATTACTTTATTCTTCTCAAACCATTCAGAGACAATATTGATGTATTCCTTCGCCAATTGTGAGGCTTCTTGGCTTTCGGCTATTAAGCGTTTAATATTAAAATCATTCCCAGTATATTCTTTATTATCCAAGAAATAGCTTTCCTCATTTGATTCCTCATCTTCAATAAGGTCAAGGGTATCCTCAAGATTATCATCAAAAGTTTTCCAAAAACTTTGATTCTCCTCAATCTTGTCATCTAAGTTTTTATCCATTATTGCCCCGAATTTAAAAGTTAAACAGCGGGTTGTAAAGGTACATCGCTCGCACCATCTGTCGCAATAATTGTAGATCCCTGGTATGTCATTTTCATTCATTTCCATAGCACTTAGTTTTTATTTAAATAATTGTTTCTAATCATCTCTTTGCTATCCCACGGAGCCTTACCGCCGCCAAGGTATTTGTTAAACCATTCCAAATGTGAGTTATAGTAGAGAGGCATTGAATTTAGGCGACTTGGCCAATGTCCATCATTTTTGAAAATAATTAGCCGCGAATCAATCCCTTTGTTTTGCAATACTGTAAAGTAGCGTAACGATTGAGTGTAAGGGATGCGATAATCTTTCTCTCCAGCAATAATAAGGGTTGGAGTCTTAAAGTTATCTTCATACTTGCTTGGGGACATGGTTTCGTAGTCTTCTCTTTTCAAATCCCAATTGGCAAACCAAAGTTCTTCCGTCTCATCTTTGAATTCTTTTAAATCATAAATTCCCATCATTGAAGCGAGACATTTGAACTTATCTGTTTTAGCTTGGAGTAAATTCATAAAATAACCACCGTAACTCCAGCCCATTGCCCCCATTCGGGTTTCATCAACATAGTCTAAGTCTGCAAGATATTCGGTTACTTTCATTACATCTTCAAAAACTTTTCCATCCCAATCATCTGATATTGCAGCAGTGTAATCCTGACCATAGCCAATAGAACCGTGCGGATTTAGGAATGCAAGAACATATCCCGCACCAGGATAAACTTGCCAATCGCCACGGAATGAGTCCATCCACTGATATTGCGGTCCACCATGAATATTAATTATTAGCGGGTATTTTTTAGTAGAATCAAAGTTGTGCGGTTTAACAATAAAGAGGTGAACAAGTTTTCCATCAGCACCCTTTACCCACGCCTGCTCTGCCGGACGAACATCAACAGAATCTGTTAAAGCCTTATTAACATTGGTCAAATCAATATTTCTTCCACTTGTTAAATTTAAATATGCTAACTCTGTGGGTTTGTGAACAAATGAATGCGAATAAATAACAAAGTCATTATTAGGTGAAAGAGCAAAACTTCGGATAACTTTTTTATCAATTGTTTTTTCAATTTGTTTTGTGCCAACATTAACTTTAAAAAGCGGCATATATCCCTTTTCAAAACCTGTAAAATAAATTGATTTTGAATCGGACGACCACTCAAAACTACTTACCCAGTTATCAAAATCATCAGTTATAATTTCGCTTGTTTTATTCTCAACATTGTAAATTGCAAGTCTTATTCTGTCGGATTCATACGTAGGAATTAGTTGTGTTAAGTATGCAATATACTCTCCATTTGGTGAGTATTTAGGATTGAAATCAGCAGCGTTATTATTGATTGTAATATTAGTTAAGTTGCTTCCGTTTGAATCAACAATAAAAACATCCGTGTTTGTTGAGGCTGCTGGGTTTATCACCCGCTTGGAATCGAAAGTAATAAACTTGGAATTGGGTGAAAAATTGTAATGGTTACTTCCACCAGCAGAAAATGCGGGTGAATTAAAATAACCAGGAGTTAAATCTTTGTACTCCTCGGTTTCAAAACTATAACTTAAAACGTGAGTATATTTTCCAACTTTGTATTCTGTCCAGTGCCGCACAAAAAGAGAATCTGCCAAGTGTGCTTGAATGGGTCCTTCACTCAAGCCCTCATCTATTCTATAATTGCAATCAACATTAATTCCGCATTCAGGAAAAAGAGTTGCTTTAAACAATAGTGATTTTCCATCTTTCGATAATTTGGAAGAGGAAACCCCAAGTCCAAAATCTGTAATTTGCTCTGCTTCACCACCATCTATAGGTATATAAAATAGCTGAGCAGAACCAGTACGCGTTGATGAAAAGAATACTCCACTATCATCAGCTTTCCACATAGGATTAAAATCTGAAGCATCGTTGTTGGTTAATTGTTTTTGGTTTGTTCCATCAACATCCATCACATAAATATCAGTATTCGATTTTGCTTCTTTAAGATTTGAAGTAGTTACAGTAAAGGCAACCAACTCTCCATTGTTAGAAATGGTGGGCGAACCAACATGTTTTACTTTGTACAAGTCTTCAATTTCAAATGCTTTTTTCTGTGCATAAATTGAAAGTGAAAAAGAGATTAACAAAAGAAAAACAGTTGATAATTTAAATTTCATAAAAACTCCATAAGTTAAAATATTATAATGCAATATCGTTCTTTTTATTGAGAATTAAAATATGGAGAAATTTTATACAGAACACAAAAAGAAACTCCGAGTTAATTTGGGAATACATCTGCTTTTGTTGGTGTTGAAACTATTTGATTAATAACATCTTCTTCACATTAGTAAATGTTCCAGCTTGAATTCTGTAAAAATATAACCCGCTTGCTAATCCATTTCCATTAAATTCTATTTTATAATTGCCTGCTTTCTGATTTTTATTAACTAATGTTTTTATCTCCTGCCCGAGAATATTATATACCTTTAATTGAACATGACTGTTTTCCTTAATTTTATAAAATATTATTGTGCTTGGGTTAAACGGATTAGGATAATTTTGATATAATTCAAAAGTGTTTGGGAGTTTGTCACTTTCACCATTAACATCTGTAACTAAATCAGTTACCCAAACCCCACCACCATCCGTTCCTAAAAAGAGTAAATTTGGATTATTAGGATGAAGTTCTATAAATTTTATAAATGTATGCCCTAAATTTGCAGTTATATTTTCCCAGTCAGCTCCACCATTTTTACTCCTAAATATTCCAGGGTCAACTTCATCATTAAAAATATACCAGTTCTGATTTGCCGCATAAATCAAATTGTTATCTGTCGGATCAATTGCAATATCAACTATTCTACTTTTATCTAATATTTTATCCCAACTATTTCCTCCATCTATGGATTTATACATTCCCCCAAATTCACTATACTCCCAGCTATTTGTAGCAGCTACATAGAGATTGTTGCTATTATCTACTTTTATTGATAGGATATCCATTGCCGAGAAGGAGTTAAGCTTTGACCAGCTAGAGCCAGCGTTTTCAGATTTATAAATAGAGCCTCCATTCATAAATGAGTTTGTACCTAAATAGAGAATCTCGTTGTTATTTGGATTGATAGTAATCTCCCAAATATTTCCTGAATCATTTGCTATTCCATTATTTATTTGAGTCCAAGAGAGACCACTGTTTGTTGATTTGTAGATACCATGATGATAGATAGCACAATAAAGCGTTCTATTACCTGGCGAGCCTAAAGTTTCATCCATGATAAGTTTTGGTCTTCCATCGGGTAAACCAGCAGAGCGTTTAATCCAAGTGTCGCCATCATCAGAGCTAAACCAAATTTGTCCTGTATCAAAATTATTCTGATATCCATTTGATAAACCACTATGCCTACTTATAAAAAGGTCACCATTTTCTGGGTCAATAATAATTTCCTTGGCAGCATCATATCCTTCATAAGGATCCATAATTTCATCTAAAGGTCTAAAACTTTCACCTCCATCCTCAGATTTAAAAGGTCCAAAATCATCATAACCTATATAGATATTGTCTGGATTTTGTGGATCAAAACCAATTCCTTCAACAGCCAGTAATTCTAGACCAGTAGAATGCCATGCATCTCCTTTCTTTTCTGTGTAAACCTGTTTCCAAGTTGAACCTGCATTGGCAGATTTTATTACCCAAACCAATCCCCAATAAATAACATTAGGATTGCTTGGAGCAAGTTCGAGAACAAAAGCATGTTTCTCATCAAAAAAGGGAGCTTTCATCCAGCCATCATCAATGTTGCTAGATACAAAATCCCAAGTTGTTCCACCATTTGTTGTCTTATAAATTCCCATTCCTTCGTATGCGCCTGCTCCTATGTTAGGCATACTACGCGTGGTTCCTATATAAATAATATCGGTATTTTGCGGGTTAACAGTAAATTTCCAGTAGTAATAAAAAAGATCTTCATCTGTTTGGTAAGTCGGTAAATTTCCATTAATCGAGAACCAACTTTCAGCATTATCAGTACTTTTATATATTCCACCATTAAACGATTGTGCATTACCAATTGTACCATTTGTATTTATTGTTAAAAAAAGCTGAAGGTTATCCCCAACATAAACACCATGCAATCTGTTTAAGTCACTATGAGGTAATCCATTATTTTTAGAACTCCAGGTTTTCCCATTGTCTGTACTTTTGTAAAAACCCTTATTTGTCGAAGTATAAATAATTCTATTACCTTCTTGACTCTTCGGATCAATAAAAATTCCTTGAATAACTGCATCACCCGAGGCAACTAGAACTTCTTCCCAATTACTCCCTTTGTCGATACTTTTATAAATAGTTCCGGTTCCTTCTTCATCTGAGTGAGCTTCACCAATTCCAACAAATAAATTAGAAGGGTTGGCAGGATCAATTGCAATATAGGAGATGGGCATATAATCTTCCTCAGAATTTATGAGACTTGGGAAAATCCTTTTCCAACTATCTCCTCCATTTGATGTAAGAAACAATCCAACTGAAGTACAAAGATAAACGGAATTGTATGTTGCATCTGATAGATCAAATACAATTTCGGATACAAAATATACACCGGAAGAATTTTCAACGGATAAATTTGAGTTAATGTTTTTCCAAGAACTTCCTCCATCAGTGGTTTTAAAAACCCCTTCAATATCACCCGCAATGTAAACTATATCTGAATTTGTTGGATGAATTGCTATTGCTTCAAAATCACTACCTGCACCTGGCCCAATGTTTTGCCAGTTTGTTTGAGAATATAAGTAGTGGCTTAGGGAGAGAAAAAGTAAAAAAATTAAATGTTTCATCTTTACTCCAGAATTTATCGATTAAAATATTAAATATTTCAATAAGGGAAGTATGTTTTTTATCAAATCGTTCGCTATTGTGAATTCTTTTCGACGTACTATTTCATTTTTTTTATATTATAATATTTGAGGAATTTTCATAGCAACTTTTTACGCATCACATATGCCTAGTTGTGTTTGTTGCTATACCTTAATTCCAAATAATTATACTGCCCACCAAAAGATGTTATTGCTCAAATAGTATCATATGATACTACTTAAGTAATAACATTTTCATAGTTTTATTATAGCCTCCAGAGGTTAATTTATAAAAATATATTCCTGAACTTAATCCACTTGCATCAAATCGTACTTCATAATTTCCAGCGCGTTGTTCCTTATTTACTAAAGTTGCTATTTCACGACCAAGAACATCAAAAACTTTTAGTGATGTTTGCTGTGCATACCTGTTTTGTTGGGAATAGTATTCCTTGCCACGGGGAATGGAATATTTTATTGTAGCTGTCGGGTTAAACGGATTAGGATAATTTTGAAATAATTCAAACTTCGTCGGAAGTCCGATTTCAATTTCTACTATTTCTGAATATGTGAATGTACCGTCTGTGTCTATTTGTTTTAATCTGTAGTTAAATCTACCTCCTCCCATCGGTTTGTCTGTAAAAGAATATTCTTTCGGGGAGTTACTGTTTCCGTGCCCTTCCGCAAAAGCAATTACGTCCCAATTGAGATTATCGTCTGCCGTCTCACGTTTTTCGTTTTTCGTTTGACGTTGTATTTCAAACCCATAATTATCAACTTCCGTTACTGTTTGCCAATTTAACTGTACTTTTTCATCGTCTAATAAGGTTGCGTTAAAAGTTTCAAGTTCAACCGGTAATGGATTTTCCGAACTATTAGCGCCAATTGCAAAGTCGGACATTGTTGTGAGTCCGGTTACTTTCAATTTATTGGTTTCAACAACAGTTGTATTATGCGGCGCCCATGGACTCAATTCATTTTCTCTCTTTATGATAACCAATTTATTGATATCACTAATTCCATCTATTCCCGCTGTAGGAAGAGTTAGATCGTAAGAGCCATCAAACTCTGTTTCGCCTGGAAGAATAGTCCAAAATTTATCGCTTATGATGTCAACAGTAATATCAGAATTATCGTTGCTTGTTGCCGAGCTACCTTTTATTTCAGGATTTGCATCCGAGGATGGCTGGGAATCATATCGTTTAAAATCCATTTCCCCGGCAGTTGTAACATTACTAAAATAAACAACAGCAGCTGTAGTGGAAGTAATTGTTTGCGCCCCCGTTCCACCTGGAGTTGGCTGATCCCATGCGGCTGGAGTTCCATCAGAATAATAATAAATACCCAAATTATCTATATACCATCCAGAAGCAACAAAGGAAGCATCGGGCACAAATTCAAAAGTAATTGTTACGTTATTATCACCAGCATAAAGACTAATATCTTTTACTATCTTATGCCAATTTTTTTCATAATCACCACCAGTCCTACCGTCATAACTATAAATTGTTTTAGCAGTAGAATGTTCGGTTGATGATATTCTCACATAAGCATAATCACCTCCAACATTATCAATCCATTCAATCCACTTTAAACGAAGTGGACTGCTTGCAGAAATTGAGGAAAGATCCACAGCAAATGTAAGACTACTCGTTGTACTATTTTCGTATTTCCCGTCAATATCAACTCCCCAACATTTTGGAGGCGAAAAAGCTTGTGAGGGTCCTAGAGTCGGTGTTTCCCAGTCCCATTCACCGCTTGATACTGTGGGAGAACCGTTATCAGAGTTAAAGTCGTTTTGATAAATATAACCTTGCGAAACTGTTGAAAAGTTCCAGATTTCTGTTCCTGTTGCATTTCCGTTTGCATTAAAAGGAACAATTTTCCAATAATATGTTTCATTTGGTAGTAGAATTCCCGGGTCAAATGTTGTTACATTCCCAAGTACTGCTCCATTAACAATATTGCTCGCAGCTTCATCAGTTCCAAAATACAATTTGTATCCCGTTGGCACTTCCGCTGCAGCATTCCAATGTAGATCGGTATTTGTGAGAACTTCTGTCTGTTCATCAATAGGTGCAAAGGGTGTTGCTGCTCCCGGCGGTTCATCGAACACAATTGAAATAGCTCCACTTTCAACAGAACCTGAACCAAAATATGAGCCATTAAGAGAGGTAGTTATCTCCGCATAATCTAACTTAAAATCAAAATCATCTCCGCTATTGGCGTAAACTTTATCTGCCATCCATATTTTAAGTTGATAAGTTTCCGTAGCATTATCGGCAATTGAGATAAAGTTATCATCGAAAAAAATAATTCTATCCTCTTCAACAGTGCCGGATAATTCTGTTGATAAATCGGGACCCGCTAATTGTGCTCCTCCAATTGCAAGAGACCAATCAGACACATCATTATTCGTACCTTTTGTTATTACAATTTGATCTATTATTGTTGCCAGTCCGTCACCACTTCCCTGATCGGAAAGAGCAAAATCAAGTACTTGTTTCCGTTCCCCTTCCGTGTTATCGCTGCAGGAAATTGAAACCGGCTCAACACCCAAACCAGTAGCCACGGTAGATGTACCGTCATTAAAATTTGTGGTATGTTCATTTACATGAATTGTATAATCTTCTATTTCACCATAATTTGTCGCCCCGCAAACCGGAGGGTAATTATAGTATTGCATCCTAACCCTCATTCTCAAATCACCAAGTTCGGCATCATCCGGTACGGTTATAGTGCCGCTATAAGGACCCATCCCCGTTTTTACTGAGAGGCTTATACTTTCATTTGCATCGTCAAAATCTCCATCATCATTCCAATCTATCCAAACAGCTCCTTTATCGTCTGAATAAGCGGCGCCGAGTGTAATCTCAATTGAAAAACTTTCTCCACGTTCGTGTGTTGTAGAAATTGATGTGTGATCGGAATACCCGTCATAAGGACTACCGTTGTCCGAACCTGTAGTATTATCAATTGAACCGGCAACAACACGACTAATATATTCATCTTCTTCCCGAACTGAAGCAGAACAATATGTCTGTGCATAATTGTATTGAACGAATAAGAATAAAAAAAGTATTACGTATTTCATATTTATCCCATTACTTTATTAATAATAATTTTTTACTTAATACTAAGGTTGCTGATCCAGTCGAAGTACCACTTACTATAGTGCATTTCATTTGACTTAATACAATCATTGTATTTTAATGTTTTTTATTATATTCTTACGAATGCTAAATAAACTTTTCTTACATTGAGGTTCATATGTCTTTTCAAGGAGTTGAATTTACCCCAGATATGCGTCAAATGATTGTAAATGTAAAGCATTTTTTTAACGACTTAAAAA
>JAKIUC010000088.1 GCA_021647785.1 Melioribacteraceae bacterium
CTTATTGGGTTGGAACAGGGGATGAGCAGATAATGCCACCAAGTTGGGAAGGTGATGTAACCAATGGATTAAAATGGCAGCGCGTTGAAGATGCTGGTGTTCCAAAAGTATTTCCTTTCACGCCAGGCGCATGGCATGGCGGACAGGTTCTTCGTATTAAACAGCAGGAAGAAGGGACAAAGATTGATAAAATTTATTTAACAAACGATATTAATGATGACCCAACTCCAGAAAATCCAGGTGTTCCGGGAATTAATGAATTTGTATTTGAAGCAGAAGATTATGATATAGTAGATCCAAATGATACAGACACAACCTGGATGACTCTTGATGAATCAGAAGCTTCTGGTGGACAATATATATGGGAAAGAAAAGGTGGGAAAAACAAAAAATATGTAGGCTATAGTTTTACAACTACATCTTCAGATACAATCTTCTATGCATGGGTAAAAACACGTGCATGGAATAGTGTATGGAATGCTAGTACTAATAAAGAATATATCAACTGGTCTATCCCAGATTCAATAATTGCAAGGGGTGGAGGAGCTTTTCCGTTTCAAGGTCAAGCCTGGACATCGAACGCTCCCGATATTGCTATTGGAGATTCAGCAGTTTGGAAGTGGCATTTACTTGCTGCTATAGATACTGGTGTACCATACGAGCTAAACTTAAAACCAGGAGATCATAACTTCTTCTTACGCGGTAGGCAAGGTGGAGTTTATGATCAGGTTAAAATTACTAATAATCTTTCATGGCGTCCAGATATTTCTTTCACATATGAAGCAGAAGATGGCACAATATCTCCCCCTCTAATGGTTGATTCAGTTAACGGTTTGGTAGTTACCACTCCAGGAAGTGGTACAGTTTTGAGTACTGATCTTGTAAAAGGTAATGATGATATAGCAGTACAAATGTTAAGAGCCGAAGGTGATTATTATGTATGGCTATTGGTTGATCTCCCCTCAGAAGCCTCAAATTCTTATTGGATAGGAACTGGTGATGAACAAATAATGCCTCCAAGTTGGGAAGGTTCTGTAACTACTGGTTTAGAATGGCAACGAGTTGAAGATGATGGAAATGCTAAAGTATTTTCATTAACAAAAGGTGCTTGGGATGCGGGTCAAGTAGTTCGCATTAAACAGCAGGAAGAAGGTACAAAGATTGATAAAATTTATGTAACAAATGATATCGATTTTGTTCCCCAGAACCCTGGTGTACCTGGCATTGTTACATATAACTTTGAAGCAGAAGATTACACTATTACTGACCCAGCCGATGTTGATACAACCTATTCAGTTGTAGATGATGGCGACGCCTCTGAAGGCAAAGCTCTTTTAGTAGCGGCTAAGGTTACTAAAGGTAAACGCTATGCAGGATATAGTTTTGAGGCTACATCATCCGATACAAACTATCATATATGGGTAAAAACTCGTCCGTGGAATGGATATTGGAACTCTGGTGTAACAAAACACTATGTTAACTGGAGTGTTCCCGATTCAATAATTGCACGAGGCGGACCAGCATTTCCGTTTCAAGGAATGACCTATGTAGCACATTCAAATGAAATTGCTTCTGGCGATACCACAACATTTCAGTGGTTTTTACTAGCAGATGCTGCTACAGGAGAGCCACTTGTAGCAAGCATACAACCAGGTTCACAGAATTTCTTCTGGCGTACGCGAGGTGGCATTGCCATTTTTGATCAGATAAAAATCACTAACGATTTAGATTGGCGTCCGGATATGTCATTGGAAGTTGAAGCAGAGTCTGGAACAATATCTGACCCTCTAATTGTAGAATTCTATCAAAATGCTTCATTAGATAGTGTAGTATCAGCACCAATAGGTAGTGGCACAATAGCACAATCGAATCTTGTTAAAGGTAATGATGATATATTAGTTGCAATGACCCGCGGAGTTGATGATTACTATTTATGGGTTTTAGTTGACTTTCCATCAGAATCTTCTAACTCCTATTGGATAGGAACCGGTGATGAACAAATAATGCCTCCAAGTTGGGAAGGAGTCACAAAATCCGGATTAAAATGGCAGCGAGTTGAAGATAATGAAGTTCCAAGGATGTACAATATTGGGCCAGGAGCTTGGCATAATGGACAGGTTCTCCGTATTAAGCAGCAGGAAGAAGGAACAAAGATTGATAAAATATTGCTAACTAATGATATTGATTTTGTACCGGATACAGTTGTAAGTGTTGCTGGAAATGGAAATGAGTTATTACCAAAAACATTTGAGGTAGCTCAAAACTATCCTAATCCTTTTAATCCAAGTACAATAATTTCTTATGCATTACCAAAAGCAGGTAATGTTGAAATAAATATTTACAATATTATTGGACAAAAAGTAACTACTTTGGTTAAAGCACATCAATCTGCAGGAAATAAAAAAGTAGAATGGAATGCAAGCAATTTAAGTAGTGGAATTTATTTCTATAGTGTTAAATATGGAGATAAAATTAAAAATAAGAAAATGCTGCTGATAAAATAAAGAACACGCAGTGTTCGTTTATTTTATAACAGTCCCTTTTGGGGATACTAATGAAATAGTTGGTGAATCTATTATAGTTATCATACCCGGCAGTTTTAGCAACTGCCGGTTTTTTTTAAATAGACCGAAACTCTATATTCATACTCTTTATATCATTCTCGTATTTTAGCAAACTTAATGTTTACCAGCAATGAAGTCTCTGCGAGACTCTTATGCCGAGGGCATTCTTACAGGACAGAGATTTTCGTCTTTTGGGCAGACAATTTGTGTTGCGAATAGCACAATGTTTTAAGCGGTAATCTCTTGTATAATGGATTTCCGACAAGGTGAGACGGAAATGACAATTTGATTAAATAGTACAGTTATTTAATGTAAAAGAAGGCTTTGTCCGTGGGGCTCCCACAGACAAAGCCTTCTAATAGGAGAAAAAATAACAACATTAGTAAAAGCAAATCAACCCGCTGGTGTACATATTGCAACTTGGGATGCAGGTTCCGCCAGTGGCTCCGCCCGAGGTGGATTAAGTAGTGGAATTTATTTCTATAGTGTAAACTATGATGATAAAGTTATAAACAAGAAGATGATATTAATGAAATAGTATCATATGACCTAAAATTTAATTAATTGTGCATATATTTTATTTGATATATTACGTGATGTGCAAAGAGTAGGATTTCCCGAGGAGATGCTGTGCAAAGATTTTTAATATTTATGCTGTTTCATACTTGACACGACACTAAGTAATACTTATAACTGCTGGGTGTTAAATAAAGGAGTTTTTTTATGATTAAATCAAGACTTACTATTCTACTTTTTTTTGTGATATTATTAAATACTGCAAATGCAGAGACATATTACATTAATAAAAAAACAGGTAATGATTCTAACAGTGGACTTTCGCCGAATGAAGCTTGGGAAAATGTTGAAAAAACAAATGACTTTAGCTTTGCTCCTGGCGACTCAGTTCTCTTTAGCCGAGGTTCTACTTGGAACTTTACACTTCTTATTAAAAGTAGTGGAGTTGAAGGAAACCTAATATACTACGGAGCTTATGGTGAAGGGAGAAAACCAACCTTTGATATGCTCTTTTATAATAAGAGGGGTGCTCTTATTGCTAGAAATCAAAAATATGTAAAAATTGAGAATATGGTTTTTAAAAATACGAACGGAAATCCTCCAAACCATGCTAACGGTGTTCATTTTAAGTATTGCGATTTCTTTATTGTTAAAAATATTGAAGTATATGGAGCTGGTAATTTCTCTATTGGAGTAATGAGTGGTAGTTCAAATTTCCTTTTAGATAGTTGTATAGCTATGAATGGTAAAAGTAATGGTATTATTCTTGGATATGGACATGATGGTGAAGGTGGTAGTAATTCAATTGTCCAAAATAGTTATGTTTCTCGTATTCGTTGGAATGATAATTTTGTTTTACATCAAGGAGACGGTAGTACTTCGGAGATACTTGGTGAAAACTTTATCTTAAGAAATAATTATGCAGAGTATTCATTGGGTGAAGAAGGTTTTGACATTACATCCGGAACAAATATTCTGCTTGATAATAACATAACTAATTCAAATAGGCAAGGAGCAGTTATGATAGCGCATTCTGCGAAAAATGTAACAATAAAAAATCACATTGCCTATGCTGATAATAAAGTAAGGGGTGCTGGTAGATTTGGTATATATGGATTAGGCGATGTTACTTTTAAAGGAAATCTTGTCTTTGGCTATAAAGATGCTATGATGGTAGTTAATACAAAAGATGTTACAATAAAACATAACACTTTTATTTGGGAAGATGTGTACGGTGATGGTATTTCAATTTCATGGGATGCTGATACAGTTACTTTTAAAAATAACATTCTTACAACAGCAGATGAATTTTATGGAAGAATATCAGTAAAGGATAATATTATATTAAGTGATAAAGCAAGATATGATTTTGATAACAATATGTACTTTGGAAAATGGCCAGATTTTGTTTACGGGAGTACCTTTTACAACCTCTACACTTGGAGAAGTACTTTTAATCAGGATAGCAACAGCGTAGTACAAGACCCATATCTTTTTGATAAAGCCAATGGTGATTTTACATTATCTGACTCATCCTGGGCAATAGATAATGCGGATAGCTCCGATAGATATGGAGAGGTTGATATGTTAGGTACAACAATACCTTATGGTGCCGGAGCAGATATTGGAGCTTTTGAATTTAAGCCAGGAGTAGTTTTCACTCCACCGGCAACACCCGCCTCACCAGATAACCTTGCACTTGAAATGCTGCCTGGTGGTAAATTAAAACTAAGCTGGGATGATAATTCAGATAATGAGTTTGGATTCCAGATATGGCGTGCAGTTAGTGATGAAAGTCTCGTGAAATTTAAATGGTTTTTGGATGATGAAGAATTTGAACATTTAGATTTTACAGAAGTTGATGCTACAGAGTTTATAGACTCAACTGCAACTAGTCCATTAGTAGAATATAGATATAGAGTAAAAGCACTCAACAATAGAGGAAACTCCGGTTATACAAATATTGTTGAATTTACTACTGGCACTCCCGGAATTGCAACCTATGAGTTTGAAGCAGAAAACTATGACCTAATGGATCCGGCAGATGTTGACACAACTTATAGTGTTGTAGATTCAGATTCCGCATCAGGTGGTAAAGCACTTTTTATAAGTGTAAAGAAAACCAAAGGTAAACGATATGTTGGCTATAGTTTTGATGCAACATCATCAGATACAGAATATCATGTTTGGATAAAAACACGTGCATGGAATGGAGATGATAATGCCAGCACAATGAAGCAATATGTAAACTGGAGCATTCCAGATTCCATAATTGAGAGAGGTGGACCAGCTTTCCCATTTCAAGCAATGACATATCATGCATATACAGGTGATACATTACAACACAAATGGTATCTATTATCAGATGCAGAAAGTGCCGAAATAACAACAATCACCTTAGCTCCAGGACCACAAAACTTCTTCTTCCGCTCACGTGCTGGAAGGAACGAGGTTGATAAAATAAAAATCACAAATGATCTTGATTGGCGTCCGAATATGATGGTTGAAGTAGAAGCAGAAAGTGGTTCAATCACAGACCCTCTAGTTATTGAAGCCTATCAGAATGCATCTATGGATAGTGCAGTAGTAGCTCCAATAGGTAGTGGTACAGTAGCTCAATCAGATTTACTAAAAGGTAATGATGATATCAATGTTAAATTAACACAAGCACCGGATGATTACTATGTGTGGTTGTTAGTTGATTTACCAAATGATAATTCAAATAGTTATTGGATAGGAAAAGGTGATGAGCAAATAACCCCTCCAAGTTGGGAAGGTAATGTAACAACAGGCTTAGAATGGAGAAGAATAGAGAATAGTGGAGTACCAAAAGTATTCTCCTTTACACCAGGTGCATGGCATACTGGAGAAATACTCCGAGTTAAGCAGCAAGAAGAAGGTACTACTATTGATAAAATATTAGTAACAAATGATATTGCATATATGCCGGATACAGTTGTAAGTGTAGGTGGAACTGGAATTGACTTATTACCAAAAACATTTACAGTATCACAAAATTATCCAAATCCATTTAATCCAAGTACAGTAATAACTTATACTTTACCAAAAGCAGGTGATGTAGAGATAAATATATATACGGTAATTGGAGAAAAAGTAACTACTTTAGTGAACGAACACCAATCTGCCGGAAATAAAAAAATAGAATGGAATGCAGGAAACATGAGTAGTGGAATTTATTTCTATAGCGTTAAATATGGAGATAAAGTTAAAAGTATGAAGATGCTGTTGCTAAAATAAAGAACACGTAGTGTTCGTTTATTTTAGGACAGTCCCGCATTCTCGGGACTGCTGCTAAAATAGTATTTATAAAAAGGATGTTTTTCTATATCCGGCAGTAATAATTTTACTGCCGGTATTTTTAAGGAGATAAATTATGAATAAGTGTTTAATTGTATCTATATTTTATTTTTTGTTGATTTCTAATTTTGCAAATGCAGAGACATATTACATAAATAAAAAAACGGGCAATGATTCTAACAGTGGACTTTCGCCGAATGAAGCATGGGAAAATGTTGAAAAAGTAAATGGCTTTAGTTTTGCACCGGGTGATTCAGTATTGTTTAGCCGAGGCTCTACTTGGAACTTTACATTGCTGATTACTTCGAGCGGCGAAGAAGGAAACCCAATTTATTACGGAGCTTATGGTGAAGGGAGAAAACCAACCTTTGATATGCTTTTTGCTAATAAATTGTCAGGGCTTGTGGCTACTAATCAACAACATATAAAAATTGAAAACATGGTATTTCAAAATACAAATTCAAAATCACCAAACCATGCCACTGCTGTTGTCTTTAAATATTGCTTTAATTTTGAAATTGGAAATGTTGAAATGTATAGAGGAGGTAATGCCTCTATGATAATAAGAGAAGGTTCCTCATTCTTTAATGTTGATAGTTGTATAGCTATGAATAGTGCAAATAGTGGTATTATTATATATGGACATAATACCTCGCATGGTAGTGATGTAATAGTACAAAATAGTTATGTATCTCGTATTAGATGGAATGATAATTTTATTGTTCATCAAGGAAAATCGCCAGAATATTTGTTGGGTGAAAATTTTATTTTTAGAAATAATTATGCAGAGTATTCGTTAAATGAACAAGGGTTCGATATTACTGATGGAACCAATATTCTACTTGACAATAATATAACAAAGTCGAACCATCTTGGAGCAGTTACAATAGGACATACAGCTAAAGATATAACTATACAGAACCATATTGCTTATGCTGATGAAAAAATAAGGCGTTCTGGTATTATGACAATGTGGGGACCAGGTGGTGTAACTATAAAAGGGAATCTTATCTTTGGAAATCAAGAAGCTATGCTTAATGTAAATCTTAAAAATGTTTCAATTACACATAATACGTTTCTCTGGAACGGTGATTACGGTGATGGTGTTATGTTTATGTGGGATGCTGATTCAGTTACTTTTAAGAATAATATTCTTACAACAGCAGATGAGTTTTATGGAAGAATATCAGTAACTGATAATCTTCCATTAAGTAATAGAGCAAGATTTAATTTTGATAATAATATGTACTTTGGTAAGTGGGAAGATTTTATTTATGGAAGTGCTTTCTATAACCTATACACTTGGAGAAGTACTTTTAATCAGGATAGCAATAGTGTAGTTAAAAACCCATATTTTCTTGATATGGAAAATGGTGATTATACCTTATCCGATTCCTCCTGGGCAATAGATAATGCGGATAGCTCCGATAGATATGGCGAAGTTGATATGTTAGGAACAACAATACCTTATGGCAACGGAGCAGATATTGGAGCTTTTGAATATAAGCCAGGCGTAGTTTTTACACCACCAGCAACACCAGCCTCACCGGATAACCTTTCACTTGAAATACTACCAGATGATAAAGTAAAACTAAGCTGGAATGATAATTCGGATAATGAATTTGGATTTCAGATATGGCGAGCAGTTGATAATGAAAACCTCGTAACACTTAAATGGGCTTTGGATGAGGATGGGTTTGAACATTTAGATTTTACAGAAGTTAATGCAACAGAGTTTATTGACTCTACTGCAATGAGTGCATTAGTAGAATATAAATATAGAGTAAAAGCACTAAACAATAGAGGCAACTCTGGTTATACAAATATTGTTGAATTTGTTGCAACCGATGTTGAAGAAAATTTAAGTGAAAGTATTGTAAGTGATTTTGCGTTAGTGGGAAATTATCCAAATCCGTTTAACCCTTCAACTACAATCAAATATCAGACCCCACGAAATGCTAATGTTAAAATATCAATTTATAATACAGTTGGTGAATTAGTAAAAATATTATTTGATGGAAATGTATCAGCTGGCAGCCATAGTGTAAATTGGAATTCAACAGATAAAAGCGGCAGTTCAGTTTCAAGTGGTGTTTATTTTTACAGGATAGATGCTTCTGCCAGGGGTATCCAATCTGAGAGAAGCTCAGCGTCCAGTTTTATAGAAACAAAAAAAATGCTGTTGCTCAAATAATTTACAGTATTATGCAGTAGTCCCGCTCTTTCGCGTTTTTTGCGTCCCGCTCTTTTTGCGGGATTGCGGGGCTTGCTACTCAAGTAGTAATCACTTTTAATTATAAATGTAAGGAAACTAAATTATGAAAAATTTAAAAATTCTTGTTGTATCCATTCTTGTTTTATTCTTTCTATCCATGAGTGTTGTTAATGCACAAAGATATGGTATAACTATGGATGGTGGTCGGTTCATGTGGCAAATTGAACCGAAGAACAACACATCTGCTAGTATAGTTAGGAGTAATGGCATTTATCCTGGTGATTATAAGGAAGACGAAGGTTATTTAAATAACATAGGTGGGTATCACCAATTGTTTCTAACGGATGATGATGATGAACATCCGTGGTCTCTTTTTGTTAGTGGTGTATCAAATGGTATTTTTGGCGGAACAGAAGATTTTGAACAAGTAAAATATATGCGTTATCCTTATCCGGTACTTACAGTAAATGGTGATGATGCTGGGCTTTTTCAAGACCCTACTTTTATAGTTGACCCTAATCTTGAATGTGAAATGAAAGGAACAAACAGGGCAAGATCAATCTATGGTTTAACGGCATATACCACAACTTACACTTGGAGTCATCCTGACTATCAAGAAATTGTGATTGAGCATCAACAACTTGTTAATGAAGGATATTGGTATCAGTGGTGGGTGGATCCAGTTCTTGAAGATACACTTTCGCCTAACCATTACAATGCAATTTGGATGAAATTTGGGAGGCGTTATTCTCCTGGATTTTATTCTAATAAATTTCCAGGTGGTGTTTCAGAAGTTAACTGGAACTTTTGGGGAAATGGCGTAACAGATGGGGTTACTGATACTACAGAATTATTGATGTATCAGTGGAATCCGGATAACAAAGAGACACCGTTAGAGGATGAAGGAGAATGGCACGAAGGGGATGAAAGTTTCTATTACCCATACTATTTCGGCGAAGGGTTTCTTCATGCCGATGGACGTTTGATGGATGACCCAACAATAAAATCACCTCTACATTGGTGGGGTATCGAAACCTTCCCTCATGCTTTACGACATTCTGATTTAGTTTCATTCAAAGCTTTTTTACAATCTAGATATAAATATGGAGTTGAACCCGGATTATTTATACCAGAAAATGGCTATGGAAATCCTCATCATCGTAACCCGGATGGAGATACTGAAAATACATTTTTAGCTAATGGCTACTTTGATACAAAAATGGAGTATTATTTTGGTCCATTTGAAAGTGAAGTTGGCGATACAATTAACATCTGGTTAACACACCTTGCGGGTGGTATAGAGCCCTATGAAGCCGATGCACTTGGTAAAATATGGGGGTCTAAGCGTGATACTGTTGCCTATGCAGCTGGTTGGTCAGAAGCAGATATAACATGGAAAAATAATAAACTTCGTACAGCTGGTGTAAACGATATGGTTGATAATTATCAAAAAGCAAGAGAGATATTTGCAAACAATATGAAAATACCAAAACTTAATCTTGTACCACCAGCATATATAAATATAGATATAGGCGAAAATTCAAGTTATATAAAAATTGAATGGGCATCTGTTGCTGGTGCTGTTTCATATAATATTTATCGCGGTAATGGAGCTATTGACAGATTGTTATATGATAGCTTAAACAGTGTTGGTAGCTCTACATTCAGTTATAGTGATGCTAGCATTAGAGAGAATTCTACGTACTATTATTATGTAACAGCCGTAGATGAAGATGGAATTGAGAGTAGCCATTATGTAGTTAGACCAAACAAAGGGGTATCTACTTTTGCTATATCAGAAAAGGTTATCTTTGATGTTGATCTTACACAAGGTAGTGCTGGCGGTGGGGAAGTAACCGGTGGTGTTTGGGAGAATGGCTGGAAAGTTACGGAAGGTTCAGACCAAAGAATTGTATATGATTGTGGGTACAATATTACAAATGGTTATATTGAAACTACTTTTACGATGGGTAAAGATCCATTTGCTGCTGGGGAAAAATCAAATTATTTTGGTGCATACGAGGATAGCTCTTTGTCGCAAGGGAGTTCTGGAGATAAGGTATATCTTCGTTCTGGTAAAGCATCTTATGATTTTTCAAGAATTAAAGCTTTTTATAAAAGTATAATTTTGCAATATGCTAGTGAAGTATGGGAAAAAAATATAGGGAGTGTAGATGATTGGATTGTTGATGACACTACACTTCATACTATGCGTATTACTTGGCGAGATGGAACAATTACCTATGAAGGAACCGGTGGAACTGTCTCTACATTTTATTCAGATTTTGATTCACTTAGATATGTATTTATTGGTGCAGGTAAATCTTATGGTTTTGGTTTAGTTGGTCAAAAATTCAAATCTATTAAAATAGTTGATCTTGGAATTACTGTATCAGTTGATAATAAAAGGAATAAAAATATTCCACAAAAATTTGAGATAAGTCAAAACTATCCAAATCCTTTTAACCCAAGCACAACAATTACTTATGCATTGCCAAAAGCAGGTGATGTAGAAGTTAGTGTCTATAATATTATGGGTCAAAAAGTAGCAGCATTGGTTAAAGCACATCAATCTGCAGGTGTAAAAGAAGTAACATGGAATGCTGGAAATTTAAGTAGCGGAATTTACTTCTATAGTGTAAAATATGGCGATAAAGTAAAAAACATGAAAATGCTGTTGCTAAAATAAAGAACACGTAGTGTTCGTTTATTTTAGGACAGTCCCGCCTTCTCGGGGCTGCTGCTTAAATAATTAAATGATTATCGTATTCTAAACCTAAACTCATTTTTCGTATCGGCAGAAGCTATTAGCAACCTATCAAACAACTGTTCGCCAAAATAGCGTCTATTAAATTTATAGCAGAATTCATTTAGATAACTTTGTAAAAATTCCGGCTTTACGCTATGATAAATATCTAATATCATTCGTTTTGCGTTGCTTATTGCTATATGTACCCAAGGTAAAACTTTGCCTACATCTCCCTTTGGAATTACAATAGCTTTATGCTGTTTAACTACTTTTGACAAGTTCACATATGAAGTGGAAGCATCCGTTAGTAATTCTGATTCTTTAGATACGCTTTTTTTTACTTCTTCTGTTATGGTTACTGCCTTAAGGTTTTCTATTATCTGCATCTTTATATAACCAACCTTACGTGGTTTGCCTTTCTTTGTAGTTTTTCCTTTAACTTCTTTACTTTCTGCCATAACTAACACTTTGGTTTTCTTTTGGCTACCACGACCCCGTTTTAACTCGCTGCTCTTACTCTCGCTAGGACGCTCAGTTGAGAAAAAACCTTCGTCAAGTTCTATCTCAGAAGATAACTTATACTTCTCATCTCGCTTGCCCATAGCCAATCGAAGTTTATGAAGCATCCCCCAAATTGGCTCATAGTACTTAGGGTCTCCTCAAATTGAGTTAAGTTATTGAAAACAAATGTGTTAAGGACAAAAAGCCCTTGCATATATGCAAAGATATCCGTATATTTGTTATATAACTTTGCATTTAATAAATAAGCAGACCA
>JAKIUC010000089.1 GCA_021647785.1 Melioribacteraceae bacterium
TCTGCTTATTTATTAAATGCAAAGTTATATAACAAATATACGGATATCTTTGCATATATGCAAGGGCTTTTTGTCCTTAACACATTTGTTTTCAATAACTTAACTCAATTTGAGGAGACCCTATTTAAACTCTTACCGGAACGATTTGCTTTCAAATAAAGTTTACGATATAATTTAGGTGGCATTCTTAAAATAAATTTGCCCGAAAAGGGTTTATCGGGTTGTTCACCCCGCTCATTGCAAAACTCAAGATAATCATCAATAGATTCACGAAACGCTTCTTCAATTTCATCAACAGTTTTTCCTTGAAATGTAATTACATCACGTGTATCTATAACTTCGCCGTGAAGTATTTTCATCTCATCATCGTAATTTATCTGTCCGGTATAACCTTTATAGTTTAACATTATTTTACTCACGATATCATATTACAGTATCACTAATTAAGAGTCAACAAATATTCTAAAACGTACAGCAGTGGGTTGCTAATAAATCCAATATTTTTGGAAGTTCAAATTTAGTACTACCTGTTTCAAGATTCATATCTAAACTTGTTTTTTCCAAGTATTGAATTCAATATCTATGCCAAGTTTGTATGGAATTGTAATTTTAGAAATGCTTTGTTTATCAAATAAAAATTGAGGAATTGACTTTCCTATAAAATAAAAAATATTATTTTCAAAAAAATATTCTAAAAACTTAGAATTAAATAACAATCAACTAACCAATTTCTAAAAGTGCTTCTCCTTTTTCAACAGAGGAATTCTCCTTAGTGCTAATGGATTTTATAATCCCAGTAGCAGATGCACGAATTTCATTCTCCATTTTCATTGCTTCTAATAAAATAATTGGTTCCCCTGTTTTAACATTATCGCCAACCTGTTTTAATATTTTTACAATTAAGCCAGGCATCGGAGATTTAATAATTTCTGTTCCATTCTCTTTTGCTTTGTTCTGTAGATACTCATTAGCTTTTTCTTCGAGAGATGTTCTTACAGTTGTGTTATATGAAAATCCACCAATTGTAAAAGTATAATTCTGACCATCAAATTTTTCGGTAGTGATTTGATATACCCTATTGTTAACTTTTAGTAGATAAGAAAAGTTGGATAATTGCGAAAGCTCAACTTCATAATTATCATCATTTAATTCAATACTATTATTACTTAAAATTTTAAGTAAGTGTTTATTATCATTTATTGAAACAATGTAATCAGTCATAATTCTCTTTCCCCCATTGGTTATCGTGGTTTAATTCTCTTTTAAACGCAGTTGTTTTTGAATCTTTATTTTTCAATAAAGCCGATAGGATAGCAGCAACATGCTCGTACTTATCATCTAATTCCTTTTTCCATTTACCAGGCAGCAAAGGAATGAATTCTCTATCGAGAAAATTATTATCGAATGAACCATTAGTAAATTCTGGATGATTTAGTATCCATTGAAATGAGTGTATGTTTGTAGTTACACCTGCAATTTGATATTCACCCAAAGCTCTAATCATTCTTGAAATTGCTTCCTCTCTGTTTTTCCCAAACGTAATTACCTTAGCTAACATTGGGTCATAATAAACAGAAATATTTGAGAGAATATCAATTCCACAATCAACCCTTACTCCAGGACCAGAAGGGAGGCTATGATGTAATATTTTACCAGTTGATGGTGCAAAGTTTGAATCGACATCTTCTGCATAAATTCTACATTCAATTGCATGTCCTATTATTTTCAAATCTTCCTGTTTGATAGTTAACACATCACCTTGGGCAATTTTAATCTGCTCCTTAACTAAATCAACCCCAGTAATAGCTTCGGTTACAGGATGCTCTACCTGAAGACGAGTATTCATTTCTAAAAAATAAAAACTCTCTTTTTGGTCAAACAGAAATTCAATAGTTCCAGCATTGTAGTAATCGCAAGCCTTAGCAGCATTAACAGCAGCTTCTGTAACTTTTGCTCTTAATTCTTTTGTTAGAGTTGGTGCTGGAGCCTCCTCAACAACTTTTTGATGTCTGCGTTGAATGGAGCAATCACGTTCAAAAAGATGAATGTAGTTGCCATGCTTATCAGCAAGAATTTGTACTTCAATATGTTTCGGATTTTCAACAAATTTCTCGATGTAAACTGTGTCATTGCCAAAAGCTTTTCGGGCTTCGTTTTGTGCACTACTAATAGCTTTCTGTAAATCTTCAATTTTATCAATTCTTCGCATCCCCTTACCACCACCGCCGGCAGAGGCTTTCAACATAATTGGTAATCCAATCTCAAGTGAAATCTTTTCTGCATCTTCGTATGATTTAATTCCTTCGGTAGTACCTGGAACAATGGGGACGTTATGGTTTTTCATTATTGTGCGTGCAGTTGTTTTATCACCCATCATTTTAACAGATTTTGATGAAGGTCCAATGAAAATTATTTTAGCATCTTCACATTTCTTGATAAAGTTTGAGTTCTCAGAAAGAAATCCATATCCCGGATGAATTGCATCTGCACTAATCTTTTTTGCAAGTGCAATAATTTTATCTCCGTCTAAGTAGGATTCAGCAGCAACGGAAGCGCCAATGTGGTATGCTTCATCCATAACTCTAACATGTAATGAATTTCTATCGGCATCGGAATATAGAGCAACGGAAATAATTCCCATTTCTCTGCAAGCCTTTGCAACTCTCACTGCAATCTCACCGCGGTTCGCAATCAGTATTTTTTTAATCATAGTATTCTAATTTTATAATGGGATGTTACAATGTTTTTTATTCGGATTGCTATCAACCTTTGTTTTCAAGAGTTGTAGAGCATTTATTAATTTTAGTTTTGTTTCACTCGGTTTAATAACATCATCTATGTAACCACGTTCCGCTGCAATATAGGGGTTTGCAAATTTAGCTGTAAACTCTAAAAGTTTTTCTTCCAATTTTGCATCCTTATCTTCTGCACCATTTATCTCTTTCTTGAATATAATCTCAACTGCACCTTTGGGTCCCATCACTGCAATTTCTGCTGTTGGCCAGGCAAAGTTAAAATCACTGCGTATATGTTTCGAGTTCATTACATCGTAAGCACCACCATAGGCTTTGCGAGTAATTACAGTCATTTTTGGAACAGTAGCTTCGCTAAATGCAAATAGTAATTTAGCACCATGTTTTATAATTCCGCCCCATTCTTGCTCTGTACCAGGAAGGAAACCCGGGACATCTTCCAATACAACAAGTGGAATATTAAATGCATCGCAGAAGCGAATAAATCTTGCACCCTTTACTGATGCATTTATATCCAATACACCGGCGAGAACTGCTGGCTGATTTGCAACAATACCCACAGACATACCGCCAATTCTACCAAATCCTACAATAATGTTTTCCGCATAATTTTTATGAACTTCTAAAAACTCACTATCATCAAGCAGAAGATTAATTACTTCACTCATGTCATAAGGTTTATTTGGATTCTCTGGAATGATGTTATCTAAAGCTGGAATGTTTAAATCTTGTGAGAAATTGAAATCTTTTTCTGGCGGTTTATCTTTCCAATTAAGAGGGATGTAATCAACCAATTTCCTAATATTCTGTAAAACTTCAATTTCACTTTCAAAAGCAAAATGAGCAACTCCGCTTTTTGTAGAATGAGTTTCAGCTCCGCCAAGTGCATCGAAAGTAACTTCTTCGTGTGTAACAGTTTTTACAACATTTGGTCCTGTAACAAACATGTGGCTGGTGTTGTTGACCATAAAGATAAAGTCAGTAATGGCGGGTGAATAAACAGCTCCACCAGCACAAGGTCCAAGTATAGCTGAGATTTGTGGTATTGTTCCGGAAGCTAAAGTGTTTTTTAAAAATAAATCGGCATAACCGCCAAGACTTACAACACCCTCTTGAATTCGTGCTCCACCAGAATCATTTAGCCCAATCACCGGAATACCAATCTTCATTGCCATATCCATTATTTTAACAATCTTCTCAGCATGTGCTTCCGAAAGTGAACCGCCAAAGACTGTAAAGTCCTGACTAAAAATTGCAATGGGTCTATCATTTATTCGAGCAAAGCCAGTGATAACACCATCACCAAGATATTTCTGTTTATCGAGACCAAAATCAGACGAACGGTGTTTTACAAACATATCAATCTCTTCAAAACTTCCTTCATCAACTAAGAGTGTAATTCTTTCACGAGCAGTCAATTTCCCCTTATCGTGCTGGCTTTTAATTCGTTTTTTACCACCGCCAAGTTTCGCTTCTTCACGAAGTTGTTCTAGTTCATTCATTTTTCTTTGAATCATTTTAACCTTACCTATATTTCTTTCTCTAAGCAACTAATGAATTGATACAATTATTTTTAAATCTAAAAAAGAGTTTTAAATGCTAAAATAGAAAAAACAAAATTGATTAAAAAATGATTGTTAAAATATTTTTTACTTAAAATGAAATGAGAATTATTAGAATAGTTGGATTAATGAAATGAGTAAATGCAAATTAAGATAACTTTAAGAATTTCAATACTTTGCAGTATCCGACTAGTGTTGTATGTCTTTTGAACTCACCCCTCTCAAAGAGTCCTTTGGTATCGGGTTCATTGAAAATGTTTTCAGAAACATATTATTACTTCTAATTGTAACGCTCCAACTTCTTTTTGGTTTAACCATCCCTATGGGTGTGAACGTCTATTCCTAAATAAAAGTCTTGATTACTAAAATCTAGTGTTTTACATTGTTGTTTCATAACAGCATCCCTTTTTTTATTGATAAATAGTTTTGCAACTACAATTTAAGAAGGGATGCTCTTTTTATCTACTATTTCCTTTTCTTTATTTTAATTTCTCAATAATTTCAGTGATGCGGGGTCAAAACTAAAATAAATGATTACTTCTAAAGTATCTCAACTTTTGTGTTTTCTGATGCATTGATTAGTGGCTGGGCAACAATGTAGTCTCCATTTTGCAATCCCGAAAAATAGATTATATCTTTATTGATTTTCTCAATTAAAATTTCTCTTTTTGCAAGTAAACCATCTTTAACAATAAAGACTTCGTTATGATTAAAGACTGCTTTTCTCGGAATTTCCATTACATTAAATAATTGAATACCGCCAAAGTTTGCTTCTAAATATTCACCTTTGTAAAGCGGGTTTTTGTTAGTTGAGTTTAGCGAAACATAAACATTAATCGATTGTGTTGCCGGGTTTACATTTTGAGATTTTCTAACAATTATCCCATTCCAAACGGAGGTTTTCTTACTATCATGTACCTTAACATTCTGTCCTACCTTTAACCATTTTGCACTTCCAATTTCTACAGGTACTTCAAGTTCAAGTTTTTTTGTATTTATTATTTTACCCAATTTTGAACCTGGGTTTGCAATTGCTCCCTCTTCCAAACTCACTTCTGTGATGGTGCCTGAAAATGGAGCATAAATATGATATGAGTCGAAGTTAGCTTCTGCTGATTTAATAGTGTAATAATTAGTTAAAATATTTCTGCTTGCCATATAAACTCGTTCCTGTGTAGAAGATAACTCAGGCAAATCTGGTAAATCGTTATCTATATCAATACTCTCCATAAAGGAATTCCATTCCTCATAATTATCAGGCAAACTAACTTTTAAATCAGGCAGCATTCCCGCTACGCTATTAAGGAACGAACTCTTCCTCGATTTCATATTATAGAATTCTATTTCGTCATCTATTTTAACTAACAGGTCTCCTTTGTTAAATGATTCTCCAACTTTGAAAGAGATATCCCCATTCATTATCTCGCCGCGAACTTCTGCTATTAATGATACTTCTGTTTTGGATGTTACTCTACCCATTATTTCAACTTCTGTAACAACATTTTTATATTCCACCTTTTCAGTTTTTACATATCGTGCAACTTCTTTTGCTGGTTTTCTCGGTGGCATTTTTTTCATTCCGCTAAGCCATTGCATCGAGAAGAATGAAAACAGTACAATACTTATTCCCGAAACAATTATTATCACTTTTCTATTATCCATTATTTATTTCCTTTCTCTAAAAAAAATATACTTTTGGTTTGACGATTATTAAACCATAAAGTTACAGGTTTTTAATATGAATTTTTATTGAAAATTGTAAATGCTTACTACATTTGGAAAATGCATAATTGGCTGATACCTTATTCAACTCGTAACGTTCTTCTTATAAAACTAAGTTCTGAAAAAGATTCTTTTTTTTACTATATTTATTTTTACTTCTATTCAACAAAACTGTAGCTATGCAATACAAAAACCTTATACAAAAATTAGGATTTTCTCCTAAAGAAAATACTTCTGGAATTTATCAGAAGAAGTATTCTAATTGTGAAGATTATTGCATTGAAATAGATTTTGAAGAAAGAAAATTAGATTTTGGAAATCTAATAAATGTAGAAAGTAAGACAACTCAAAATTTTTCACAAAATGAAAATTGGGTAGTCTTAGAATGTGTAAATCGCCTTCTTGAAAAAGGATACAAACCACAAAACATCACATTAGAAAAAACATATCCTTCTGGACATGGAACAAGCGGACGATTAGATATATTGGTTTCGCGTAATGATGCCACAGCATATTTGATGATTGAATGTAAAACATGGGGAAGTGAATTTGAGAAGGAATTCAAAAAAATTGGAATAAATGGTGGTCAACTTTTTACCTATTTTCAGCAAGATAAAAATGCTGACGTTCTTATGCTTTACGCTTCTGTTCTTGAGGGAGAAGAACTTAAATATAAAAATGAAATTGTTAAAATTGAAGAGGTTTACAAGCAAACTAATAATGTAAAAGATTTTTACGAACGTTGGAATAAGTTGCCAAAATCGAATGGTGTTTTTGATGCTTGGGTAAAACCATACGAATTTCATAGTAAGGCATTAACTAAAAAAGATTTAAGAGTTTTGAAACAAGAGGATAGTAGTTTTATATTCAATCGTTTTTTAGAAATCCTTAGGCATAATGTAGTTTCCGATAAACCGAATGCGTTCAATAAAATATTCACTCTTTTTCTTTGCAAAATTATGGATGAAAATGTAAACGATGATGAACAATTACATTTTCAATGGATTGAAGGAGAGGACGACCATATTTCATTTCAAAAAAGACTAACAGACCTTTACAATAGAGGTATGCTCGAACTTTTAGAAAAGAAAGTAACCGATGTAAGTGATAGTGAATTTGATAAACGATTTCAACAAGTGGACAAGCAATACAGAGAAGAATTTAAGGAAATACTTACAGAAATTAGGCTTAAAAAAAATAATGAGTTTGCAATAAAAGAAGTTTACGATGATGCTTCTTTTGAAGAAAATGCAAAAGTTGTAAAAGAAGTAGTTGAACTATTACAGGTTTATAAAATACGTTATAATTATAGGCAACAATTTTTAAGCGATTTTTTTGAGCTATTATTAACTACTGGTTTAAAGCAAGAATCAGGGCAGTTCTTTACCCCTGTTCCTATTGCTCGTTTTATTATAAAGAGTATTCCTTTAAAAGAAATTGCTAACAAGAAAATTAGACAAGGGAACAAAAATGATTTATTGCCATTAATAATTGATTATGCTGCAGGTAGTGGACATTTTATAACCGAATCAATGGAAGAAGTTCAAAAATATATCGATTCTATTGATGAAAACAAATATACTCCTTCTACCAAAAGAGCATTAAAAAAATGGAAAGATGATCAATTTGATTGGGCAGATGACTATATATATGCAATTGAAAAAGATTATCGTTTAGTAAAAACTGCTAAAGTAAGTTGTTATTTGCATGGCGATGGTTTGGCTAAGGTAATACATGGCGATGGACTTGGAGATTTTTCTACTTCAACTGAATTTAAAGATTTGCTTAAAGAAACAGACCGAACCTATAAGCAAGATAACAAACAATTTGACATTGTAATTTCAAATCCTCCTTATTCAGTTTCTGCTTTTAAAGGAACTATGATGGATAGAGATATACTGAAAAATGCTTTTGAACTCTATCCAAGATTAACAGACCAAAGTAGCGAAATAGAATGTTTGTTTATTGAACGAACTAAGCAACTATTAAAAGATGGCGGTATAGCTGGCATAATTTTACCAAGCAGTATTTTAAGCAACACAGGTATTTACACTCAAACAAGAGAAATAATTTTAAAGAATTTTGAAATTGTTGCCATTGCCGAACTTGGTTCCTCAACATTTATGGCTACTGGAACTAATACAGTTACCTTGTTTTTAAGACGCAGAAACAATGCCGATGCAACAAATATTAAAGCCTCGGTAGATAATCTTTTTGTTAATCAGAAGGATGTAACAATTAATGGAATTGAAAAACCTGTTAAAAAGTATATTACTCATGTTTGGGAAGGAATTACATTTGACGATTATATTACTCTACTTAATAAAACACCAAATGAAGCCATAGAGCAACACGAAATTTATAAAGAGTACCAAAAGAAAATAAAAGCAACGAACAGTATCGAAAAATGGAATAATATTCTAAAATTAGAACAAGAAAAATTGTTTTATTTCATTTTAGCATATCCGCAAAAATTGGTTTTATTAAAAACTGGTGAAAAGAAAGAAGAAAAGCAATTTCTTGGATACGAGTTTAGCAACCGAAGAGGAAGCGAAGGAATACACCCAATACAAAGAGGTAAAACAATTGACGATTGCACAGAACTATATGATATCAACTCATTAGAAAATTCTGATAAAGCAAGCACTTATATTTACAAAGCTTTTAAGGGCAAATTCGATTTAGAAATTCCAGATAGTTTAAAGAAAAATATATCATATTTAAATTTGGTTGATATGTTTACTTTTGATAGAGTCGATTTTGAAAAAAACATCTCACTTTCTGTTAAAAAAAAAGTAGCTATTAAAAGTAAGTGGAAAATAATTAGATTAGAGAATGTTTGTGATGTACGTGATGGAACACATGAAAGTCCTTTGTTTGTTGAAAAAGGATACGCTCTGATTACTTCTAAAAATATTACTAATGGGAAATTAGATTTTACAAATGTTAAAAATATATCAGAGAAAAATTTTAATGAAATAAACAAAAGGTCGTTAGTTGAGAATGGAGATATCCTTTATGCAATGATTGGTACCATTGGATTTCCAGTAGTTGTAAATACGAAAAAAAAATTCGCTATAAAGAACGTGGCATTATTTAAATATGATAAATCTAAAATATTAAATAATTATTATTTGAAAGAACTATTAAACAATTCTATTATCGAAAATCAAATTCTACAAGAAAAAAAAGGGAGTAGTAGAAAATTTGTATCATTATCAATTTTAAGAGATTTGAAAATTCCACTCCCACCAAAAAGTATTCAAGAAAAAATTGTTTCTAAAATAAAAATTTTAGAGAAAAAAGAAAAAAAGGCAATTGAAAAAATTGAAAATTTAAAGACAAAAATAGATTCTATTCTTAATGTAGTCTATGCAACCAATACTAAAAGAAAGCAATTAGGAAATATGTCGGAAATTAAAAATGGTGGAACACCAAATACAAGTAAGCAAGAATTTTGGGATGGTGAAATACCTTGGGCTACATTAGTTGATACAAAAAGAAAGTATTTAACAAAAACAGCAAGAAATATTTCTAAAGACGGATTGTTGAAAAGCAGTGCCGTGCTATTACCAGTTAACTCAGTTTTATTTTCTAGTAGAGCTACCATTGGAGATGTTTCAATAACAAAAATTGAAGTTTGTACTAATCAGGGATATAAAAATTTTATTTGTGATACGGACAAATTACATTTCGAATATTTATATCATATCTTGAAAAGAGAATCTAAAAATATTGAGAGTTTAGCATCAGGTATGACTTATCCTGAAATATCTAAAACACTAATTTCAGAGTATAAAATCCCTCTACCAACTTTATCCAAACAAAAACAAATTGTATCTAAAATAGAGAAAATAGAGAAACAAATTTCTGAATTGGAAAAATCAATTAGTGCAATTCCAAAAGAGAAAGATGCAATTCTGAAGAAGTATTTAGAGTAAGTTCAAATCTTAATCCAACCATATTTTAGCAAGTATCCTAAGTAAAAAACATTAAAATTGCATTTATCTCTTATTAAGATTAAGTTTAAATAGTGAAAATAATAAAATAAAAAATGAATCTCTCAAGACTAACATATTGCAACCAAAATCAGAAAGTAAAAATTGCCGAAATTGATGGCAGCAACGGAGCTGTTGAAAACCTAAAAACCTTTGGAATTACAATAGGGGACGAGGTTCTATTTAAATCACGCAAAAATGGACATGGTAAAATTACTGTTGAACACAATAATAAAGAGATTAGTCTTGGGTATGAATTAGCTTCAAAAATACTTCTTGAATCTTCTGAAATTTCAATTATTACATTAGACCAAGTAAGAGTTGGCGATATTGTTGAAGTTACAAAAATGGGTGCAAAAGGAGATATCCGTTTTCGCCTTCTTGATATGGGATTAGTTAAAGGAGTAGAGATTAAAATATTACGTGTTGCACCATTGGGTGATCCTATTGAAATTCTTATAAATAGTTTTAATCTTTCATTAAGAATAGATGAAGCAAAAAATATAGAAGTAAAAGTAATTGAGATTATTAAAAACCATCATAGTGGTAAAAAACGATGGGGGATTTTTTGAGATTAATGTTGGATAAAAATTTGAGACATAAGATAAAAGAGTCTAAGTCCTTCTCTCTCAAATCAGTAATCTCCAATCTCATTTCTAATTATTATGAAGAAACAAATATCAGTTGCATTAGTTGGAAATCCAAATAGTGGTAAAACTTCACTATTTAATAAAATTGTCGGGGCAAATCAAAAAGTAGGAAATTTTTCGGGTGTAACAGTAGAAAAATGTGAGGGTACTGTTTTTCATAAAGAATATGAAATAAAAATAATTGACCTACCTGGAACCTACAGCCTAACCACATATTCACCCGAAGAAGTTGTTACTCGCGAATATATAATAGATGGGCATCCTGATGTTGTAGTTAATGTTGTTGATGGTACAAACCTTGAAAGGAACTTCTATCTAACCACTCAATTAATTGATGCACAGGCAAACCTTCTTGTAGCTCTAAATATGTATGACGAAGTAGAGAAGCAAGGAACACAAATTGATTTTGTTCAAACAGAAGAATTATTCGGAACTCATATTATCCCAACATCGGCAATTTACGGGTCAGGAATAGAAGACTTACTCAATCATATAGTTGAATTATTTGAAAATAAAATTTTGATTAAATTAAACAAACTTTCATTCTCTCCTTTAATGGAAGGTTATATTGAAAAACTTATTAAAATAATTTCTACTGATAAAGAATTAACAGCAAAATACTCTCCACGTTGGCTATCAATTAAATTACTTGTGAACGATAAAGATGTTTACAAGATAGTAAGGGAATATCCAATCTGGATAAAGGTAAATCATATTCTCTCTGAAGCACTTACTTTTACTGAAAAGAAATATGACAGTGACCCAGAGTTGATGCTTAAAGAGGAGCGTCATGCTTTAATTAGAGGAGCAATACAGGAAACGGTAAAATATCCTGCAAAGCGAAAAAAAAACAGATCAGAAATTATTGATTCTATTTTAATAAATAGAGTTATTGGGCTTCCGCTATTTATCTTTTTTATGTGGGCAATGTTTCAGCTAACATTTACACTTGGCGAAACTCCAATGAATTGGATTGAGGCTTTCTTTGGATGGCTTGGCACGACTCTATCACAAGTAATAACAGAGCCAACTTTACGTTCAATTATTGTTGATGGAATTATTTCTGGTGTTGGCGGTGTTCTCGTCTTTTTGCCAAATATTATGATACTTTTCTTTGCACTCTCATTCTTAGAGGGAACTGGTTATATGGCTCGTGCCGCTTTTGTAATTGATAAAGTTATGCACAAAGTTGGATTGCACGGAAAGTCGTTTATCCCGATGATTACTGGGTTTGGTTGTTCTGTTCCAGCATTTATGGCAACACGTACTTTGCGAAATAGGAGTGATAGAATTATTACACTTCTTATTATCCCTTTTATGAGCTGTAGTGCAAAATTTCCAGTTTATGTTCTTATTGCGGGAACTTTCTTTGGTA
>JAKIUC010000090.1 GCA_021647785.1 Melioribacteraceae bacterium
TTTCTACCACTTCTATAATCTTGCTTGTTAATTGCTCGTCAAAACTCAACATTCCAATCTCTAGTAATAAACGAACTTGGAGTTACACCATATATTCCAACATTTGGATTTGTTTTTTCATTTCCATATTTAATTACTCTTCCTCTACGTCCTGATGTAGCAGAGACTGCTTTTGATTCAATTAGTTTTGTTTCTAAATCATCAAAATTATCGGAAGTAATATTTTTCCTGTTTCTATACTTTGCCCAAGACCCATGCCCACCAATACGAACTGCAGGCCATTTTTGAACTTGAAAAGTGTTGCTTCCGAGTGATGAAACTCCTTCTTCAATACTTGTTCGTAGCATTGCTATAATTGTACTAATCGCAATTATTGAAAAAATGCCAACTATAATTCCAAGAATAGTTAAAGAAGATCTTAGTTTATTAGCTTTTAGTGAAGTTAAGGATACTCTTAATATTTCAAATAATTCCATAATATTTTTTTTAATACGCCTTTTTTATGAATTGGAAATAATATTGATACCAACTCTATCAATATGTTCTATTAAATTTTGTTCATTTATTCTATCAAAAATAACAATGTCTAATTTGTATGGTAAATTTAGCTTATTATACTCAACTTGCAAATCAAGAATATTGTGAAGATTTAAATTCTCTCCCTTAATTGCGATATCAATATCCGAGCCGTTTTCATAGTTCCCTTTTGCTCTAGAACCAAACAAATATGCTTGTTCAATCATTTTATCTGATTTTATGATTGAAATAATTTTCGCAATATCATCTTTTGCTAATCCAATATTCATAATTAAAATGCTTTTATAAGACCCTGCTTTTCAAAAATATTTAATTCACCATGCTCTATAAAACTCTCTAATTGTTTAAGTGCTTTACAATAATTCGAAAATCTTTGTTGCCACCTTATTTCATTTTTACCATTCACTCTAAACTCAAATTATTTAAACTAAATATAGCTATAAATAATAAAATATAAATCCAGCTTTATTATGATAATAATTTTCTCAACTCATCAAGCTTAGATATCTCATGAGTAGGAATAACTTCTGAGTTGTTTTTTGCTTTTTTTGGATTAAACCAACAAGTATCAATTCCATAATCTACACCACCCTTAATATCAGATGTTAGATTATCCCCAATGATAATAACTCCTTCCTTACTTGGATTATTTAACAACTCGAATGCATAATCAAATATTTCTCTTTTTGGTTTTGCAAATCCAATTTCTTCAGAAATTATTATATACTTAAAATATTCTCTTAACTCTGATTTTTTTAATCTTGGATTCTGTACGGAAGCTAGACCATTGGTAACAATAACAAGTTCAAATTTTTCGCTACACCATTCTACAATATCTTTTGCACCATCTAATAAATAATTGTTTTGAGAAAGAAATTCTAAATAGTCTTTACTGAATTGGAGTGAGTCAATATTTACAACTCCAATTACATCAAAAAATCTTTTGAATCTTTCAGTCTTAATCTCTTTAGTTGTAATTAAACCCTTCTCAAAATCATTCCAGATTTTTTTATTTACTTCTTTATAAATTTCAAATCTCTGTGCTGTCCATCCTATTTCATATTTATTAAAGCTTGATTTTAATGCTTCAACCGCCGCTTTATCAAAGTCGTAGAGTGTGCCATCAGCATCAAAGAGAATTGTTTTGTATTTCATTGAGTTTCCTTTAATCACGTTTGATGTCATTCCCACATGTTTTTAGTGGGAATCTTTTTTATTCTAAGATTCCCGATAGGAGCATTCGGGAATGACGGTCTGTTTTTCAATTAGTATCTATAAAAAATGTCCAAGCCGAAAAGACTTAGACATTATATAGTCAGTATTTAAGAGGAGTGGCTATTAGCCCATCCCTTCATACATTTCATCAATTAAATTAGTGTATCTACTTTCAATCACATTCCGTTTTAGTTTCAACGAAGGAGTCATTTCGCCACCTTCAACTGTAAATGGTTTTTCAAGAATTGTAAACTTACGAACCTTTTCATAACCAGCTAATTTACGTTGGAACTGTCCTAAATCTTTTTCCAGCATTTCATAAATTTGCTTCATTTGTGTTAGTTCCATAGGGTCTTTGTAAGTAATTCTGTGTGCATCGGCGTATTCTTTTAATGCTTCAAAATCGGGAACAATTAAAGCAGTTATGAACATTCTTCTATCGCCAATAATAATAAATTGGTCAATATATTTACTTCCGAGAAAGAGATTTTCAATTGGTGTGGGAGCAATATACTTTCCGCCAGAAGTTTTGAAGAGAGATTTTTTTCTATCAGTAATCACTAAAAAGCCTTCTGCATCAAAGACGCCAATATCGCCAGTATGCAGCCATCCATTCTTAATTGTCTTTTCGGTCTCTTCTTTATTTTTATAATAACCTTGCATAATATTTGGTCCGTATGCTAAAATTTCACCGTCAGATGCAATCTTAACTTCAACTCCAGGCATAGTATGTCCTACAGTTCCAAACTTATAGTTGTATGGTCTGTTCACAGCAATTACTGGAGAAGATTCAGTTAAACCGTAACCTTCCAAGATTAAAATTCCAACAGCTTCAAAAAATACTCCAAGCTCACGGGCTAATGCTGCACCACCCGATACAAAGAAGCGTAAATTTCCGCCAGTCTTTTCACGGATTTTACTAAACACTATTTTATCAGCAAGTTTATGTTTTAGTTTCAATCCAATAGGAACTCCTTTATCAGTTTTCTTTGCTGTATGAAAATCTTCGCCAACAGACAAAGCCCAATTAAATATTTTTTGTTTTTTCTCAGGAGAAGCATCAACACCTTTTCTGATTTTTGAATAAATTCTTTCAAATAGTCTTGGAACAGCAGTCATAACTGTTGGTTTTACTTCCATTAAATTTGAAGCTACTTTCTCAATACTTTCAGCATAAGCAATCTGCGAACCAGCTGTAAGTGGAAGATAATAACCAGCCATTCTTTCAAAAACATGTGATAGCGGAAGAAAGGATAGAAACAAATCCTCTTTATAAACTTCAATTATCTCATGCACTGCCATAACATTTGAAATAATATTTTTATGAGTAAGCATCACCCCTTTTGGTTCTCCTGTTGTGCCAGATGTATATATCAATGTACATAAATCATCTTCACGGGAGAGGTTTATACTCTCTTTAAAATAATTTGGGTTCTCTTTCTCAAATTCTTTACCCATCTTCTGAATATCTTTCATAAGATAAACATCACTTTGTTCAGAGATATCAATATCATTCATAACAATAATAAAGCGAAGCGATTTTACATTATCCTTTACTTTAAGAACTTTATTCATATGAAACTGATTTGATACAACAATTCCCACAGCTTCAGAATTGTTAAGAATAAACTCTATTGTTTCGGAAGTTGATATTGGATAGATTGGTACATCAACCGCACCTACACCAAGAACTGCCATATCAGTATAAACCCACTCTGGACGATTTTCTGCAATAATTGCAATTTTATCCTCTCTTTTCACACCAAGAGACCCAAGCCCGAAAGCTAACGAATCAGTCTCTTCCTTAAATGTAGCATATGAGATATCCTCAAATTTACCACTCACTTTTTGCTTAAACATTCCGTGATTTGATTTTGGGCCATATTCTTCGGTTAAATGAAGATATAACTCTGGGATTGTTTTAAATGTACTTAATTTTGGCATTTTCTTCTCCTATTTATGGTAGTATTTTAACTTACTTTTATAAAAAATTAATTCAATATTTTTCAATAATTTACTACTTGATTTAAGGTGCAATTAAATTTTAAAACCAGAATCAAGTATTAGGATTACACCTTAATAAAAATTTGCTTTCTATATAAAAGCCAAATTACAAATAGCCAAATCAAAATATAGGAAACGGCAAATAGTAACGAGGCATTTATTGGTGACGCAATTTGAAGAAATACGTTTGAATAAATATAATGCTTTAAGGAAACTAACTCTCCATTAGCAGCAGTAACTTCAATTAGATAAAGAGATTTAGCAGTTAAACTTGATAAAAAGAAAACTGCAATTGCGTTTGTTCCATATATATGAAATGGTTTTATCCACCAAGTATTATTTTGTACATCAATAAGCCAGTAGCAGAAAGCTAGAAAAATAAGTGCTAATCCACCAGTATAAACCACGTATGAGCTTGTCCATAAACTTTTATTTATTGGGAACCAGAAATCCCAAGCATAACCTAAGGCAAGCAACACAACACCGTAGAAAAACATCCAAACCGTTTTTGTAGTTTTATCATTATCACTCCTTAGCCAATATCCGGTTAGTACTCCAAGCAAAGCGGTACCAATTGCAGGAATTGTACTAAGCAATCCTTCAGGGTCCCAAGTTTTAGATTTACTCCAAAGATGTCCATCAAGAAGTAACCTATCTAACCAAGCACCAAGATTTGTTGAAGGCTCAAGATTCGGAGTTCCGAAACCTGGAACTGGAACGAGTGTCATTAACCCCCAATAAATTAGAAGTAATGCAGATGTAACATACACAAGATTTTCTTTCCGAACATTTAAAAATATAATTGATACAAAGAAATAAACAACTGCGATGCGCTGTAAAACTCCGGGTATCCTAATAGTTGATAAATCAAAAAATGGAAATCCACTAAGAAATATTCCAAGTAAAAAGATTGTTAAACTTCTGCGTATCAATCTAAACAAAACATCTCTGTTTTTATTATCAGCACTTCTATATTTTGAAAGTGAAAATGTAGTAGTAACACCAACAATGAAAAGGAAAAACGGAAAGATCAAATCGGTAGGTGTACACCCATTCCACTCTGCATGCAGCAGCGGAGAGTAAACATCTGACCACGAGCCAGGGTTATTTACCAATATCATTCCTAGAATTGTAATTCCACGAAAGACATCTAATGAAAGTAATCGTTCACTTTTCTTTTCAGACATAATCACCTTTTTGATAGAAGTAGCAAAATACTTTATTTTTGATAAATCAACAAATATTAAATCATTTAAATTATAACACATAAAAATTATTTTTGTATAATTGTTCTTTCAAAAAATAATAATACGGAAAGAGATGAAATTTGTACGACAACTTTATGATTGGATGCTGCACTGGGCAGATACTCCTTATGGTCCCATTGCCTTGTTTTTATTAGCGTTTGCTGAATCTTCATTCTTCCCTATACCACCCGATGCTTTATTGATAGCATTAGTTCTCGGTGCAAGAAAAAAAGCATTTATGTTTGCCCTTAACTCAACGGTGGCTTCTGTTCTTGGTGCATTACTTGGATACGCAATTGGGTACTACGTTTGGTGGGGTGCTAGTGGCGAGTTTTCAAATTTTGCTCTATTCTTTTTTAATAATATTCCAGGATTTACAGAGACTATTTTCTTTAAGGTTCAAGGACTTTACGAAGAATGGAATTTCTGGATAGTATTCACTGCCGGATTTACACCAATCCCTTATAAAGTTTTTACAGTTTCTGCAGGTGCTTTCGATGTTAATCTTATTCTCTTTGTGTTAGCCTCAATTGTTAGCAGAGCCGGAAGATTCTTTCTCGTAGCCTTTTTAATCTGGAAATTTGGTGATACAATAAAAGAATTTATTGATAAGTATTTTAACTTACTTGCAATTGTTTTTACTGTGCTACTAGTTGGGGGTTTTGTTGGAATAAAGTATTTGTTTTAATTTGATTTTTTAATTTTAATTTACGGTTGGTTATGAGCGTTTTTGAGCTTTTACTTTTTAACGAACTTGCTATGAGCAGTAGCGGATAAAAATATTTATTTAAAATTTAACAATTATTTCATCGATTTGCTTATACTTTAAAATATACTTTACTGCTATTGCTTATAGCTTTTGTTATACCACGTGTTTTAAAACTTAAAAAGAATGGGATATCCATTAAATATAACTACTAATTGCTTTTCTTAAATCATCTTTACTCTCTAAAAAGTCTATATGCCCAATATTACCACATTTTGGGAATGCTGTTTTATTGTACAGGTCAGGAACAATATTCTAATCATTAGTGTCGTAGTAATTATTTATTAGATTTAATACTTTACATTTTCGATTTATTGAATATTCTACTTCAAGTTTAATTACTTCATCTGGTATGTCAGGAAATCCTTTCATTTTAGTCTTGTACAATTGAACAAGTTCTTTTTTGTTTAGAAAGTGAAAATCATACTTAAAGGATTTAAAATATTTATTCGTGTCTTTTTATCATGTTAGTTGATTTCAATACTTCTATTATACCAAATATCTGTAATTTCTAAGTCTAACCAAGTCCATTCTCCATTTTCAAGCATCCAACTCGCTTCCATTTTTGTTGGAATTATTATTTCGTTCATTGTTGAATGTTCTTTTACCTTCACTCTCCACCAATATCGTTTGTCATTGCCCTTATATCTTAGTGTTTCGAATTTAATAAAATCACCTTGTTCATTGAAATAGAAAGTTCCTGAACCGGTTGTTTCTTTATAATTCATGGTGGCTTTGGATGTTAATGAGTCTATTGCTTCCCATGAGATATATCTACTAATCGCTGCCGAAGGGAACCATACTATTTCAGCCAAATAACGTTGAAGTGTGGCCTCGTTCATTTTTGAGCCTTTTTCATTTACAACATTGAATAATGAAAATATTTTTATTTGCATTTCCCCCTTTCCATCAACAAACTTATCTCTTCCTGTAATTTTAATAAATGGCGACATATCCATATTTACTTTCCAAATAAATGCAGGGTTTTCAACCGTAAAATATTGTTCTGCAACGGCTTCGTTCCATTCTTTTTGTTCATGATTCATTTTCATTCTTACCTTTTGAGCAAGATGAACTGCATATATTCTTTCTTTTCCTACAATACCCGAACGGGTTAACCATTTTGCTACGGGATACGGCAAGTTATTTAATTCTTCATTTGTAATTAAGTTTCTGCTATTTGTGCATGCTTGTGCAAATATTGATGATACTTCTTGAGTTGTTTTTTTATTAAATGAACTAGATGATAGAGAAAATAGGGCAACTAAAAAAATTATTAAATTTGGAATTGTTCCAAACTTTGCATCTTTCCAATAAAAAATAATTAGCACAAGAGAAATAGTAACAGCAATAATTGCCGCAAAGTGCCAAGATGAGTTTTTTGATATATACGCTTCGCCTGTATATGCAAACAGAACAAAAGCAAAAAACCAAAATATACCATGTAATTTTGAGATGTTAGCTTTTAATTCCTCAAACTGTGCCAAATCAAAAGCTTTAGCAAATCCAAATAAATGAATAATGCCATGAACAAAGAGTATTGCTATAAAAATATATTTCATAATTTTTTCTATTTAAATTGATATTTAATTCCAAATTTTATAAAACTTGAACCTGGCATTTCAAAAAAAGTTTGATTGTAATAATCTTCATAAATCTGACTTCCCCTATACAAGTCAAAATAAAAACCTATTTTACTATTATTGCTAAATTGGAATGGGTAAGCTGATATACCTATTGTTGCCCCGTGTGACCATTTATTTATGGAATAATTTGGTAAAATACCTTCTTCGTTAGTAGAAATAAAAATTGCGATACACCCAACTTTCGCACTCCAATAAAAGAATTATCTGCATCATTATATGTAAATATTTGATGATTATACATGTAATCAATTCCAAATTCTATTTGATTTTGCAGTAGTTCTCTATTAATGTGTATCCCAACATTAAATCCTGTTCTAGTTGCTCCAGAAATTGCATCAACTTCGTTTTTTGAAATCTGTAAAACAGACATATCTGTATTATCAGTAATTCCACCCAAATTTATACCGCCAAGAATTGAAAACTTTAAACTTTTTTTGGTTGTTACTGCTTGTTTTGTTGGTGAGCATGAGATAATTATTATGGATAGTATTACTAAAATTAATGTATTTATTTTTTTCATAGAATTATTTCAATCTTGATATTATTTAGACCATATATTAAATTAAATGTCTTTCTGTTTTGGTATAGATCAGTAATAATTATATTTATTTGTTATTCACATTTCCTTTTTATAGCATATTCCACTTCAAGATTGATAAATTCATCCGATATGTTTGGAAATCCTTTCATATTTGATTTATATAATGCAATAAGGTTTTTCTTGTAATCAAAGTAATAATCAAAAGTTAGGTTTGTAAATTGTTTAATCAAATCTGTTTTGGTATTACTTTTCTGAATATCCAGTATTTTGTTAATGCTGGTGCAAGAATATTCAAAACTGTTAAGTGATAATGTTCTAATATTTTTGTTGTTTCTTGTTCTGAAGTTTATAGTTCTATTTTTAATATCAAATATTATAGACCATTGAGTTCGGGTAGAGGAACTAACAGAATTTAGTATTTCAAAACTATAGTCAACTGGATTAAGATTGTCTTTGTAATTATTTATCATACTATTAGCAATTACAATAATATCAGAAATGCTGTTCCATTTTTCAGGAACATCATTCTTTCCGCCAAAGCCTTTATAATTTTTAATTGACTTTTTAGAAAGCTCGTAAATCATATTGCTACAAACTGAAATGAAAACATTTTTGCCTTGATGAATTACTAACTTTTTATTTATGTATTCTATTACTCCAACATTGCCTAAACTATCGCAAATAAAATAATGGAGTGGAACTACATCAGTTAAAATTCTTACTTTTTCATTATTTTTAATAACATCTTCTAATGTAGATGAATTATCCAATTGATACTGAATCCATTCAAGCCCACTAACTACATTTTCCTCATCAATCTTTGGAAATTCACTTTCAAATAGCCCCATTTGAGCAACTACCAAGCCTTTTTCGTTAATACCGCTCATTGGTGCATCAACCCCAACTTGATTAAAAGTAATGCTACCGTATTTTGAAACCCATTTTGCGGGTTTATATGGAGGCTTTATAAGTGCTTGTTTTATAATCCCTTTTTTATTTACTAATACAAACCCTGCACCAATATCCCAATCAAAATTTTGACCATAAACCAGATTGCTTGAATCTTTTAATACAAAGGTTGTGCAGGCATTAACATAAGCAGTGGTAAAAAAAACTATCCACAAAACAAGTATAATATTTTTCATTGTTTCTCTCGTAGTATATAAATAAGATGATTGTCTATAAAAAACAGATTTTATGACATAAATGTTGTAGCAAAAGTAACTAGAAATCTAAGGGATAGCGTCTCACTTAAAGGAAAAGTAGTTTCACTTTTTTGAAATTTAAGTCTCAATTTTTATGAGACATTCTTTATGTAGCTACTAGGGGATATTTGTTCAAATTTTTTGAAAGCTCTGTAAAAGGATGCTTTAGAATTAAAACCACAATTATAGGCAATGCCCAAAATAGATAGATGTTTGTTGTCTCCCAACGAACATTGCTTCTTAAATTCTTCGATACGGTATTTGTTGATAAAATCAAAAAATGTTTGATGCATATGCATGTTTAGAATTTCGGAAAGATAATCTGTTTTTACTTTTAATAATTTGCTCAATTTTAACAGATTTATATCAGAATCTAAGAATGGTTTATTTTCTTCCATAAATAATCTAAGTTTTTCAATAAAATTGCTTTCATCATTTTTTATCGGTTTATGCTTAGCTGGTTTAATATATTTTTTGTTAGATATTGCTAAAAAAACATTTTTTTGCTGTAATCCGAAAAAACCAATTACTAGTACGTAAATAGAGGCAAAACTATATGTTGTCATCATCACAATTTTATGCGATGTAAAATGGAACATTAAATTAAGATTAACTATTGCAACATTTAGCAGATAAACAGACAATGATGATATTGTAAGAATTTGAAGCCATTTTAAATCAATGCTATCCGTTTTAGAATAAAAATGCTTAAGCCTTCTATCGTAATTTTTAATAAGAATTAAAGCCCATAAATTATAAGTGATGGTAGAAAGCCCAATGCTTATAATTGATATTTTATAGAAAATATTATCTCTGAAAAGTTCATTTTTTGCAATAATTATTTTTTCACTGTTAGGTAAGCCGATAAAGTTAAAGTAGTGAAATACTAGAAAAACAAAAAAAGGTAAAAAATGCAAAATGTATATTGGTTTAAAAATAATATTATGAGAACTTAAAGATTTTATATAAAACCATAATGCAGGTCCGTGTAAAAATAATACTAGCCAATTTATATTTATTATTTGCGGAAACGGAAAGTTGTTTTGAATGTTGTGTATTTCAATGTATGATAAAAAAATACTTATGCCATACAATCCTAGAATAACACCTAAAAAAAAGTCAGATTTTACTTTCTCTTTTTTACTTATCAGCAGTAAAACTAGAAAAAATGCTTCAAATGTTCCTATGATTAAGATGTAGTTCATTGTTTTTTGTATGCATTATTTATAAATGTGGTGTAACGGCTCGGGGATATGCAGAGTTCAAAATATGGAGTCCGGAGAACTCTGGTATTTTGGATTCTGTATATCCCTTGTTCTGGGCTGTCTGACCAGAGGAAAGAGAGCACAGGACAAGGGACTTGTCCCCGAGCCGTTCGAGTCAATCTTTCCCGAAGGGAAGATTGACTCGAACGGTTTGGCTATGCGTAGTGCGGGATTTTGAAACGAATAATTTTCAATTTATTACTAAATTTATTTAATGTTATAATGTTCATAGTTAGCACTTTGCCCGCATTACGTATAGCCTTTGTTATGCAGTCGGCTTTATTTCTCAAATGTATCTTTAACCCCAATTATTTTTTTCTCAACTTCATTGATTAATTCCTTATTTTCACGTAACAATTTTTGAACTAATGATTCTATTTCTCCGCTATCTTCATATTTATCACTCATAAAATTCACTTTTCTTGCGTCACTATAAAGAGTCCACCATTTTTTTCCAGCCGCTTTTTTGTTTTTTGGAAGTGATTTCATAATATCTGCAAGAATTTGTCTGTTTTTCTCATTGCCAGGTGAAATCACAAATTTTAATGACAAACCTTTTTCCCAATAAGCCATTTCAAATAGAAAACTTTCACTTCCTTTCCATCCCAAAATGCCAGTTTTAGGAATTATTGGAGATAAATTTTTAGTTAAGAATCGAGCATAATATTTATTGCAGGTTTCAAGCACATAACCTTCTTCAAGAATTGTTTCTTCAATTATCTCACGTACTTCTGCTATTTTATCAGGAATATTTTCGATAATAAAGTCAATCGCTTCTTTATGATTTTTATATAGTTGTAATGCTAAATCTACTGATTCGTGTTCTTTCATAATGTACCTATTTAAAATTAGGAGATAATCTTCTATGTAATACTGTATTCTTTGGGATAATGAGTTTTTATAAACTGATAATACAATTTCTATAAGTGATTTTATTAGTCCATAGTCTATAGATATATATTGATTTGCATCTTCTTCATCCTTTGGATTTAGACCGTCAATTGTTAAAAATACGAATGCCTTTTTTAAATCAGGAAAAGAGTCATTTATTATATCAGAGTATTTTTTCAATTGCCTTGAATGTTCAGATGAGTCAACTTTATTTTCGATTGCAATAACAAACTCTTCGTGCAAAATTAAAATATCAATATTTTGCCATTCTCGATAAACTTTTATGTTATGTAAATTCAAAGAATCTATTGAAAACTCATTTGCCCAATCAATTTTCTCAGATGAGAATATGTCTTTTAAAAACCATTTTAGAAATATTGTATTCAAATTATGACTTTCATTTGGGGACATTAACCAAGCGAGAAAATTTGAATGTCTAATTTCTGTTTTTGTTACATTTAATATGTTGAAGAAATTTGGTGTGTGAAGACTCAATGACAATTCTTCTAATTTTGGGTCTTTAACCAAATTACTTAGGGTCTCCTCAAATTGAGTTAAGTTATTGAAAACAAATGTGTTAAGGACAAAAAGCCCTTGCATATATGCAAAGATATCCGTATATTTGTTATATAACTTTGCATTTAATAAATAAGCAGA
>JAKIUC010000091.1 GCA_021647785.1 Melioribacteraceae bacterium
ATGAAAGATTATAAAGAAGTTGAAGGAGTAAAGTATCCATTTAAACTTAGTCAATCTTTTGGACCACAAATAATTGAATTGGAAGTTACATCAATAAAAGTAAATAGCGGGCTTGATGATGAATTGTTTGAGATAAAGTAATTTATACAGACAATTTGTGTTGTGTATAAGTGCCTTGCTATTAGCATCCATTCGGAAAAGTTTGTTAGAAATTTATTTATTCTTTTAACTTTTCCCAAGGGGATGCTTACAGCAAGGCACTTACAACTTTTCAACTTTACCTTAATTACTTCCACCAAGAATTAATGGTAATCCATCTTTTCCTGACCCAATAACAATTACTTTAGCATTTGCTGAATTTGCAAGTTTCTCTGTTGCTTCAATTCCTTTCCAGCGTAGTAGTTGGTCGTTAATTCCTTCAGATACAATTGTTTGGAAATCTTTAATTCCCTTAGCTTCAATTCGTTTACGCTCCGCTTCTTGTTTTTCTTTTCCCAAGATAAAAGCCATTCTCTGACTCTCTTGTTCTGCCTGAAGTTTCTCTTCAATCGATTTTGTTAAACGTGCAGGTAACTGAATTTGGCGTAATGGTGCTTCTTCAATTGTAATTCCACGAGGGGCTACAAGCTGTGCTAAATCATTAATAATTTCCCCAGCAAGTTTTTCGCGTGAGGCAGTATAAAGAGCCTTAGCTTCGTAGCGTGCAGTTACACCACGTACTACTGAACGGAATTGCGGAAGCAAAATAATTTCGCGATAGTTTGAACCAACAGTTCTGTAAATATCGTTTGCCTTATCCGGATTTAATCTATACATCAAACTAATTTCGAGTTGAACACTTAAACCTTCTTTAGAAGGTACATTCATTACTTCTTTAATCTCTTGAGTTTTAATAGAGAATTTTTCAACTCTTGCTGCAGGATTAACAATATTAATTCCAGACTTTAAAGTGATGTCACTTACACTTCCAAGAAAATCAACAACACCTACTTGCCCTGCGGGAATTACTGTGAACAGGTTAAATACTGCTATTGCCGCTGCTGCTAATGAAACTAACAGCGAAATGGATGCCTCTTGTTTTCTACCATGTTTTTTCATATTAATTGATGTAAAAAATCCACCAATTGCTGCTATTACCGCTACTATAAAAATCATTTTTTCTCCTTTCAACAACGCTCAAGGCGTCGCTTTTGTTTAGTTAATAATTTATTCTTCAAATATACAAAGTTAAGATTTGTTTTCAGAGTTAAATCGGATTTGTAGTTTGAAGTTTCAATCAAAATTTATTCACATAGTTATACTCGCTATTCTGTGGATTGCTTGTTACATTTACTGAATTTAATAATTGAAATTAATATGTCCCCGAATTGCTGGTTAACTTGCTAACTATTTAAATTAGAATAAGAAATAACTATTTTAGCATTTCAATTTAGTGTAATCAACTTAATCTATTAGTGGAGTTAATAAAGATTGAATATAAAGTACTTTTCTGAAAGAGAGCAAAATTACTGTTACACCCACTGTATTATCAAGAAAAAAATCAAAGTTTAAAAAAAAGAGAGTAAGCATTTATTAGAAGCAACAGAACAAGTTGTAGAAGTTGCCATTGAAAAAAATGAAGAAGCAGCAACGGAGTTTATTAAAAAGAATAACAAGTAAAAAGAGAATAGTATAATAGAGATTAAGGAATAAAAGTGGAAAATAAAATTGCAGTTTTTGAAAAAAAAGAAATAAGAAAAACACTTTATAACGATGAATGGTATTTCTCGGTAGTAGATATTATTGAAGCATTAACAGATAGCACAAAGCCAAGAGACTATTGGTATAGGTTAAAAAAACGAGAAAAAGAAAGTTCTAGAACTGAACTGTCGACATTTTGTCGACAGTTGAAAATGCGTGCAAAAGATGGAAAATTGCGAGAAACAGACATTGTTAATACAGAAAATGCCTTTCGCATAATTCAATCTATTCCATCGCCAAAAGCAGAACCATTTAAGAGATGGTTAGCAAAAGTAGGATACGAACGTGTAAAAGAGATAGAAGACCCAGAACTTGCCCAACAACGTATGAAAGAACTCTACGAACAAAAAGGATACTCGAAAGATTGGATTGATAAACGGATACGTGGAATTGCCATAAGGCAAAACCTAACAGACGAATGGAAAGAACGTGGTATTAAAGAGCAAATTGAATACGCAATTTTAACAGCCGAAATATCACAAGCAACATTTGGTATGACACCAGCAGAATATAAAAAATATAAAGGTTTAAAAAGAGAAAACTTGCGAGACCATTTTACAGATTTAGAATTAATATTTTCGATGCTTGGTGAAGCATCAACAACTGAAATTGCACGAAATCAAAATGCTCAAGGCTTTATCGAAAACAAAGATGTTGCAAAAAGAGGTGGAAAAATTGCTGGAGATGCTCGTAAAAAATTAGAAATAGAATCAGGACAAAAAATTTCAACAACCACTAACTACATAGTTGAGCCTGAAAAAAACAAAAAGATAAAATAGATATTGCAACACCAGCTTTTTTCCAAAAACCAATTCCTTGTTGGAATAGTTTGATGATTTTTTTATTAAAATAGTTTTATTGTCGGTATGCACAAAATTATTTTTTCAATATATCTTCAATTTTATCCATTACATCATTCATTCTTTTCATTGCAAGTTCAAATGGCTCTGCCGACATAGGATCAACACCAGCTTTTTTAATTAGTTCAATTGGATAGTTGGAACCGCCGCCTTTTAATATTTTGAAATATTCTTGAACTGCATTATCTCCATCAGCTTTAATTTTTTCGTAAAATGCAGTAGCGTAAATTATTGATGTAGCATATTGATAGACATAATAATTGTAATAGAAGTGAGGTATATAAGCCCACTCATATTTAATATATTCAGGAACTACTGTAATGCCTTTATCATCTCCGTAGTATCGTTTCACAATATCATAATATATGTTACTCATAATTTCACCATTTAGCGGCTCGTCAGCTTCAATCTTTTTGTGAATTTCCCATTCGAACTCAGCAAAAGAAACTTGACGGAAAAGCGTGCCGCGTAGCATATCGAGATAACTTCCGAGAATAAATAATTTTTCTTTATCGCTCTTTGCGTTTTCAACCATATAATCGTTCAGTAAATTTTCGTTTAAAGTGGAAGCAATTTCAGCAACAAAAATTGGATATTGTGAAGTCTGAAATGGTTGATTTTTATTTGATAAATATGAGTGCATTGTGTGACCAAGCTCGTGAGTTAAAGTAGAAACCGAATTATAATCATCAGTCCAGTTCATTAAAATATATGGATGATAATCATATTCACTCCCGGTTGAATAGGCTCCGCTTCGTTTACCGTCAGTAGGGTAGTAATCAATCCATCTTTCATCAAATGCCTTTTTAACCACTTTGGTATATTCACTTCCAAGTGGTTTTAATGATTTTAGAATTATCTCTTGTCCATCTTCAATAGTAAAATTCATATCCACTTTCTCTACCATCGATGTATATAAATCGTAGTAGTATAAAGTATCGTATCCTAACATCTCTTTCTTTAGTGTTAAAAATCTGTGCAGCGTTGGGAGCGAATTGTTAATTTGTTCAATTAAGTTTTCGTAAACAGAAGTTGGAATATTGTATCTATCTAATGCTGCCTCAAGTGCGGTTTCATAATTCTTATTTTTTGCAAAAACATAATCCTTTTTTACGTGTCCGGTAAGGTTGGCACCAATTGTTTTTTCAAACTTGCCATAGTTGTTAAAGAATTTCTCGAACACCAATTTTCTATCATCTCTATTTTCTGCGGTTCTGTTTCTCGAAAATCCTGAAGAAGTTAGTTTTACTTTTTCTCCTGTTGAAAGGGTAACCTCTTCGCGAGGCATTTCAGAGTTTGTAAAAATTCCATAAACATCATATTGATTATTAGCAATTAAACCAAAACTTGCAAGTATATTTTCTTCGTTCTTTGAGAGCGTGTGTTTACGCAGCCTCTGCACATTATCTAAAATTATTTTGTATTCTAAAAGTGCAGCTTCTTCCTTGTAGAATTTATCCATTGTTGAGTTGCTAATTGCAAGAATTTCCGGATTAAAAAATGATGCAGCCTCAGACAGCTTTGTACCAAGTGAACTTGCTTGTTGTGCTAAAGACTCGTTAACACTGTTACCTAAATCCTGATCCTTTAAGCGTGAAGAATAGCTTGAGAGTTTATAATGACTTTTGTGAATGGAATAGATACTCTCCAAAGTGGTTAATAAATTTTTTGAACTTTCACCAAGCCTTCCTTGAAATTCTGTTATCTCCGGAATACGTGCTTCAATTAATTCTTTATCCTTCTGCCAACCAGCAACAGAGGAGTATAGGTCTTCTATTTTCCATTTGTACTTTGTATCAATTTCATCGCGAGTTTTTGTTTGCGATATAATTGTTGATGAAATAAAAAACAGAAGGATTAAGAAAAGTGATAATGTTCGTTGCATAAAGTTACCTCGTTAAAAATTATTAGTGAACAAAAATTACAGATTTTAAACAAGCTAAGTTTGGAAAAGTTAAAATTTAATTTTGTAGATTTCTTTACAATAATGTCAAATCATATTTATGGAATAATTATTATTTCTGAGAAAAGCATTGTGCAAAAAGATATTACGACTTTCCTTTATTTTTAATGAGTTCTAAAGATTGGTATAAATATTTAGAGTTATACTCCAATAATTTATACGAATATTTGGAATTATACTCCTAAAATTTATATCTTTAAGAAAGTATTTTAAATTTTATGGATACAAATCTATGTTGCAAAGATATTACCAAATAGATAAATTATTGCAAAAGAAAAAGGTATTAGTTATTTACGGTGCTCGTAGAGTAGGGAAAACTACACTTCTAAAGAGTTTTCTTGAAAATACAACTTTAAAATATAAACTGGATTCTGGTGAAAATATTAGAGTTCAGAGAATATTTTCTTCTCAAGATTTTCAATTGATAAACAGTTATGTTGAGGGTTTAGAGTTACTTGCTATAGATGAAGCTCAGCAAATTCCAAATATTGGAATGGGATTAAAGATATTGGTTGATCAAAATCCGGAATTGCTCATTATAGCAACAGGTTCATCATCATTTGATTTATCGCAACAGATTGGAGAGCCATTAACAGGAAGAAAGCGGACAAGAATATTGTTTCCATTTGCTCAATCAGAAATTATTTTTGTAAATACAAAATTTGAAATGAGTGAAAAAATTGAGGAAACCTTAATTTTCGGAAATTATCCTGAAGTACTTACAAGCAGAACAAAGAAAAGCAAAATAGAAATAATCAACGAAATTGTCGATTCCTATTTATTAAAAGATATTCTGCAATTTGAAAAAATTAGAGGTTCGCAAAAACTGTTTGATTTACTGAAATTATTAGCGTTTCAAATTGGTAATGAAGTTTCAATTCACGAATTATCTAAATCTCTAAGAATAGATTCAAAAACGGTATCCCGCTATATTGACATTTTGGAAAATTCTTTTGTAATTAAAAAACTTGGTGCGTTCAGTAGAAATTTACGGGATGAAATTACAAAAAAAAACAAATACTTTTTCTGGGATAACGGAATTAGAAACGGAATTATAAAACAATTTAACGAACTTGAAAATAGGAATGATATTGGTGCTTTATTTGAAAATTTTGTTATAACAGAGAGATTAAAACGAAATCATTATAATCAAGATTACTCAGCGTCATATTTTTGGCGTACATTTCAAGGAGGTGAAATAGATTATATTGAAGATAAGGATGGAAAATTAACAGGTCATGAAATTAAATGGTCCCCCAAAAGTAAATTCAAAATTCCTAACAAATGGAAAATTTATTATCCTGGTTCACCTGTGCATTTAATAAATTCCAAAAACTATCTTGATTTTGTTTTGTAAGTGATTAGTTAAATAATTCTTTCGGATTAATTGTAATAAACTCCTGCCAACTTAAGCCAGAGTTATCAATTACATAAACCTTGTTTGGGCTAAATAGATTATTGAATTTATTTAACCCAGAACGGTTTTTAATAATTCCACTTTTAACCTCAAGAGCAATAACTTCTGAATCTTTTTTAAGAATAAAATCAACTTCATCATTTCCATCTCGCCAATAGAAAACTGCATAGCCGTTATCCAATCTATTGTTCAGCAAATGAGCGCCAACAACAGATTCAACAATTCTACCCCAACTATTACTATCCGAAATAATTTCTTGAAATGAAGTGTTCATTTGTGCACTTATTAATGCAGTATTATAAACTTGAAACTTAGGACTTGATGAACGCTTCTTGTGAGGTTTATTTGTGAATTTTGAAATTCCAGCAAGCAAATTTGAAGCGTCCAATAATTTTAAGTAATGTGCTAATGTAGTTGTATTTCCTGCATCAGTAAATTGACCAAGTATTTTATTATAAGATAAAATCTGACTTGAGTATATAGAGCCTAATTCAAAAAGATTTTTCAACAAAATAGGTTTTGTAATTTGCGTGAGTAATAAAATATCCTTTGAAATAGTTGCATCTATAATTGAATAATTGATGTAATCTTTCCACCGTTGTTCATTATTTATTAAATCCATTGAACCAGGATACCCGCCATACCATGCAAATTCTTCGGGAGTAAGTTTAAATGCTGAATGTATTTCATTATATGTCCAATGTCCCAAATGAATATACTCGAACCTCCCAGCTAAAGATTCACTTAATCCTTCTTGAATTAAAAGTTGAGAAGAGCCTAACAACACAACCTTAATATTTACATTGTTCCGAGTATCTTCGTCCCAATTCTTTTTTACAACTTCACTCCATTCGGGGATTTTTTGGATTTCATCAATGATTAATATATAGACTTTTCTTTTGCTGGTTTTTAATTTTAGCCGAACCGTTTCCCAATGTTTGCTAATCCACATAGAGCCTTCGCTGCTTTGATTATCTGCCGAAACATAATAAGTTGGAGCCTTTGCGGTTTTAATATATTGTGAAATTAATGTTGTTTTTCCAACTTGCCGCGGTCCTGCAAGAAGTTGAATATACTTCCTTTTCTCGGAAAGACGTTTTTCTAATGTTTTTATTGTGGGGCGTTGATATTTTATAAGGCTCATAATATGCTCAATTATAGTGTAATAATAACCTATTGAGTAAAAATACTCAGTTCGTTGAGTATTTTTACTCAATAGGTTAAGTAAAAATACTCAATACGTTGAGTAAAAACAAATAAGTATCAAACAAAAAATTATATTTTGAACAGACCCGTAAAACGATTTCGTACTTTATTATTGTTCACTCCCATCGCTAATGCACGCTTTGTTCCAATAAGGATTAATAGTTTTGTAGCTCGTGTAATTGCAGTGTAAAGTAAATTTCGTTGGAGCATCATATAATGTGATGTAGTAAGCGGCATTATAATACAAGGGAATTCACTCCCTTGACTTTTGTGGACGGTAACTGCATAGGCAAGAGTAATCTCATCCAAGTCTTCAAATTTATAATCAATTATTCTTCCTTCAAATGAGATGTACATAATTTTACTTTCGTTATCTGTACTTTCAACAAATCCGATATCGCCATTAAATACATTTTTGTCATAGTTGTTGCGGAGCTGCATTACTTTATCGTTTGCTTTAAATATCTTTTCCCCTTGCGAATAAAGGACTTCAGACTTGTTCAATTCATTTTGGAATAATTTATTTAATGCCGTTACTCCAACATCCCCTTTGTAAATAGGAGAGAGAATTTGAATATCTTCAACTGGGTTAAAATCAAATTTTCGTGGAAGTTCATTACTGCACAAGCGAAGTATCTTCTCTGGAATTTTTGGGTTGCTCCCTTCATCAAGAAAAACAAAATCGGTTTCCCCGATAAAACTAAGAACTGGCATTTCCCCTTTATTAATTCTGTGAGCATTTATAATTATATCACTATCCTTTGCTTGTCTAAAAATTGTGTTTAATTGAATTACAGGTATTTGTTCACTCGCTATTAAGTCCTTTAACACATTACCCGCACCAACAGAGGGGAGTTGGTCAATATCGCCAACGAGAATTAGGGTTGTATTACTGTTGATAGCAATAATTAAATTATACATTAACAAAGTATCAATCATTGAAATTTCATCAATAATTAACAAATCGGTTTCGAGCGGATTATCCTCATTAATAACAAACGCATTTTCTTTCGGATTATATTCCAAAAGCCTGTGAATTGTTTTTGCTTCAAGTCCAATTACTTCTGTCATCCGTTTTGCTGCACGCCCTGTGGGAGCTGCAAGCATAATCTTTTTATCAAAAGTTTGGAAGAGTTGGATGATCCCCTTTAGAGTTGTGGTTTTGCCAGTTCCGGGTCCGCCAGTGATAATTAGCATTTTTTCAGAATATGAAGTGTCTATTGCATTCAGTTGTTCATCAGAGTAATTCTCTTTAAATGAAGATAATACTTTATCTAATTTGGGTGGTATCTCGGGTGCTATGCTTAGTAATGCACTTATTGAATTTTCAATTTCGCGTTCTGCATGGTAGAAATCTGAAATATAGACTTTGTTTTTCTCTACATATATTTCGCCGTTATCTTCAAGGTCTTCAAATAGAGTATCAGAATATCCAACATCTGCTTGAAGAATATAAGATGCTTCTTTAATTAATATATCTTTCGGAAGAAAAGTATGTCCATCTTTAACAGCTTGTTGTAGTGTGTGTACAATTCCTGCTTTTAACCTAAATGGGTCATCACCAGTAAAGCCAAGGCTTTTTCCAATTCCATCGGCAGTTTTAAAACCAATTCCCCAAATATCTGAAATTAATCTATATGGATTATTTTGTATCAACTCAGGTGCAGCGTCTCCATATTCTTTATAAATTTTCAAAGAATAGGCTAAAGAAATTCCATTTGATTGCAGAAAGAGCATTACATTTTTAACACTTTGCTGTTCTTCCCATCCCTCTTTAATTTGCTCTAATTTTTTCTTTCCAATTCCTTCAACTTCAATTAGGTGTGAAATATCATTATCAAAAACATCAAGAGTTCTTTCGCCGAACTTACTTACAATTCGTTTTGCAGTAACAGGTCCAATTCCATGAATCATTCCAGAGCCAAGATATTTTATAATTCCAGATTCTGTAACTGGATATGAAATGTTTGCACTCTCTACCTTAAATTGTTTTCCATATCGTGGATGCTCAACCCAGCTACCAGAAAGTTCAACTCTATCACCCTCATTTAGCTTGGGAAGATTTCCAACACAACTTGTTCCATCTTCTAATTTAAAAACAGAATATCCATTGCTTTCACTATAGAAAAAATAAGTATCTACAATGCCAGTTATATTTTCCATAAAAGGAATAAGTCCTATTTAGATTCAATACGTAAAATTAAGGTTTATGTTAATTAAAGACAAAACGAATAAATAATACCTAAATAAGATAATATGCTTGTTTTCATATTTTTCATTTTGTTTGACATACAGAATTGATAATGGTATATTTGTAAACTGTAAAAATAATCATTTAGGTAGGATTGAAATATGGCTAATCATAAGTCAGCAAAAAAAAGAATTAGACAAAGCGAAAAAAAACGTGTTAGAAATCAGGCTGCACAGACTAAGATGAAGACTTTAATTAAAAAAGTGCATACAACAAAAGAGAAAGCTGCTGCGGAAGTTGTGCTTAAAGATGCTGTTTCATTTATTGATAAATCAGTTACAAAAGGAAGACTTCATAAAAATACTGCTGCGAGAAAAAAATCGTCACTTACAAGACACGTAAATAAATTAGAAGCTTAAATTCCGAAACTATAAAAGTTTAGAAAAGCAATCTCATTTGAGATTGCTTTTTTAGTTTTAAATGTTTAATCTTTTCTTCAATTCTTCTGGAATTACATTTTTGTGAACCATAATCGAGATTGTCATTAATCTCACATAAGATTCAGACATATAGCAGTAGCCATCAAAGCCTTTTTTACTTCCCCAAGAATTTTTTGTATAGTAAAATTTTGTGTCATTCTGATTTTTTGCTAATCCTGTTATATGCATAAGATGGTCATCTGTAGTTACGAATGAATCGAATGATTCTTGTCGCATTTTTTGAGTAATAACTTTTTCTGTTTCTGGGTCATCATTATCTTCCCAATTTTCAATGGGAATAACAGCATATCCACTTCTGTAAAAGAACTCTTTGCCAGTATCGCCATCCCACACAAAAGAATATCCCATCTTTATTGAGTTATTCATTATTTCAATCAATTGATCTATTGGAATATTATAATACTCACCATTTGTCCAATTATCTGGAATTTCCAAATTTGATTTTTCATAGAAAGGGATGTGAGAATATGAAGTTAGCTCAACATAATCATTTGGATTAAAACCTAAAAATTCTGCAAAACTTTTTGAAGTATATTCTATTTCTTCGTAATTAAAACTAGTTGGAACCTCTCCCAAATATACATCCAAAACAGAATTGAAAGCGGGTTCCCAAAGTGGAGAGATAGTTCCACCTCTTTGATCCAAAACACTTTTAAGCATCATTTCAAGAATTCCGTGCATTTCTGAATGATTATATTTTGTGCTATCTACTAATTTACCGCCATAAACGGATTCTGGAAGAATTCCATAGTTAGTAATAGTTCTTAAGACATCGTGTGCAACTCCACCAGGTCCAAAGTTAGAACGCCCGTGATATCTAATAAATTTTTTAGCTTTCAATGGGTAATCTTTTCGTACAAAAAACATTTCGGAAATGTCAATTTCACCTTTTCCTAATCTGATTAATTCAGCCTCAATAAAAGAGGAAGTTGCAAATGCCCAACAAGTGCCAGTTCTACCTTGGCTTTTAACATTGGAAGCATCTATTTTTTTTGTAATTTCAAATTGGTGTGGTATGTTATCTTTAGTCTCTTGAGAAAAAACAGTTGTGGAGAGGGATAATAGTAGGAATGCAATTAATAGTTTCAAAGTTACCTCATGTTTTTTCATTAGTTGATAATAAATTACAAAAATATTTTCCCATTCGTGTAACATTTAGGGAAAATATTCGTCCAATAGATGTAAACTTTTTATAAACAATTCATTTATTCTGGGGGGAATTAAGTGGATAAAAAATCAATGTCGCATTTTCATCGATAGAACCTTTTTTATCTGTTTATAATTTCCTAAAAGCCTGCCATTCCCACATGCTTTTAGTGGGAATCTATTCCTAAAACATAGATTCCGTGTAAGAACATCATCCCGCAGAGCGGGAACACAACTTTATAATCATTCCCTTGTGTCCCGCAAAGCGGGATGAATGTTTATATAATTGAAGAAGTTGATGAAAAATATGTAAATTGTGTTATTTGCACTTCGTACAAAGAAGCAGAGAAAATAGTTAAAGCGGCTGGAGGAAACTTTACAATAGTTTCTTCCTATGAAAATGATGACTATTTTTACTTGTAGAATGGCGAACAAATATTAGATTATTAACTCTCCTTTTATTCATTTCAAACACTATAACTATTAGCTACTTTTAACCTTATTGGTTAAATTGTTATATGTTATTATTTAGAATACGGAAATAATTTGTTAGCTATAATTACTTGGAGCATCTCTCCAGAAATATTTTCATTTGGTCCAATTCATATTAGATGGTATGGTTTGCTCTTTGCTACCTCATTTATTATGGGTTTTAAAATAATGGAATGGGTTTACAAAAAAGAGAATCGTCCAATGGATGATTTAAACGATTTAATGTGGTTCATGATTCTTGGAACAGTTGTTGGTGCAAGGCTTGGGCATTGCCTTTTCTATAATCCCGAATTTTATTTGGCAAACCCTATAGAAATATTAAAAGTTTGGCGAGGTGGTTTAGCAAGTCATGGTGCGGCTATCGGAATTTTTACAGCAATCTATTTCTATAGCAAAAAGAAAAAAAAGCAATCTTTTCTTTGG
>JAKIUC010000029.1 GCA_021647785.1 Melioribacteraceae bacterium
GATTGAGTCATGTTACCAGCAGTATTTGTAAATGATGTTGAAACTGCTAAAGTATTGATACCTAAAGCAAGATCACCTTTTGTTTGAGTAAATGATGTACCAACAGTAATAGTTCTTGCTGTTGCACCATCAGATTTGAATTCTACACTACCTGTACTATTAATAGTTAAAGTAGGAATAGCAACATCTTGTTCAAAAGTTGCTACAACAGCTGCACCACTAAGTGTAAAAGCACCTGCAATTGTTCCAGCTGTAGATTCGTATAAATATGTGTTTCCTGAGAAAGTTAAGTTAGCATAGTTAACATTACCAGTAGTATGAGTCAATGAATTTGTTACTTCCATTGCTGCACCAATTGTAGTATTGCCATCCAAAACTAAATTAGGAACTGTAAATGTAGTACCAGGAGTTAAAGTGATAGTACCAACAACTAGATTACCAGTACCAGTTAAACTACCTGCACCAGTTCTAGTATAATTTGCAGTTTTTGCTGTGTAATCAAAAGCTCCTAACATCAAATCACCAGCTACCTGTGTTGTAACACCAGTTACAGAAACATCAGAACCTAAAGATAAAGTACCATCTGTTAAAGTAACAGCACCACCAATAATTTGTTGAGCAGCTACACTACCTCTTGTATAAACAACGTCACCTTTAGTAACAACTAAATTACCACCGTGAGTAGATGTTGTAGAAGCCATGTTAAGATCTAAAGCTCCATCTGTTAAATTAACATTTCCAGTAATATTAGCAGTTGTAGTATTCATGTTTACATCAGCACTACCATTTGTAATTGTTAAGTTACCAGTAATCAATTTAAGATTGTCTGAAGAGAAAGTTTCACCAGAAGCAGTAGAAACCAACAATGTTGGAATTTCTGCATCGGCTGTAGTTGCAGTAGAGCCGTTTATAGCAACTGTTTTTCCAGTAACATCAATAGAACCTGATAATACTTTACCAACGATAGAGTGTGTTTTGTTATCTCCATCAAGTGTAATTAAAAAAGCGCCTGTTAATGTTTGTTTAGAATCAACAGTTAAAACGCCTTCAAGTGTTGAAGCAACTGCACGTGTAATAGTATTACTTGCAGGAACAGCTCCACCAGTTGAAATACTTAAGTTGTTAATACCAACTGCAATCCATTCTGCACCAGCAACTGCATTACCAACACCAGTATATGTTAAATTGTAAAACACAGTTGCAGATTCAGTGTTAACTGTACCACCTGCAATTGTCATTGTACCAGGACCATCAGTATGAATATATACATCTGGAGTAGTTATAAGATCATCTACAAATGTAAATGTATTAGCACCAACTGCTAAAACACCATCTGTTATATGTAAAATACCAGAGAATTTAAGAATAGCAGCTGTTACAGTTGCTGTGTTAGTACCTCTAATATCTATATTTGAATATACTGCAGCACCAGCTAAGTTAGTTGCAGATTCCACTATTAAATAACCACCAGTAGAATTGTAACCACCAGAACCGTTTGTAACTGTACCACCACCTTGCATTCTAATGTGGTAAGTACTTAGCTCTACAGTACCTTTAGTTATTGTGAAATTACTGTTAATTATTAAAGAAGCACTAAGAGAAACAGTTGTAGCTAATGCGTCTTTGTCTATAACAAGATTATTAAGTGCAAGTTGTGTACCTGCAGTAATAATTGCTACACCAGCACCATTCATTGTTAATGTACCAGTTGCAGCAACGTTTCCTAGAGTGTTATCATTTCTAGTGAAATTTCCATATACATGGAGGTTGTTGCCTGCATCAGTTAAAGCACCTGCAACAGGAGAGGCAAGAACAAAATCACCATAAACATTAACAGCACTACCAAGAGTTACTTTACCAGCAGTTCCGCTTACCATAACTTTTGGTAATTCTGCTTGAGCAACTGTAATTGCTTTTGTAAAGTCAACAGTACCAGAACCAACTGTAGCAGCTGTAGCAGAAATAACATCTCCCGCACCAACTAAAGTTGCACCAGCACCTGTAAATGATAATGTGTTAGCATTTACTTTTATTGTACCAGAGTTAGTATGTGCAACAGCACCAGCAATTGTGAAATTAGATGCTAAATCTAAAGTACCTGCAGCACCAACATTAACAGCGTTATCTGCTGTACCACCTGTTAAAGTAACTGTACCAGCAGCAGCAGCTTGAGTAACATTATAAGCTGAAACTACACCGTTAGCAATTAATTTACCAGCTGCACCATTATTCAGGCTAATTTGAAGAAGTTCAGTAGCAGTAGGCTCAGTTTTTGTGAAGCCTTGTGCTAAAGTTACAGTACCAGTACCTGCGTTATCAACACTTCCTGTGTATGTAGAAACTGCTACAAAACCATCATGTACAAAACTAAGTGTACCATTTATTGTTAAATTACCATTACCAGCGTTGTTAATAGTGTTAGCAATATTACTACCAAAAGTTACAGCTACATTACCTAAAGTAACATCGCCTGTACCATTGTTTGTAATTGAAACATCAGTTAAAGTAAGTGTTCCAGTTACAGATGTATTACCAGAAGTAACAGTAACATTACCATCTGATGTTAAATTGGTAAAACTAACAGTACCAGCTGCAATACCAACTACACCAGCTGAAATAACGTCAGCAAAATCGACATCACCAGTTGTTACTGTTACAGTTGCTGCTTCTACAGCACTACCAACAGTTAATGTATTTGCTGCGCCAATATTAACAGTTAGTGTTCCAGTTCCTAAATCAGAAGGAAGCTCACCACCAGCTGTTATATCACCAGCAGTTGCAACGTATGAAACGAATACATTAGTAACTGTAGGATTAACATTAAGTGTACCATCAGCTCTAGTAATAGTAGAACCGGATGAAATAACTACATTAGCAGTAGCAATATTCATTACACCATCAGTAAGAGTTAAGTCATCAACATTAAAAGGCATTCCAGTTGCACCAAATGATAAAACATCAGTACTAGTTGCCATGTTAAGTACTAGGTCATTCATAATAACCGCAGTACCACCATTTGAACCGAAATCTTCGGCTCTAATAGTTAACGCTTTAGTAACTGTTGTTGTAGCCGCAGCGTATGTGCCAGGTTCAACAATAAGTGTACCGCCAGCTGCAGTATTAGTTATACCATTAGTGATGGTAGCATATGGTTTAAGCATGGTACCATCACCAGCAACACCATCATCACCATCAGTCGCACTAACATAAGTTTGCGCAAAAGAAGATGCACTTACAAAAGTTAGCATTAGAAAAAGAAAACTAAGTTTCTTGATTTGTTTGAGTATTTTCATTTTTCATCTCCAAAATGATCGAAAATAAGTTAATTAAAAATTGTAAAATTAAATAAGATGAGTACCGTACTTAGGGTGGTAAACATTTTAGCATATTATATATCTCCTATTTTATTAAAAAATAATAGTGATTTCATTTACATACAAAGTTAAAGTATCATCTATTTATTTTATTCATGTTACTTATGCGGCTTTATCAATTTTAAAAAATAGGTTTTAAGCCAACTTCTCCTATCTCAAGTTTAAATATAATATATAAAGCAACAATGTCAAAAAAAAAAGCACTATTTAACAATCTATTTTTAGCATAGAATAATTTTAATTTAATATTCTATTTAAGAAATAATGCTTCAAACAAAACTAACACACACATATATACTAATATTAATATAAAACATTTTAATTGATTTTGATTTTTTGATGAAAATATTTAACATACAATAAGACCATAAAATATAAATAATTAAGAAAATTTTCTTAATACTTCTTTCGACAGTGTTAGAGCAAAAAGTTCCCTGCAATATTTTGCCCACACAATTAACTAAAGTTATGAATTCCTTTTTCTAATGTCAATGTTTTGTATCACAAACAAACGTGATAAATTTTTGACTACCATTCTATACCAAAACTACCTAAAAGTCGTAAGTCGTAAGTCGTAAGTCGTAAGTCGTAAGTCGTAAGTCGTAAGTCGTAAATTAAAAAAGCAATTTTATTTTTACAACCGTTTTTAACTTATTACCTTGTATTCTCTACTTTCTATTCTAAGTAGCTAATTAGCATTCTTCAACTTCTGGAATCATTCTCAGCAAGAGTACTAATATCAAAATTTAATAAGAACAGAAGTTTATTAAATACAGAAAATAAACTGTTTTAGTATTTGCTGTTCAAATAATAATAAAAATTAAATTAAATGTCACTTAAAATAAATAAATCTAACTTACTAAATTACATTGGGTTGCCCCCATTAGTTTAAAGTAGAAACAGTAATCTAGATTGAGCGATTCCTTTACTTTTTGCGAATATACAAGCAACAGCAAAGATGCTTTCTTTATTAACACAAACCTGACACAACATTAGCTGCAAAGCAGCAACACATTGCAATTGATGTAATTGAAAAGAACATATCACCACTACGTGGCTAAAATAAATCTCAATACTCAAACACAAAACAACAAACAATAAGTTTTAAATTTAGGTGTTGGAATTTGTTTGTTTTTTAGGAATTGTGTTTTGGAATTTGCACCGTAGGAGCGATATGGTTTTAGGAAAAATAGACTTGTTATAGTTAACATAAATTGTAGTTGTCATTAAATCTTGCAGCATCTTAGGTATCGCAAAAACAAACTGCATCTAACATATTATTAAAATTAGCTGCATCGGAGCAATATGTTGATAGATATAAAACCCAAACAATCCCGCCGTGCAGGAGAGATATTCTCTTTGATACGAGTTACGGCTCTACGGCTTAATAGAGGAAATAATCGATTTTATTTGATTTGAAACTTCACTTTCGGAATACTCTTCTGAAAATATTCTTTGTTCTTTTATCGATTTATAAACATCGTTGTCGTAATTAATTGTTCCCAGATATTTCAATTCTGTTTTCAGAAAATGTGTTGTGGCATTATTCAAATTATCGAAAGCTGTTTTCCCTTCTGCCTCATTATCACATTTGTTAACAACAACTTTAATTTCTCGCTTACCATATTCTTTTAAAAATAATTTTGTAAAAGCATATCCATCCATTACTGATGTTGGGTCCGGATTTATTATAAGTGCAACACTATCAGCTTTTGAAAGTAAATATAAACCATCAGCGTGTACACCAGCACCAGTATCTATCAATATTTGGTCATATTCATTTCCCATTTTCCGAATGGAAGAAAAGAGATAATCGATAATTTCTTTTCGTTTTTCAGGGAGTTGTAATTTCCCTGAATCACCAAATATCACATCTAAGTTGGGTCTTACTTCTGTTGGCAATTCTTTTAGCAGTACTTTATTTAAAAGAAAACCTCCAATTGTGTTCTCTGAAGTTAGGTTAAGCATAACATCAATGTTTGCAAGGTTGTGGTCAAGGTCAATCAATAAAACCCTTTCCCCCATTGAAGATAATTGATACGCATAATTGAGTATAAAAAAAGACTTTCCTGTTCCACCTTTTCCGGAAGTTACAGCTACCATATTTTTGATGGCATTAGAACTTTGAGTTTCAATTTTTACCAACTCAATTAATCTTTTAGCCTGACCAATCACGAGGACGTTTCTCCAGTAACTACCATCTTTGCAATAAAATCAGAATCTGCTGCAATAATATCATCAGGAATTACTTGTCCGTTTGTTAAATAAATTAATGGTTTCCCTGAATTAACAACAACATTTAAAATATTTCCAAAGACAACTCCTTCATCAATTTTAGTTAATATTAATGCACTGTAATCAAGAAGCTCAAACTTTTTAACAACATCTTCCAAATTTTTTGTGGAGTTGGTAGCACTAATTGCGAGATAGGTTTTATCAGTTTGCACAACATCCAGAAACTCTTTTGTCTTTTCAAGTTCTTTTCTGTTTTTCTGGCCGCGCCCGGCAGTATCAATAAAAATTAAATCTTTGTCGCTAAATTTCTTTATCAAACCAGGCATCTCTTTTGCCTCATAAGCCACAAGCATATCAATGTTGCTCACTTCAGAAAAAATGCGGAGTTGATCAATTGCACCAAGTCTGTATGTATCAATAGAAATAATTCCAATTTTCAAATTATTCAATATTTTTGAAATGGCTGCAAGCTTTGCTATACAAGTTGTTTTGCCAACTCCCGTTGGTCCAACAATGGCAACAATTTTTTGCTTTCCACGTTTTTTAATTTCAAAACTTGTTGTGGGTATTAGGGATGAAAGAGATGTAATTATATAATCCTCAATATTAGAGGGGTTTATAAACTCTTTCGATTTTTTTATTTGGTTAACAATTGTTTTTATAATTGGTTTAGATACTTCGTGATGAATAAGCCTATCAACATATTCTTTCAATTTTTCAGAGCTAATTGTTTCCCGTTTTTTGGTTTTGGGTGCAATTATAATTGATTCATTTTCATCATAATTTTTATTTACTCTCTCTTTGCCAATTACTTTTTGCTGCAACTTCATAAGTTCGTCGCTAAATGAAGAACCGATAATTGTATTGCCAGCATTGGTTTCTGCTGAAATTATATCAATATCTTCTTCAATTCCTGAAGTGATTTCAAAATGTTTTTGAATTCCTAAATCAGTTCTTTTATTAATAACTCGCGTACTTAAAATAAAAGCTTCGCTTCCAAGTTCTTTCTTCATTAGAGTGGATGCTTCTTTTAATGTTGGTGCTACAAATTTTTTAACCTTCACTTTATATCTCCAATTTGCTAATAAATTCTATTTCAACATTTGGCGGTAATTCAGAATAAGATAAAACTACAACATCAGGAAATGATGATGCAATTAATTTATAAAAATATGGACGAATAGTTGCCGATGTTATAAGCACCGGATTGTATCCAAGGGAATAGAACTTATCAATTCCTTCTTGCAGACTCGCATTTACTTTGTTTAATGTTACTGGGTCTAACCCAAGAGTTAATGTTGCTTCTTTCTGATTCTGTAAAGTTGTTGTAAACAAAGTCTCCAAATTTTCGCCAATAACCATTGCATGTATAATTCCGTTTGCATCTTTTACAATAGCGGCAATGGTATCTCCTATTGAATGGCGTGCATATTCTGTAAGCACATCAACATTTTTTGTTACTTTAGAATAATCAATTAATGATTCAAGAATTTGAACTAAATCTTTAATTGGAATAAACTCACGCAATAAATTTTGTAAAACTTTTCCGATTGTGCCAAGCGGTAGAGCATCCGAATCAATATCATTAACAACTGCCGGATAGTTTTTCTTAAGATTTTCCAATAGCTGTTTTACTGATTGACGAGAAAGAATTTTATCAAAATTGTTTTTCAAAGTTTCCTGTAAATGAGTTGATAAAACAGAGATTCCGTCAACAATTGTATAACCTAACAAATCGGCTTTATCTTTTTCATCTTTTGTAATCCAATAACTTTGCATTCCAAATGCCGGGTCTGTTGTTTCAATTCCAACTAAACTCTCCTCTACTTCGCCTGGGTTCATTGCCAAAAATCTATCGGTATGTATTTCGCCAGCAGCCACAAGGTTTCCCTTTATCTTTATTATATATCCATTAGGTTCCAACTGAAGATTATCTCTTACACGAACTGGAGGAATTAGTACACCAAATTCTAAAGCAATAAATTTTCGAGTAGCTGCAATTTTCTGAAAAAGATCTCCGCCCTGGTCTTCATCAACAAGAGAGATTAAGCCATAACCAATCTCTACTTCAATAGGATCAACCTGTAAATATTTTTCAAAGTTCTCCTCGGTCTCCTCTTCTTTTTCAGCTTCAGCCTCTTGCTCGGTATCTTCTTCATCCGGTTTTTTATATTTCAAATATGAACTAACTCCAAGTACTACTCCAATAATTAGAAACGGAATTGTTGGCATACCCGGAATAAATGAGAAAACGAGAATAACTCCAGATACTGTTCCGAGTACTCGAGGATTAGATAATAGTTGAGTTTTAATTTGAGTATCTAAAGCTGTACCGGCAGCACTACGAGTAACAACAAGACCAGCAGAAATAGCAATAATCAATGCAGGTATTTGAGAGACCAACCCATCACCAATTGTTAGAACAGTATAGGTGCCAAGTGCATCAGAGAATGACATTCCAAGCTGTGCTATTCCAATTACGAAACCACCAATAATGTTTATTCCATTAATTAGCAATCCGGCAATTGCATCTCCCTTCACAAACTTACTTGCACCATCCATTGCACCGTAAAACTCAGCTTCGCGTGATATTTGGTCGCGTCTTTTTCTTGCTTCTGGTTCAGTAATTAATCCTGTATTTAAGTCAGCATCAATTGCCATCTGCTTTCCAGGCATTGCATCAAGAGTAAAGCGGGCAGATACTTCCGATATTCTACCAGAACCTTTAACGATAACAACAAATTGAATAATTACAAGAATTATAAAAATTATAAAACCAACAACATAATTTCCGCCTACTACAAAGGAACCAAAAGATTCTATTACTTCACCTGCATAACCATCAATTAAAATTAGACGTGTTGAGCTAATGTTTAAGCCCAAGCGGAATAAGGTTAAAACGAGCAGCAGTCCGGGAAAGACAGATATATCAAGGGGAGAATGAATATAGAGTGATACAATTAATACAAGAATTGCAAGAGTAATATTTAGTGCAAGAAAAAAGTCCAAAAACATTGCTGGTAAAGGTATAAGCATTAAGCCCAACATAAATATTAGTCCGAATGCTAAAACTATATCGCTATTTTTTTCTAAAGAAAACATTTATACAATACTCTTTTTTGAATTTCTAATATTAAAAATGTGTGCTAATATTTGAGCAACTGCTTTGAATAGTTCGTTCGGTATTTCGTCTCCAACATCCGCCACTTTGTATAGTGCTCTTGCTAATTCTTTATTCTCTTCTATTGGAATTCCGTTTTCTTTTGCAATTGTTTTAATTCTTTGGGCTAAACTATCAACACCTTTAGCCACAACCTTAGGTGCAGCATTTTTTTCTGGTTCATATTTAATTGCAATTGCATAGTGAGTAGGGTTTGTAATTACTACGTCAGCATTGGGTACATCTTGCATCATCCGTTTTTTAGCAGTCTCAAACTGGATTGCTTTAATTCTTGCTTTAACTTCAGGATCTCCTTCAGCTTGTTTCCCTTCATCCTTTACTTCTTGCTTACTCATTTTTAAATCTTTTTTATGTTTATGCTTTTGGAAAATAAAATCTAATATTGCAATTGCAGCAAAGACAAGAGCAAGTTTCCAAACTAACACTATTGCCGAATCAAGCATAAATTCGACTATCTTAACTATTGAGTGGTCGGCAAGAAATACTGCTTCTTTTATCATATCGTCCAGTACCCAATAAGTGAAGATACCAATTATAAAAAGTTTTGCGAGTGATTTTGAGACTTCAACTATTGAGCGAGAAGAGAAAAATATTCTTTTAATTCCACTAAGCGGATTAAATTTACTTGCTTTTGGTTTCATAGCTTTAGGAGTTATTTTAAATCCAATCTGACCTACATTTGCTACAAACCCTATTACCATTAACCCAAATAGAATAGGAGCCATTGTTACAGCAAAGAAACCAAATGCTTTATAAAAATAGAGCTGAACAATACTCATACTTAAAGTTAAAACATCTAAAGAACTAAAGATGTATTTAGTCATTCCACCAATTTGATTGGACATAAAACTTTGGAAGTTATAGAGAATAAAGAACCCTCCGGCAAATACTAGAAAGGAACTCATCTCCTGACTTTTGGCAACTTGTCCTTTATCTCTACTATCCGAGAGCTTCTTCGACGTAGCGTCTTCAGTTTTTTCTTGACCTTCGTTTTTAGCCATTTCTATCCCATTGTTCTAACAAGTGTATAAAGTTTGGTTTCAAATTCACTAAGCAAGTTTTTTATTACATAAAAGTAAACTGGAAGTATTGCCATCAACAACAAAAATCCAATTCCTATTTTTAATGGTTGTGTAACAAAAAAGACCTGCATTTGTGGAATCATTCTTGCCAAAATACCTTCAGCAATATGAATTAAAAAAAAGGAGACTAAAATTGGGGCTGCAATTTTAACTGCAATAATAAATACACTTGATGAGTATTGTATCATTAGAGTAAAGAGTGCTTCGTTCGATTGAAATTCTCCGATTGGAATTACTTGAAACGAATATGCCAAAGCTCTAATTACATATTGATGACCATCAATCATAAAAAAAATCATTAATGCTAAAAAGTAAATTACTTGTCCTATTACATTTCCAGTAGTTTTTTCAACAGGGTTCATAACTTGTGCCATTGCTAATCCCATATCAAACCCAATAAAAGTACCGGCAAAAGTGAATCCGTAAAAAACGAGATTAAGCGTAAACCCTATTATCAATCCTACAACAACCTCTTTAATTGCCATAACAAATAGCCACCATGGGTTGAAATCAACTGCAATATTTGCAGAATCGGAAATACTGAAAACTATAAATGCAATTACAAATGAGATAAATACTTTTACTTGTGATGGAATACTTTCGTGACTATAAATTGGAGTTGCCGCAAAAGCGGATAAAATTCTGATAAATATTAGTAATATTAAAGTAAAATCTGTTACTAAAATTTCCATGACTTACACTACTGTGTTTAATATGGAAAATAATTTTAATGTTATTCCAATCATCTTCTCAATCATCCAAGGTATTAGAAAAATAATTGCTACAGCGGTGAACATAATTTTTGGAACAAAAGTAAGCGTCATTTCTTGAATTGAAGTTGCTGCTTGAAATACCGAAATGATAATTCCTATAGTGAGTGAAACCCCGAGAATTGGGGTTAAAATTGTAAAGACTGTAAAGAAAACTTCAGTCAAAACCTCTATTACTAATTCTTCAGTCATTTATCCAAAACTCCTAATAACAGAGCCTATTATTAAACTCCATCCATCAATAAGAATAAAAAGTAAAATTTTAAATGGTAATGAAATCATCATTGGAGGAATCATCATCATACCCATCGAAAGTAGAATTGATGCAATAATCATATCAACCATTATGAATGGAATAAAAATGAAAAACCCGATTATAAACCCGGCTCGCAATTCACTTATTGCAAAGGCTGGAAGTAAAATATAAGTTGGTAGTTCAACTCTTGTCTCTGGCATTTCCAATTTAGCCATGTCAATAAAAAGTGCAATATCTTCGTCGCGAACATTATTAAGCATAAATTCACGAAGCGGCTCAATCCCTTTATCCATAGCAGTTTCAACTTTAATTTCACCATTCATTAGAGGCTGTAGTGCTTCATCATTTATTCTTGAAAAAGTTGGAGACATAACAAAAAAGGTAACGAAGAGTGCAATTCCTGCAAGTAACTGACTTGGCGGCATTGATTGAGTGCCGAGTGCAGTTTTTAAAAAATGAAATACAATAATTAGTCTGAGATATGATGTTGTCATTATCAATATTGATGGAGCAAGTGAGAGTACTGTCATCAACAAAAGTATTTGTAGTGTTGTTGAAACATCTTTTGGAGATTCAGCTGTACCTAAATCAATTCCTATTTTAGGAAATGGAATAGTGGGGCTATTCTGTGCAAATAAATTGTTTCCAATTCCGAGAAGGAGTAATATTAAAAAAAATATTTTGAAATTTTTCTTCATTATAAATCCGTTTTCATACACACCTGATGCTTCGCACCTTCCCCTCTCAAGAGGGGACATTTTTTATTCCCCTCTTGAGACGTTGCACTGAGCTTGTCGAAGTGGGGGTTCGGGGTGTGTTACTTAATTCCTAAATTTTGTTTAAATACTTCTGAAAATGTTTTCTTCTCTTTTTCATTATCTTCAGAGATATCTTCTTCAATTGAATCTAATTCTTTTAATAAACTTATTGAGTTATCCGAGATGCCGAGTACTAAAAATGAACCTTGCACTTTTACAACAGATATATACTTTTTACTCATTATTGCCTGAGTAGAAATAACTTTAATTTGAGAAATTTTTCTTTGATCCTTATTAAATAGAAACCCACTCTTTCTAACAAAAAGTAAAGCTGCATAAAGCAGCCCTAATATTAAAATTAATGGCAATATTGTGGTTAACATTTCCCAAATTGTCATGTGTACATCTCTTTAAGATTATTCAGTTTATTGAGTGTTGTAATTCTAATTCCAAAATGTTTATCAACAACCACAACTTCCCCTTCAGCAATTTTCTTGTTGTTTACAAAAATGTCAACTGGTTCACTTGCTAATTTGCTTAACTCAATTACATAACCTCTCTCAAGTTCTAATATATCTTTGATTGGCATTTTTGTTCTTCCAAGCTCGATATATACATTCATCTCAAGGTCTTGCAAAAACTCGAAAGATTCTGATACACCGGCTGCACCAAACTGTGTTTCGTCCAAATCATCAAAATCTGCTAAGTCTGTTAATACTTTGCTTTGGTCAGGTGCTTCGTCTGGGTTAGAAAAAGCTGCAGGTTCTTGCGTATTTTCATTCTCTTCCGGAATATTATTCTCTTCATTTAATTCATTGTTTTCGTCCATTACTTCCTCAAATAGGTAAACTTCAATTTAATTTTCGTGTAATTTTAATTGCCTTTTTATTATTACTAACTCCAGGTCTCCCAGCATAAAGTGGTTTTCCGGAGATGCTAATTATATTTTCATCTTCAATTCTTGTTTTTAACTTTATTATATCACCAACTTGTAAATTGTCTAATTCGTTAAAAGTAATTGTTGATATTCCAAACTCTACTTTTACTTGAACTTCGGACAGTTTAAGGTTTTGCGAAATTATTTCTTGAGATGTAGTTCCTTTATATTTATGAGGTCTTATTGAAGAGAGAGATTGCGATGTTAACTTTGCCATTACAGAATCGAAAGCATAGGTTGCAAAGCAGAAGTTCATCATAAATCTTTTCTCTTCAAGAACCACTTCAAAAGAGATAATTAGTACAGATTCGTTCGGGCTAGTAATTTGTGCAAAATCAATATTTGGTTCAAATTTATCAACCTTAAAGTCATAATTTGTAAATGATGCCCAAGATTTTTTGAGGTCGAGCATAACTCTATCAACAACAACATTCATTACTTTCTCTTCAATTGCTGTTATTGTTTCATTATTCTTTTTTCCATGCCCTGCTCCACCAAGTAGGCGTTCAACAAGAGTGCTTCCAAATTCCGGACTAATCTCTAAAATTGCTTTTATATCTGTATCAACAATATCAAAAGTGTAAACAAAAGATGGATTAGAAACTGAGAGTACATACTCGGAATAATAGATTTGATCAACACTAATAATATTAATATTAACTATTGTCTGTAATTTAGAGACCAAGAATGAGCTAAAACTTTCAGCAAAATTCTCGTGAATGTTTCTCATTGTACGAAGTTGATTTTTAGATATACGATTTGGTAATCTAAAATCGAAAGGTATAATCTCTCTTGAAGCCGATTTTTGTTCTATCTGCTCTTCAGAGTCACCATCCTTTACATTACTAAGTAACGCATCTATTTCCGTTTGTGATAATAATTCTGCCATTTTATTGCAATATAAATTTGCTGAAATACACTTTGTTAATTTTTATATCAGGAAGAAATCCCTCAACTTTATGAGCAATTTCATTCCTTAAAGAATCTCTCAGAGAAATATCTCCCAAAAATCTTGTTGTTTTACCCGATAGAACCGATATAACCATATCTTTAACTAAAAAGTCTTTCCCTTCCAATTCTGTTTTGTTTGCTTCACTTGCTAAATCGAACGCTAAGGTAGTTAATAATAATTGTCTTCCATTTGTATTTGCAGGATTTACAATTACTTCATCAATTGTATAAATAAATTGACCACTGCTAGATTGTCCCCCATCTTCTTTACTATTTCCATCTTCAGATTCTTCAGTGGTAACATCTTCTCCAAGTCCATTATTTGCTGAATTACTTACTTTATTCATTAAAATATTAGCAGTAATAAAATAGACTAATATTAACTGTACTATAAATGCCGGAACACCAAATAGAATTATTTTGGTTATTGGTGAAGATTTCTTCTCAACCTTTACTTCTTCAACTTCGTCAGCCATGGTTCTCTCATATAATTTTTCCTTTACTTATTCAATTGATATGCCATAAGAATAAGTCGATTTTAATCCATTTTGAAAGGAAGTATAATTTTAAGTGGCTATTATTGTGCAGTTGGTTGAATGGGAAAAATAGAACTCACCCCAACCCCTCTCTTAAAAAGAGAGGGACTTTATCCTCCCTCTCCCTTTGGGAGAGGGTTGGGGTGAGGGGTATGAATTTTGTTAGACATTGCATACTTGATATGATACTACAGTTTTTATCTATTATATTATTTAAGTAATATCATCTTCATCGATTTATTAAAGCTATTTGTTGAGCCTGTTGAAATGTTCAATTTATAAAAATAAATTCCGCTTGTTAATCCACTTGCATCAAACTGAACTTCGTAACTTCCAGCACTTTGTTCTTTATTAACCAATACTGCCACCTCTCTACCAAGCACATCATAAACCACAAGTCTCACTTCTACCCTCTTACCTCTCACCTCTTTCGGTATTTGGTATCTTATTGTTGTACTTGGGTTAAACGGATTTGGATAATTTTGTTCAAGCACAAATTTACTTGGCAAATTATTTTCTATATTATCCACATCTGTAATAAGGGTTGTAATTTTATAAACTGTGTTCTCACCGGGCCAATCGGTAAGCGGACTTAAATCTGTAATAACATCTCCAGCAGGTAAAGACTCGCCAGCAATTATATCGTAAAAACGATAATCACCGCCAATGTGATCTTTAAATCCTATCGATGCTCCAATATCGCTTCCGCCAAATGTTCCAGTTTCAACATTGCCATAGCAATACTCAATTGTGTTTGTACTTTCGTAAAGACGAACTTGGAAGTTAACACGTGCTGTTGTAGCATTTGGGTCCCAATAAGCTCTCATATGTTCCCACTGAGTAACAAATACTCGGTTCGGAGAAGTTCCAACTGTGCTGTATCTAACTTTACCATCTCCATCTCCGTTCAAATCTTCCCACCAAGGACCCAGAGCCTTTGTTGGGCGTGCGGTTCCTGCCATTCTTCCATTTTCGTTTGCTCCAATTGTACCTATCTGAGATGCAGTAGAGACTCCACGTTCAGTGCCAGCAGTGCCAATTCCAAACTCGAGCCAGCCGTTAGTACTTATCTGCATTTGGTTATATTCATATTCATCATAAGTGAAATTGAAAGGGAGATTGATAATTCTTTGTATATCATCACCATTAAATGATACCCCGCCTGTTATTGCTGAATATATTTTTGTTAATTTCTCAACCGTTGCATAAGCAATTGAAGCTGGTTCAAAAACTCTGATTACTTGGTGAACTGTATCAGCATCCGGTTGTTGTGAATTACCAAATTTTATTAATTCAAAAGTGTAATTACCTACAGCATCCAACACATAACTTCCATCAAAACTTATTGTTCTACTTTCGTTACTCTCTAAACAGCAAAGTGTTTGTGTGTTTGAATAAACCTCATCTCCATCAGGGTTTAACAACCTTGCCTTTACTGAATAATCTTCCGATTGAGCATTGCTTCCAACATTTCTGAATAACGCTTCAAAGGTTAATTCGCTAAACTTCAATACTGACGCGGGAAGATCTACCATACTAACAGTTAAATAAAAATCCGGTGAAAATAATAGAGGTCTTCTGTAAGCTCCATTTCCGTGAGTTGCAACCCAAAGAGATCTATTTGCATGTGAGATATTTAAATCCATTCCCATTACTGCTTCAGGCAATCCATCATTGAACTGCATCCAGTTATTACCAGCATCTGATGAAACAAATATACCCAAGTCGCTCCCTACATAGACGTAGTCCGAATTGAATGGGTCAATAATAACAGAGAGAGTTGGAACATCTGCAAGGGTTCCAGTAATATCACTCCAGTTTTCGCCGCTATTAGTAGATTTATAAACATGCCCAGAGCCATACCCGCCAAAGACAACATATACTGTTTTAGAATCATTCGGATCTATTGCAATATCCATTGGATATCTATCTGGCAAATTCTCTGTAACATCTGCCCAGCTATCACCTCCATTTAGTGTTGCATAAATATGACTGCGAGCAGCAACCGGTGCAGTTCCAACAAAGAGAACATCCGGGTTTTGCGGAGAAACCGACATAGATAAAATTTCATTCCCATCAATATCACTGCTAACCGAAACCCAACTATCTCCTCCATTTTCTGTTTTAAATACTTGTTTTCTTCCAGCATAAAGTATTGATGGATTCGATTCGGAAATAACATAAGGTGCTATAAATGCTGCGTCTCCGTATATGCCGCTTGTAGCATTGGAAAACGAACCACCTTGATTGGTTGAGCGAAGTATGTTCCCTCGCTGCCAAGAACCATACATGATGTTATCATTCTGCGAGTTTATTGCAGACCATGAACCATCACCACCAATTACTCTATCCCAATCATCATCTGCTCCCCTATAAATAACTGTGTTGTTATCCTGCAAACCACCCATTGCAATATTAGAATCGGAATAGGAGGAAGAGAAACCATTGTAAAACTGGGCAGTCTGCAAGCCATGCCCAATGTTAGCATAGCTCTGACCAAAATTTGGTGAACGATAAACACCACCATCATTTGCAATATAGAGTATATTATCGTTATTAGGATCGCGTGCAAAATTGTGGTGGTCAACATGCGGTCCCGGAATATTTGATTGTGATACTCCCCCATTAGAAGAATAAGTAATTTGAACTCCTGCCTGCACTACTTTGTTTTCATCAGTTGGATGAACAGCAACCCAATGTGCAAAAAATCCTTGATACCTCGCAATATCATTTGAATTAATTTTTGTCCAACTACTACCAAAGTCTGTAGTCTTATAAAGTCCTTTAGCAGCAAGGCTATCAGCAACATCGGCAAAAACAACATCCGGATTAGTTTGATAAATATCCATCAATGTTTTACCAGTATATTTTGGAATACCTGCAAGCAAACTCCAACTATCACCGCCATCAAGTGAGCGATAAATACCAGCATCAGCACTGCCAAGGTTTCCTGTAGATACCAATATTTTATTTGTATCTGCAAGATGAATTACAATATCCTGTGCCATCTCTACTGAATATACTTCACTCCACGTCTCGCCAAAATCATACGAACGAGATATTCCCTCTGATGTAGCTGCAAAAACTGTTTTGTTATTTTCCGGATTAATTGCTAAATCTTGAATTCCGCGTCTTTGGTCAAATGTCCAGTCAAGACTTTTCTTCCAAGTTACTCCGCCATCTGTAGTTTTCAAAATTCCAATTCCATAACTTCCGCGCGAGGTTCGCCAAACATACCCGCCTAACGATTGTGAGTATCCATAAGTTTCACCAGTTCCAATCAACATATTCAAAGTATCAATTGGGTCAATAGCAATTGCCATAACTCCAAGAGTGGGAAAGCCAGTATGAATTCTCTGCCAATCTGTGCCGTTAGTTGAGTTGTAAGTTCTCCAAACACCGCCAGTTGCTGAACCAGCATAAAGAGTTTTTGAGTTCTGCGGATTAAGAGCCAAACTTATCATTCTACCAGGAACATTTAATGGTCCCATAGCCTTCCACGGTTCAACATCCATTGTGGAATTTATGTTTTTGCTCATACGGTTTTTTACAGAAATGTATTCTTCCATAAATTTATTTTTAGGAATATCCTCGTTTGGGTAGGCTCGCATTCTATTCCAAAATTGGAGAGCAAGCCTTGCTCCTGATTCTCGCTTTACTTCAACCCTACTTGTTTTTGTCTCTAACAATGATGTTATAACAAAAGATAAAATCGCAAATGTAAAGAGGAAAATTAATGGAACTATTTTTATTCCAGTTTTCATAACTAACTCCAAATCTAATATTGTTTAAATTAACAATTTTTATTGGAATAAAAGAGGGGAAATTTTTTTGTGTTTTTACTAATCTAAAGAACACACCCCCAACCCCCTCTCAAGAGGGGACTTTTGCACTATCCCGCTTGTGCGGGATGGCTACGTTTCCCCTCTCGAGAGGGGATTAAGGGGTGTGTTCTTCCTTTTGATTGACAGCATTGACACAGAAAAAATCTATTCTTTTTCAATACCATATTAGATAAGTCTCAATATATAAAGAAAGCCAATTCCTATAAATAGAAGTTGGCTTTGAGACTCTAACAGACAATTTGTGTTGTGAATACTATGCTTTGACATAACACTAATAAACTTAAGCCTTAGATAGTTCAATTCCATATTTTAATATCTCTTGAACAACAGGATTAGAATTTTCAAAATCAGATAATCTGAATGGATGTGGTTCAATATTTAAATCATCATCAGTTCGCATTATCATCAGCTCAATTTGCCTATCAATAATATCATCTACAGATTTAAAAACAAATGCTAAATCAATATCGCTATCTGAGTGGTTAGTACCTTTTGCGAAAGAACCAAAAAGTAGAACTTTTTCAATGTGGAACCGTTCGTTTACAATCTTCACGTATCTTTTTGCAATATTTATAGCTTCTTTTTTATCCATTTCCTTAAAGTCTTTATGTTTGAAATCCACTTACGTGAGTAATCGTAAGTACATTTTTTATAAAATTCTTGTTTGTAACTATCATATCTTACATTGAGATTAAAAGTAGTGATAGTATCAAGCCAAATAAAGTATTCAGTATTAAAAATTGATTAAAATATAAATTTATGTGAAATTAAATGCAATTAAAATATTTTACTGTTGGTATTAATACTAGGGTCGTGTCAAGTTTGTAATGTCTAACAAAATTCACCCTCACCCCAGCCCTCTCCCAAAGGGAGAGGGAGAAAAGCCCTCTCTTTTTAAGAGAGGGTTTGGGTGAGTTAAAAAAAAAGCCAATCCCTATAAAATTGGGATTGGCTTTGAGAAAGGAAATTAGATTAGCTTACGTGACTAAGGCTTATCTAACGAGATTAGTAATCTCCTGCAATAATGCATCGGCAGTTGTAACAACCCTTGCATTAGCTTGGAAACCTCTTTGTGAAATAATCATTCTTGTAAACTCTTCCGATAAATCTACATTAGATTGCTCTAATGCACCTGATTGCATAAATGTGTTTGTATCACCACCTGGTTCACCAATACGTGGTTCACCTGCATTTGCTGCTACCTGATACATATTATCTCCTATACTTGTTAAACCATTTAGATTTGGGAATGTAGCAACCATAATCTGTGCTAATGTTTGAGAATTACCATTAGAAAAAATACCAACAATATTTCCGTATTGATCAATATTTAAATTTGCTAAAGTTGCTGATGCAGCTCCATCTTGTGTTAATGACTGAATTTGTGAACTGAGAGCAGTTTGAGTAATACCATTAGTTCCGGAACCAAAATTAAAATTAATTTCAACTAAGTCAGCACCACTTTCTGGTGTAAAAGATACTGAAGGTAAATCTGGTTCAACAACAGGATTAAAATTACCTGAACCATCATCTTGTAAGATTGATTCGATAGTACCATCATTATTAAATCTTAGTGTCCCGTTTGCTCCTGCGGTTAATGTTCCTGTTGTGGGCTCATCCACCTTCCAAGACCAAGACCCACTATCAAGGTGTGTGTATGTTATACTTAACGAATGTGCACTTCCAAGAGAATCATAAACGGTTACAGTTCCTGATACTGTTTCAGCAATTTCACCTTTATCAATTTTTGCACCTGGAGTCTGTGAAGCTGTAGTACTGCGTAGTAAATCAAAATTTATATCAAACTTGATATTCCCACCATCTTCATCAATAGTTAATAATGAAGTTGTACTTTTGGTAGTAGCACTATCAAAAGTAAGAGCTTGTGAACCTGTTACAGGAGTTGTTCCATCTGACTCAAATACAGGAGTTGTTCCATCTGACTCAAAAATTGAGTAATTAACAGTATAACCAGCAGGGGTTACGCCATCAACATAATTACCATCATTTGCATAACTAAGTTCAAGTTGATATTCTGTGCCGTCAGCACCAAAAATTTTAAAAGTTTCAGCGGGAGCAGGAGGATTAGTTGTGCTATCTGAAGTAAAATTACCTGTCATTTCAACAATATCTGTTCTCTTTGTAGGTGAACCACTTTCAAGATTGCCACCCCAAGTTACATTTTTAGTTGCAATTGCTGGTAATCTTAAATTTTTATCAATAATTACATCCTGTGCAGAGTTACCTGCTGGTATTTCACCAAGACCATTTGCAACTTTACCTTGTACTATTGCACCATTTTGTGGATTTACTAATTTACCCTCGGCATCAAAAACAAATGACCCAGCACGTGAATATTGCTGTGTTCCATTATTATTTAATATAAAAAGTCCAGGTCCCTGTAAAGCTAAATCAGTAGTAATTCCAGTTCTTTCAAAAGTACCTTGGTTCCAGTTTCTATCAATAGAATTAACTTTCATACCGAGACCAACTTGCATACTGTTTGTACCACCGTTGCCATTTTCCGGGTTAGTACCCGATTTTATCATTTGATTAAAAGTATCACTAAATGTAATTCGTGAACCCTTGTAGCCAATAGTGTTAACATTAGCTATGTTGTTTCCAATCACATCCATCATCGATTGGAAATTTCTCAATCCGGAAACACCGGAATATAGTGAGTTAAGAAGTGCCATTATAACCTCCTAAGGTTAGTTTTTAAGTTTGTTCAATTCAGCGTCTGTCGGTCAGCCAAATCTCGAGCGTCCTTAAAAGGTCCCGCTCATAACATGTTAATTAAAGTTTTATTGTGCGAATACTACGCTATCAATATTTGTAAATACATTTTCGTTGCTATTAGCCAAACTCATTGCTGTAATTACAGTTTTGTTCGGAATGTTAACAACAAATGCTGTGTTGTCCATCATTACTAATGAATCTTTTGCTCCTTTTGCTTCAGCTTGCTGAACTGCATTATTAATTCTATCCATTTCATTTTCTGATAGATTTATATCGCGCGAGTCTAAACGCTGCTGAGCATGTTTTGAAAGTTTAACTTTCGAAATCTCTTTCGAGAATATTTCATCAAAATGGGATTTTAATCCATCTTGCTCTCTCCCTTGTTGAAACCCGCTCTCCTTAACTATGGGTACAAAGGGAACATTTATTCCATTTATTGTTGCCATTTTATTCGTCTCCTTCCGAATTATGATTTAAAAATTCCATTTTCCGCTATTTCCATTATATCCTTTATCTCCGATGCCTCCATTACTTCCACTGTTTCCATTGTTTCCGTCACTTCCACTATCTCCGTCATTTCCGCTACTTCCACTGTTTCCACTGCTTCCATTATTTTCATTTTCACCTGAACTCGGATTTAATATTTCTATTATATCAGCTAAGCTATACTCAATGCCACCAACAATAAGAGTTGTTCCATTCTCGCCAAACCTAACTCCATCAATTCTTCCAATACCGTATGTTTCAACTAACATGTTTTCACCTTTGGCATTCTTAGCTTCAATTTCGAACCTGTAACTACCTTCCGGTAATTTCTTACCATTATCATCGGAAAAATCCCACGAAAGTTTATGGTCACCATTTGGAGTATTTTCCTGCGAAATTGTTCTTACCAGCAGACCACTTTCGTTGTAAATTTGAATAGTAACTTCTGAAGCATCAGCCGGAAGTTTATACCCAAATTTAATACTTTCTTGCCCAATGTTATTTAATATTGGTGAAGCAAGTTTAACATCATTTCCAATTAATGTTGCTGTTAATGTATTGTTTATCGATTGTGTTAAGAAGTAGTCTGCATCTATACTTCTATTCATCGATTCATTTAAATTTGAAAGTTGCTCTAACGATGAAAACTGAGCAAGTTGTGATGCATATTCAGTTCCATCCATTGGTTCAAGAGGATTTTGATTTTGCAATTGTGCAATCATCAATTCCAAAAAAGCCTCCTTATCCATTTTGTCTCCGCCTTGCGGCTGCGATACAAATGTATTTACTTGATTTTGTACTGTGTTTACCATTTCAGACTCCTATGCTATAAAATCGTATTTATTATAGCCTAAATTTTTGCGCACAAATGTTTCGTCAAATCCTTCAACATTCATTTTAGCAGCGTTATTGTTTTTTCTTTTCTGTTTGAAAAATCTCTGGTTTTTATCTTCAGAATTAGAGAGCGAAACATTTAATGAATTATACTGCACACCATTTTGATTAAGAGTTGCTTTTAAGTTTTCCAAACTGTTTTGAACAAGCTGCTGAGTCGCTTCGTTATCAACCTTTATTGATGCAGAAATAACTTTATTAATAACCTCAAGTCTAATATTCAGTTTGCCTAAATTCTCGGGCGTTAGTTGAAATTGAATAATCTTCTTTTCACCCTTTTGTATTAATTGTGTTAATTCTTGATTCAGATTTTTAATATCAATTCTTTTATAGATATTTTTTTGATTTACTCTTAAATCACTTTTAAAAATTTGATTATGTGCAGCAGCAAATTTTGAAAAATTAGGTTCTTCAACTTTAACTTCTGAACTATCTTTTTTGTGAAGAATATTGCTCTCTATTTTATTCTCTTTTATCACAACATTTTTATTATCAGCTTCCAAATTTTTGTTAATCATTTTTTCAAATGGTTTTAGCTTTAAGCTATCAGTAGTTAATTCAGCATCATCTGTTACTTGAGCAGCAGCACCTTGTCTATTATTAGATGACTCTCTGTTTCCCATATTAGAACTACTGTTTTTATTTTCGCTTTTAGAAATTTTTGTTTCAACAAATCCATCCTTATCATTAGATACTTTTGTTAGCTTTGTATCTTTATCCTGTGCAGCCTTACTCTCCCTTGAAGCATCTTCATTTAATGGAACAACTTTAAGTTTCGTTAAATCGACACTCTCTTTACTTGCATATACAGTTTTATTTAGTAATTCCGGTTTTGTTTTCTTAACAAAAATATCATCTTTCAATGTTAAACTTTCCGGACTCTTTTCTGTTTTCAGAGTAATTAGATATTTCTCTTTTTCTACATTGTTACTACTATCAACTACTTCTTTATTTGTAAAAACATTTTTAATTCCACTCTTTACCTTCTCAACAAAGTTCGATTCATTATTCAATTTTCTATTACTTACAACTTCAAACTTTTCATTTAACTTAACATTCTCTAATGATGTTGTTTTAACTTCTAATTTTTCCAATTTTGCAAAAAGAGTTTTTAGCTCGGTGTTTGTTGGGGCTTTAGATATCTTTTCTTTTACAACCTCTTTTAATTCCGGAATATTTACCTTTTTGAAACTCTCTTTTTGAACCGCTTCTATTTCACCTGAAGTCAGTTTTAGTTTTTTTGATAAATCCAAAAGTGATAATTTTTCATCTGTTTTAGCCTCGGGCGTAACAATGTTTTTTGGAGATAATATCGTTTCTATTTTATTAAGAACAGATTTAATTTCAATATTAGATTTGCTGAAATTCTCAAGAGCTTTAAGCTCATTATTAAACTCTGGTAAAGAGATCTTCTCTGAAACCAGACTTTTAACAACTGTAATTTCTTTTAATGTTAGGTTTAATACCTCACTAATTTTTGGTAAAGTAAATTTAGAAGAAATAGCTTCCGAAGTTTTAACTTCACTATTTGATTTTAAATAACTATCCACTTTGCTGAGTAAAGATTTTGCTTCTGAACTTTTTGACGAGTCGGAAATCAATGCTTTCAATTTATCACTTAGTTCCGGAAGTGTTAATTTTTCACTGTTAATGTTTTTAACAATTTCAGTCTCTTTGGGTGTAAGGTTTAATACCTCACTCAATTTCGGCAATGTAAATTTGGAAGTAACATTACTTGAAGTTACAACTTCACTATTCGATTTTAAATAACTATCCACTTTGCTGAGTAAAGATTTCACTTCTGCACTTTGCGATGGATTAGATAGTAAGGTTTTTAATTTATTATTTAATTCAGGAAGTGTTAATTTTTCTATCTCAATACCTTCCAATAATTTAATTTCTTTCGGAGTTAGTTCCAGCTTATTGGAAAGCATAGGAAAACCAATTTGTTTTTCCTGAATAGCAGAACCTGGCTGGGTAGATTCTGCTTTAATTTCAGGATTAATAACCTTTACAAACTCATCAACTATTGTTTTTTTAAGTATGTCCGATTCTTTGGTTGAAAGATTAAGTTCTTTTTGAACTTCCGTAATTAACGATGAAAGAATATTTTTCTGAGGTTTAAATGTTTCATTATTTAACGAAACTAATTTGGAAAAATTTGTTTCAATTTTTGAAATTAGTTGAGATATTTTCTCATCGCTCATATTAAATTCATTTGAGCTAAACGTTTCTTTTAGCGAAGAGAGTATGTTCGAGATTATTAAATTATAATCAATCTCTGCAGAATTATTATTGCTTGATTGTGATAGCTTTACAACTTTAGTTGTATCAGCATTTTGTAACAACGCACTAAATTTTTGAATCTCAGCAATAATCTCTTTTCCATTGTTTTTAATTGGAACAGAAAATTTTTCTCCACTACTAATACTTTCAAAAATTGCTTTTAAAGTTTCCTGATTTAATTGAGTTTTATCAGCTTTAACAATTTGCCCTGAACTATTTTTAACTGTTTCAATTTGATTTAAAACAGAAGAAAGAAACGCAGCAACTGCCGTATCATCACCAAGATAATCATTATTAGCAGATGTCTCTTTATTTTCAGTACCATAAGTTAGGTTTTCAAAATTCTTAAATAGAGCTTTGTTTTTTGATTCTAACTCGATATTAGTCGTGCTATTTAATGCTAATTTTTCTGTTGAGACATTTATAATATCTGCAAAGAGATAATTAGAATTAGTAAACTTATTCTCTCTAACACCATCAATACTATTATTAGTATTAGCGTTCGATATAAACAGCGGATTAAAAAACATTATGGTACTCGCGTTATTCGTTTAGCAATTTCAGGATTCAATTCTGATAGTATTTCAGCAGCTTTTTTCTTTTTCATACTATACAAAATATCCTTGGCTATATTGTCGGAATATTTTAGAATTATTTTAGCCGCTTTCTGAGATTCCATTGCTTCATAAAATTTTGAAGTGGTTTTTATCCATTCTTGGTATTCAGTTTCACTATCTTTTTTCTTTTTGAACTTTGCATTTGTTACTTCCAAACTTGATGTTTCTCTTGATAATTTAGTAATTTTCTCCTGTAACACTGCAATGCTATCTTCCAATAAAACAATCATATTGTTTCTATCTACTACTGCTGCCGAATCGAAACCAATCTCTTTAAGTGAATCTAATACTGTTTTTTCAATTTCAGGTCTAAGGTTTAATTTCATATCATCTATCTGCTGAGCAGTTTGTAGTTCTGTTGCAGCTTGGGTATGTGTAAAATCGAAATCAAAAATATTGTTATACCTTAAATTTAGAAACGCAACTAATGCGGTAACCATCACAAAAGAAACTATAAATATTATTACTGTTGCTATCTTATCAATCATCTCTATTCCTTGTTAACTTTTTGTGTTGCTAATTCATCCAACATCTTTATCTCTAATTTGTTTTCTTCTTTCTTGAATAACATCAACTTCGATTCTTTGAGCTTCTGAAATACCTTGCTCTCTTTTGTTTTTTCAATTAACTCATTTTGCTTTAATTTAAGAAGTAGTTTTAACCTTGCTATTTCATTATCAACAAATTCTATTTTTTTCTTTATATAGAATATGTGGCTTTCAAGAAATTGAAGTTCCGATATTTTTATTGAGCTTTTATTATTATCTAACTTACATCCCTTTAACTCACTAATTAAATTCTCTTTTTTAGCTAAAAACTCTTCTATCTGCTTTCCAACAAAAGCAACCTCTTTCATTGCTTGTTTCTTAATGGTCTCCTTAAAATTAAGAACCGAATCAAATTTGTATTTAAACTTTTTCATCTGTTTTCCTGTTCCGCTCTTTTGCGGAATAATTTGTAGAGCTAATCTCCTGATTCGCTTTTGCTATTAGATAGAAACGAAAGAGGACTTTCGTTCTACAATTATTTTCTTGTGTTCCGCTAAGTGGGATGAATGTTTCATCTATTTAATCTTATAATCTTTTTTCTCAAATCTCATATCTAACTTCTCTTACTCTAATACCAACGGTTCTTCAATCATATCATTAAGCAAATCAACTGTTTCATTAAATAACGATTTATCATACATATCTTGCTTTAAAAAACTTCTTAAGTTTGCAATGTTCTGTAATGCATGGTCTATCTGCGGATTGCTTCCTTTTACATAAGCACCAATATTTATAAGGTCTTCCGCTTCATTGTATGTTGATAGAATTTCATTAAAAAGCATAGCTCTTTCGCGTTGGTCCTTTGTAACAATATCAGGCATTACTCTACTTACACTTTGTAGAGGGTCAATTGCAGGGTACTGTCCTTTGTTTGCAAGTTTTCTGGAAAGAACAATATGCCCATCAAGTATTGAACGAACTGCATCAGCAATTGGTTCATTCATATCATCCCCATCAACCAATACAGTATAAAACCCAGTAATAGAGCCACCTTTAGATGTACCTGCACGTTCTAATAATTTTGGAAGAATTGCAAAGACTGAGGGTGTATAACCTTTAGTTGTGGGTGGTTCCCCTACTGTTAAACCAATCTCTCTTTGTGCCATTGCAAAACGTGTTACAGAATCCATCATTAACAATACATCTTTCCCTTTATCTCTAAAGTATTCTGCAATTGTTGTTCCTATAAATGCACCCTTCATTCTAATTAAAGCCGATTTATCACTTGTAGCAACAATAACAACAGAGCGTTTAAGACCTTCCTCCCCGAGGTCTTTTTCAATAAACTCTCTTACCTCTCTTCCGCGTTCCCCAATAAGAGTAATAACATTTATATCTGCATCTGTATTTCGTGCCATCATTCCAAGAAGTACGCTTTTACCCACGCCACTTCCTGCAAATATTCCAGCTCTCTGTCCTCTGCCAATAGTTAGTAATCCATCTATTGCCCGTACACCTGTTTGCAGCGGTGCTTTAATTCTTTCACGCTCAAGGGGGTTTGGTGGTTCACGATAAATTGATCTTCTTTCAGATAAATTGAGTGGACCTTTACCATCTATTGGGTTTCCTAATCCATCAATCACTCGTCCAAGTAGTTCTTCACCCACCGGAATTGAGAAACTTTTTCCAGTTGCAACAATTTCGCAAGCAGGAGAAATTTCGTGAACTTCTCCGAGAGCAATTGATAAAACTTTTCCTTCTTTAAAGCCAACAACTTCGCAAGCACAAACTATTTTTCCATCTCTATCAACAACTTTACACTCCTCACCAATAGATACATTGGGACCAAAAGAGACAATTACTAAACCAACAACATCTGTTACTTTTCCATTAACTTTAATAATTTCAGCATTTGAAATTTGTTGAGAAATTGTTGCAATATATTCTTCAGCATAATTCATTAAACTACTTCTACCATTTCTTGAGAGAGTTTCCTCTTTAGTTCGTTCAGTTGCGAGGTTATTCGCGAATCAACATTTCCAATTTCAGATTCTACAATACAGCCGCCTATTTCAATTCTATCATCAATTTCAAACTTCACATTTGAGTATGATTTACTATCAAGAAAATCTTCGTCACTCTCTTCAATTAAAGTCATATCCTGAGGGTTTAATCTTAAAACAATATTATTTGCACCAATAATTTTGCTTGTAGATTCCTTTATTGTATTAATAATAATAGGAGATTCTACAACTGTTTTTTTTATAATCTTTTCAGCAATTAAGAAAGAAACATCCAAAACTATTTTATTGAATGAAGCTTTATGTTCTACCAATCTTTCATCTATCGATTTCATAAAATTATCATACTCATTAAATTTAGTTTGCAGCTTCTCGCTAAACTGAGATTGTAATTCCTTTATTGCTTCTTCTCTGCCGGCATTAAATATTTGCTCTTGTTTCTCTTTTTCTAATCTTTGCAAATACTCTTCTTCATTCTCTTTTTCAAAACCTGGGTGTCCAATTCCATCCACTATTTTTAGATTAAGTTTTCTCTTTATGTTTCCAATCTTTATAACATTAGACATAAACTTCCTCACTACCACCTTGGATGTTTAGAGAAATATCTCCAACTTCCTCCAATTGTTTAACTACATCAATAATACGAGCTTGTGCTGCTTCCACATCTTTTAATTTTACCATTCCCATATATTGAAGCTCCTCTTTCAATAATTCTGTAGCACGTTCCGACATATTTGAAAATATCTTATTTGATAATTCTTCATCGGATGTTTTAAGGGCGAGGGTTAAATCTTTTCTATCAATTTCACGTAGTATTTTTTGAATATCTTTATCTTGCAGATTTATTAAATCCTCGAATAAGAACATTAAGCGTTTAATTTCTGCTGCTACTTCCGGGTCTTTATCAACCAATTCGTCCATAATCTCTTTACTCAAAGAGACTTTAGTTCTATTTAGTATTGTAGCCAAGCTTTTGGTTCCACCAATTTTACCAATTGTTTGGCTCATTGTTAAACCTGCCATATCATCAACAACTTTTTCAATTCTACGAAGTGTTTGCGGTGCAACTTTACCTAACGTAGCTATCCTTAAAGCTACATCACCTCTAAGTTCGGCTGGTAGTTCTTGTATTGCGTTTGCTGTTTGGTCTGGATGTAGATGAGTAAGTATTAAAGCAATAGTCTGCGGATGTTCCTTCCCCAAAAAATTAACAAGTTGTGTAGAATCTGCTTTCTTTAAGATATCGAACCCTTTTAGAGTAGTAATACTTTTTACTTTTTCAATTATTTCAATTGCTTTATTCATTCCAAACGATTTTTCAAGAATCGCTTTTGCATAGTCAATTCCACCTTCAAGCACATATTCACGTGCTTTAACCATATTATAGAACTCCTGCATAACCCCATCAAAGGTTTGGCTGGAAGTATTTTTAACTTGAGATATTTCCGCAGAGATAGCTTCTACATCTTCTGGGTCCAAGTTTTTAAATACTTCTGCGGAAGATTCTACATCAAGAGCAATCATTAAAAGTGCTGCTTTTTGTATTCCGTTAAGTCCCTCCAGTTCTCGCGATTTTATAGGAGCAGTTGTAGTTGTATCTTCTTTAGCATTATTCATTTTCGTTTAACCATGAGTTTATAAGTTTTGCAGCATCAACAGGGTTTTTCTGTACATAATTTGAAATTTTATCATTCTGATTCTTTTTCATTAAAGCATCATCCGATATCTCATCTTCTAAATCACCAAGTGGAAAGAGTTTTCTTTTTTCCGCCGAGGGTAATGGGGTTGCTCCAAAATCGCTAAGCGATGGTGTAGTACTTGCCCCAGCCATAGCTAAACCACCAGTATTTACGGAACCAATCATTATCTTTTCCGATTTTAATCGCTTCATTAATTTCAACAATAAAATTAGTGATGCAATTATTGCAGTAACAATTAGAATTAAGTTTATTAGTTTATCCATATTTCCAAAAGGCATTTGCTCTGATGTATTTGTTTCTTCAACCCCCTCATCCACAATTCTTCCATTGTCAAAATAGATATTCACAATCGAGAAATTGTCACCTCTTACATCATTAATGCCAACAGCATTTCTTACAATTTGTTCAAGTTTTTGGAGTTGCTCATCACTTCTTGGTTCGTGAACAATTTCAACCTTTTCACCATTCTTAATCTGTTTTACTTCATCATTTATTACGGTTGCAACAGTAAGCCGCTTAATGTTTCCTGTTCCTTCAACTACCCTTTGTATTGTTTTACTAATTTCATAATTAATAGTCGAGTTCTGACTAATTTGTGCAGAAGTATCAGAGTAACTTGAGCCAATGTTTTCAGTTTTAATAATTTGTTCACTCACAGCAACCTGCTGTTCAGGGTCAAACTCCTCTATAGTTCGCTCTACCTGATCAAAATTTAGTTCTGCATTTATTTGAATAATTGCGTTTCCATATCCAAGTATGTTATCCAAAACTGCTTGGGCTTTACTCACTAAGTATTTCTCTATTGACCGCTTAATTTCGTACTGTTTACTAGTTGATATTCCAAACTCATTATCATCGGATTGCTGCGAAAGAAGTCTCCCATTTGTATCTAACAATGTAATGTTACCTCTTTTTAAACCTTCAACACTGCTCGCAACCAGATTAACAATTGCATTTATATTACCTCTTGATAAAGAGCTAATTGATAGTTTTAAAACAACTGATGCTGTTGGATCATTTTGTTCATTCTTAAATATCGATTTTTCTGGTGTTACTATATGCACACGGGCAGCTTCAACCCCTTCTTGCTGAACAATTGTACGAGATAGTTCCCCCTCCAAAGCTCTCTTGTAATTAAGTTTCTGCATAAACTCAGACATTCCCATTGTACTTTTATCAAAAATCTCATAACCGATTATACCTGAATTTGGAATCCCTTTACTCGCTAATTCTAATCTAGTTTCATATACAACCTCCGAAGATACTTTAATAGTACTCCCTCTATCCTCAATTTTATAAGGAATTTTTTTAGAGTTTAAGTGTTCTAAAACCTTTGCAGCATCCTTTTCTGAAAGATTAGTATAAACAGTTGAATAATTTGGCTCATTCAAAAACGAGACTAAAACGCCAAGTAAAATTACAGTTACAATTGCAATTCCACTAATCATCATTTTTTGTTGTGGTGCAAATTTATTAAATATTCCGAAAAGTTCGTTCATCAGTTAAATTCCCAATAATTTAGCGTTGTGTTAATTCCGTTAGTTCCAAATAATTTATATTTGAATTCTTGTTAGTTCTTTATACATATCAAGCGATTTATTTCTAATTTCCATCAGAAGTTGAAGACTGGTTTTTGCTTTCTGTCCAGCAATCATAACTTCGTGAATTTCAACATTTCCACCTTGTACCAATTTTTTTGTTAACTCGGCAGATTCAGCCTGGGCTTTCATTGTATTTTCAATTACACCTTTAAATACATTTTCAAACTGATTAACACTCGGTTTATCCGTAATTTTAATTTTTGGGATTAAACCACCTATCGATCCTAAATTTCCAATTTCCATTACTTAACCTCTCCTATCTAATAATGACCCAACTGTTACTCCAGACATAGCGCCATTTTTATTATAATAATGATACTCCATAATCTCCTCTCGTTTTTGAGGATACATTTTTACAAAAAGTTCTTTCTCTCTAACAGTAATTGTTTCTTCTGCCACTTTATTTTCTGCTGGTTTTTTAATATTTTCTGTACTTGTTACATTAGAAATATTCCTAGCTGCTTGCTGAAAGTAATTTCCAATAGAATTTGTATCAACTCTCATCTTTTATATCTCCAACGAATCTTTTGCAATTTGTTTTGATGTATCAAGCGCGGTTAAATTTGCTTCGTAACTTCTTGATGCCGCAATCATCTCAACCATCTCCTGAATAACATTTATGTTCGACATCTCCACATACCCTTCCTCATCAGAATCTGGATGATTCGGCATAAAAATTAGTTCACCCGAAGAAGAATCTTCATGTACTTCAAATTCTAAACCTGTTGAGTGATTTCCCGAACCTACACTACCTGGCTGCGAAAATGTAAAATGATTACCATCAGTGGTTTGCATTCTTAAATTTCCCTGAGGTTGGTTCATTCCATTTAAACCTTTCTGGCTTTGTGAAATTGTAATAAATTTTCTTCTAAAAGGCTGCCCGTTTTCATTCCGTGTAGTTTCAGAGTTTGCAATGTTTTCAGCTATTAAGTTCATTCGCTTTCTTTGCACACTTAAACCTCTTGCACTAATTTTGAACCCTGGATTGTTTCCATTAATTTCCATTATCTACCTCCTTTAATAACTTCTCTTAAAGACCTAAAATGCCCCGCAATCTTTCTAGAAGTAAATTTAAAGTTAATTGCATTTTCCGCTAACTCTGCCATCTCTGTTTCAATATCAACATTATTAATACCACCGTTAGCTTCTTTGTTTTTTTCTAAGAATATTTCGTTCTGCATCCCCATATCGGTTGGCTTTGTCATTCTGATATGTCTATTATCAGAAGTTTTCATTTTCGAGTTCATTTCATTCTGAAGCATATCATCGAACTTTACATTTTGGCGTACATATCCCTCAGTTCCTATATTTGCAATATTATTTGCAATTACTTTGTTTTTTGTAGAAAGATGTCCAATGTAATTTTCAAGTAATTTTATAGTTCCTACTGCCATTATTTTTCCATTTTGTTTGAAACAATAATGTCAAAACTAATGCCATTTTAAATAGTTCGTTTTATTACGTAAAATGGGGGGTAAGTGTTTAAATGTGGTTATCTTTGGATAGTTGGCTATTATTCTTCACTATAATCTAGGATAAGTGATTTTGTTTGACCGCATGAGCAGATAAATTTAATTTCTTTAATTTCATCTTTAGCATCTCGCTTTAAAATAAACTTTACACCCTCGTGGCTCTCTTCTTCAACAGTAATTTTAGTTTTACCAGAAATTGCTACCTTATCAGATTTAATAACATTTCCCGATTTCACATTACTTGTTTTATCTACTTCCCTAAAAATAGGTTCTTCAAATTCATTTGACATAATTTATAACACCGAATTAATTTTATTTGCAATTTTTTCTAACGGTTCAATTGTATCTGCACAACCTGCATCAACAATTGCTTTTGGCATACCGTAAACTACGCAAGATTCTTCATCTTGTGCAATACATTTTCCGCCAAGTTTTTTAAGTTCTTTAATGCTTTCCAATCCATCTTTCCCCATTCCAGTCATAATTACACTAAGTATTTTTTTGCCGTAAATATTAGTGGCTGATTGAATCATGTTATCTACAGAGGGTCTATGAAGTGAATTTTCCGGATTATCTTTTAGTAAAACTTGAACAGATCCATTAAAATTTCTGAAATGAATATGTCTTCCACCCGGAGCAATATAGGCAACATTTTTCTGCACAATTTCCTTATCTTCCGCTTCTTTAACTGTAATTTTAGACATTGCATTTAACCTATCGGCTAATGATTTTGTAAACTTGGGCGGCATATGCTGTACAATAAACATAGGAACATTTATCTTTTCCGAAAGATATGGAATTACTTTTTGAAGAGAAATTGGACCACCTGTTGATACTCCCAACACAATAGCTTTATATCCCAACTTAGGAAGAACACCACTCACTTTTGGAGTTGAACTCTCTCTTTTTTGTGATTTTAGTAGCGAGCTTCTATTTAAGTTCTCACTATTCCACTTGTGATAAACAATATTTTTAATTTTGCGAATTAAATCTTCTTTAATTTTTGTAATACTAACACTTACAAAACTTTGTTCTTTCGAGATAAAATCAATTGCACCATACTCCAATGCTTTAAAAGTTGCATCGGCTCCTTCAGTAGTAATAGAACTGACCATAATAACCGATGTTGGGGCATCTTTCATTATCAGCTTTAAAGCTGTTAACCCATCCATTTTTGGCATTTCAATATCTAAGGTAATAATATCCGGCTTAAGCTCTTTGGCTAGTTTATAACCTTCCTCTCCATCTTTGCCAGTCCCAATAATTTCAATGTTCGGGTCACTTTCAAGCATTATGGCGAGAGATTTCCGCATAAAGGCAGAATCGTCAACAATCAATACTTTAATTTTTCGTTTCATGTGTTTGCTTTAAATGTTTTTTACTTGCTCGGTTCAACTTGTTTATTAACCTTATTTATAAGTTCTGCAATATCAAGAATCATAACCACTCGCCCATCACCCATAATGGATGAACCAGCTATTCCTTCAATATTACCAAGATAGTTACCAAGCGATTTAATTACAACTTCTTTTTGACCAATCATTTCATCAACTTTAATTCCAAACTCTTTCTCGGCAATTCCAACTATAACAACAAATTGGAAAACTTTTGTTTCGTTCAATTCTTCTTCATTATAAAGGAGCTTATCAATAGATACTAACGGAATTACTCTATCGCGTACTTTTATTACTTCATTACTATTTACAGAATAAATTTCATCCGTATGAACTCTTAGTACTTCAACCACCGAGCTTAATGGAATTACCATTATCTCTTCGCGAGCACGTACTACCATTCCGGCAATAATTGCAAGTGTAAGAGGTAATTTAATTATCATTTTTGTACCAACATCAATTTTTGATTCGATATTGATAATACCTCTTAACTTACTAACATTTGTACGGACAACATCCATACCAACACCGCGCCCAGAAACATTTGTAACCTTTGTAGCTGTAGAGAAACCAGGAGCAAAAATTAAATTTAAGATTTCCGTTTCTGTTAAATCATCTGCCCTATCTTTTGAGATTAACCCCTTCTCTATAGCCTTAGCTTTAATTATTTCAGTATTTATCCCTTTACCATCATCTTCAATTGTAATAATTACATGGTTGCCTTCATGAGAGGCAGAAAGGATTAATGTGCCAAGGGGATCTTTCCCTTTTGCTTTTCGTTCTTCAGGGGTTTCTATTCCATGGTCAACTGAATTACGTACTAAATGAACTAACGGGTCATTAATTTCTTCAATTAAAGTTTTATCAAGTTCTGTTTCTTCACCTTTAATTACAAGGTTTACATTTTTTTCCATCTCTTTCGATAAATCTCTAACTACACGCGGAAACCGATTAAAGACTTTACCAACTTTCACCATTCTTGTTTTCATTACAACAAGTTGAAGCTCGTTAGTCATTAAATCAATCTGTTTTGTTGCATCTGCTAAATCACGTGCAATTTTGGAACCTTCGTGATCTAAAGCAACTTCAGAGTTTACCTGAGCCAATTGGTTTCTTCCCAATACTAATTCTGAAACAATGTTTAGCAGTTCATCCAATCTTTCAACATCCACACGAATGTTTGTATCTTCAATTTTTCTCTTAGGTCTCTTTACTGCATTTTTCTCTTTAGCAATAATTATTTCTGGTTGGGGTTCTTCCACTTTTTCTTCTGGTTTTACTTCTTCAACAACCTCAGTTATAGTCTCTTTCTCTGCATCTTCTTCTTCAACGGCATAAACTATTTCTTCCTTTGGTCCTTCATCAACAACTGCTTCAACAGACTTTCCTGGGTTTTCAATACTTTTTATAGCATTCTCTAAGTGTACTACTGTATCATCAATTTCAACATTTTCATTTTTGTCATTTTCAATAACATTAATAAGTTCTTTAATTTTATCATATCCAAGAAGTATTACATCCATTAAATCGGAACTAAGTTTAGCTTCTCTTTTTCTTAATTTATTAAGTATATCTTCACATCTGTGTGTAACTTTTGTTAAACGATCGAGACCCAAAAACCCTGATGTACCTTTAATTGTATGAAATGCTCTAAATATTTGGTTTAACAATTCATCATCTTCAGGTTTACTTTCCAATTGAACTAAATCGTGATCAAGTTCCTCTAAAATTTCATGTGTCTCAACAATAAAACTCTCTACAATCTCCTGCATATCAGGATCAACAAGCATTGCATATTTATTTTCATCACTCATAAATTTACCCAAATAATTTGTCTATATCATCTTGTGAAGTATTATTGTTACCATTGACTAATTTATCTATTTCATCTTGAGATGTTTGTTTCTTAATAAAGCTAGCATTCATATCAAAATTTGTGTCTGTAGGAACAATAACATCTTCAACACCTTTAACTTGTTTAATTTCATCATCATCAAGTTCATACATAAGCCCCGAAAGCCTTTTTTGCACTGATATAATTAGATGATTTACAGCAGAGAGCTGTTGAGTTGTAATATCTTGAACTTGTAATGCAATTGCAATATTAGTAGAATCCATTTGAATTTTATCTAAGATCCCGGTAATATAATCTTTTTGTTCCCCAACGGACAATTTAGTTGCAATTGTAGTTATTAGTTCTTGTGCTTTTTCATTATCAGGAACTAATTCTGCCAACTCTTTAAGTAGCTCTTTTGCTTCATCTTCTTTTTTTATGGTTTCATTTACTATACTAACTACTTCAAAAGAGTTTGAAGAAATTGCATCTATTAAATCTAATATTTCTGTGGTGGCTAATTCTGTAGCACTAGTTACGTCTGAGATATGATCTGTAGCTTTAGGGATTTGAGAGTTGCTCTCTTCAATTGATTCATTTATATGAACTAACAAAGGAGCCATTTCTTGAATAAAATCGATTAATTTTTGAATCCCAGGTATAATTTTTTCACCCACACTAAATAATGATTTCAATTCATCTAGTTTGGAACCTAAATGATCCATCTCTTTATTTTTACCCATGATATCTCTCCTTAAACGCTTGCTAAAATTTGTTCTATCTTCTCTTTTAATATAGTAGGGGTAAACGGCTTAATTACATAATTATTTACCTTTGCAGCTAATGCTTCCATTATATCTTCTTTTACTCCACGAGTAGTTACCATAAGTATAGGTACACTACTATAATTTGAGTGAGCACGAATACTTTTAACTAATTCTAACCCAGACATATTTGGCATATTCCAGTCAGTAACTACAAATTCAACCGAATCATCAGCATTTAATACATCCATTGCTTCTTTTCCATCACCAGCTTCAAGAAATTCTGAATAGCCCAATCCTTTTAAAGAATTAACTACTATTCGTCTCATTGTAACTGAATCGTCCACTACTAAAAACTTCATATTTTACTCCTAACTTAAATATTTTGAAACTTCATAATTTATCTTTTTCGGATCAAATGGTTTAACGAGATAAGAATTTGCCCCGATACTTAATCCTTTTTCAATATCTTTTTCACTACCCAAAGAACTTAAAATAATAATTGGAACATCTTCGTAAGCATTGTTTTCACGAACCGCTTTAATTAACTCGAACCCATCAACATTTGGCATATTCAAGTCTGTAATTATTAAATCAACATTAATTGAAGGGAGTTTCTCCAAAGCTTCCATTCCATCGGTAGCCGAAACAATTTTAAATCCTTTTGCAGCTAACGAAAAAGTTACAAATTTTCTAATAGTTGGTGAATCATCCGCCACTAAAATTACTTTCTTCATTGTTTGTCACTCCTTCTTATAACTAATTGTTTTAGGGAAGCTTTCCAGTTTAAATGCTTTTGAAATACCATGTAAAGTCTCCGCATACCCAATAAATAAATACCCTCCTCTATTTAAGGAGTTATATAGATGCGAAACCACTTTTACTTTCGATTTTGCATCAAAATAAATTAGAACATTAGCACAAAAAATTATATCATAATTAATCATATTTCTCATACTTATATCATCAGCTAAGTTTAGGTATGAAAACTTAACCATGCTCCTTAATTTTGGATCAATTATATAATTCATTCCTTCTTTTCTAAAATACTTTTTCAGAAAAAAGGCTGGTGTATTTCTAATAGCATATTCTTTATAAACACCCGTTCTTGCTCTACTTAAAACATCTTCATTTATATCAGTACCTACAATCTCAAATTCTATATCTCTGAATTTAGGTTTTACCATATCTGTAATAACCATAGCAACAGAGTACGCCTCTTCTCCGGAGGAGCTTGCAGCACTCCAAATTCTTATTTTTCTTTTCCCTAATTTCCTTTTCTTTTCTATAGTTTCAGCAAATATTTTAGAGGTTAAAGCATCAAGCTGAGGCTGGTTTCTGAAGAAGAATGTTTCGTTTATTGTTATTGCTTCATATAAATATTTCTTCTCTGTTCTTGCTTGAGGATTAAACCTTAAATATTTCAAATATTCTTCGAACGAAGTTAGTTTTAGATGTGAAATTCTTTTTAACAGTCTGCTTTCTAAAAGATACTTTTTATTATCTTGAAAATAGATTCCACACAGCTCATAAATGTATGATCGCCAGGCTTCAAAAGAAGTGGCATTGAGTGTAATTTTACTGTTTGCTGTATTATTTGTACTAAACGAGGGGGTATTACTCTTTAGCACAAATCCATTAGATTGTCTAGTATTTGTAAAAGATGACATTTGTTAAATCCTTGTTTGTTTTTCGTCTAATACCGATTCGGCTCTTTCTCTAACCATTTCATCGGGGTCTTCTTTTAGTTTCTTAATTAAATCAATAACTTCTGGTTCATCAACGTCACTTAATAATTCGAGAAGTTTCAACCTATTCCAGATGTTATCATCCTCAACCAATTTATCTGTAAAAAGGAGAGCATCTTTGGGATTAATTTTGAAAAGCAACTCGGCAGAAATCATCCTAATTTCTTCATCATAACTATCAACATATGTACTTAAAGAATTAAGAAGTTCCATATTTTTTATGTCAGATAATGGTTCAAACCCATTTTCAATACCATATTCGTACAAGTCTTTAAACAGCATCAGTAGTTGTTTAATATTATCGGCATTATTATGAATGCCCTCTAATAAGATAGGAAATGCAGTTTTATAACTATTAATAAATTTATCCTTAAACATGCTATCAAGTTCATCGTTTTCACCATAAATTGAGACAAATGCTGCAAGAATTTCTTTGTTATCGTATTTATAAAGTAACTTTACTGCTGCAAAAATTATCGATTCATCACTTTCATCAAGTGCTTTTAGTATTACTCCTCTTAGCTCTTCGTCAAACTCAATTTCAAAGCCCATTGTGGATAGCAGTTGCTCGGATGATTTTACAATTGAACCAACAAGTGCATCATCTGCTGTTTTAAGTTCATTTAATAAAAACCCTAAAGAATCCTCATCCCCCACTCTGCCAAGACTTTCAATTATTGTATATTTTGTTAAAATATCTTGGTCGTTGTAAACTTTCATAAAATGATCAATTGCCTCTTTATTTCCAATTTTACCCAATGCTTCCATTACAGTAGGGGTTAAAATTTCATCTTTGTCATCAGCGAGCAATGCCACTAAGTCACTTACAGCTTCTTCAGCTTTTATATTCCCTAATGCTTCGGCACATGCTAAAGTTACATTTTCATTTTTGCTTGTTTTTAAAATTTCTAATATTTTTTTAGTTGGCTTCGGGTTGCCTATCCAACCTAAAATATCAATAATAAATTTTTCGTCATCACTATTTCCTTTGCCAAGTTCACTCATCAAAGTACTTACAGAATTTTTCCCATTTTTAAGTAGAACTTCACCTGCCATATTTCTGATACTTATATCTTCCGAAAACACATATTTAACTATTTGGGCTGGAACTTCATCGTAGGGCTGAAAGGTAAAGAGCATTGAGGCTGCATCTCTAACCCCTTTATCGGGGTCTGAAAAAAGTTGTGCTACCATCTCAATTAATTCATTATCTAAATCGACTGTGAGCAAAGACTCTAAAGTCTCTTTTCTAACTGTAGCATCGCTTGATTTTAAACTTTGGCGAAGGATTTTTTCTTGGTCACTCATCTCTTTTTCAATTTGGTTATAAAAATTTTGTATCGTTACTATCGAATGCTTTTAGAAATTTTAAAGGTTCTAAAAGCATTAAATAAATATTATTTTTCTGCTACTGCTTTTAGCTCTTCTAATTCATCGTTTGCTAATGTTTTATCAAGGTCTAATAGAATCAATAATCTTTCTTCTAGTTTTGCTACAGCAACAATAAAATCTGAATCAACACCAGATACCAACTCTGGAGGTTTCTCTGTTACATCAGTAGAAATTCTCAGGACCTCTTGAACTTCGTCAACAATAAACCCTATGGTTTTTCCACTTATTTCAACAACTATAATTCTAGTGTTTTTATCCATTTCAATTATTGGCATTCCAAGTCGTTTTCGTAAATGAACTATAGGAATTATTCTACCACGAAGATTAATAACGCCTTCAATATACTCTGAAGCATTAGGAACTTTAGTAATATCAATTATTTTAATAATTTCCTGAACGGCAAGAATATTGATTCCAAATTCTTCTTGTCCAATTTTGAATCCTACTAATTGTAGAATCTCCGATGTATCTTTTTTCTCTTCTTGTGCTACTTCTGTCATTATTGTTACCTCTTACTCATTTTCATAGAAATAATTTCACCATTCTTTCTAACACCAAAACTATTATTTGCATCTGCTTCTGCAAATTTGAATGAACTAATTAAGTGTTCTAAATTTTCAGTTAACCTTTGCAGTTCTTCGGAAGATCTTGCAATTTGCTCTATACCTTGTGCACTCTCTTGGGTTACACTTGCAATAGCTTCAATATTTGTACTAATTTGCTCTGCCGAATTTGATTGATCTTCACTTGCTTTTGCTACTTCAATAGAAATATTTGTTACACTATCAGCACCATCAATTATAGTTTCAATCATTTTACCTGCACGGGTTACCAAATCTTTTCCGAGTTCTACTTCTTTCGCACCCTCTTCAATAGATACTACTGCTTCGGTTGTTTCTTGCTGAATTTTATTAATCATTTCAGTAATTTCTTTTGTTGCCTTCGTAGTTCTTTCTGCCAATCTACTTACTTCATCAGCAACAACAGCAAAACCACGCCCATGCTCTCCTGCTCTGGCAGCCTCAATTGCTGCATTAAGAGCTAACAGATTTGTTTGGTCGGCAATATCATCAATAACTTGAGTTATTTCTCCAATTTTTTTACTGCTTTCACCGAGTCCGTTAATTGTTACGGCAGATTTATCAACAACCTCTGCAATCTTCATCATTCCTTCAATTGTTTTAGATACAACCTTGCCACCCTCAATTGCTTTAACACCTTGTTCTTTTGCATTTTCTGCCATGTTTGAAGCATTTTCAGTATTACTAATAATGTTTCTTGTCATTTCTTCAACAAAGGAAGATACTTCTGTAGCTTGCTGTGCTTGCTCGGCACTACCTGCTGCCATTTGTTCAGAACTGGATGAAATTTCATTAATTGCATACGCTACTGCACTTGCACTTTCAGAAACACCACCCATTGCAGAACGTAGTGACTTAGTTAAAAGATTAAAATCATTCTGCATTTTTTGATAGTAGCCTTTATATTCTCCAACAAATTGGTTTGTAAAATCGCCCGAAGCCATTGCCGTTAGTACTTTTGCCGATTCATCTAATGGACGTACAACAGAATCGACTATCGAATTGATACCATTTATTAAATCTTGCCAAGCACCTTCATATTTTGAAGTATCGCAACGGTATTCCAGATTTCCTTCTTCATTTGCTTTTATTAATGCATCCGCATCTTCTAATAATCCCTCTAGTGCTTCAACTTCCTTATTTATTGCATGTGCAAGTGCATCTTCATCAGATGCAGGGGTAACTTTTATCAGATTACCAGCAGCAATTTGTTCAGCGGCAATAATTTTTTCTTTTTGAGCGTCTTGTAAAACTTTCAAGGATTCTGTTAACTGACCAATCTCATCTTTCGAATCAATTTTTAGTTCCCTGCTATAATTACCTGTTGCAAATTCTTTAACAATATCTCTTAATTCATTCAAAGGTTTAGAAATTGTGGGTGCCAACTTAAAGGCTGAAATTAGATATGCAATTGTTCCAAGTAATGCTGCAATTAGAATCCACAAAATTGCTTTATCTACTGTACCTGAGATAACTGCATTTAGTTCTACAGATTTTGCAACCAATTTAGAATAAATATCAGAAAATTTATTCTGCAATTCTTCGCCAACCTCTTCGCCAGAAGTTGTAGCTATAATAGCTGCCATCTCAAAGTCTTGCATAACTGCCGAACCAATAATAGCATCAGCAACTACTTCTTTATAATTATTCCAAATATTTGCTGCTACTTTTATGTCTGTAGTAATTTCCTCAGAATAGTTGTGCTTTATAAATTTAACAATTGATGAATCAATACTTTCGGTTCTTTCTGAGTAGCTTGCCATGTTCTGATTAAACTTATCGGCAAATTCAGACATTGATAGTTGAAGCATAATAAATTGTACTGATTGGAATTGCGAATATATATCGTTTAATTCCTTTTGCGGCTCCACATATTCCGAAAATATTGCATCCTTTACGGTTGAAACTCTAAGTACTCCAAGTATCCCCACTATCACAACAATAGCAGAAAAAAAACCAATAATTGTTAAACTGCCCTGTATTTTACGAACAAATTTTAGATCTTTAAAGTTCATCATAGTAAACATCCTATTTTTTTTGAATTTTAATAAAAATCAATTAAGCCTAAATGTAATAGCCATTGTTAATTTAACTTTTACATTTTTACCTTTATTTTTACCTGGAGTATATTTTGCATTTTTTACCGCTTCCATAGCAACCTCATCGCAACCAGAACCAATACCTCTAACAAGTTTTACCTCTTCGGCATCACCATTTTCATTTACATGTGCAAGAACATAAACTTTCCCTTCAATATTAAATCTTTTTGCCATATCAGGATATCTAATGTTTTTAATAATGGCACCAATGCCGCCAACTGGTTCTGGCATCACCTCTGCAAATGCTAAGTATTTGCCATCTTGCTCAATTCCGTTTGAGTTACTCATTAAACTAATAGTTGAAATTAATACAACCATTAAAGTTAAAACGAGTAAAGTTTTGTAAGTTTTCATATCACTTCCTTGTAATAAATTAAATAATTAGTCCCGTGTTATATTATCGGTTATTAATGGAATTACTTTAGTTGTTTCTTAAATATTTTTGGAGAGATTATACCCTTGTATTTAATATGATATTTACAGAGTTTTAAAACATTATGATTGTTTCAATTAAAAACTTGAGGGGAATATGATAAACCCAGAAAAAACCTACCAACAATATTTATTTTTAAAATTATCTTCATTTAAAAAACTATTAGTTTTGTTATTATTTCTTTCAACAAACATTTTTTTTGCACAAGCTGAAAATAAATCCACCCTATTTTCTACTTTCAACTTTGGTGTTTACGGAGGTATCAACTTTGCAGATGTTTCAGAGATTGGGGGTGTATTTTCAATTGAAGGTAAAACTAATTTAACTACAAATCTTAATTTGAAGTTTTCCTTAGGATACTATAAATCTATTGAGCTGGTAAACTATACTTTACGAAGCAGCGGTATGAACAGAATTGACACTTTAACATATTATAGTGCAAGCGAAGAGTATATAACCGAAAGAGTATATGATGTTCTTCCAATATCAATTGGTTTACAATACGTATTCAGAAATAAAACAATTTCCCCCTATATTTTATTGGATGGAAGCTATAACTATATTGATACTAAAAGAACAAGAAATGGTGGAAAAAGTTGGTCATACAATACTTATGAAGAAGTGCCTGATAAGTTTAAGAATAATCCAAACCAAAGATTTTATAACGAATCATTCGGAATAGCTTTTGGTTTAGGAGTACTCTACAATATCAAAAAAAGTTTAAATATAGATTTTAGATATTTATTTATTTATGATAATGAGATTATCAATTCACATCAGTTTTTAGTTGGTTTTAATTTTTAATCAACTCACTCAAGCTATCTATCATTGGAATTTTACACAACCTCAATCTATCTTTCGATTGATGCCCAAGCGAGAGTAGTACAGAATCAGCACCAATTGCTTCTGCAACTTCGCAATCGTGGAGTGTATCACCAACTAACAGTACCTCACCTTTTTTGAACCCAAGCTCTTTTATCCATTTTAAACCATTATCCAGTTTACCCGCTGCGTAGATATTATCTAACCCAACAAGCCGTATAAAATATTTGTTTAAATTGAAGTGTGCAACCAGCTCATCCAACATCTCTTGCTTATAAGCAGAAAGTACAGATTGTGTAATGCCAAAACTATCAATCTCTTTTAAAACATCTTCAGCATCAGAATAAATGGTAAACTCATATTTATTAGCTTCATATTCACTTATAAATTGATGACTGATTTTTTCCCAGTTCTCTTTACCCACATCATGCCCAAGTGCTTTGTAGTAGTCTATTACTGGAAATGTGAAGATGTCTCGGTATTCATCTACTGAAATTTTGGGAAGGTTGGCTTCTTCCAAAAGTTTATTCATTATATTTGCACAAAGCTCTACATCATCGAATAGTGTACCATTCCAATCCCAAATAATATGTTTGTAGTTTCTGATGTTTTTCATCTTTTATAATTTTCCTTAAAAGCTTAATAGAACCTACCTACGGGACAGGTAGGAACTGATGACACGGATTATTTTTTAACATTCTTTATCTGTGTCCATCTGTGTAATCCGTGTAATCCGTGTTCTATATTTTTCTAAACTCCAATTTGTCACCGCCAGCAAAATCCACAAGTACAGTATCGCCATTTTCTAATTTATTTAATAATAGTTCTGTGGAGAGTGGATTTAAAACATACTTCTGAATTGTCCGTTTCAATGGTCTTGCACCATAAGTAACGTCGTAACCTCTATCAAGCAAAAACTCTTTTGTTTTCTCAGTAAATTCAATTTTTATATTTTTATTTTGCAGTAATTTCTCTACACCTTGCAATTGGATTTCAATAATTCCAGTAAGCTCTTTTTTCAACAATGGTTTGAAAAGAACAACTTCATCAATTCTGTTTAAAAATTCCGGACGAATAGTATTCTGCAATAGAACAGTTAAACTCAACTTCAAATCCTCCATTATAGGTTCCACATTATCTTCATTTAATCCACTCATTTTTTCTTGAATTAAATGAGAGCCAATATTGGAGGTCATAATAATAATGGTATTTTTAAAACTAACCGTTCTACCTTGGTTGTCGGTTAAACGTCCATCATCCAAAACTTGGAGAAGAATATTAAAAACATCAGGATGAGCTTTTTCAATTTCATCTAATAATAGCACAGCGTAAGGTCTTCTGCGAACGGCTTCCGTTAACTGACCACCCTCCTCATAACCCACATATCCCGGAGGTGCACCAATTAAGCGCGAAACCGAGTGCTTCTCCATATACTCACTCATATCAATACGAATCATTGCATGGTCGTCACTAAAAAGTAAATCGGCAAGTGAGCGTGCTAATTCTGTTTTGCCTACACCGGTTGTACCAATAAAAATAAACGAACCAATTGGACGGTTAGCATCCTGCAAGCCAGCACGCGAACGGCGTATTGCATTTGCCACCGCCGTTACTGCATCATCTTGCCCAATAACACGCTTGTGAAGTTCATCTTCCATTCTCACAAGTTTGCTTCGTTCACTCTCTAACATTTTGTTTACAGGAATTCCAGTCCACTTAGCCACAACCTCTGCAACATCTTCGGCATCAACTTCTTCTTTTAATAATTTTTTATCTTTTTGAATCTCAACTAAACTTGCACTCTCTTTTCTGAGAGCACCTTCTAACTCAACAATTTTACCGTATCGGATTTCCGCTACTTTGCCAAGGTCCCCTTCGCGTTCAAATTTATCTGCAAGAATTTTTGTCTCTTCAATTTCACTTTTAAGTTTTCTTATTTTCTGAATCTTTCCACGCTCAAGCAGCCAGTGGCTTTTCAGCACATTTCGCTTTTCATCTAACTCAGCATACTCAATGCCAATCTCACTAATTCTATTTTTTGATGCTTCATCTTTTTCTCGTTTAAGTGCTTCGCGTTCAATTTCTAATTGTTGAATTTTTCTCTCCAACTGGTCAAGTTCTTCTGGCATCGAGTTAATTTCAATTCGTAATTTGGATGCAGATTCATCAATCAAATCAATTGCTTTATCTGGTAAAAATCTATCGCTTATATATCTGTTGGAGAGCTGCACCGCTGCAACGAGGGCTGCATCTGTAATTCGTACACCATGATGAACTTCGTACCTATCACTTAATCCGCGAAGAATTGAAATTGCATCTTCCTCATTTGGCTCTGAAATTATAATTGGCTGGAAACGTCTTTCGAGTGCTGCATCTTTTTCAATATATTTTTTATATTCTTTTAATGTTGTTGCACCAACTGCATGAAGCTCGCCACGTGCCAATGCTGGCTTAAGAATATTTGCAGCATCCATTGCCCCATCGGTTTTACCTGCGCCAACTAACTGATGAATTTCATCAATAAATAAAATTATCTCTCCATCGGAGTTTTGCACTTCTTTTATTACTGCTTTTAGTCGTTCCTCAAATTGTCCGCGGAATTGTGCCCCTGCAACTAACGCCCCCAAATCAAGCGAAATTATTTTTTTATCTTTCAAGTTATCAGGAATATCTCCCGAAACAATTCTATGTGCTAACCCCTCTGCAATTGCAGTTTTTCCAACACCAGGTTCGCCAATTAAAATAGGGTTGTTTTTTGTACGTCGTGAAAGGACTTGAAGCACTCGCCGTATCTCATCATCACGTCCAATAACAGGATCAAGCTTCCCCGATTTTACAAGTTCGTTTAAGTTTCGTCCATATTTTTTTAACGATTGATATGTCTCTTCCGGATTTTGAGATGTTACCCGCTGGTTTCCACGAATATCTTTTAATGCAGAGAGAATTACTTTTTTCGAAATTCCATTTTTGTTTAACAAACTTCCAACTTCATTGTTAGCTTCAGCAAGTGCTATTAATATATGCTCTGTTGAAATGTATTCATCTTTTAGTGTCTCTGCTTCTTTAACTGAATCATCCAAAAGCTGTGCAGTTGCTTGCGACATTTGCTGGTTGCCAATTCCTGCACCAGATACTTTCGGTTTCTTCTCAAGTATAGCTCCAATTTTTATTCGCAGTGAGTCAACATTTGAAGCCACCTTTTGGATTATTGAAACCGCAACGCTGTCATTGTCTTGTAACAACGCAGCGAGAATATGCTCCGGCTCAACAATTTGATTATTATAATTTTGTGCAATTTCAATTGAGCTTTGAATTGCCTCTTGCCCCTTTACGGTAAACTTATTTAAATCTATTGCCATTTTATTTTCCTCATAAATCTATTCTACAAATATAAACTTTATAATTTGTTTTTGTCTGTTAGATGAAAAAAAGGGAAGAATGATTCATAAGTATATGGTTATTAGAATTAAAACAATAACTTTATTCAATATAAATTCTTATTTTAAATCTATTAATTAACAATTATTCTGGTATGGAATTTATGAAATATTTTTTCTTAGTTTTATTCTTTTTCCTTTGCAGCATTACATTTTCACAAAACCAAAATCCTAAAAGAGAATTTAGAGCCGCTTGGATTGCAACGGTTGTAAATATTGATTGGCCCCTTAGCAAAAACAATTCGGTTGAACTTCAAAAAGAAAATTTGGTTAACCAGCTTGATTCACTTGCAGATGCTGGAATGAATGCCGTTCTCTTTCAAGTACGGACTGAGTGCGATGCACTTTACAAATCTAACTTTGAGCCTTGGTCGCACTGGTTAACAGGCGAGCAGGGTAAAGTGCCAGAACCGTTTTATGACCCGCTTCAATTTGCAATAGAAGAATCGCATAAGCGAGGAATGGAACTACACGCATGGTTTAATCCTTACCGTGCGGTACGTGATACAGCCCTTTATCCATTGGATGAAAGCCACGTATCTGTAAAACATCCCGAGTGGATTATTAAAGCAAAAAAACTTAAAATACTTAACCCTGGCTTACCAGAAGTTAGAACACACATTTTAAATGTTGTGAACGATGTAATAATAAATTACAACATTGATGGAATTCACTTTGATGATTATTTCTATCCGTACGAACCAAAAATATCAAATGAAGATTCTCTCACATTCCTTAACCATAGCAGAGGTATTACAAACATTGACGATTGGCGAAGGGATAATATAAATCAACTAATGAAAGATATTTATGAAATTATAAAAGCAGAAAAACCATATGTAAAATTTGGAATTTCACCATTCGGAATTGTCCGGAACGAATTTGCCGGTACAAATGGATTTAATTCGTTTGATGTAATCTACTGCGATCCATTAAATTGGCTCGACAACAAAATTGTAGATTACATAACCCCGCAAGTCTATTGGGAAATTGGACACAAGTTGGCAGATTACTCTAAACTTGTTCCATGGTGGGCAACAGTTGCAACAGAAAGGCATTTGTATATTGGACAATACTCGAGCAAAATGTCTGCACCAAATTATGATGGCAACAAAGCCGAAATTGGAAATCAAATACGTTTGAACAGAAGTACTCCAAATGTTCTTGGCTCTGTTTACTTCTCCGCAAAATCGATTACACGCAATTGGAGCAGGCTTGCAGACTCGATGAAAAACAATTGGTACAGCAATATTGCACTTCCCCCAGTAATGGCGTGGTTAGATTCAGTTCCTCCATTGAAACCAGAGAATGTTCATTTGGTTAAAACAAAATCCGGATTATTAATTTATTGGAATATGCCTGATGCTGCTGCAGATAATGAATTTCCGAATTACTACTTAGTTTATAAATTTAACTCTAAAGATGAAATAGATTTAAGCAAATCGCAAAATATTGTTACTAAAGTATTAAATAAAAAAACGAGCTATTTTAATCTGAATGAAAAGAAGGGAAAGTCGATTTATGTAATTACATCTGTTGATAGGCTTCATAATGAGAGTGAGGGTGTTGTTTTGGAAATTGATAAATAATTAGAGAAGCACTTTTGCCAAATGATGACCCTCTTTGGGGAGATGTTCAAAATAATATTGGTGTTCTTTATAACATCAGAGGTGAAATAGATATTGCTCCACAGTTAGGTAACAAGTAGCAATACTAAAACTACTTACAATTATTAAATTTCTTCAAAAAAAACTGTATATTGAAACATAAAACAGAGTTTATAACAAACGATTAAAAATATACGTACACTCCTAAAAATATCGCTAAAGATTATTCTATTTTCGTTATTCTTTTCCTGCCAAAACGAAATTGAACCTAAAAAAACTCAAATTATAAATCAAGAGTCAGAGATAATATTGTCTTCCAATAACCTAATGGCAATTGCAGATTCATTAGCAAAACAAGTAAAATATGATAGCTCCAATTCGATCCTAAAAAAATTATATCAAAATTATAAGTTAAATAAGAAATATGATCTAACCGTAAAAACTCTAAATAAAATTGCATCAAATTTTGATGAATTAGGAAGATGGGATTCTCTTCAAATTTATCTTAAAAAAGCCCGGGTTATTGTGGAAACTCATTTAGAATTAGATAATCTCTTAACAGCAGAAACCTATTACTTATTCGGATCGCTTTTTGTGGAAATATCAGAACTTGATTCAGCCGAGATTTATTTGGACAAGTCTTTTCTTATTCGCGAGAGAAAATTAGGAAAGGAACATCAGCTTATAGCCGATATATTAATGCTTAAGGGGCGGATTGAATTTTTGAGGGGCAATTTTGAAAAAGTACTCGATTTTGTATTAACAAGTCATAAAATTTACAAACAAATTGGTGAAAACAACGAAACTGTTTCCGGAGGCTATAATAATGTAGCCATCGCATATACATACTTAAATGATTATTCAACCGCCATGACTTACTTCGATTCGGCGATTTACATGAATATTAGTCGCTATGGGTTTGCCCACCCAGAGGTTGCGCAAGGTATTTCTAACAAAGCTGTGATCTTTTCGATAATGAACAAAGTTGATTCCGCTATCTACTATGACGAAAAAGCATTAAGTATTTATGAAAAAGTTTACGGTAAAGGACATCCTGAAATTGCCAAAGTTCTAAATAATCTTGGAGCAGAATACCAGAGACTAACCGATTACCAAAAAGCTGCAGAATATTTTAACAAAGCTTTGGATGTTAGCCAATCAATAAATGATACGCTCAGCTTAGGTATTTCATTTGCGTATCTCAATTTGGGCGATATATATTCTGTTCTCGGTAACTTTGAATTGTCGATAAAATCCTATTTGAAATCTGCGGATCATTTTAAAAGAATTAATGGCGAAGAGGATTTATTAACAACAGATGTTTATTTGTTTTTGGCAAATACATACCTATTTCAAAACCAAAGATCGAAAGCAAAAAGATATGCTGAAAAATCGCTAAAAATAAGAAGGAAATTATTTGATGAAAAATCTGTTAATTTAGGTCAGCCTTACTATCAGGTGGCAAGAGTAAAAAACGCATATGAACAATTTGATGAAGCTATCTATTTTGCAAAAAAATCTGTAGAGATATATGAAATTGCAGGGAGTAACGAGTATTATTATTTGTCCAATTCTTATTTTCTTCTTTCCAAGATATATTTTTCAACAAATGATTTAGAGAATGCACTTAAATATTGTAACAAATCCCTCGCATCTTTCAAAACCGGGATAGATTTGGCTTTCAATAAATTTGAATCGCTGAGCAATTTTAGTTCAAATTCCGAAATGCTAAACGTGCTGGCTTTTAGAGGAAAAATATATAAGAAATTATTTAAGGAAACAAAAGATACAGATTACTTAAGATCTGCGAAAATTGACATTTCTAATGCAATAAAACTTATTGAAGAAGTGAGGCGTTACCTTTCTGCCGAAACATCAAAAGTAATTGCCGGTAGTAAAAATAGAGAGATTTATTCTGATGGAATTGAAATAGCATATTTATCTTATCTTACATCTAAAAATGAAGAGGATTTTATTTTTGGATTAAATTTGTCCGAACAGGCAAAAGCTCTTGTTCTTTTTGAAAATTTAGAGTACAAGAAAGCAGCTGAATATTCAGGTGTTTCCGAGTCTCAGTTGGAGCTTGAAGAGTCATTGAAACAGTCAATACGATTTTATTCAAGGCTAATTGAAGATGGAAAAAATTCAGCAGAACCTGATTCAGTAGAGGAAATAAATTATCAAAAGGAATTGTTTAACTACAGACGAAAGTTGGACAATTTGCACGACAAATTTGAAACCGAATACCAGGAGTTCAACAGAACAACTAATATACCTGATGAGTTGACACTTGATGAAATTCGGAAAGGTATTCTTGATAGTAACCAATCTGTAGTTGAATATTATTTAGCAGATAATGAGATTTTTATTTTCTTTATTTCAAATAATAGGTACGAATTTATTAAGGTAGCCAAGCCTATAAACCTAAACAATTCTGTCCAAACTTTACTTGATGGGATTACTAAACAAGACCAAGCGGTATTTTCTAAACATTCGTTTTCGATTTATAATGCGATCTTTGAGCCAGTAGAAAAATTCATTTCAGGCACACGGTGTTTAATTATTACGGATGGTATTCTTGGCTATATTCCGTTTGATGCGTTGTTATACGCAGAGGCTGATGAAACAAAAAACTATAAAAAACTTCCATATTTGATAAACAAATATTCATTTGGTTATGCCTTCTCTCTAAATGTTATGCAGAACTCCAAAGACGAAAACAATAAAGTAAATAATTTTTTAGGAATTGCACCACAATTAAGCAACAAATAATTGTTATTTTTAAGTGTGGGTAAAATCCCATCTTAAGATTTCGCTATACTTTAAGAAGGAACTTATGTGTATAAATCATAAACTGTTATTTTTGGTTTTTCTTATTACTCTTGTTTCCTGCAGCGAAGAACGCCACAAAGAAAATAAAGAACAAAAAGTTAAAGAAATAATTCTGCTAAATAATAACCCATTTGCTCTTGCAGATTCCCTTGCAAACAAAGCCAAGTTCGATAGTTCTAATATAATTTTGGAAACTATATTAAAGCACCATTCCGAAAAGAAAGAATATGAGTTTGCAGTTGATGCACTAAATAAATTGGCTTACAATTATCGAAAACTTGGTAACTATAACACTGCTTTTATTTTATGCGGAAAAGCAGATTCAATTTCTGCTGCTTTTCTCGATTCAACTAATTTGCATATTGCACAGACATACTATTTGCTTGGTTTGATGAATAGGGACTACGGACGAATTGATGAGGCTTTCTCTTTTTTTGATAAATCATTAAAAATTAGAGAAGCACTTTTACCAAATGATGATCCACTTTTGGGAGATATTCAAAATAATATTGGTGTACTTTATAACATCAGAGGTGAAATAGAACTTGCTCTTGGGCATTATCTTAAAGCTCTAAAATTAAGAAAAAAACGTGGGGAGTTCGATAAATCTGTAAGTTCAACTTATATGAATATTGCCTTAACCTATCAAGATATAAGGAAGTACAAACAAGCAGTTGCTTACCTTGATACTGCATTAACAATTAGTAAAAATATTTATGGTGAAAACAATCCTCTTTCAGCAGATATATTAGTTAACTTGGCATCGAATCAACAAGACCTTGGGCAAATTGATTCTGCAATTATCACTAACAAAAAGGCGGTTTCTATACTTGAAAATATCTACGGAAAAAACCATCCTACAATTGCTGCAGCTTACAATAATTTAAGTGTTATATATCTATTTGTTACAGATTATTTAAATGCTATTGAATATGCTCAAAAATCGATAGATATCAAGCTGGCTTTGAATGCAGAAATGAGCTATGAAATTTCGGATAACTACCTTAATCTTGGAGAAGCATATTTAAATCTTAATAAATATGATTTAGCAATTAAAAATTTTCTAGAAGCAGAAAAAATTCTTAAAACATTTCTGGATGAAGATAGCTATGAGGCTACAAAAACATACTTATATATAGCAAAAACTTATTCTGCAAAAGGAAAGAATAAAAAAGCACTTAAGTTTGCAAAAAAAGCTCTTAAACTACGTATTAAAAAACATGGTTATAAATCTTTTGAAGTTGCTGATGTAAATTGGGCTATTGCAGAAATTTACCTTGCAACGAAAATGTATGATGAGGCTATTCAATTTGCAGAAAAAGCAATTGCTGTCTATAAAATTGAAACGGAAGAAGTACATTATAAATTAGCAACATGCTATTTAATAATAGCAATATCAAAATTTGAAAAAAATAAATTTGAAGAAACAATTGAATATTGTAACAAAGCTATTTCAGGTTTAATTGATACTAAAAATGTAGATGCCGATAACCCCCAATTATTTGAAAAAGGGATAAGCAGTTATGTTGTGCAGATTACAGAACTCCGTGGTAGAGCAAGTTATGAATTATTTAACCGAACCCGAGAAACTCTTTTACTTGAAAATGCTAAGAAGGACTTTCTTGTCTCCATCGAATTATTAGAAAAAGCTAGGGAATCCTTTGTAATTGAAACTTCAAAATTCCGATTTGGCGCTTTAAATAAGGATGTTTTTGTTAGTGGAATTAAAATTGCATCTGAACTTTTTTCATTAAATAGTAATAAAGAAAATTTTCTGCTGGCATTAAATATATCAGAAAAAAGCAGGGCATTTACATTGCTCGAAAAATTAAATGAAACAGAAGCTGAAATAAATTCGAGAATTCCAGATTTGTTGTTGCAAAAAGAGAAATCATTAAAAACCAATATTCGGTACTTTTCTCGTTTAATAAAAGACGCAGAAAATTCAAAAGAATACGATTCAACTCAGGTAAACAATTATCGCTCAAATCTCTTTACTTCGCGGAGAGAGTTAGAGCTACTGACTAATGAATTCAAACAAAATTATCCTGCATATAACAATTTGGTCTATCAAAAAAAATCAATTACATTGGATGATATCAGAACAGAAATATTGGATGAGGAGCAAACCATTGTTGAGTATTTTATTGCTGAAAAAGTGATTTACACATTTATAATTTCGCACAATAGTTTTAGTTTAATAGAAATACCTTACTCTGAAGCGTTTGATAAAACAATCCAAAATTTATTAGATGGAATAAAAGAGAATAATTTTGAGAAATATCAGAAATCTGCACACGCAACTTACCAAGTACTTTTTGAACCATTAACAGATTTTATTTTCGATGAAAGGATACTAATAATTAATGATGGTATTCTTGGCTACATTCCGTTTGATGCGTTGCTATACGCAGAGGCTGGTGAAATAAAAAACTATAAAAAACTTCCATATTTGATAAACAAATATTCGTTTGGGTATGCCTTCTCTCTAAATGTTATGCGGAGTTCAAAAGATGAAATTAATAAGATAAATAATTTTCTTGGAATTGCCCCACAGTTAAATAACAAGTAGAGGTTAAATTATCTTCTTTTTTCTTTTGATAAAATAGAACATCATAGATGTTAAGAGTAAAAGAAAAATAAATGAGTAAACTAGTTTCAATACGCCATTTAATGGCGAACCAAATTCTAATTTATCCAGATTTCCTATTGGTACAGTACCTGCCCAAAAAACAGGAGCGGCTGTTTTGCTGTTGCTCTTTTTCAAGTATGCCAATTTTGCTTCACGCAATGCTACATCTTTTGGTTTATTCTCTTTTAGTTCAGAATAAAAATCTTTCATAATAGTTGCTGTTGAAATATCATCAATTGCCCAGAGACTCATTATTACCGAGGGGCAGCCGGCAAACTTAAAAGCTCGTGCAAAACTAATTATTCCTTCACCTTTTTGAAGTTTTCCGGTCCCCGTATTACAAGAACTAAGGACTGCCATTTTTGCATTTAATTGCAAAGAGTATATTCTGGATAGAAATAGTGATTCATCTTCTTCATCCAAATTAGGATTGTTGTATAAGTGAAATTTTGAAGAGAGCGGATTTAACTCATTAATTTCGGTATGAGCTGCAATGTGAATTATGTCATATTTTTCAATAGAGTTTAAGATGTTTTTTTTAGTAGCTTCTTTACCTAAAAGAAGTTCACCACTAAGAAGGTCTGAAATATATTGTACCTCTATTCTAGCAAAAGGGAGCGGTGCTAATGAGGCACGTGTTTTTAATGTATCTTGTGCAGCAATACTGGCACACACAAATAATAAAAAACCAAAAGGTAAAATTTGCTTATTCATTTACATTTATCTCCGTAATTATTTCATTAACTCTATCGGAATAATCGTAGCTTTCTTTAATATTATTGAGATGAGAAATAGCTTCTTTATTTTTTTCTAATTTCAAATAAGCTAATGCTATGTACCAATTTGCTTCATTATAAAAATTACTTTCCTTGTTTTTTGTTAGCGGAAGTAGAGCCTCACTTGCTTCTGTTGGTTTATCCAACACCAATAATGAAACTCCTTTGTAGAAATCAACTTGTTCATTGCTCACCTCTTTAATTTCATCCAATTTTTCAACGGCAGAATCAAAATTCCCCGAGTTATAAAACAGCATTGCTTCTGCAAGAATACTATCACTACCGCTGCTTCTGGTATGAACTGTAACATCAGGATAAACCTCGAAGTACCTATTAAACAATTTTTGTGAGTAGGGCTGATTAAAAATATTAAGCAGCGCCGTTACTGCAATTATTGTTATAACTGCAACTGCCGAATAAATAAAAGAATATTTTCGGAAGTGGGAGATATTATTTATTTCAATTTCACGGATGTAAGAAAGGTCATCCTTTAATGAATTGGCATCTAACATCTCAGCACCCTCAACTGCATCAGAACAAAGTGGGCAATCAATTAAATGTGATTCAATTTTATGCAATTCATCATCCGATGTTTTTCCTAATCGGTAATTAATTATTTCATTATCCGATAAACATGCAGAATTTTCAAATATTTTTGATTCTATATTCATTGTTCTATCTGTTCTTTATATTTTAATTTTTTTCATAATCTTAATTCTTGCTCTATTTCCACAATCATAAATGTTCTATCTCTTTTTCAAGAATTAATTTTAAATTGCGTTTTCCATTTTGAATATTACTTTTAACTTTGTTTTCAGATATCTCTACAAGCAGAGAAATCTCTTTATAGGATTTTTTTTCCAAATAAAAAATTTTCAAACATTCTTTTTGATCATCCTTTAATAATTCTAATTTTTTAAGAATATCCTTACTTCTAAATTTCTCCTTTTCTATAAGATGCAAAAAGCCATCATTTTCCATAAAATTTAGTGAATTTTTTTCTTGAACATCTTCAAGTCTTTCAAAAACATTTGTTTTTCTTAATTGCATTAAGCAATGGTTTCTCGTTACTGCGTAAATCCAACCTTTAAAATAACCTATTGTTCGATTTGGTAATGTTTTTATCAATTCTTCGAAAATATCCATTACTCCATCTTTTGCTGCTTCCCTATCTTTTAGATATTTAACACAAACTAAAAAAATTAAATGGGAGTATCGTTTATAAAGTTCACCAATATAAACCTCTTTTCGGCTACTTTTATATTTACCCACTAATTCTTCATCGGAGAGTGTTGTTAAATCATATTTTTGCTTAAATAAGTGCATATACATTTAAGAATAAATTAGGATTAAAAAAGATAAAATGAAAATAATGAAATAAGGAATTAAAAGTGAATATTAATTGTACCTATAAATTGAAAATAAATAAATATGTATAAGATGGCTCAATTTTTATTGTAAAAGTGTAGTATTCCAAAGTAGTAAAAAGCGAAGGTCAAAAGCTTAGAGAGAGTTACAGTTCTGCAAAAATTGAAGAAATTAAAAAGTTAAAGGAAGAACAGTATCAAGATGGATTTTTGAGGGATATTTTTGTTGATGTTTTTGGTTATATTTTAGCTCCAGACGAAAATCATAATCTTGCAAGAGAATTTAAGAACATTGCCGATAGCAAAAAAGCAGATGGTGCAATTTTAAAAAATGGAATTAAAGTAAGAAAAGACCTACTATATAGTTATAAAGTTGATGGGAATTATAAACCATTTTTGTTAGGTAAAAACATCAATATATTTTCACTCAATTATGATGGTAATTACATCCATTATTTGCCAAAAAATGAAAAACTATATACAAATCAAGCATTTCGAACGAAAGACATATTTGAACAAGAAAAACTAATTGTTCGCCAAATTTTGGGAAAAAGAATTATCACAACATTTGTAATGACAACTATTATACTGACCAGACCACTTATGTAATAAACAAAAAATCAGATAAAGCTGATTTACATTATTTATTAGCAATACTAAATTCTAAAATAATCTATTATTATTTCAATAACATATTTTCTGATAACAAAACAACCTTTCCCAAAGTTAAAAGGTCTCAGCTATTGGAACTTCCAATAATTGAATTAAACAAAGAAAAACAAAACCACTTTATTCAAAAATCGGAACAAATGTTGGAGCTAAACAAACAGTTCCAACAAAAGAAAACCACTTTTTTAAGAAGATTAAAAGATAATTTTGCAGCAACAACCACTACAAGGGGACATGTCCTCTTGGCAAAACATGATCCCTTGGCAATTACCAAGAAATTAGATGCCTTTTATAATTTCGATTTCAAAACATTTGTTACAGAACTAAAAAAACAAAAAGTTGTAATCTCACTTAAAGACCAAGTTGAGTGGGAAGAGTTTTTTAATAATTACAAAACAGAGATAAATAATTTGCAATCTGAAATAAACAAAACCGACAAAGAAATAGACCAAATGGTTTATGAGTTATATGGATTGACTGAGGAAGAGATTGAGATTGTTGAGGGTGCTGTTTGATGAACAACTCAGTGATTTTAGTCTGGTATTGTGAAGTATATTCAATAATGGCTTGAATCATTGTCGGTATATGTAAAGGCTTTTTTACCATAACTAACGTGTTTGCAACAACTTATCTTAACATGAGGAGACCCTATTTAATCTATTAACTACGTTTTATAATGAACGCTAATCATCCCAATAACCGCATTGCTCTTAGCATGACTACAAGTTAAAATTTTGTTTGTTTATCATGTTAACCATTACTTGGCAATGCATCAAATTCTTTATCACATGCACCGCCGAGTTGTTTACAAGTCATTGTTTTCATACTCTATCCTTATTATGGTTAATACGAATATACTGTTTTATTTTTTTAATATTATTCAAAATGGGGTATGTAATCATCACCCGTAAATATTATTACTTTAAAAATTGTCGTTGCGAATCCTCCCAATTCATCGGGATTAAGTGAAGCAATCTGTCGGTTTTTAAGACAAATTATAGATTGCTTCGGGATGGAGCTCCTCGCAGATTGTATGTTTAAAAAGTAAAAAAGATATCCTTGCTGCAAAATTGAAATTAGTCAATTTATGATTATTTTTAAGAAAACATCATTAACAGTCAAGGATATCAGAATGAAAAATAA
>JAKIUC010000092.1 GCA_021647785.1 Melioribacteraceae bacterium
CCAACTCTCTTTCTATGAGTTCTTTTACTGCCTTACGTGTCCATAGAGAAAATGATAGTTTTAATTGGTCTGGTATTTTATCTATAATCATGTTCTGTATTGATAATTCTTGTTCAGTAGATAATAATTTTTTATCTGCTGATTTAACGCCTCGTTTGGCTCCCACCAAACCTTCGCTTCCATTTGTTTTGTAACGCTTTACCCAATTTGTTATTGAGTTTACATTTACTCCAAATATTTTGGCTACTTCTTTTTTCTTAGTTCCTCGTTCTATTGAGGCTATTGCTCGCATCCGAATAGTGTCTCGGATGTTGTCGCTAACTCTGCGTAAATCTTGTTTTTCCATAGTGGAAATATACGATAATATCCCAACCTATTACCGTCGTGTTAATAACATTTTTTTTGCATAGCTAACAGAACATTACCACTACCGAAGGAGGTGGTTTTAAGAACGAATAAAAATAATCTCAAATTACAGGGGTATTGGTATAGTTGAGAATTTCCCTTTCACCGTTAATTCATTACCTTCTGTTGGAGTTAGGTCAAATAAGGGACCAGTCATATTAAAATTACCTTCAATTTTAGTTGAACTTGAAGTAGTAATTTCAAAAGTTCCGGAAGACATTATATATAAGGTTGAATCATTTAATCCATATATGGAACCAAACGCAGTTGTGTCAGTTTGATAAGCACTTATGTTATAAGTACCCACCGCTGGGAATTCTGCCATTTCCTTCGTAATTAGTAAAGAATTTTCAGAGTTACCTACACTTCCTTTTGGCACCATCATTAAAGAAAAGACTATTGAAGAACCATCTGGAGATAATACTGCCGTTGCTTGTGCATCAAAAGAGTTTGAAATATCCCCAGTAAGAGTTATAGAATTAGAGGGTAATACAACTTCAGTTATTGAATCTTTGTCACATGCCGTAAAAAGTAACAACATTGCAATAAACATAGTTGTTAAAAGTTTTACTTTCATTTTTTTCCTCGCTTTTATTTTGTATAATTTTAAGATATAAGTTACTTAATATAAATTAATAAAATAAAGTAAATACTTATTATTAATGTTTTTATCACACTTAAGACTTAATAAATTAAGCATCTGATAAAGCTTCAACTCCGGGTAGTAATTTCCCTTCCAAAAACTCTAAGGATGCTCCGCCACCAGTAGATACGTGTGATACTTTTTCATCAAGTCCTGCTTTTTTAATTGCTGCTGCTGAATCGCCACCACCAACAATTGTAATTGCTCCATTCTCCGTAGCTTCAACTAACGAATTTGCAACTGCATTAGTTCCTTTTGCAAAATTAGGGAATTCAAATACTCCCATTGGACCATTCCAAACAACTGTTTTGCTTTTTTTAATTTCGTTACAGAAAAGTTCAATAGTCTCTGGTCCAATATCCAAGCCCATTTTATCGGATGGCATTGAATTAACTTTTACAACTTCTGCAGGTGAATCATTGTCAAAATCTTTTGCAACTAAAACATCTTTTGGTAAAAGAACATTTACATTTGATGCTTCAAATTTTGTAAGCATCTCTTTTGCCAACTCAACTTTATCAGCATCTAAAAGTGATGAACCAATTTCAAAACCTTGAGCTTTGTAAAAAGTATAAGCCATACCTCCGCCAATAATAAGTGTGTCAACTTTTTCTAGAAGTTTTTCTATTACATCAATTTTGCCAGAAATTTTTGCACCACCAAGAATTGCAGTAAATGGTCTATTCGGATTTGCAATAGCACTATGCAGATAATCCAATTCCTTCTGCATTAAATAACCCGCTACACACGTATCAATAAATTTAGTAACACCTTCAGTAGAGGCATGTGCACGATGTGCAGTACCAAAAGCATCATTTACAAAAATATCGCCATAGCTCGCTAGCTCTTTTGCAAATGCATCATCATTATCAGTTTCAGCATTGTGGAATCGTAAATTTTCGAGCAGTAGAACATCACCTTCATTCAAATTGGAAACTGTTTTTTTAACTTCTTCACCAACCGAATCACTCGCAAACTTTACATCTTTGCTCAATAGCTCACTTAACTTTTCTGCAACTGGTTTTAAACTAAATTCAGATTTCACTTCCCCTTTCGGTCGTCCTAAATGACTCATTAAAATAGTTTTTCCACCATCAGCAATTATTTTTTTTATTGTTGGTAATGCTGAAGTTATTCTCTTATCATCAGTTATATTTTGATTTTCATCAAGCGGTACATTAAAATCGACCCGAACTAAAACACGCTTACCTTTTAATTGAACATCATCAATTGTTAATTTATTCATTATTTTCTCTGTTAAATTGGGTAAAAAAAAGACGGCGAGAGCCGTCTTAAATAAATCGATTATTTACTTGCCATGTAGAGAACTAAGTCAATAACTTTACATGAGTAGCCCCATTCGTTATCATACCAGGCAACAACTTTAACGAATTTATCGTTAAGCATAATTCCAGCACCAGCATCAAATACTGATGTTCTTTCCTCACCAAGAAAATCGTTAGATACAACTTGCTCTTCAGTATATCCTAAAACTCCTTTAAGATTTGTTTCGGATGCTTCTTTCATTGCTGCTTTAATTGCATCATAGGTTGTAGCTGTTTTCAAGTTAGCAGTTAAATCAACAACAGAAACGTTTGGTGTTGGAACTCGGAACGACATTCCAGTTAATTTTCCATTTAATTCTGGAATAACTTTACCAACTGCTTTAGCAGCACCAGTAGATGAAGGAATAATATTTTGGCTTGCACCACGTCCGCCTCTCCAATCTTTTAACGAAGGAGCATCAACGGTTTTTTGTGTTGCAGTAGTAGCGTGAATAGTAGTCATTAAACCACTTTCAATTCCAAATTTATCGTTAAGTACTTTTGCAACAGGAGCTAAACAGTTTGTTGTACAAGAGGCATTAGATACAATATCCTCGCCAGCATATCTATCTTCATTAACGCCCATAACAAACATAGGAGTATCATCCTTTGATGGAGCAGACATTACAACTTTTTTTGCACCAGCATCAATATGAGCCTGTGCTTTCTCTTTTGTTAAAAATAGTCCGGTTGATTCAACAACATATTCTGCACCAACTTCATTCCATTTTAAATCAGCAGGGTTTCTTTCTGCAGTTACTCTTACAGTTTTTCCATTAACAACTAAGTTGCCATCAACTACACTAATTGCACCGTTAAACTTACCGTGAGTAGAATCATATTTTAACATGTAAGCAATATAATCTACATCAAGTAAATCATTTATACCTACTATTTCAACGCTGTCTAATTCCATTGCACGTCTAAATACTAAACGTCCAATTCTTCCAAAGCCATTAATACCAATTTTGACTAACATTTTTTTCTCCATTTATTTTAATTATTAAAAATTATTCTTTCAAAAATTTACAAGTGTAAAATTACTCATATCCCATTTTAATAACAATGCTGCACTATATATTTATCACTATATTTCATCTATTAGAATAATTATTTTCTTTTATTAAATAATTTATCACATTTATAAAATCCGTTCGTTCAATTTATACTTGATAAAAGCAAATAATTTCATTATTTATGTTAATTGAAATAACTAAGGCGTGTTATGGAAACTGAATCAAATTCGTTACTCTATGTTCCTATTTTTGCTGATTTACCACTTGATACTATTGCACAAATTGAAAAAATTGGAATTAAAAAGAGTTATCAAAAAGATCAGCCAATTCTTTTAGAGGAAGATTCTGGGAATGCTCTTTTTGTAATTTTAAGTGGAAAGGTTAAAGTTTCGAGATCGAGTAATGATGGACGCGAGGTTATTTTAACTATCCTTGGGGAATCTGACTTCTTTGGCGAAATGGCTATCTTAGATGGCTTAGCCCGCTCTGCAAATGTAATAGCCATTGAAGAATCGGACGTATTTCTTTTACAACGAAATGATTTCTTACAACTTCTCCAAGATCACCCAGAGATATCAATTGTACTTTTGCAGGAACTAACATCACGGCTCCGCAATGCTGATATGAAAATAAAAGCTCTTTCGCTAAAAGATGCAGAAGGAAAAGTGGCAACTGTTCTTCTCCAAATTGCTGAATACTCGGGGAAAATTAAAAATGGTGTTGTTGAAATTGATAAACTCCCCATTCAACAAGATTTGGCAAATATGGCTGGTACTTCACGAGAGACTATTTCACGTACACTTCATTCATTTGCAAAACGTGGTTTTGTAGAATTGGATGGAAATAAATTAAGAATTGTAAACTTCGAAGAATTCAAAGAGAGCTTTGAGTGAAACAAGTTCCACGAATAGATTTCCACATGCACACTACTTATTCTGACGGACATTTCACTCCGTTTGAATTAATTAAAAAAGTTCGTGAACATAATATTGATATCATTTCAATAACCGACCACGATAGTGTTAACGGTTTAGAAGAAGCAATTGGAATAGGAAAAGATCTTGGTGTTGAAGTAATACCAGGTGTAGAACTTAGTACTGATGTTGAGGATGTTGAGGTTCATCTTCTTGGTTACTTTATTGATATAAATAATTCCGAATTAAAAAAATATCTCAGTTTTTTTCGGGATGAAAGATATCACAGAGCATTACGAATTGTAAAAAAATTAAATGCTCTTGATTTGGATATATCAATTGATGATGTACACGAAGTTACAAATAGTTCTGCAATTGGAAGACCACATATTGCAATAGCTATGATAAGAAAGGGAATTGTAAATGATTATTACGAAGCCTTCCAAAAATATTTAAGAGATGGTGCTCCTGCCTACGAACGGAAAATTCATGTTTCACCTCAAAGTGCTTTAAAAATAATTGGTGATGCTGGTGGACTCTCTTTTATTGCTCACCCTGGTCATTTAAAAGAATCAATTTTAATGACACTAATTAACTCTGGTATTGATGGTATTGAAGTGATACACCCATCGCATAATTCTTATCAGCGAAAATTTTATCGAGGTATTGTTAGTCAATATTGTCTTCTCGAATCTGGTGGCTCCGATTTTCATGGCGGTGAGAAAGGAGATGATGATAATTTGGGAAGACATTGGCTTGACCCAAAATACTACAAAGAGATGATTCAAATGCTGGGTAAATAAAAGTGATGAATTTTTGACTATTTCCATTCTTAAAAAATTGTAAATTTGCTATCTACTATTTCCATTATTTAAATTTTATTAGTAAGGATTATAAATGAAAAATATTATTTTCTTCATCAGCATCTTAGCAGTATCATCAACAACTATTGCACAAAATATTGGTGTATGGAGCAACTATGCTGATATGAAAATGGTTACTGATATAAAATCTACAGAGGAAGGTTTTTGGACTTCAACTACAGGTGGTGCTGCATATTATTCCAACACTAATAAAAACTTTGAATTTTTCCTAACCAACTCTGAAGGATTAAGCAGCCAGAACTTAACTGCATTGGATATTGATTCTGAAGGGCGTATCTGGTTTGGAATGCAAAATGGAATAATTGATATTTATGACCCAACCGATGGAACTATAATTTCTATAAAAGATATTTTTGAATCAAACAATTCGAATAAAAGAATAAATGAAATTTTAATTATTAGTGATACAGCATACGTATCAACCAACTTCGGGCTTTCGCTAATAAACACAAAACATTTCGGATTTATATCAACTACATTAAAGTTTGGTGATTTTCCTACTTCGCAAATAGTAAATAGTGTTACCGTTGATGATAAAATTTATGTCTCTACAGTTAATGGAATTGCTATTCAACGAGATGGTGCATCAAATTTATTGGCTCCAGAATCTTGGATTACTTACTCTACTGGCTCTGATATCTCTGCAAATAAAATTTACAAAACAGTTTTGTTAAACAATGAACTAATTGCCGGCACTGATAAAGGTCTATTTAAGTTTGAAAATAATTTGTGGAGCCATTACGCCTACACCAATGAGATAAAGGACTTAGGGGTTTCCGGCAACAATCTTCTAATTCTGTTTGAAACTAATTTACTTCTACGAAGTGGAAATGATGAGCAAACTCTCTTAACTTCAGCGGATAGATTTTTTACTGGATTTGACATTTCGAATAATGATATAATCTTAGTTTCTAATTTTAGCGAAATTAAAATTGGGAGAAATGAATACTTAGAAGTGGGTGAGGGTGTAATTAAACTATCAAACAATTCATCAGAAACTCTTTTACCCAATGGACCTATAAATAATTCATTTGAAAGTATAACTGTTGATAAAAATGGTGTACTATGGGCTGCTACTGGAAAAGATAAATTTGGTCGTGGGTTCATGAAATTTGATGAAGGTATTTGGACTAACTATAATAAAGATAGTTTTCCTGAATTACCAAACAATAATTATCACAATGTTAGCTCTGATGATAACCAAGTTTATCTCTCTAATTGGGGTTCAGGATTAACGATAGAACAAGATGGGAAGTTTTCATATCTCACTGCTTATAACTCTGAATTAGTTGGTATTCCTGATGATCCAAACTATGTAGTTATTAGGAATGCTGAGAGAGATTCTAATGGCGACTTATGGTTCTTTAATCATGCTTCTGCTGATGGAATGCCAATTATTCAACTAACTAAAGATTCTACTTGGTATCACTACCGCTTTCCATACTTTCAGTTAACGACAAAAGTATTTATTACAGATGGAACTATTGATGAAAACAATACCAAATGGTTTACAATTACTGGACTCGGACTCTTTTATTTTAACGAGCAAAGCTCACCAGAGGATGAAAGTAACGATGTATGGGGTTGGCTTAGAGTGAGAGAAGGTTTAAACAGTGATGAGGTTGGTGCTATTGCTGTTGATAACCGTGGTGAACTTTGGATTGGAACTGATAAGGGTATGAATATTCTGGCAAACACAGCCTCTCCTCAGTCATTGATTACTAATGTATTCCCTTTAAGACAACAATCAATAACAGCTATTGCGGTGGACCCCCTTAATAACAAATGGGTTGGTACACATCAAGGAGTATTTGTAATGACTTCAGACGGCTCCCAGCTTATTGCTCAGTACGATAGTAAAAACAGTCCATTGCCTTCTGATGATATTAAGTCGATAGCAATAGATAAAAAGAGTGGGCTTGTTTACATTGGTACAAGTTTTGGTGTAAGCACACTAACAACTTTTGCTGTTGAACCAAAACAAGAATTTGATGAAATATTGGTTTACCCAAATCCTTTTAAATTAGATAAACATTCCAAAATAACTATTGATGGACTTGTAAAGAATAGCTCTATTAAAATTTTATCAGTATCAGGAAAGTTAGTTAAAACTATTATTTCTCCAGGTGGGCGTATAGCTTTTTGGGATGGTAAAGATGAAAATGGTAAATTTGTAGCTAGTGGTATTTATGTTTTAGTAGCTTTTGATGAAGAAGCTGATAAAATTATCACATCAAAATTTGCTGTTATTCGTTAATTTATAGAGCTATATATTTTATGATAGATTTAATTGATGTCTCCATTCATTTTACTGGAGTTCCGCTATTCAATGCTGCAAACCTCAAGATTAACAAGGGTGATAGGATTGCTCTTGTTGGTGCAAACGGAACTGGTAAATCCACAATTTTAAAATTAGTTGCTGGTTTAGAGGAAACTTCTACTGGTAGAATTATAATGCAGAAAAATATTTCTGTTGGCTATTTACCACAAGAGTATTTGAATACTTCCACCAACTCTGTATTTGATGAAGTAAAATTTTCCCTTTCAAAAGTTCAGGAAATTGAAATAAAAGAGGAACAACTTCATTCCATAATAGACAATCCGGGAACCTCTGAAGCAGAGAGAGAGGCTGCAATAAATGAGATGGGTGATTTGGAGCATCTTAAAGAAGAAATTGATTACTATTCAATAAATTCGCAAATTGAGAAAGTACTTGAAGGACTTGGGTTTACTACCGATGATTTCACACAACCTCTAGCTACCTATTCGGGTGGATGGCAAATGAGAATTGAGCTTGCAAAAATTCTGCTTGGTAATCACGATATAATTTTACTTGACGAACCAACAAACCACCTCGATTTAGATTCTCTTCAATGGTTAATTTCATTTTTGATGAACTACAAAGGTGCGTTGCTCCTTGTCTCGCACGATAGATTTTTTGTAAACAGACTTACTGCACGAACACTCGAAATTTTTAACAGAACACTTACTCTCTTTAATGGTAACTACGATGCTTATCTTAGGTTCAAGGAGGAGCGTGATAAACAACTTATTGCTAATTTCCAAAATCAAGAGAAAAAGAAAAAACAGACTGAGCAATTTATTGAACGGTTCCGCTATAAATCTACGAAAGCAAAGCAGGTTCAAAGTAGGATTAAACAATTAAATAAACTTGAGGATATTGAACTCCCTGAGTTTGAGGGCAAAATAAATCTTCGCTTTCCAGAACCTCCACGTAGTGGGTCTATTCCTATTGATATTAAATCGCTCACTAAAAAATATGATACTAACATTGTTTTCAATAATCTCGATTTCCGCATAGAACGTGGGGATAAGATTGCTTTTGTTGGACCCAATGGTGCAGGCAAAACAACATTGGCAAAAATTATTGCTGGTAAAATAAATTATGATAGTGGTGATATGGTAATCGGTCATAACGCAATTACATCGTACTACGCCCAAGAGGTTGCAGAGGATTTGGATTTAGAGAGTGATGTTCTCGATTGCGTAATGCAAAGTTCAATAGAATCAACACCTCAGCAAATAAGAACAATACTTGGTTCATTCCTTTTTAACAATGATGATGTTTTTAAAAAAGTCGGGGTCCTTTCTGGTGGTGAAAAAAGCCGCATTGCCCTTGCCAAGATACTATTAACAAAGGCTAATCTTATAGTTCTTGATGAACCAACAAACCACCTTGATTATAATTCCAAATTAGTTTTGCAAGATGCATTAGTTAATTTCAGAGGCTCCCTTGTTATTGTGTCGCATGATGTCGATTTCTTAAATCCAATTGTAAATAAAGTTCTGGAAATTAGAAAATTAAAAACTACTTCTTTTGTTGGTGGTATTGACTACTATCTGTCGAAACGCAACTCGATTATTGAAGAAGACCCAAACAGTAAAGTAAAAAGTAAAACAAATAACAAAACTCGGAAAGACCAAAAACGAATTGATGCAGAGAACAGAAAGAAGAAATATGAAGCCACTAAAATACTTAGGAATGAAGTATCAAAATTAGAGAATGAAATTGAGAATCTTGAATTACTGATTGAAGATTTAGAGGTTCTACTTGGTGACGAAAAGACTTATTCAAATACTCAACTCTCTGCTGAAAAAAACAAAGAATATGAAAATGCTAAAAATAAATTGGAAAATGTTTACTATTCTTGGACTCGTAAATCAGAAGAATTAGAAAATATTGAGCGGGGGTTTAGTTAATAATTTTATCAATTAAATTAGTTTTAATGAAATTATCGTAAAATAAAAATTTCACTCCAGAATGTTTAGAGGAAGCTAAATCTTTTGTTAACAATAATGCCAACACCTCATTAAAGATTGCGTAGTAAATTCTGTTCACAGCAGAATTAAATCTTTTATTCTCATAGAGTAATTTCGCATCAAAAAGTAAATCGCTTGCTTTCTTTCGCTTATACAAAATAAGTTCTTCTTTACCACTCATACAACCATTCCTTCAAGCTCAATATTCTTGTATAGAGCCATTGCAGCGGCTTTTTTAGTCCCCCAGAATTGTTTTGAATAAACAATAACTCCAAGAACTACTTCATATTTTAATTCAATATCATATGCTAAAGAAAATAATTCCATCTCTATTGTATTGTTTACTTCAACAGGAAGTAAAACCAATAAATCAATATCAGATTCATTGTTAAAAGTATTTTTTGCTACAGACCCAAATAGAGTTATTTCTGCAGTAGAGTATTGGTTCTGAACTAACTGCTTAAATTCTTGAATTGCAATATGTATGTTTTTTGTATTCATGAAGTTTAATTATAATAATTTAACATAATAAAAACTACTTATTTAATAAATTCTTCAGCCAGTGCAATACCTCCGTAAAGTGGAGCATCATCACCAAGATGAGTGGTTACAATTTTAACATTCTTACCAGGTTCTGGAAGTACTGCCTTATTAAAACTTTTTTTAACTTCATCTAAAATAAAATCACCCATAGCTTCTACAACTCCTCCGCCAAGTACAATTGTATCAATATTTAGTAGGGTTGTAATGCTCCCTAGAACAGAGCCAATTATTTTTGTCCCTTTTTTAATCTCATTGGTTACAAGTTTATCACCAGATGCAACAGATTTAGCAAGGGCACTACTCTTAATTTTATCTCCATTAACAAATTCAAGAATATTGCTCTCCTTCCCTTTTGCTAATTCCCTATTTATTCCATTAACCATTGCTGTTCTACTCGCAAGAGCTTCAAAAGATTTTGCTTTCTTTGAACTCAATGAACCACTACTATTTACCAGCATGTGTCCAATCTCTCCAGCAAAGAAATTTGTACCACGATAAATACTTCCATTAAATAAAAAAGCCCCGCCAATACCAGTTCCAATAAAAACAACAAGCATATTGTTTACATTATCATTGAACTCATATTTTTTAATTCCAAGTGCTGCAAGGTTTACATCATTTTCGAGTAATACTGGAATATCAAAACTTTTCTGCAACTCCCCTTTTATATTAAAATCCCTAATCCCTAAATTTGGGGCATTTGCCAATAAGCCAGAAATTGGATTCACAGTACCAGGCACACCCATACTAATTGCTTTAATATCTTTTTCACCCACAGCGTATTTTTGGAATAATTTATTAATTGATGCCACCATACACTCAATAATAAAACCTGCACCTTTTGAGGAATCAGTTGGTTGTTTTACTTTTCCAACAATTTCATTTTTGTCATTCAATAAAGCAGAAAGAATTTTTGTACCACCAAGATCTATCGAAATAATATGGTCAGGTTTTTTCATTTTAGAGTTCACTATTTAATTTGAAGTTATTTGTGAAAATAGTAATTGAGGTTTTTAGATGCAAATTATTTACATCCAGATCATTATTTGCTGTATTAGCATGGTTAATATGTGAATGTAAGAATTATAAGTAGAGTAAATTATAGAAGTTATGTTTAACTAAGCAAGTTGCAAAAAAGAAACAAAACGAAATAGTAGATAAAAAAAGCATCCCTTCTTAAATTGTAGTTGCAAAACTATTTATCAACAAAAAAAAAGGATGCTGTTATGAAACAACAATGTAAGACACTAGATTTTAGTAATCAAGACTTTTTTTTAGGAATAGACGTTCATAAAAAAAGTTGGACAGTAACAATAAGAAGTAATAATATGGCACTTAAAACATTTAACATGAATCCGTCGGCCAGAGAGCTATCTGAGTTTATGAAAAAGCGTTATCCAAAAGGGAACTACTATAGCGTCTACGAAGCTGGTTTTAGTGGTTTTCGAGCACATAGAGAATTAGAGAGTTTTGGTTTCACGAGTATAATTGTAAGTGCTTCATCAATACCAACCACAGTAAAAGAGAAGTTAACAAAAACAGATGCTATTGATTCGAGAAAATTAGCTAGAGAACTATCGAATGAAACAATAAAGGGCATTTATATTCCAACCCTATTACAACAAGAGCTACGTTCATTATGTCGCTTGAGATATCAACAAGTAAAAAAACAAACACGAATAAAAAACCAAATAAAAAGTTACCTAGATTTTTATGGACACGAACTACCAAAAAATAGTGAGATGAAACATTGGTCGAGAAGATTTATAGAACATTTACGAACTATAGAATTTAACTACGATATTGGCAAAGAACAGCTGGAGATTTACATAGAAGAATTATTAATTATAAGAAATAGAATAT
>JAKIUC010000030.1 GCA_021647785.1 Melioribacteraceae bacterium
CACCCATACCAAACGGATAAGTTAGTGGACGAACTTTGATGGAAAGTTTTTTCTCTATTTCATCTAACAATTCAACCGGTTCTCTACCCTCTCTATCCAATTTATTTATTAAAACTATAACTGGAGTGTTCCTCATTCGGCAGACACTCATTAACTTTTCAGTCTGCTCCTCCACACCTTTAACACAGTCTATTACAAGAATTACGCTATCCACCGCAGTAAGTGTACGATAGGTATCTTCAGCAAAATCCTTATGACCAGGAGTATCTAACAAATTTATTTTATGCCCTTTATAATTGAATGAAAGTACTGACGATGCTACTGATATTCCACGTTGCTTCTCAATCTCAAGAAAATCTGATGTTGCAGATTTTCTAATTTTATTTGATTTTACCGCACCAGCAATTTGTATTGCCCCACTAAATAATAATAGTTTTTCTGTTAGTGTTGTTTTGCCAGCATCTGGATGACTAATAATAGCAAACGTTTTTCTTTTCTCAATCTCTTTTATATTACTCATAAAATCTTAACTCACTAATAATTTTCTTTGAAGAAACTCAATCTCAGTCGAATCGGTTGGAGAGAATTTCACTTTATAAAATACGGAGTGCAAATATAAGGATTATTGTAGTTTCTGTTTTGGAATTTAATTTGCATATATATATAGAAAAGCCCAACTTCTATATTGTATAACACCTTTATAGTAGAGAAATATTAATACTATAAAAAATAGAGGTTGGGCTTTATAGCTTACTTTACTATTTAGAACTAAGCAACATAAGTTGATGAAGCAGTTGTACCACCTCTTCCAGTCCAGTTAGTGTGAAAGTATTCGCCACGTGGCTTGTCTGTTCTCTCGTAAGTATGAGCACCAAAATAATCACGCTGTGCTTGCAGCAAATTAGCCGGAAGTCTTTCACTTCTGTACCCATCAAAATAATTTAGAGCCGTTGATATTGCAGGTATCCAAATACCATTTGTAACTGCTGTTGCAACTACACGTCTCCAAGCCTCTTGTGCTTCATCAATTTTATTTTTGAAATATGAATCGAGTAAGAGATTAGATAGCTCCGGATTGATATCAAACGCATCCTTAATTTTTCCAAGAAATACTGAACGGATTATACATCCGCCACGCCACATAAGGGCAATGCCACCATAGTTTAAATCCCATCCATACTCTCTCGCAGCTGATTTTAGTAACACATAACCCTGTGCATACGATACAATTTTTGATGCAAGTAGTGCTTTGCGTAAATCTTCAATAAATGCTTTTTTATCACCATCAAATTTTGGAGTTGGACCTGAAAGAATTTTTGAAGCATCAACACGTTCATCCTTCATTGCAGAAAGAGTGCGTGCATAAACAGCTTCACCAATAAGAGTAAGGGGCACACCGAGATCAAGTGAAGCAACTGCAGTCCATTTGCCAGTCCCTTTTTGCCCTGCAGTATCAAGTATTTTTTCAACTAACGGAGAACCATCTTCATCCTTATATGCTAAAATATCGCGAGTAATTTCAATCAAATAGCTATCAAGTTCACCCTTGTTCCAATCAGCAAATACTTCGTGCATCTCATCTGCATTCATACCAAGTAAGTCTTTCATAACTTGATATACTTCAGTAATTAACTGCATGTCTCCATATTCAATTCCATTGTGAACCATCTTTACAAAATGTCCGGCACCGTTATCCCCCACCCATTCACAGCAAGGTGAACCATCCTCCACTTTTGCAGAGATAGATTGGAAAATTGGTTTTACTTCCTCCCATGCTTTAATAGAACCACCAGGCATAATTGATGGTCCAAGTAAAGCACCTTCCTCTCCACCAGAGACACCCGTTCCAATAAATAATAGTCCTTTCTTTTCAAGATAATTTGTTCGGCGAATTGTATCAGGGAAATGTGAATTACCTCCATCAATTACAATATCACCTTCTTCGAGGTACGGAATTACTTGGTCAATAAATGCATCGACAGGTGCACCAGCTTTTACCATAATCATAACTTTGCGAGGACGTTCCAACGCATTTATAAATTCCTCAACCGAATGCGTTCCAACAATGTTTTTACCGCTTCCTCTACAATTTACAAAGTCATCCACCTTCGATGTTGTTCTGTTATAGACTGCAACTCTGTACCCTTTACTTTCCATATTAAGTACAAGGTTTTCTCCCATTACTGCAAGTCCTACTAAGCCAATATCAGCTTTACTCATTTCTACTTCTCCAATTTATAATATTATTTAAATCTCTCTTTGTATGCCCATAAACCAAGTGCTGGATTAGAAATATAGAATATCTCCTCTCCGTCAGGCATAGTATTAAACCCATCTTTCATTTTTTTTGGATTATATTTTTGAATCATTTCATCCAAATCTGCGTAACTAAAATTCACACACTCTATTTCTTTTTTTGAAATATTACCAGGGCAGTATGTAATTTTAAATCTATTCTCTGACGAACCGTGTATTAGATGTGCAGCAGCACTTAGATTATTTTGAAGTTCCTCGTTTTCATCAACAAACTTCAACACTTCAGGAGTTGTACGGTATCCATACTTTCTTATTAATCTATCAATCTCTTTATCTTCACCAAACTCCTTTAGTCCTGGAGCAAGAACAATAAGCTCACCACCATCTTCAATAGCCATACGGGTTCTGTAGATTGATTTATTTCCTAGCCAAGTACTTTTAAATTCTGATGGTTCAAGATATACAACAATCTTTTTTAATGGCTTATCAAGCATTTGGAAATTTACTTCGAGTGATAATTCAGCAGCACGTTCAAAACATTCGTAGTCATCGCCAATAAATAAACCGCACATAACAAGTTTACCTGATTCATCTTTCCTAATAACAGTCTGGATATAAAGTATCGGTAAATCTTTAGCAAAATTATCAGAGGCATAATTTAGCACTTTACGAACGGGAGTATCAGCACGTCCCATCATCTTTTCCATTCCATAAGCTGCACCAAGAAAATGACTTTTGTTAATACCCTCTTCTCCACCAGTTCCAATAAAAATATTTTTATTGTAATTTGCCATTCCAACTACTTCGTGAGGCACCACTTGTCCAATAGAGAGTATTAAATCGAAACCACCATCTACGAGAAGTTTATTAACCTGTGCCTTCCATTCGTAATCGACCTTTCCTTCTGATACCTCTTTAAGGAATTCTCGTGGAACAACACCAAGAGTTTTTAAATCTTCTTTCCAATTATGCACACGAAATATCTCCTTGGGAATTTTGCCAAACATTATTGATATTTCTTTATCGGTCATTGCAAAGTGAGTACCTAATGCAGGTAGTATATCTGTAAGTTTATCTTTATAATACTCATACGAATACTGAGTTAACTCACCAGATTTTGAATGATAGCGTGTAAAATCGGGGGGTATAGCAAGTACCTTTTTTTTATCACCAAGTTTTGCGTAGGCTTCATAAAGTCCTTGCTTCATTTCTTCTGATGTAATAACAGTATCCTTAGAGCCTTTACTAAAGTATAACATTTTATTCCTATTATATTTTGTTGCCAGATTCCTTTAAGAGGGGGTTTAATCCCCCCTTAAAGTTTTCCCTTTCGGGTTTAGGAGGTACTATGATAACATAGTATTTATCTTTTAACTCGGGCATTTCCTTCCCAAATACTCCACACCATTTCTTCATCAGCAGGTTGTGCGTAATCCGTTAAAAACGTTGTAGCCAACGCACCACTAGCCCAGCCAAATTGAATCCATTTTTCAGGAGTCCAATTTTTAAGAATTCCATAAAGCATTCCACCAACAAAGCCATCACCACCACCAATTCTATCAAGTACATTTATTTCACGCGGTTTAACAACATGCCAGTTTTCATCTTCCAACATAATTCCGCCCCACAAGTGAGTGTTAGCATTAACAACTTCACGTAGAGTTGTTGCAAAGACTGAGGCATTTGGAAATCTCTCTTTAACTCTTCCAATCATATCTTTGAAGTTTTCAATCTTTTCCTCAATTTCAGCACCACCTGCTTCGGGACCTTTAATACCAAAACAAAGTTGAAAATCCTCTTCATTACCAACAAGGATATCTGATACAGATGCTATCTCTGTAAATGCTTTTTTAAGTTCCTCCTCACGCCCAATCCAGAACGAGGCTCTGTAGTTTAGATCGAACGATATTTTTGTGCCATATTTTTTTGCAGTTCTCGCTAATTCAAGGCAGAATGTACTTGTCTCTGGAGACAACGCAGCAATTAATCCTGAAAGATGCATTATCTCTACTCCATCTTTAGCAAAGATACTCTCAATATCAAAATCCTTAACATTAAGTGTTCTACCAACTTCACCTGCTCTATCATTGTGTACGCGGGGTCCGCGTGATCCAAAGCCACTATCAGCAATATTAAATTGATGTCGATATCCCCAAGGTCCATCTTGCTCAATATCTTTCCCTTCATAATCCATAAAGCGTGCATGTAGATTACTCTTTATTAATTTTGATATTGGGCTATCCTTTACAAAAGTTGTAAGCACCTTTACCGGCAACCCTAAATATGAAGAGATACTTGCCACATTAGTTTCAGCACTTGTTGTCTGTAGCTTAAATGTATTACTGCTATGAACAGGTTGCCCATTAACCGGAGTAATTCGCACACCCATACTTGTTGGAACTATTAGTGAATATTTACAATTCTTTTTCAATTCTATTGACATATCTCATCACCATATTTATAAATTATTTTTACGATTTATTTTAAAACTAACGACTAACTTATACTCCACTATACGCATTAAACCCGCCATCTATTGCGAGAACAGTACCAGTAACAAATTTAGAAATATCAGAAAGTAAATAGAGAACCGCACCTTGTAAATCCTCTGGTTCACCAAACTTACCCATTGGAGTATTGTTAATAATTTTTTCTCCTCTTGCTGTAAGCTCATCTGTGCTTTCATCTATCAATAAAAATCTATTCTGATTTGTTAAAAAGAAACCAGGTGCAATTGCGTTAACTCGGATATTCACTTTAGCAAAATGAACAGCAAGCCATTCTGTAAAATTATTGATAGAAGATTTTGCAGCAGAATAAGCAGGAATTTTCGTTAATGGATGATATGCATTCATTGATGATATATTAAGTATAGCACCCTCCTCTCTATCAACCATATCCTTAGCAAATACCATTGTTGGCAAAAGTGTTCCCTGAAAGTTAAGACTGAATACTTGCTCAAACCCACCTATATCAAGGTTAAAGAACGATCCTTCAAATTCATTTTTATTATCCGGTGTAATAAATTCATTCTTAGTTGTCGCTTTCGGAGAGTTTCCGCCAGCGCCATTAATTAGGATATCAATATTACCCAACTTTGAATTTATAATTTCTTTCGCTTTTAATAATGATTCTTTATCAAGAACATTGGCGACAACTCCAATTGAAGTTGTACCACTCTCCTTTTCAATCATAGCCGCTGTTTTATCTGCACTCTCTTGAAACAGATCGAGGATTACAGTTTTAACTCCAACAGAGGCAAGACCTAATCCTATTGAGCTTCCTATTACGCCACCACCACCAGTGATAACACAGACCTTGTTTTCAAGGTCACTAAAAGATATCTTTTTCACAATTATTCCATAATTTATTTTTTAATTCATTAATCCAAAATATTCCGGTAGTATTAAACTTATGCCTGGTATATAAGTAATTAGTAGTAATGCCACTATCATAGCTATAAATAGTGGGAGCAAGGGTTTTATAACTTTTTCAATAGATGTGTTTGCTACACTGCATCCAACAAATAACACGCTGCCAACTGGTGGGGTGCAGAGACCAATACTTAAATTTAGCACCATCATTATTCCAAAGTGAATTGGGTCCATTCCAAGAGCAGTTACAACTGGTAAAAATATTGGAGTGAAAATCAACACAGCAGGTGTCATATCCATAAATGTTCCAACAGCAAGCAATATTAAATTTATAAGTAAAAGAATTATTATTGGATTTTCAGTTATACCCATCAAGCCAGTAGTAATACTTTGAGGAATATTCTGATACGCCATAACCCACGACATTGCAATAGATGCACCGATTAAAAGCATAACCACCGCTGTTGTAGCTGCACTACTTAATAATATATTTTTTATATCTTTTAGCTTAATCTCTCTATAAAAAACAACAGACAATAAAAAGGAATACAAAACAGCAATGGCAGAGGCTTCAGTGGCTGTAAAGTATCCGGCAACAATTCCTCCAATAACAATTACGATAAGGGTTAAACTTGGTATAGCATCAATAAGTTTTACGAAAGCAACTTTTAATGATATTTTATCACCTACAGGATATCCCCGTTTATATGAGTAAACACCAGCAACTCCCATTAGTGAAAGCCCCACAACAATGCCAGGTAAATATCCGGCAATAAATAAAGCTGCAATGGATACACCACCGCTTGCTAGTGAATATACAATAAGTATGTTACTCGGTGGAATTATCAAACCAGTAGTAGCCGATGTTATATTTACAGCTGCACTAAAGTTTTTATCATATCCTTCCGCTTCCATTTTCTCTCCCATAAAACCGCCAATAGCTGAAGCAGCAGCAACAGCAGAACCAGAGATAGCCCCAAAAAACATAGCTGCCATAATATTAACAAATGCTAAACCACCTGGTAATCTTCCAACAAGAACTTTAGCAAAATCAATAAGTCGCCTTGCAATTCCCCCACTGTTCATTAAGTTTCCGGCAAGAATAAAAAATGGAATAGCGAGAAGTGCAAAGCTATCAAGCCCAGTAGCCATCTGCTGCGCAACAGTTGTAAGTGATGGAAGCGTATCAATACTAAGCAGCATTGTAAGAATTGCAGAGATACCAATACTAAAGGAGATAGGAACACCAATCAATAATAGAAATAGAAAACTAATTACGAGTACTAAAACATCCGCTAATTCCATATTATCCTTTTTTTGATTTTAGTATTTCGTAAATGTTTTCTGTAGAATAAAATATTATTAGAATTCCACTTATTGGGAGAGCTAAATAGACATATCCCAACTGAATTTGAAGTGATGCAGATATTTGTTCAAGGTACAATGTTAGACCAACTAAGTTAGTTCCCCCAATAACCATAACGGTTAAGGCAAATAAAAGAACTGTAGTATGTATAAATATCTCTATGTAACCACGTGCTGGTTCTTTAACTTTGTTTGCAAAATAGTCTATTGCAAGGTGCATTTTTTTTCCTGTAACATAACCAGCTCCAATCATACCAAGCCATATAAGTGAATAGCGTGTAAGTTCTTCAGTCCACGAGCTTGGGTCGCCAATTATAAATCTTGAAAATACTTGCCACGAAACATTGAATACCATAAGTGTTAGCAGACCAATTAGAAGCCATTCAATAATTTTGTCAATTTTGCTTTTTATTATTTGCATCTATTTACTCTTAATTTCTTGCAATAATTTATATATATCAGGATTAGTTTTTTTATACTCTTCGTAAAGTGAAACTACTTTTTCTTCAAATGGTTTTTTATCCGGATAGATTATTTCAACTCCACTTTCAGCAACTTTTTTCAAAGCATCTTCAGAGGCTTCTTTCCATATAATTCTTTGGTATATTACAGCAGCATCAACAGCAGCTTGGAACCATTCTTGTTCTTCTTCACTTAACGAGTTCCATATTTTAGTACTGATAATTAAAACATCAGGTACTGTTGTGTGTTCATCAAGTGAATAGTATTTGCATACTTCGTAATGCCTCGATAAATAAAATGATGGTGGATTATTTTCAGCACCATCCACAACGCCTTGTTGTAGTGCGGTGTATAGCTCACCCCAAGATATTGGAGTTGCAGAACCTCCGAGAGCATTAACCAACTTAACAGATGTTGCACTCTCTTGTGTTCTTATTTTTAATCCAATTAAATCATCCGGACTATTGATTGGTCGTTCCTTTGTGTAAAAACTTCTGCTCCCTGCATCAAAATAGCATACACCCCTAATTAGTTTTTTCTCACTACTTTTTAATATTCGCTTACCAATCTCACCATCAAGTATTGAAAACAAATGCTCAGCATCACGGAAAACATAAGGGAGGTTAAATATTGTGTATGATGGTGCAAACCCCTCTAAAACACTGGCTGATACCTTTGTCATACCAAGGCTTCCAATTTGAAGAAGCTCTACACACTCACGCTCTGTTCCCAATTGCTGGCTCGGATAGATATCAATACGCATTTTACCATTGGAATTTTTCACTAATTCTTTAGACATAAATTCCATTGCTATGTGTACAGGGTGGCTTGCATCAAGTCCATGCCCTAACTTAATAACTTTAACATCCGATTTTTTTGAACAGCCAAAAAAGATAACTGTTAGAAGTATCAAAAATGTAAAAGCTATTTTATTAAGTTTCATCATTATCCTTTTGCTAAAGATTATATGCTTTTTTTACTAATCCATTTGTTAGCTCATAGCTCAATTTATGAGCATCATCAATATCTATAATGTGTTCACTAACTTGCTGAGCTAAGAAATTACAATCGACTCTGCGAGCAAGGTCGTGCCGGGCAGGAATGGAAAGGAACGCACGTGTATCATCGTTAAATCCTACAGTATTGTAAAACCCTGCCGTCTCTGTTGTCATTTCTCTAAAGCGTCTCATCCCTTGAATGCTATCATTAAACCACCAAGCAGGTCCAAGCTTCATAGCAGGATAATGCCCAGCCATTGGTGCTAATTCTCTTGCATAACTTGTTTCATCAAGTGTAAAAACTATTACTTTGAAATTTGTATGATTTCCATATTCATTCAATAATTCCCGCATATTTTTTGTAAACTCATTTTGGATAGGGATATCGCCACCTTTATCTAATCCAAAACGACTAAATATTTTTTGATTATGGTTGCGCAGCACACCTGCATGTATTTGCATTACAAGCCCGTCCTCACTACTCATACGTGCCATCTCCATTAGCATATTTCCAACAAATGCCTTTTCATCACTTTCATTTGCAGTTCCATTTAAAGCTCTATTAAATATTACATTAGCTTCGGTTGGTAAAAGTGTATGTGTGTATGGAGAAAGAACCCCTTGGTCAGTTGCAACAGCACCCATCTCAATAAAATACTTCCGTCTATTTTCTATAGCATTTATAAATGTTTTGTAATCAGTAACAGTAATACCAGAAGCTCTACTTAGTTTTTCAATCTCTGATTTCCAATTATCTGCAAGAATATTTACTACTCCATCTGGTCGGAAACTTGGAATTACTTTTCCACTCCACCCTGATTCTCTAATCTGCTTGTGGTACTCTAAACTATCGGAAGCCCCATCAGTTGTGGAAATAACTTCGATATTAAATTTATTAAATAAAGTTCGAGGAAGATATTCTGGTGATTGCAATTTCTCTAACATCAAATCATAAATATCTTGAGCATTATCTCCATTTAGTTTTTCTGTAACTCCAAAAACTTTTTCAAATTCGTGAGCTAACCAAGCTCCTGTTGGTGTTCCGGAATATAGATAAAAATTATCCGCAAGTATTTGCCATATTTTGCGATAATCTTTTTCTACAGGAGTTCCATCCTGCGTTGGTATTCCAAGAGATTCGAGCGAATACCCTTGTGAATAAAGTATTCTAAAAATATAGTGATCTGGAATTATAAACAATTCTGTTGGATTTGGGAACGGTTTATTCTCAGCAAATATTCTTGGGTCAACATGTCCGTGTGGAGAAATTATTGGAAGATTTTTCACTTCCGAATATAACTCAGTTGCAATTTTTCTTACTTCTGGTTTAGCATCAAAATATCTATTTTCGTTTATCATAATTTAGATACCTATTTATTGAAAGGGTCGAGATGTCTTCGGAAATGTTTCACTAAATATTTGTAATGGAGTTCTTCGTTTTCTTCTAAACATTTGTAAATTCTGGTTCTAAAAATATATTCGTCATCATCATTTTTAATTGTTAGTACAAGCCCAAAAGTAACATGGAATACTTGCCGAGCATCATCCTGATTTAACAAATCAGCTAATTCTTCTTTTGAATATTCTTCTGCGTTCTTCACTTTATTTAAATCTGCCGATACATGATATGTTTTCTTTTCAGTCTCATAATTTGCTCGTGCAAAATCGAGTATCTCCCTAAACAATTTCTCATCCGCAGTAGCAGTAACGCGTAGAGCTTCAAGATAACTTGTGCCAGCAGTTTTAACGTGAGTATAACCCTTATGCAGTGAACCAATTACTTCATAAACAGAAAATTTATCACTGCCAGAATGGAGACTAATTTTATAATTCCCGAAATGCTCTGCAATAGCAATGTGTTTTAAGTATTCAATTTTAAAAACTTCCAGATCCCCTTTATAATCAATGCCTTTCTCAAAATCTCCAATAAATCTTGGAGCAATAGATACAAATTCTACTCCGAGTTGAGTTAGTTCATTAACCATAAAGAAATGTTCAAATGGCGTAGTAACCGATTCAGTTTCATCAACAGAAACCTCTATCTCTACATCAACTTCCGGATAAGTCTCTTTTAGATATGAATACATCATGCTTATATGCAATATTGATTTACCATACTTAACTAAGGCACGGAGTGAATCCTCCTTTGATGGCGAGAGTGTAAATGTATTATTCACAGAAATAATTTTTTCAGAATATTTTTCTAAGACTTCTAAAGTTGTGCTTGATGAATCCCATTCGAGGTTAGCAATATATTTTTCTAATTCTGAAATACTCATTGTATCCGCTTCGTTAACAACGTGATCGCCAGGATCAAATGTAAACATTGTGAACCCTGCATTTACCATTGTATCAATATCATTCGTAGTTTTTAGGTGGTCAGCATCAGAACCAAACCCCGCAGTCCACCCTTCCTGCATCACTGCCCAAACTGCCGCATCCATTACTTCCTCAGCTTTTCTTGTTGTTCTGCTAAGCTCCCTAATTGATTGCTGTGCTAATACTGGAGCAAAATCATCTTCTGCTTTAAGTGAGCGTAAATGTGCCGGGTTTGCTAATCCTATTCTATCACCAAAGCCGTATGAGTTTTTTAATCCAATAACTTTTGGTATTGTATAGGTAAATATTTTTTGAATTGCCTCTACATTACTGTGGTTCAGCGGATTTTTCTTTATAATTATTTCCTCATCTACTTCAAGAATATTACCTTCAAATTTTTCCAATAATGTAGTAGAATCTTTTTCAGATAAAATGAAAAGAAATTTCTCGTTCACTACAATACCTATGAAAAATAGATACTCGTTAAATTTGTGAAATGAGTTTTCGTAAACTAATACATCATCCTCTCCTAGGTTTATTAGAACCCTTTCATTTGTGAGGGATTTTGGTTTTTCACATATCTCGTTTAATATTTTAAATATCATTTTGTATCCTTAATATTTTTTATACATGTCTCTTTTAAAAGTAATTTAGTTTCTATTTCCAAATGCTCATCAGCAAATTTATCACCGGCATTAATTTGTTTTAAGAGCAAGTTAAATGCTGCTTCCGCAAACTCTGTGGTATTATGCGTTACACAACTTATTGAAGGATTTAAGTAATCATTCAATTTACTATCTCCGAAACAAATTATATCTAAATCTTTAGGTATGTTTACTCCAACTTCCTTTGCAGCCTCTTGGATACCAAGTGCAACCGGAAATGTAACCGCAAATAATATTTCTGGAAGTTTATTCTCTTGGTGCATCTTCATAAAAGAATCATAGCCATCTTTTTTTCCAAAACCTGAAAACAAAACCCAATCAGAATTTAATTTTATTCCACTCTTCTTTAATGCTTGCTTGTAGCCTCGATATCTATCTCTGCCAATATTGCTATCTTTCCATCCGGCAATATGCCCTATTTTCGAATAGCCATTTTCAATTGCTTTTTGAACAGCTTTAAATGCCCCATCCTTATTCGATAGCGTAACAGAACTAAACTCTTTCTCATCAATTGTTCTATCGAAAAACACTATTGGTATTCCCCTCTTTTTGATTATGTTAAAGAAATCTTTATTTTCAGAATGCTCTGCAATTGAAATAATTACTCCATCAACTCTCATTGAGAGCATAGTTTCAAGATGTTTTCTTTCCTTTTCCGAATCTTCCTGTGATACCGCAAGAATTATATTGTAATCATTTTTAAACGCACAATTATAAATGGATTCAATTATATCGGCAAAGAAGGAGTTAGCAATTACAGGAACAATTACACCGATGGTTCGTGTTTTTTTTGAAGAGAGGTTTCTTGCAACAAAATTTGGGATGTAACCTAACTGAGAAGCAACACTCTTTATTTCTCTCCTTCTATTTTCAGATATGTCAGGATGATTACGGAGTGCTTTAGAAACAGTAACTTTAGAGACATTCAGTTTTATTGCAATGTCATTTAATGTTATAGATTTAGTCATTTTATTAATCTTAAGTTATCGTTTACTTTATCGGTTACTAATGTGCATAAATTTTTTACTAAAATCAAATACCTATTACTATTTTATACTTTTTTTTGCAGAGATAAAGTTTCTCCACTACATACATTTTTAAGTTCTCTCCAGGTAATATTAAGTTATCTAATACTTTTTTTATTTTTGCAATTCCTTCTTTTCTTTTAGATTTATTTTCAATATCACTCTCTTTTAAAACTAAAGAAGTTTCGGTGCTGTAATTTGAAAATCATTAAAGACTGAAAAGAGTTTCCAACGGCTAAGTTCTCCCAATAGGATGCCATCGTCTTTTCTGTAAGCATCCTTATAGGTGAGACCATTTGTGTTGTGTATATAAATTTTTGCGTAATTCTATTTTCCACAAAGTAGAAAAAGTGTTAATATAATAATTACATTAATATTTTTATTTAAATTCATTTTAGTTTTTCTCCTTAACTAAATTTTAATTTTCCTAATAATTTGAATAAAATTGCAACGCCAACAAGTGATACTGCAGTTGCAATAATCGCTGGAATTATATTTCCATAAATCCAAAATCCGAAAGAGAACAATCCGCCATAGACAGTAAAGACGGCAATAAACATCATAAGTAGTTCTGTTGTGAAATTATTTTCAATTTTAGGATGCCCTTCCGATTCTATCTCTTCATTAATTGCTTTCCAACCATTTCCACCAGGACGAGTAAGAAGAACAAAATTTTTCAACACTTTGTGATCGGTTGGTTTTGTTAAATAAGTAACAAGCAGCCATGAGAATGTTGTAATAGTAATTCCTAATACCAACTGCCAATGCGATGTCTGCCACCACTCTGGTTGTGCACCGGCTTCAACTTCAGGGAAAATAAATTGGAAAGAAATTGCAACTACAAATGAAATAATCATTGCTGATATTTCTGTAAAAGCATTTATCCTCCACCAGAACCAACGTAGAATAAATATCAAACCAGTGCCAGCACCAATTTGCAGTAGAATATCGAACGCCTGTTTTGCGTTTTCTAACCAAAGCGAAACAACAGCCGCAAGAATCATCAATACAACTGTTAGCATACGACCCATACGTACTAACTCTTTTTCTGATGCTTCTGGTTTTATAAAACGTTTGTAAAAGTCATTTACAACATAAGAAGACCCCCAGTTTAAGTGAGTTCCAATTGTTGACATATATGCAGCAACCAACGATGCAACAACCAACCCGAATAATCCGGAGGGAAGCAACGTCATCATTACAGGATAAGCAATATCATCTTTTAAGTATTGCTCACTAATATTTGGAAACTGAGAATGAATATCTGATAATTGTGGAAATAGAATTATTGAACAAAGTGCAACAATAATCCAAGGCCAAGGACGTAGTGCATAATGAGCAACATTAAAAAATAGTGTTGCACCAACAGCATTTCTTTCATCCTTTGCAGAGAGCATTCTTTGAGCAATATAACCGCCACCACCAGGCTCTGCTCCAGGGTACCAGACGTTCCACCACTGTATGGCTACGGGAATTACAAAGAGTGGAATTAGCACCTCTGTATTATTAAAATCTGGTAAAAAGTTTAATTTACCCTCTAGAGCCGGATGAGCAAATAATTCGGTTAACCCTCCAATTTGCGGCTGGTTTACAGCTACAACAGCAGCGGCAATTGAACCAAACATTGCAATTCCAAATTGGAAAAAATCAGCCCATATTACACCCTTTAAACCACCCATTGTTGCATATAGTACAACAGCAAATGATGCAATTGTAATTGTTGTGTATTTATCAATTCCAAACATTACTGAACCAATTTTTATTGCAGCCAGAGAAACGCTTCCCATAATCATTACGTTAAAAAACACTCCGAGATAAATGGCTCTAAAACCACGAAGAAACGAAGCCATTTTTCCGCTGTATCTTAATTCATAAAATTCAAGATCTGTCATAACTTCGGAACGCCGCCATAGTTTTGCATAGACAAACACTGTCAGCATTCCGGTAAAGAGAAATGCCCACCAAACCCAGTTTCCGGCAACTCCATTGTTACGTACAATATCAGTAACCAAATTTGGAGTATCTGCAGAAAATGTTGCAGCTACCATTGAAACCCCGAGCAGCCACCATGGCATATTTCGTCCGGAGAGAAAAAACTCGGATGAACTTTTTCCGGCAGTCTTGGAAGCCTTATACCCAATGCCAAGCACGATTAAAAAGAAAACCACAATAATTGCAATATCAATTGGTTGAAACATTCTTTTCTCCTTTAATTAATTTATATAAAACTTTGCTTTTGGATACTACTCAAATAATAATTTCCCAAAATATTGAGGCAAGTGAAAATTAGGAGTTGGATTATTTATTTTATTCCAAGTTCCATAGTGTTCAAATTCAGTTTCATCACCACACTTATAAAAATTTCCAACAGCTTCTTTACCTTTAAAACGAATATCATATTTTTTTTCGATTATATTTATTGGAATTTTACAATAGAGTTTCCAACTATCTCCTCCGTGCAATCCATCAACTGGAGCATTTATAGATGACACTATTAGCAAATCTTCAAGTTCATTCTCTTTTAAATATGTTCTATTCCCTGCTATTCCAAATCCAATCAGAGCAGTTCCAATTGCGTTAAATTCAAAATTAAAATATTCTTGATGTGTTTGCGGAAATAAGTTAATAAAAAACTCAACACAACTATCCTTGAATACCGGTTCACCAAAATTAGTAAATTTAGCTTTTACTTTATTTTCAAATACTTTAAAATTCAAATATATATTGTTTAAAGAATAAAATAATTTCACTAAAACTTTTGGTTTATAATTATTATCAATCCATTGATAATTATGCATCTCAATTGATTGAATATCCTTCCATAATTTTGGGTCAGTTATATTGCTACAATCCTTTTCTGTTTTTTTTATTTTATAAAACTTTGTGGGGTTCAAATGTGGAGGTTCCAATTTTAGTGAAAATTTTAATTGTTAAAATAAGCATATTTCTTTACAATTTTTTCCATTGCTTCGGTTTGCTCTTCAATGCTTTCTAACAAAGCAATCTGTGTACGTGCTCTAACAAGATTATGCTCCGAATAATTTATATTGTAATAAACATCGTTCATTATATAGTCTGTTAAAAACCTAATTGCTTGTTCATAAACTATTACCTTTACTCCATAAATAAGATTAGTAATTTCCAACTCTGTAAGCACATCTGATAATTCTTCCAGATACCCTTTTACTAATGCTTCAAAAATGTTTATACGCATTGTTACTTTTGAAATATCCTTTTCATCCTCTTCAACCGGACTGGTGGATGTTCTTACCATATCTCCAAAATCGTATAAAACAGTACCGGGCATAACTGTATCAAGGTCAATCACACACTGCCCATTGTTGGTTTCTTTATTCAGCATAACATTATTTATTTTCGTATCGTTATGTGTAATTCTAATTGGTAGTTCATTTCCTTTTATCAAATCTGTAATTTTTTTTGATATATTTCTGTAGAGTTTTGCTTTCTCTAATTCTTCTTCTATTTTTTTTGCTCTACCAACTTCATCTTTTTCAAGAGCTTTATCAAATACAATTAAACGGCTATCAAGGTTATGGAAATTGGGGATTGTATCTTTGTACTGATTTAGTTCAGCATCAATTAATAATTTTTGAAAACGCCCAAATGCTTTTGCAGCTTGATATGCTTGTTCTTCTGTTCTCACAGATTCAACCGTATAAGTATTCTCTATAAAAAAAACAGCACACCAATAATCTTTGTTGTCGTCTATATAATGGAAGTTATTATTTTTACTTTTCACTAATTGTATTACATAATTTGAAATCTCTTTCACTCCTTCTGCTTTCAATTTCTCTGTTATATGGCTTATAACATTTACTGTATTTTGAATTACTACTTCCGGATTTTTGAAAACATATTTATTTATTTTTCTTAGAATATACTTAACCTCAATACCAGCTTGGTTATAACTTACAAGAAAAGTATCATTTATGTGTCCATTACCAAAAGGCTTTGCCTCTATAAAATCGCCGCAGATTCTAAAGTTTGATATTATTTTTTCTATCATATTTTTCTAAGTCCACAATTTCTTTGGATAAATTCCTTTCTCTACCAAGTCAAGAATTCTTTTCCGTGCTATTGGTTTATCTTCCGAGTATGTTAAGCCAAACCAATTTGCATTTGTTTCTAAAACTTTCACTTTTGCTTTTCCCGCTTCAAAAGGGATCCCTTCGGAATCACTTTTTATTAGATTATCAATAACCGAAGGTAAATAAAATTCTGCTTTAAGATTATCACTATTCTCTTCAATAAACTTTTTAAAATCTTTTTTAAAATGATTAAAGACCAACGGTGTAAATGCAAACATATTCATAGATACTATTTCATCTCCGGTTAATGATTGCCACTCTCCATTCTCATTCTTGAATTTTATGTTTGAATCAACACTGTTAATTTCAGTACGCTCTACAATTGAGGACAAATATTTGCCATTATCAATTTCACAAACACCACGAGAAACTGCACCATACTCTGACAAAGTATTTTTCATTTTATAACCAATTAAAGCATACTCATTTTCGTTCTTTATCGAATTCAAAAAATCTGCTGCAATTTTAAATGATTCCGCACCATAAAAATCATCAGCATTAATTACTGCAAATGGTTCATCAATAGCTGGTGATGCCGTTAACAGTGCGTGTCCGGTTCCCCAAGGTTTGGTTCTTTCTTTGGAATAAGTTATATCAATTGGTACTGCATCAATTTCCTGACATACAATTTCTGTTTTTATTTCCGGTGGAAGAACATCCAAAATAACTTCTTGGAATTCCTTTTTGAAATTTTCTCGAATCACATATACAATTTTTCCAAAGCCAGCTTTAACAGCGTCATACACTGAATAATCAATAATTCTCTCACCAGATGTTCCAATTTTATCTATTTGTTTAAGACTGCCGTATCTGGAACCTAAGCCAGCAGCTAATATTAAAAGTGTTGGTCGCATACTTTTCCTTTAGTTATAATTATTGTTAAGATAACCATCTTTCCAAGTTCTCTGCAACAAAAGCATCATCATTTAATTCCGGATAAATAGAATAGATTCTATCTATCTCTTCAGATTGACCGGAGCTTAAAACTTCTTGTGTACCAATAGTGTTTATCTCTTCAAAAAATCCTTGACGGCGTAACACTTCGTGAATACCTGCAATTGAACCAACAGTATCAAACTTTATCTTGCGATAAGTTCGTTCATTATGTGAGAAAAAATTTTCTGCAACAACTGGTTTAATTTTCTGCTGTACAGAATTTCTCTCAACATCAAGAACTACAGCATTTTGCCCAAGCACTTTATTATCATCAATGGTCATAGATATTTGCGAGGGTGAGAGAACCTCAACAGTATCAACTACTACTGAATATTTAATTTCATTCTCTACTGTTACTAATAATTCAATTGTATTAAGATTATAATTTTGTAATTTTAAAATTATCCCACCATAGTTCTGTACTATATGTTCTGAATCCCATAATACCTTTTGAGTGAATAGGATTATTACTTGTTTCTGTATAGTCTATATAAGTTTTTCCATCAACGGCAAAGGTGAGCCTATTGGATATTTTAGCTATTTCAATATGATAAACTCTCTTTTTTATGCAATGATATGCAAAGTTCTCCTGTAACAAATTAAACCCTGGACAATTGCGAAAGCGGAACCGTGCACTATCGGGATTCCCTCCTGCGAGATAAGTAAAAATGTAACCATTCAGATTTTTATATGAACTGTAAGAACCGGTTTTCCTTAAGTGTGTGCTTGCGTATATGGGTTTACCTGTTGTATCTGAATAGAGAAAAAAGAAATTGATATTATTTTTATCTCCTTTTGATTCAATAATTTTCACATCAAATTCAACTTTCAAATCACCGGAAAATTCTTGGTTCAACCATATTGTACCAACTCCTCTTTCTCCATCAACCTCAGGGCTGGCATCCATCCATAAGCGACCATCTTTGATTCCTACCTTATTAGAACCTTCAACAAAAAAGTTTTCTGGTAAATTTGGATTATCAAAAGATTCAAAATAAATGGTGTTTGGTGAATCAGTGCATGCGTTTAGCAAAACTGTTAAAAGAATAATTATTAGGTGTAAAAAAGTTTTTTTATTTATTTTGGGATGTGGTGATTTCATGATGTGGTTTAATTTATCCAATTTAAACTAACTGCTTCTTCATAAGAAAACGTGAAGCATTTGCTTCACGATACAATTATTTAATTTTTAACTATCAACATTTTGATAAATAGTTTTTCCGGCAAGTATAGTTTTTTCAATTATTATTTTGTTCTCTTCCATTCTAAACAATACTAAATCTGCTCTTTTACCAGGCTCAATTTCGCCACGGTCAGATAAGCCGTGTAATTGTGCAGGATTTTTTGAAGCCATATCAACTGCTTCTGCTAATGAACATCCGGTATAACTCATCATGTTTTCAATTCCCGTGGATAGTGGCAAAGAAGCACCGGCAAATACATTCTGCTCCGGGAAAGTTAAAAGCCCTTCGGCTGTAAGAACAACTTCCTTTCCGAGCCAATTATATTTTCCTGGTGGCATACCCGCTAATTCTGTCATATCAGAAACAAGTATAATATTTTTATAGCCTTTAGTTTTGTAAAAGACATCCACAACTTCCTTAGGTAGATGAAACCCATCCACAATAATTGATGCAATTAACCGTTCATCACTAAGCTGCTGCCAAATTGGATTTTTAAATCTGTTGATAGAATTCGCACATCCATTACCAAGGTGAGTAGAAAGTTTTGCACCAAGGGTAGCAGCTTTTTTAATTTGTTCCGTTGTTCCGTTATGATGCCCTAATGAGACTACAATATTTTCCTGCACACAATTTTTTATAAAACTTTCGGCTCCATCAACTTCAGGAGCTATTGTAACTAATAATATTTTATCATCAGCTGCATTTTTTAATTCAAGAAATTCATCCCAATTTGGTGAACGCACGTCTTCGAGACTATGTGCTCCCCTGTAACCATCAACCGGTGAAATGTATGGACCTTCTAAATGAAAACCAGGAATCGAAAGTCCAGTCTCTGGTTCATTCGAAGCAAGAGCTAAAACTTTAAAATTATCAACTAATGTCTTTTGAGGGTTAGTTATCAAAGTTGGGAAGTAGGTTGTAACTCCTGTTTTCCAAAGTGCCCTTGTAGCTTCGTTTACTTCATTAACTGTAAGACCGGGAGAGTTAAAACTTTTATTGATATATCCATTGACTTGTATATCAATAAAACCAGGAGCTATAAATAAATCTGACTCTTCAAGAGTTTCATTTTTTTTTAGTGAATCAATTATTCCATCTTTTATACTAATTGAAATGGGTATGCTATCTTTATACGACAAGCCGGTAATTATTTCATTCATTTCTTTGTGGTGTTTCCTTTTATTTTATTTTTACAAATTTACCAATTTAATTACCAATAAAGCATATCCATCTTTATTAGATTCTTCTTCAATACCACTAATTACATTTGCAAAAAAAAGTTTTTAATTTCAGGAACTATTACTCCAATTACTTGAGTATTATTTGTTTTAAGATTACGTGCAAACAAATTTGGCTGATAATTAAATTCTTCTGCCATTACTTTCACACGATCCTTAGTTTGCGGATTAACATCAGGATAATCTCGCAAAGCTCTTGATACAGTACTATGATGAATTTTTAGTACTACCGCAATATCTTTTATTGTTATTTTCTTCTTCCCTGAATACATATACTACATCCAATTATGGTAAAAACATTGGGATAAATTTTGCTTCTAAATAGATTCGTTTATGCTGAATTCTTCAAGAATACATTCTGCACACGTTTGCGAACATATGTATAACAATAATATAAGCAGGATTTTAAGTCAAGTAAAAAATAGTATAATGAAGTTTCTCTGGTTTTTTTGCTTTAATAACTTAGGGGGATTTGAGGAAACCCTTAGAAGGATGCTTTCAGAACAACTATTACTGCAAAATTAAAATATCACATTCTAATTTTTCCACATACAGGGCTTTTTGCCGAATATTGAACAAGGAATTTTGATGTTGAAATTTTCAAGTTCTGAAATTGTAATTTGTGAAGCAATATTCATCATTCAATTTATTTCAATAAAAAAAATATTTAGTAAGCCCTCACCTTAGTTAAACCTATTCCAGGAGCATCGGTTAGCGTAACTTTTCCATCAACAATTAGTGTTCCTTCAAATGGGTCGTTTCCTATTAGTAAGTTGCCATCTAAATCTGCCCATTCAGCTTCCGGAGCAAGTTGCGACATTGCAGATATTGAACAAGATGTTGCTGTCATGCATCCAAGCATTACTTGCATATCAAGTGATTTTGCAAGATTAAGCATTTTATGTGCTTCACGCAATCCTGTACATTTCATCAATTTAATATTTATTCCGGAATAGACTCCGTGTGCTTTTATTACATCAGGAATTCTCTGCAGCGCTTCATCTGCAAATGTTGGAAGCGGAGAGTTTTCAGTTAACCACGCCATATCGTCTATTTGAGTTTTAGGCATTGGCTGTTCAACTAACTTTACTCCTTTTTCGTCTAACCAATTTATCATATCAAGTGCAAAGTGTTTATCCGTCCATCCTTGATTTACATCAACAACAATAGGTTTATCAGTTACAGAGCGGATTGTTTCAATCATTTGCTTGTCAGTATCTCGTCCAAGTTTAGCTTTTAAAATATGGTATGGAGCAGCTTCTAAAACTTTTTCTTTTACAACTTTTGGAGTATCAATGCCAATTGTAAAAGAAGTCTTTGGAGTTTTCGTTTTATCAAATCCCCAAACTTTGTACCATGGTTGCCCAATAATTTTTCCAACTAAATCGTGAAGTGCAATATCAACGGCTGCTTTTGCTGCGGTATTTTTATCTTCAATGCTATCAACATAATCAAGAATTTCTTCCATTTTAAATGGATCATTAAATTGAGACAAATCTACTTTTGATAAAAACTTAGCAGCTGTATCGTGCGATTCACCAAGATACGGCGGCATTGATGCTTCGCCATATCCAATAATTCCATCGTACTCAATTTGTGTAAGCATCACAGGGGTTGTTGAACGAGAGCTTGTTGCAATTGTAAAAACGTGTTTTAACTCTAAAGTATAAGGTTTAAATGTTAATTTCATCTTTTTATTATCACCTATTATATTAATATTTTTAGCAAAACTATTTGTAAGAATTCCTGGAGTAAGAACTGCCCCACCTAATAACCCAGAGGTTTTAATAAAATTTCGTCTATTTTGCTTCATTTCAATTCTCCATTATAGAATTCATTATTCTCAATTAACTCAATTCCATTTTCTCCAATGGAAGTTATAATTCTTTTTGCTCTGATAAAACCTTTCAACCTACTTTTACTAAAATTATCTGCATTTTTATCAAAACTATTATATCTCACTCTGCCAGCCTCGTGAATAAATTCAAGGTTATCAATGTAAATTCCAACATGAGTTATTCGCTCCCTCTTTCCATCTTTTACTTTTTTGCCAAAGAAGAGTAAGTCCCCTTTCTCAAGATTTTCGAACCCATTTTCTGTATCAACCAAAATTCCATCTTTCACTTGCTGCGAAGCATCTCTATCTAACATAACACCATTTAAGAAAAAGACAGTCTTAGTAAACCCGCTACAATCCATACCTTTTGCAGAAGTACCACCCCACAAATATGGATTACCCATAAATATTTTTGCAGTTTCAATAATATTTTCTTTTGTTGGCAAAGCATTTTTAAGCCACTCATTATAATTTTGAGACTCACTTTTTAATACAAACGCTTCCCTTCCATCTGGATATTTGACCTTTGCGAATTCACCTTCTTCACTAAGTTTTTCCAATATGTTTCCAATAACTAAATCCGAAATTCTTTCCGAATTTTCATTAGTTTCAGAATAGGAAAATCCATATTCATTAGTATAAATTATTTTATCTGAATTATACCAAGCTCTATATTGCTCTTTTTCAATTGTTTTAATTCCATCTGAATCCACCCACGAAATATACTTATCCGGAGTTTGAATTAAATAGAACCCATCCTTCTTTTTAAAAACTTTTACAGGTGTTCCTAAAATTGCTTGTGTTACTAATTCTGCAGAGTGTCTCGGATTACCTCGTAAATTAGCGACAGAATTGTTGATAATTCCAAATACTTTACCTTTCCTTTTTTCGGACGGAAGTGTTACAATAGAATCTTGAATATCAATTTTAGCAGATTCAATTCGTTTAATTAACTCCATTTTTATATAAGGCTCAGTTGTCAATCCAACTAATTTCAAAGCTGATTCACTTTTTTTAATGCTCACATCAAACAGAGCTACTCTCTTATCCGGAATATATTCAGATTTTATTTCATCAATAATTGTTTGGAGTTTCTTCATCTCAACATCCTGTGCAGTTATTTGGATAGATATAAAAATAACGATTAATGTTAAAATTATTCTATTCATTTGTATTCCAATTTGTGAATGATTGTATTAGTTAAAATAAGGATTTAATAAGTCTATTCAAAAGGTTATTGTAACATTACCAATAACCCTTGCAAGTATTTGGATTCTTTAAAACGAAAAGAGCCAGTAAAAACTGGCTCTAAAAGTAAATCTATATTCTAATTTAGAATAAATAAGTATCGCAAGCAACTAACGCTAACCCTATAACCCCAAATAAGAGTAACACTAATATTGAATTAAATATTTTTGACATTTTCTCTTTCTCCTAAAATTTTTGTTAATTAATTTTTTTTTTCATAAATCAAAACACAAAGATTTTTATTTAAGCAATATCATCTTTTTGGTTAAAATGTTATTGCCTGCTACTACTCTATATATATAGGTTCCTGTTGATACTTTTGAACCAGAATTATCAACTCCATTCCATGTTATACTGTGAACGCCTGCTTCAACTTCTTTATTTACTAAAGTTGCAACCTCTTGTCCTAACATGTTATAAACACGTAACGAAACAAACTCCCCTTCAGGTAATGAGTATTCTATTACTGTACTCGGATTAAATGGATTTGGATAATTTTGAGATACCGCAAATTTCTCTGGTATAATAACTTCTTCTTTTATATCTGTTACTTTTGGACCTACAAATGATCCAATGGCTGAATAGATGGATAGATTTCCATTACTATCTTTTGAGCGAACTCTCCAAAAATATTTTTCTCCATCTGTTACATCTGAAAGACTAACTGAAGTTGTTGCTATATCTTCAATATCTACAGCATCTGTAAAATCGCCTGTCATTGAGTATTGTAATTCATAAGTTAATCCATCCGATTGTACTGGCAAGAACCATGATAATTCTGGAGTATCTGTATCTATTACTGCATTAGAGACTGGACTTCCTACCAATGGAACTACTATTGGTGCTGCCGATGATGCCCAAGTTGAAAATTGTGCGGGTCCTGCCCAAGCACTTGTTAAAACTCCATCTGTGGCTCTTATATGCCAATAATAAGTTGTACCTGTACTTAAACCACTCAGAGTTTGAGTTGTTGCTCCCGGTGTTGACATTGTTATTGTTGTCGGCAATGTCATATCTGGATATAATGACCACTCTGCTTCATAAGTTATTCCTGCAGGTGTTCCAAAATATGCCCAGGATAAATCTACTGAGGTGCCGGGAATAGTTATACCACCCGTTGGATACATTTGCACTGGAACTTGTACAGCTGCTGCTGTAGCAGAGGTATAAAAATCTCCTCTATCTGACCATGCTGATGGATTTAACCCTGCATTATCTGTCGATTGGACCCACCAATAATAAGTGGTATTTGCTACCACGCCTGTTACGGTAGTATATCAATTTGTTAAACCTGTTTGAGGTGTACCTGTATTTCCTGCTCGCGTTGTATTTGTTCCCCATTCCAAATTATATTTCAAATCTGTGGCTATTGTGGTTACATACCAATGTAATGATACATCTGGGAAATATACTGTTTCACTATTTGCCGGATAGGTTAATACTGGTTTCACTGGGCTGCCAGTAGATGAGGTTGTAGAAAATGTATAGATTGGTGACCAAGAGGAATAATTTACTCCATCTGTAGATCGTACCCACCAATAATATGTTGTACTACTTACTAACCCTGATAACTGATAAAAGTAATTTGTTCCAACAGTACCAAAAGCTACATGCTGTTGATCTCCTGTCATAACTGGAACTGGAGTTGCACTACTCGGTGTAGTATTATCTGTTCCATAAACTACTTCAAATTGTAAACCTGTTACTTGGGTTACAATATACCAATAGAGATAAGGATTGTTTGTGTACTGATCTTCCCCTAAGGTAGGATATGTACCTACCGGAGTAACTGGACCGCCATTTGTGGACGAGGTTAAAAATGAAGCCATAGATGACCAGTCTGAGCGGTTTGTTCCATCTGTTGAGCGTACCCACCATTCATAATTTGTATTTGATATTAATGCTGAACCACCTGGAATTGTATAATTTATGGATGTACCAACTGTACCGCCTGGTACTAATGTACCCCCTACACTTCCTGATGTACCCACTGCTGATTGATCTACAGGTGCTACAACTGTGCCAGATACTCCATACCATACTTCAAAAAACTGACTTGCAGAAACTACCCCTGTAAACCAATAAAATGTAGGAGTATTTGTATAAACTGTTCCGCTTAATGGAAATGTTTGTGTTGGTACTACTACAGCTGGAGTTGTTGTAAATGTAAATGTTGCTGACCAGGGACTATAAATTGTTGGAACAACATCTGTCCTTTTGGATCTAACTTTCCAATAATACTTTGTATTTAATAGCAATGATGTTGCAGTTGTACCTAAATCAAATGAAGTAGAAGCACCACTTGTAGCAATACTTATATTTGTATAAATAACCGTTGAGAACCATTGATCTGTTGATATTATTAATTCATAGAACTGATCATCTTCAAAAATAAATGTTAGATCAAGATGCTGTGTCCACGTAAAGGTTGGTGTCGGTAAAACTAAAGTAGCCTGATCTATCGGAGCAGTTAAAGTAGGGATGCCCAACTTGGGTTGGTGTATTGTAAAAACTGCATCACTTTGATCTATTGATGAACCAGCAGAATTTGAAATTCTAACTAATGCATTTGTAGTTGGTGTAGCAGGAATTGGATTCCACGTATAACTATTTCCTGATGCAGTAGTAGTAAGTGTTGTCCATCCACTACCATGATAGTACTCAATTGTACTATTAATTACAGTACCAATAGTTGACCATGTAATATTCTCTGAAGCTCCAACTAACCAGAATTCCCCACCGTTAGGAGCAGTAACTGCATTAATACCAGCAATTGTAAATGTAGCATCACTTTGATCTGTTGATGCACCTGCAGTATTTGTTACACGAACCAATGCAATAGTTGTTGGTGTATTATTTACAGGGTTCCATGTATAACTATTTCCTGATGCTGTTGTAGTCAATGTTGTCCATCCACTACCATTAAAATATTCGATTGTACTATTTGCTACAGTACCAAAAGTTGACCAAGTAATATTTTGCGAACTACCCTCTTCCCAGTTTTCACCACCATTTGGAGATGTAACTGCATTGATACCTGCAATTGTAAAAGTAGCATCACTCTGATCTGTTGATGCACCTGCAGTATTTGTTACACGTACTAATGCAGCTGTAGTTGGTGTATTGTTTACAGGATTCCATGTATAACTATTTCCTGATGCTGTTGTAGTCAATGTTGTCCATCCACTTCCATTAAAATATTCAATTGTACTATTTACAACAGTACCAACTGTTGTCCAAGTAATAGTTTGTGAACTTCCTTCTTCCCAATTTTCACCACCGTTCGGAGATGTAACTGCATTGATACCTGAAATTGTAAAAGAAGCATCACTTTGATCAGTTGATGCACCTGCACTATTTGTTACACGTACTAATGCAGATGTAGTTGGTGTATTGTTTACAGGATTCCACGTATAACTATTACCACTTCCAGTAGTAGTAAGTGTTGTCCACCCACTTCCATCAAAATATTCAATTGTACTATTTGTAACAGTACCAATAGTTGACCAAGTAATAGTTTGTGAACTTCCACCTTCCCAATTTTCACCACCGTTTGGAGATGTAACTGCATTGATTCCGGCAATTGTAAAAACAGCATCACTTTGATCAATAAATCCAGCCCCGCCTGTATCTTGAACTCTCACTAAAGCATTAATAGAAAGTGTATTTGGAATAAGCCAGGCTTCCGTTCCATCATTTATTGTGTTTAGCACTATTAAATTCCAGGTACCTCCATTATCAGTTGAATAGTGAATATCTACGTTGCCCGAATATCCACCAGTATTCCAAGTAATGTTTTGCCCAACGGTTCCTTCTTCCCAATTTTCAGTTCCGTTAGGTGCAGTAACCTGTGCATTTACATTAGAAATTACAAATAACGTAAATAAAACCACAATATACTTCAAAAAAGTAGTTTTACGTTTCATAAAAAACCTCTTAAATAATAAATAATTTATCCTTGGCTGGGAATACTAAGCTGAACTATCTTAAAAAATTTCTTTTACAATATAAAGGATAATAAATAGGATGTCAAGTATTTTTGTTTTTCAAAACTTAAATACAAGTCGCATATAATTTGTTTATTCCCTTTTTTAACTTTTAAAATAGCAAAGCCAGTTGATTACTGGCTTTGCTAAACTTATATTTGTATTTATTTTTAACTCAAAGAAAATAGGTATCGCAAGCAACTAACGCTAACCCTATAACCCCGAATAAGAGTAACACAAATATTGCAGATAATATTTTTGACATTTTTTCTCTCTCCTAAAATTTTTGTTAATTAATTTCTTTTTTCATAAATCAAAACACAAAGATTTTATTTGAGTAATATCATCTTTTTTGTTAAAATATTATTGCCTGCTACTACTCTATATATATATGTTCCTGTTGATACTTTTGAACCAGAATTATCAACTCCATTCCATGTTACATTGTGAACGCCTGCTTCAACTTCTTTATTTACTAAAGTTGCAACCTCTTGTCCTAACATGTTATAAACACGTAACGAAACAAACTCCCCTTCAGGTAATGAGTATTCTATTACTGTACTCGGATTAAATGGATTTGGATAATTTTGAGATACCGCAAATTTCTCTGGTATAATAACTTCTTCTTTTATATCTGTTACTTTTGGACCTACAAATGATCCAATGGCTGAATAGATGGATAGATTTCCATTACTATCTTTTGAGCGAACTCTCCAAAAATATTTTTCTCCATCTGTTACATCTGAAAGACTAACTGAAGTTGTTGCTATATCTTCAATATCTACAGCATCTGTAAAATCGCCTGTCATTGAGTATTGTAATTCATAAGTTAATCCATCCGATTGTACTGGCAAGAACCATGATAATTCTGGAGTATCTGTATCTATTACTGCATTAGAGACTGGACTTCCTACCAATGGAACTACTATTGGTGCTGCCGATGATGCCCAAGTTGAAAATTGTGCGGGTCCTGCCCAAGCACTTGTTAAAACTCCATCTGTGGCTCTTATATGCCAATAATAAGTTGTACCTGTACTTAAACCACTCAGAGTTTGAGTTGTTGCTCCCGGTGTTGACATTGTTATTGTTGTCGGCAATGTCATATCTGGATATAATGACCACTCTGCTTCATAAGTTATTCCTGCAGGTGTTCCAAAATATGCCCAGGATAAATCTACTGAGGTGCCGGGAATAGTTATACCACCCGTTGGATACATTTGCACTGGAACTTGTACAGCTGCTGCTGTAGCAGAGGTATAAAAATCTCCTCTATCTGACCATGCTGATGGATTTAACCCTGCATTATCTGTCGATTGGACCCACCAATAATACATTGTATTTGCTGTTAAGCCAGTTACTGTCGTAAATAAACTCGTTAAACCTGTTTGAGGTGTACCTGTATTTCCTGCTCGCGTTGTATTTGTTCCCCATTCCAAATTATATTTCAAATCTGTTGCTATTGTGGTTACATACCAATGTAATGATACATCTGGGAAATATACTGTTTCACTATTTGCCGGATAGGTTAATACTGGTTTCACTGGGCTGCCAGTAGATGAGGTCGTAGAAAATGTATAGATTGGTGACCAAGAGGAATAATTTACTCCATCTGTAGATCGTACCCACCAATAATATGTTGTACTACTTACTAACCCTGATAACTGATAAAAATAATTGGTGCCAACTGTGCCAAAAGCTACATGTTGTTGATCTCCTGTCATAACTGGAACTGGAGTTGCACTACTCGGTGTAGTATTATCTGTTCCATAAACTACTTCAAATTGTAAACCTGTTACTTGGGTTACAATATACCAATAGAGATAAGGATTGTTTGTGTACTGATCTTCCCCTAAGGTAGGATATGTACCTACCGGAGTAACTGGACCGCCATTTGTGGACGAGGTTAAAAACGAAGCCATAGATGACCAGTCTGAGCGGTTTGTTCCATCTGTTGAGCGTACCCACCATTGATAATTTGTGTTAGAGGTTAATGCTGGTGAAACTGTATAATACGTATTTGTTCCAACTGTGCCTCCAGGTACTAATGTTCCACCTGCACTTCCAGAAGTTCCAACTGCTGATTGATCTACTGGTGCTACAACTGTACCAGCAATTCCGTACCATACTTCAAAAAACTGGCTTGCTGAAACTACTCCAGTAAACCAATAAAATGTAGGAGTATTTGTATAAACTGTTCCGCTTAATGGGAATGTTTGTGTTGGTACTACTACGGCTGGTGTGGTTGTAAAGGTAAAGGTGGATGACCAGGGACTTTCTACCGCTCCCCCTGTTGTTCTCTTAGCTTTAACTCTCCAATAGTACTTAGTATTTACTGTTAAGCTCGGTAATATAGTACTCATATCAAAAGAAGAAGTAGCACCACCTGTAGCAATTGCAAGTTGTGTATGTACAATATTTGCGAACCATTGGTCACTCGCAATTACTAAATCATAAGTCTCATCAGCATCAAAAGTGCCTGGTACATTAATATTCTGTGCCCACGTAAATGTAGGATTTAAAGAGACTAATGTAGCTCCATCTATTGGTGCAGTTAATGTAGGTATTCCTACAGCAGCATTCACATTAGACGAAATGATAAACGTAAGGAATAATAGAAGATAAGTACTTTTAAAAAAAGTAATTTTGTGTTTCATAACACACCTCTTATATAATTATAATATTTGATTTTGGCTGGGCATTAAACCACTTTTTCTACTACTAAATGATTTAACAAGTATAAGATATGTGATTATACCTATGTTGTCAAGATATTTTATAAATAAAGAAAATTTTATTTTTGTGTTTATTTATCAAATAATCTATATTTGGACTTCTATTTTTTACAAATATATGCACCCATAGCTCAATTGGATAGAGCGTCTGACTACGGATCAGGAGGTTGAGGGTTCGAATCCTTCTGGGTGTACAAAGAAACTATTCCCCAACTTCAAAATGATAATCCCTTATTTCTTCCTCCTCAAAACCGTATGGAGTTAAATAAGTTGAACTGATAGAAGTAACGGTATCTATTACCTCTCCAGTTTTGTAGTCATATATATAGTAGGTATATTTATCGTAAAATCTTTTAACCATCATACTAATAGCACCATATTTTATTGTAATGGCTTGATATCCAAGTAGCTGAAGATAGGCTGTAAAATATGCACTCCGTTGTCCATTTGGGCTATAAAGGACTACATTTTTATTTGTTGGCAGCGTTAATAAAAAACTGTTTGAAATAAAATCCCATCGAGTATCATATTCAGTTACACTTATTGGACCATATATAATTCTTGGGCTTTTCTCTGTTGGTGTAGGTAAACCTAAAATTGAATCTGGTATGGAATATATTACAAAACTGTTTATGTATCCTCCTATTTTGGGAGAGAAAAGAGCGTCAAATTCTTCTGCTGAAGTAAAGATATTTTGCGGCAAGTTATTTAATAATTGTTGAACTCTATCTTCCATCTTTTCTTCTATTGTTTCAGGATAGTTCTTATAAAAGACAACTGGAGGAGAATAATAAATTGAACGTTTAATGGATTTCTGGTTCCGTACTAACCTCACCGCATCACTTTGTGCATTTCTCAATTCGTTAGAAAATATGTGATTCCAATAAGTCATCCCTCGATCTAGAGTATAAACATTTGTAAAACCAGTTAAGTACAACAGACAAGATGCATAGCTCGCTAACTGACCTGTTGAACTTATAATAACAATTTTCTGATACGCAAAAGTATTAAGCTCTTTCAAGTAATCTATCAAGTCTTTCATTTTAATATTAATAGCACCAGAGATATGTCCTAATTTGTAATCAAATTCATCTCGTATATCCAAAACAAGATAATTACTAATATTTTGATTCAATTCATCAACTGTTACAAGGGATGGTCTATCACTCCTGTTAAAGAAATTACTTCTCGTTTCTGTATAAGTTATCAAATCTGCGGAATTGCTAAATCTTACTTCTACTGAATCAACTATATCTTCAAAACAACTGAAAAGAAATAGGGCTAATAAAATGAGTGATATTTTAAGTATGGTATATTTCATTTTGTTCTATAAGAAATTTATTTATTAATCCCCGACTACCACATAAGGGTAATCTCTCATGTCCTGTTCAATATCTGTACAAAATAATGTATCATATCCAACTACTGCCAGAGGATTACCATATTTAGAAGTATCATATATTTCTCTAATATTAAAACACATCATAGTAATTTTTCCATATTTTACAGTTTTTGCTGAATATCCAAGCATTTTAAGATATGCTGTAATAAATGCACTCTGTTGCCCATTATCACTATAAAGAACTATATCCAAGTTTGGTGGTAAGGTTAGAAGAGCACTATTAGAAGTAAAATCAATAGGAGTATCATAGAAATATGACCTTATTGGTCCATCAATCCATCTTTCTTCATTTCCTCTCAGGGTAGGTAATAACCTTTCTGGTTGAGCAAAAACAACAAAAGTACCTATGTACCTTCTTTGTCTCCTAGAATAAAGAGCATCTAATTTTTTTGCTGAAATAAAAATATTCTCTCGAGGTTCATTTAGTAATACTTGAATACGTTCTTCAATTTTTGCCTCAATTGTTTTAGGATTACTTTCATAATAAAGATCTGGTGGATTTGTTTTTTCAGAAGGTTGACTCGCTCTATTCCGCCTTGTATATAGTATATTATTACCAATTACATCTCTTAATTCATCAGAAAATACTTGATTCCAATAAGTCATTCCACCATTGAGTGTATAAGTCTTTTCATAACCACCAATAATTAATAGGCTTGAAGTATAACTTGCTAATTGACCTGTATTACTGATAATAATAATTTTTTGAAACTGAGATAGATTATTTTCTTTTAAATAACTTAAAACATCTTTCATCTCAACATTATTTGCACCTATTACATGTCCTGCTCTAAAATCAAATTCATCCCGAATATCTATAATATGATAATCACCTAAGCTTTGATTAAGTTCATCAACAGTTACAAGTTGAGGTATATCTTCGCCTTCAAAAAATGTAGTTCTCGTTTCTGTATAAGTTATTAAATCTGCGGAATTACTAAATCTTACTTCTACTGAATCTACTACATCTTCAAAACAACTTGAAAGAGATAGAGCAAATAAAATGAACAATAGTTTTCTCATTATTCTTTCCATAACTAATAACCTTCTATATCCATCGAAACTAAAGTTGAAAAACCAATAAATAATCCTATTGTATTTTCTCCAGTAATGTTCCAGTTTATTGAACCTCCACCCTGCGAAAATATATCATCAATTGGCTTATTATTATCCTTTGTTTCAAAATATTTTTTGTACGATTTATCCCAAGCATAAACTTCCACACCAAGTCTGTATTGATTTGATGGAGTTTGGTACTCTTGAGGAATAACACCAGTTCTAATAATTATTGAACCTGAATTTTCATCAAATGGTCCTTCAACTGAAAAGAACTCGCTTTCACGTAGTGCTATTTGAGGGTTTCCTACTTGATAGTTTTCTATTAAAACATAAACACAACTATAAACTACATCTTCTTGAGGTATAATTTCGCACTCAATATGCCCCTCAATTAAACGAGCCTTTACTAATTCTGGAACTGAAGGTGCTATTGTGTATCCATTAATTCGTGTTTCATCTATTAAAGCAAAGAGTTCATACTTTGCTCCTGAGATAATAGTTAAATCATATTTCGGTTTATAAATTCCATCCTTAATATATTCAAGCGGATACATCCTTAAGTCTTCAGTTTTAATATATGCAGTTACATCTTTTATCTCCGCTTTCTCTATATCAAACTTAGTATTTAATGGGAGACTTTTAGTAAACGTGATTTCCGGATTTTCATCACCACCAGAAATTTGACCACTTACAATATAAAGTTTCTCATATTCTAATTCCTGTTCAATATTATTAATATTTTCACAACTTGATAAAAATATCACAAGAATAAATAGCAATATTACTCTATCTTTTTTCATAATTACATTCATAATTACATCTCTTAAAATTTAAATGATATACCAAATGTTGGAATAAATGGCATTAAAGTTATCTGTTTAATTTTGGCAACTTCATCTTCTTCATCATAAGCAACATAATGAGCAAACGGATTTTGTTGATTATACAAATTATACAATGTTAAATAAGCCTCTGCCGGAAGGTCAAGCATTTCAAATTTGTAATTGAAACTTAAATCCATCTTATGATATGCAGGAAGTTTGTATTCATTTCGTCTGGTGTAGTTAAACTGTGTTCTTTCGTCACGGTCTCCTATTACTCCAAGGGGTGTAAATGAATATTGAGCAGTTGGCATTGTATAACCTTGTCCTGTAGCATAAGCCCAAGTAAGCCCCATAGTAAATACTTCACTAAATTTATAAGCAAGCACTACCGAAACATCATGCCTTCTATCGTACCTCGGATAAAAAATATTTCCAGCATTTAAATTATCAAATTGTCTGCGAGTCCATGATAAAGTATATCCAATCCACCCTGTTAAATTGCCGGCTCTTTTATTTATAAATAATTCAATTCCGTAGGCTTCTCCCTTTCCAACAGTAAAAAGTTCCTCAATCGATTCGCTTCTGTCATAACTTAATATCTCCTTAAACTCATAAAGGTTATCCATATTTCTATAATAAGCCTCCACAGATAAAAGATATTCCTTTTCAGAAAAATAGGCATCAAACCCGGTTACAAACTGCTCCGAACGGCTTGGCAAAGTATTTTTTGTTGATGGGAACCACAAGTCCGTAGGTAATGTAATGTCGTTTCTAATTATTAAATGTAAAAATTGATTTGTAACAGCATAAGCTCCTTTAAAAAATAAATTACTTGTAATTGCAAGCGAAGCAGATAAACGAGGTTCAAAAAGTAACGAGTTTGATTCTTTAACATAGAATAATCTTACACCAAAATTTGTATTTAATATTGGTGATATTGCCCATTCATCCTGAATAAAAAATGAAGCTTCTGTTAGAAGTAAATCCTCAGAATAATCTGGAGAGACCTCTAATACTGGGTCATAAAAATCTCTATTAATAAGATTATAAAAATGAAGTGCTAATTCGAAACCAGTTTTAAGTGTGTGCGAATCATCCCATTTATATTCGAGATTAGTTTTAGCAATAAGATCTTTCAAATCAGATGATGAGAAATAATCATTTGCCAGCGAATCATTTTTTATATCATCAAGTGTAGTCTTTGTTCTAAAATTGATATAACTTAAGTTTGTATTTATCAGTAGCGAACTCGTAGTTATGTTTAACCAATTCAAGTTAAAAGAAGTATTGCTCCATTTAATATCGTAATTAAAATCTTCCGAACTTGTTGGGCTATAAATATAATCACTATTAAAATTACCACTAACGGAAATAATCTCATTATCAGATATGTTATAATTTATCTTTCCATTTAAATCAAAAAAATTGTACCTCGGTGTTGAGCCATCATTATTAAAATTTTGTTGATAAAGATCATAATACATAACCCTCGAAGAAATCATATATGTTGCCTTCTCAGATATTGGTCCTTCAAGTGTGCCGTGAGAAATTATAGTTCCTACTCCAACAGTTCCCTTTTCTTTCTCCTTAGTACCGCCACGCAATTTAATATCTAAAATGCTTGATAATCTTCCGCCATACTCAGCTGGGTAAGCTCCTTTTATCAATCTTATATCATGTACAGCATTAGAGTTAAAAGAGCTTGCAATATTCCCGAGGTGAGCAGGACTATAAACTACCATTCCATCAACTAAAGTTAAATTTTGGTCAGGTGAACCTCCTCTTACGTAGAGACCAGTTGACATATCACTTGCAACTTTTACTCCTGGCAGCATTTGGAGAGTTTTAAAAATATCAACTTCACCAGAAAAAGATGGAAGCATTTGCAGCAATTCAGGAGAGATGTCAATTGTGCTTAAACCTACATCATCCATTTTTTTATCTCGTACAATTATCTCCTGCAGTTCAACATCTTCCTGTTCCATTTTTACATTTAGACTTAATGAACCAGATAGTACCGTAATATTTACTTCCTCAATTTTACTTTTAAAACCAATGCTTCTAAAAATTATAAAGTAGTTCCCTTTTGAAACATTAGGGATTACATAAAAACCATATCTGTTGGATGATGTTCCTTTGAAGGGAGGGTTATCAATATCTATACTATCTTTATAAACCAGGATGTTCGCTCCAATCATCTGATCACCTGTGGTAGCATCTGTGATTAATCCTGAAATTGTAACATTCTTACCCTGAGCAGATAGAAGAGAAAAGGATACTAAAAATACGAAAGTAAAAAGAGTTTTAACTATTTGTTTTTGTGTGTTACTATTCAAAATAAAACCCACCATAAATAAGTGAGCTAAAACTACATAATTATCCTTGTTTTAGCAATTTTTTTTATTCACAAATTAACTGGTTTCACCTCTATTCATTTTAAGTGTTTCAAAAAGCCCTAATAAAACTAAATTTTGGTCAACAATATCAAATAATCCTGAATTTGTAAAAAGAGATGAGAAGCCTCCAGTTCCTATAATAACGGGTTTAACACCTTGGAATGCTTCAATAGTGATATTATTCGTAATCTCTTTTATCATCCCTATCTGACCATGATATAATCCGATTTGGATACTTTCTGTTGTCGTCTTCCCATAAGATAAGTCAATAGATTTAATTTCGACCCTCGGTAATTTTGCAGTCTGATTTTCCAAACCTTCCATCGATATTCTGATACCCGGGATTATAACTCCTCCAAGATATTCACACGATTTTGAGATTACACAAAAAGTTGTCGCCGTACCAAAATCAACAATGATAATATTTTGATGCGGATGCAATTTGGTTGCTGCTACTGCATTTGCAATTCTATCGCTGCCAACCTCGTGCGGATTTTTATATTTAATTTTAAATCCGGTTTTAACTCCAGCTTCCAAAAGAAAAGGAGTGAGATTAAAATATTTTCTGATACCACTTACAAGAGAATGATTTCTATCAGGAACAACACTACATATTGCAACATCCTCAATAAGCATAGGGTCAAAATCATTTTCTCGTAGAACTGATTTTAAGAACAATCCAATTTCATCTGATGAAAATGATTGCTTTGTTGTTTTTCTAAATTGCAGAATAAGTTCATCTTTGTTAAACAATCCGCCTAAAATTTGAGTGTTGCCAACATCAAGGGTTAATATCATTTTGTCCTCCATTTATTAAATATTTTTTCAGCAAGAGCATCTGCTGTTTCGATGGTTTCATTCTCCCAATCTTCATTTACAATTTCAAACAATTGCTGTACTTCATTATTTCTATCAGATAGTGCATTGAAAACTATTAAATCAGCATTGGAATTATCAAACAACTTTTTTATTTCCTCACCCTTTCGTTTATCATTTTTATTATCTAATAACTTAAAAGCTATTAGTTTAATATTACTATTAATAGACCATGTTTTTATATTATTAACTAATTTAATATTCTTTGAAAGAATTACTTTGAGTAAATCAGAAGAAGAATCCAATTTCTTTTGAAGCGGTAGTTTTCTCTTAACACCAGCATCCTCAATGCTTGTAGGCGAGTAATCACTTACAGCAGCAGCATGAATAACCAAATCATATTTTTTTGAAGTAAGCTCAGACTTCAAAAGTATCTTCAAACTTTGAAAAGAATTATATTGCAAAATATTCAAATCTAATTCGGGTTCAACTGCTGATTCAGAAAGAAGCAGTGTAACATCGGCACCATTGATGTAAAAATACTCAGCAATTTTAACTGCTGTTCTTCCGGATGACATATTTGATATATTTCTCATTCCATCAATATTTTCAATTGTACCCCCACCTGTAATTAGAACTATCTGTTTGCTGCTTCCAACTCTATGAAGATGATTGCAGATATGACCAAATATTTTATTGGGTTCTAATAATTTGCCTTCACCAAAATCACCGCAGGCGAGATGCCCTTTATCAGTAGGGAGTATATGAATTCCCCATTGCGAAAGTTTTTTCAAAGATTCTTGAGTTGCTGGATGTTTGTACATAGCTGTATTCATTGCCGGAGCTATGAGATATGGTTTTTTAAAGTCGTGTGCTAAGAATAGTGAAGTTGCTAAGTTGTCTGCAATTCCATTTGCAAACTTGCTGATAGTGTTTGCACTTGCAGGAATGGCTATTGTTAAATCAGCCCATTTGGTTAATTCAATATGGCTCATCATCTTGCCATGTTCAAATACATCTGTATATATTGGCTTATGTGTTAATCCTTCAAGCGTTGCGATGCCTATAAATTCCAAAGCAGATTTAGTTGCCACAACTTCTACTTCAATTCCGGCTTGCATTAATTTTGAAATTAAATAAGCAGATTTATAAGCTGCAATTGATCCGGTTATAATAACTAATACTTTATATTTCAACATTATCAATCAACCTTATATTACTTAAGAAAACTGCTCCATACCTAATACCATCAAGTGTTTCAACGTAATCTGTTCTGAATCCAGATTTATTTAATTCATCTATAATTTCAGAATCAGATTTTTTTGATTTAAGCAGAACCGGAAACAAATCGGCATTTTTTTTATCATCACTACTTAATCTTCTATTGCGGGAACTCATTGCCAGTCCGTTACTCTCTCTAACGGTTGGCGATGCAACAATCTTTATATCCATAAAAAATGCGTCAACCATTCCACGTATTAGCAATAGCTGCTGTCTATCTTTTTCACCAAAATATGCTCGTACAGGTTTGATTATGTTCAGTAATTTCATTACAACTGTAAGCATACCAGAAAAATGCCCTTTACGAGATTTGCCGCAGAGTTTTTTGCTAAAAGATGTTTCCTCAATTTTATAAGTAAAATCATCAGGGTACATCTCGCCATAACTTGGAGTAAAGAGATAATCGACATTCAATTTTTCTAAAATCACTATATCATCTTTTAGTGATGATGGATAATTAGTGAGATCGTTTTTGTTATCGAACTGAGTTGGATTCAGAAAAACACTTACAACAACAATGTCATTTTCTTTCTTTGCTCTCTCTATTAGACTGATATGCCCTTGATGTAGTGCTCCCATAGTGGGAACAAAGCCTACAGAGAGATCTGCAAACTGCCTCAATTCAATTTTAAGTTCTACTATTTGTGAAATATTTTTCAATTATAACTCTCCTTTTCTGATGGGAAAACATTTGCTTTAACTTCTTCGTTGTAATTATTTAGAGCAGACTTTATACTGCTGTATCCAGTAAAATACTTTTTTAAAAACTTTGGATTGAAATTTTTATTAAGTCCTAACATATCATGCAAAACTAAAATTTGACCTGAAGTATATTTACCAGCACCAATTCCTATAGTTGGAATTGTTAGAGATTCTGTAATAGTTTTTGATATTTCAGAAGGAAGCATTTCCAGTACTAATGCAAAAATTCCGGAGTCTTCCAATCTCTTAGCTTCATCAATAATTTTTTCGGCATCACTTTGCGATTCACCTTGCAGAGTAAAGCCGCCAAATTTATGAACCGACTGCGGGGTTAAGCCAATATGCCCCATTACAGGAATTCCGCTCGAAACCAAATAATTGATATCATCCAACACACCATTTGCCCCTTCAATTTTTATAGCTTCTGCACCGGCTTTAAATATTGCATCAACAGAATCTATAAGTTTCTCTCTCCCTTTCTTGTGAGCGAGAAAGGGTAAATCAGAAATAAGGAATTTATTCTTCAAACCTCTTTTAACTGCTGAGGTATGTGTTGCCATCATATCAACAGTTGCATTAATTGTTGTATCAAAACCATGCATCACCATTGCTGCACTGTCTCCAACCAAAACTGCATCAATATCACTTTCATCAATAATTTGTGCAGACCAGTAGTCATAACAAGTAACCATCGAAATATTCTTGCCTTCGCTTTTTAGCTTTTTAAATCCGTTAATGTTTTTCATCTCTTTCTCATCAGATTTTTAGAATCAAGATATCAGACACAAGATTTTTTCTAGTGTCTTGTCAATATTGTAATATCGCACAAAACCTTCTTCATAGGACTCCTAAGGAGAAGGTGGAGTGTAATAAATCCACGTTATTCATTTTTTTATTTCACCCCACTTTTTTAAAAACTTCTCTAAGTGAGTCCTTCGGACAAGTCTTCTTTTTAATCCCGCAGAGCGGGACAAGAGTTAATTCTCCGCCCCCGTATGGCGAAATAAAAATTCCGATTGATTCTCCGTCCGCTTGCGGCGGGGTAGTTCATTAATTTTTAAGTACATTGTGCCCCCACAAAAAAGGGGCAAGCTGTGCCTCCCAAAGGTCTGTGAGACTCTTACAGAGGATACTTACAGTAGATGGCACTTATCTCTTCTACTATTCTTTTATATTTACCATAATTTCGTGCCTACCTGTTCCGCTCCTTTTACGGAATGGTGCTAAAAGAAATATTAGCTCTATCTTGTTCGGCGAAGCTCGCTTTTTGAGCGAAGAACGAAAGGAGCGACATTATGGTAACAACCCATAAAAGTAATTAAAAGAAAGTCCCAAAGGGACGACACTAAACAAACTTAATTCAATTTTGGAACGTAGAATAAAAACACAAACCAAATTGTCTGTGAGACTATTACGTCATTAAATATTATTTTATAATTTTTTGTGCATTACGGTACTTGTCCTTAGATCAAGTCCTTCACAAATTGTAATTTAGAATGTTACAATGTAGCTGTCTTTCAATCAGCTCAATAATTTTGCAGTTCAAAATTAACAATAATATTTAGTAAAGTAAAAGTTTTTAACTCAAATCATTTAGTCTTTTTTATGGCATTGCCAAAACCTATTCTTCTCACTATCTTTTGTTATGAACTTTATGAAAATATCCATACTTCTATTGCTGCTTCTTAATTTTAATTTTGCCCAGTCAATTATATTTAGAGGGGAAATTGGTGAGTTTGAATCTGCCTCTGCTTTTACATTAACTCCGGGTGAAGTATTTTTTGTTACAGATTTATCAAAGAATGAAATTGTAAAACTTGACACATTAGGAAATATCATTGAATCTATTGGTGGCTATGGCTGGAGCAGTTCAACATTTGATGAACCAGTTGATATTTTTGCTACTGATTTGCGAGTTTATGTTACTGATAAAAACAATAATAGAATTCAAGTATTTGATAAAGACATAAATTATCTATTTCTTATCCAAACTGACGAACAGACGGACGACATAAATAATTTTCAATATCCAACAAGTTGTGCTACTTCAATTCAAGGAGATATTTATATTTTAGATTCAGATAATACTCGCATTATGAAATTCAATTCAGAGGGTAATTTCTTATTAGAATTTGGCAATTATGATTCTGGCGATTATATGCTTTCATCGCCCACACAGTTGGCTCTCTCGCAAGATTCTAAAATATTTGTGTTAGATGAAAACAAACTAATTGTATATGACCAATATGGAATGGGATTATTAAAACTTAACTCTAAAATAGAACCAGAAAATATTAATATTACTTTTAATAATCTTATTGTAAACACAACCGATTCTCTATTCTATTTAAACTTGCAAAACCCAAATAGTAGGTTCGTAAATATTACTCCAAATAATCTTGATGAAGATATAGAAATTATTGAGGGCATTATATATAACCGAAATCTATATATACTTACTGAGACACAGATTCTTCACTATACAATTATTTTAGAGTAGAAAGATTGCAACAACGAATTAGAGTTATCTTATTTTTATTAATTATAATTTGGGTCTTCGGAATATTTATTGAATTTTTTATTCCGCTGCAAAACAATCTCGCATACCTCTTCCCATTTTTTGAAGGAATTTATTCAACTGTTTGTCATCAACAATTAGAAAAACTAATTAACATAAATGGGTATCAAACATTAGTTTGTTCGCGCTGTGCCGGAATATATTTGGGAGGGTTACTCTCATCATTCATTTTACTTTTTGCTTTTAAAATTAATTTCAAAAATGGCAAGCTCATCCTTGCTGCATCAATTCCAATGTTAGTTGATGTACTCCTTTATTCAAGCGGGTTTTATGATTATACTAAAAGTATTGCTTTTGTAACTGGTCTGTTTTTTGGTTTTATTGGAATTGCTTATATTTACAACGGTTTACAAATATTACTTGTGAGAAATGGAAAATCTGAATAAAAAATATATTTCACCTTTGGTGGTTGGTTTAGGTGCTGGTGTTCTTACCATAGTACCAGTTATTAAAAGTCTTGGATGTTGTTTGCTAATTCCCGTAGCTGCATTTATTGCACTGATGCTTGAACAGAAAGCGAATAATGATTTTTCAAAACTCGCAATAAAAAAAGGAGTAATATTCGGGCTTATTACTGGATTAACTGCAGCAATTTTTGGAACTACTTTCGATTTTATAATTACCCTTATTACACACACAAATGATTTAGTTGTATCTTTTCCACAAATGGTAGAAACAATTAATAGCTTCCCAATAAAGGAAGCAACAAGAGATGAAGTAATTTCTTTACTAAGTGATGTTGTAGAGAGCATTAAGAGCTATGGGTTCTCACCCCTTTATACACTTTCATTTTTATTTAATAATCTCTTTACAAATTCTATATTTGGAATGTTAGGCGGAATTATTGGTGTGCAAATTCTTAATACACGAAATGCTAAAAAGTAAAAATCGTATGAAAATTGTTTTTGTTCTTTCCTCAATAAAATAATTAATTTACTTCATTTTTTAATTGTTGCTGAAGTGATTCACAACCAATTTTATTACTCGGATGTCAAGTACCATTCCCTACCACTACATGAAGTTTCTACTTTTCTGGAATAATATTTTGTCGAGGAGTAGTCCACTACAGTCTTGTAATATTAATTAAAAATATAATTAACACCAAATACACCATGCAAATAATTTTCCTTTTTACTATTATTTGTAAAGCTATATCCAATCATTGTTCTGATATTAAATTGATTAAATAATTGATACTCACTTCCAATACTAAAGAGTAATGCTCCATCATCCGAAGAATTATAAGGTGAATATTTTTCAAAATATGCTTCACCAATTAATTGAAAACTATTAAAAATTCTCTTCTTTGTTGATAAGCTAAAGAAGTAATTGTGTACAAATAAATTAAAAGGAGGAGATTCAATTCGAAAATCACCACCAAGTTTTGTATCAAAATATGTGTCGAATATTTTTGCTCTGTAGGAAGCAAACAATCCTATTCTTGACCAATAAAAGTGAATATATGAACCTATCGTTAAATCTTTAGTCAAATTATAACTGCTTGAGAAGAATACAAAATAGTCACCAAAATCATCTACTGGTCTTATGTTAAAATTAATAGCAATTTTGTTGTTGAACGAATAGAGCCAATCAAAATATAAAGACCCATAATCTGATGTATTTAGACCTAATTCAATGATAGCTTTTTGAGGATTAATGACTTCAAATGCACCAGTATTAAAACTGCGGATAGTTTCATTCTGTGCATATATTTGGAAATAAAGCACAAATAAAAATATTACGAGAGAAAACTTTTTCATCATCTTACCCTTCAATTTGTAAATTGTTTATTCTTACTATTCTAAAGTGTTATTGTAATTTCACAAACGCATTTTTAACAAAGCAACTGACGACCCACAACTAAGCTACTACCGTAGTTAATAAATAGAAATACTTTGACCAAACATATTAGTTAAATTATCTCCAAATGAGCTTCAATAGTATCGGCAGATAAATCAGCACCGCAATCCCATTCTATGAAATATTTACCATTAAAAATATTTTTAAAAGCACCTTCATCTTTTAACTTTGAAAAAACTTCATATTCTAAATATGGTGTAACATCAAAAATGCCTTGTGTGCCATCTTCAGTGACTATGCGAAGTCTATATTTTTTTTCTGGTTCAACTTTTGCAATTCTCATTGGTCTAATCCTCTTATTTTAAATAAGTTTTTACCATTAACAGCAAGTTCCCAATCTGCAAGCAAACTATCATGGTGAATTTCAATCCAAGCAACAACTAGTTTCTCTTTTTTCTTCGGTATTGAACCTGCAAGTAACTTACCATCGGGAATAGAATACACAGCCATTTCACCTTGATATTCTGCGTGGATATGTGGTAAATGGTGTCTTTCTATATCTCTAAAAAACATCCTTATAAGGATACCATAAAACATAGATATTACAGGCATATCCCAATTCCTTTTCTATTCAACACTTTCAATGTACTAAAATAAAGAAAATATTTCTAAATAATTTATTAACCACCCTAAAATATTATTAGTACTGAGATCATAAACTTATATCTATATTATGTAATAGCATATAACTATTTATTCTATCGATTCTATCTACATAAACAGACTTGGGTATATTGAGAATTTTAATACTACACACCCTCATAGATAAAAGCAGATAATTATATATTTAATTATTTTGAAAATAAACACTTTTTCTTCTAAAGACAAATAAACAAAAATTCAATTAGTAAGTGCGACAAAATTATTCCTCGCCACTACTTAAAGTTTCTACTTTTCTGGAATAATATTTTGTCGAGGAGTGGTCCTCGATAGCGCCTTGTAATGGGGTTGGAAGATTATTAAATATTTATGCCACAATTAAATCCTTTTTTCTAAGCTTTAATTTGGATTTACCTAACTCACGTAATGACATTTTTATATGCTGTTCTATTTCCGGTTTTATAAATGTAGGAATTAAATCTTTAAGTTCAATCGCCAACAATCTATGAATAATAACCAAATCATCTCTCGAAAATGGACGGACACCATTTATTAATTCTGACATATAATTTTTTCGATGTCCTAAAATCTTTCCCAATTCTTGTTGCTTCAACCCATAAGATTTTAGTTTGTTTTTAATAAGGGATTTACGTTTTTGAATAAATGATTCTTCTGCAAAAATCAATTCTTCTGCCTTATCACTTTCTTCAATTTGTTCTTCTCTTATTTTCTCTAAATCCGACCAATTTTTATCTTCAAACGAACTAATTAATTTTCTCAAATGGTCTCTTTTTTCTTTCAAAGAAGAATCTTCTTTTACCATCCAACGCAATTTGCCATATAGTGAGATAGCTCTTTCAAGTTCTAATTCGCTTTTGATTTCGGTTATTTTAAGTATGTTGTCCATATCCAAGTTTCCCATCATTTTTATTTTATTTGACCTTTTTCTCTAAGCCAAGTTTCAATTGTTTTTTTATTGTTCTTAAATTTGATAATTTATTGCAAACGAAACGGAAAAGTAATAACAGCAGATTGAGGTTTCAACTCTTGTCCTGATGGTAACGCCTCAAATCTCCACTGCCTTAATGAATTTATTGCAGCAGCTTCCAATCTTGTATCAGCTTTCCTTATCGGAAATATTCTACCAACAGAACCATCCGGCATTATTGTAAATTTTAATTTTACATCAATCTCTTTCGAAACTCCTGATGGATATGCAGGAATTGAATAACTGTAAATCTTCCTTTTCCCTTTACCGCCAAAATCTAATTCAAACCCAAACTTCCCTTCTCCCTCTCCACTAACTTCTCGCCCTTTACTGCTCTCTTTTTTCTTAACAACTTCTTTCACCACTTTCTTCTTTTTGGGTGGTGAAGTTACTTCATTTGTTTCATCACTATTTTTAACTTTTGGAACCTCCACTTTCTCTTTCTTCTTTACTTCACGTTTCGGTTCTTTTTTTGTAATTGCTCCTGATGAACTGGTTTCGCCAATTGTACCAAAGCCTATTGTAACATATTCAGTATTATCATATTCTGGCGAAAATGAGAAAGCCATTAATACTATAAGAATTAATAGATGTACTATAACTGAAATAGCTGCGGATTGATATTCTGAGTTCTTCCAAAACATTATAGCGATTCTTTTTCTGTTTCAATTGTAAATTTACTTATTCCAACACCTTTAGCTGCATCAATAACTTTAATTACTAAATCTATTTTTGCCGATTTATCTGCTCTGATAATTAGATTTTCATCCGTAATGCTTTTTCTTATTTCTTCTAACTTTATTGGAAGTGCATCTACGGCAATCTCTTCTTTCCCAACAAATATTTTGCTCTCCTCTGTTATTGAAACAATAATCCGTGCAGGTATTGTTTGCTCATTATTTTTTGCACTTGGTAACTGAACTTTAACTCCAGTTTGAATTACAAATTGTGATGTAAGCAAAAAGAAAATAAGGAGCAGCATCACAATATCAGTAAGCGACGAGAAGTGAAAAACAGAGAGTGGTTTATTTTGCATCTCAAATTTCATTTAAACCTCAACCATTTTCTTTAGAGTTATCAGACGTACGAAGTTCTTCAACAATATCCACTACATCGTTGGATACTATTTCCATATCTAGTACAAATTTATTAATTGCACCAACTAAATAATTGTAAAAAGTATATGCTATAATTCCTACTATCAATCCAAACGCTGTTGTTAAAAGGGCTTCCCATATTCCGCCAGCTAAATCGCTTGGATTTGCTGCACCCTGAAGATCTTCAATTCGCATAAAAGCGGTAATCATTCCGGTAACTGTACCTAAGAAGCCAAGCAATGGAGCAACACCTGCAATAGTTGCTAAAACTGATAATCCCTTTTCCAATTTATGAATCTCTTGCTTGCCAGCAGATTCAATTGCCTCCTTTACTCTTTCGTGACCAAAGCTAAATTTCTTTAATCCTTTTTTAACAATATTTGCTGTAGGAGTTCTTGCCTCCATACAAACATTTAAAGCACCATTAATATCATTCCTTTTTAGCAGCCCTCTAATTTTAACTAAGAATGCCGGAACATTAGAACGTGACTTTCTTATAACTCTATATCTATCAATAATAATTGCTATTGTAATAATGGATGTTATAAAAATAAGGAGCATAACCCATCCACCTTGTATAACGACTGACAACAAACTCATAATTATCCTTTTAGATTTTATTTTTCTTTAAAAATTCTTCTGCTTCTTTTTGAGTGTTAAAATATCCAATCCGTACTCTGTTCCAAGTACCATTTTTTGATGCTATATATACCTTATAAATAAATGCATCAAATCCACGTTTTTTTAATTTGCTAACTTCACGCTCCGCAATGGTGGTGCTTCGCCATGATGAGGATTGAACCGTATAACGCTCTCCATCAAAATAGATTCTCTTAGTAATATTTTTATCATTTTCAATTTCTCTATAAAGTCCAGTTGATGTAGTACTAATTTTGGGTTTAATCACATTGGTTGCACTTGCTTTTTCCTTAGAGTCTTGCACCTTCTCCTCAGTACCCTTACTATCTTTTCTAACTTTTTCAATTTCAGCTAATTTCTCAACTGTGGTTGGTTCATGTACAATTTGGGTTGCTTCATTTATTGTAGAATCACTTGTAGCTACTGAATCAACAAAATCCGAATGACCTCTGATATCATCAGGAGTAGTAATCTCAAAACTACTTGATTCATTATTACTAACAGTATCACCAGAAGTTGGTATAAAAATATAGAGAACTACGAGTGCAGCAATAAAACTTATAGTAGCAATGTAGAGAATCGGATTTTTATACCACTCGTCAGATCCCGATTTCTTGGTTTTATTTAATTTATCTTCTTCATGAGAGTCGGCAGCGGATAAAGAACTGTTTGCCAATTCTTCATTACTCTCCTCAACTGTTTCAGGTTCTGCATCAATTATTTCCTGAGCTTCATCTTTTGTTTCATCTTTAATATAATTATCAAGCTCATCAAACGGATTTGTATCATCCTCATTCAATTCACTATTTTCTGCCTCAAACTCACTCCCTATTTCAGCTTCAATTTCGGTTTCATCATCATCTTTTTCTATTTCTGCTTCTGAAGCATTTACATCCTCTTCAGTAATCGCAGCTTCAATACTACTCGAAGCTACATTATAATCATCATCTTCCTCAACGGGTTCATCATCTAAATCATCATTCATAAATTCTTTATTTATTTCTGCTTCTGTAAAATCAGCGGCACTACTTTCAGCTATAATATCATCTGTAATTACTTCTTCGTTATCAATCTTCTCATCTTCAATAGTTGGGATAATATTTGATTGAGTAGCATCAAGCAATTTATATCCTTCAATCACTTCCCCACTTTCAATAAATTCATTAATATTATTTATTAATTTTTCATCATCGTTTAAACTATCTTCTTTCGGAACTTCAATATCTGGTTCAGAAATAATAGTAGGTTTATCAATACTAACATCAAAAACCGATTCACTAAATTCGTTTGGAGATTTGGGATGTTCATCTATTTCAAAGGAGATAATTTTCTCCTCACTCACTTCACCTTCTGGCAGAAATAACAAAATTTCCTTTTCGCTGATGCTCCCTTCCATTTTTCGTTCCATCCGGGAGAGGGGTTCTTTCTTTATTTGAAAATGCCCTATTCCATTTAACTTAAGTGCTTGGTCCCCTTCTATCAATAAGGATATTTGCCTAATAAATTGGTTAAATACAGAATCATCAGAATGACCAAGTATTTCCAAAACTATATTTTTTAATTCTTCTTTATTCATTTTCATCTCAAATAATTTAAGAATGTTTACCAACGGTACTCAATACCAACAATAATATCAAGAGGTTTTTCTTGATACCCTTTTAACAGATACTCTTTTCTATTCAAAATATTTTGTAAATTACATGTTAGTGCAAGGGTTTCAAAAATATTATACTTTAATAATAGACTAAGATTAACATAATTTGGTAGTCTATTTCTGTTTAATAAATCTGTATAAATTTTGCTTGAATAACTAACTTTAATTTTTGAATATAATCCAAAATTTAAAAAATAGCCATAAGATAAGCTACCATTTAATAATGGTTTATAAGGAATTTTATATCCCTCTTTATCTTTAACGTCCTGGAATTCAAAATCTGCAAATAGTTCGCCATAACTTTTTGTATTAACCAAAATATTAAAAAAGGCACCCGTTTCTTTTACATCATTAATTGGAACAAGGGTAAACCTATTATCCTTTGCTAAATCCTCGTAATAATGATAGTTGTCATACTTAGATGAATAAAACCCAGCATTAATTTCAAATATATCAGAGAAATCATACTTGATGGAAAGATTCAACTTGGAGTAGTTTTTTTGAAATATATTTTTTCTATTAGTCTCAAAATATCTGTTCTCGTATAAAATATCTTGTATCGTAAATAGCTTAGAGTTGCCTTTGTATGAAAGAAAGAGAGCAACTCCCTCCTCAACAAAAATAGATAAAACTGCTGTTGGAGAAAAAATATTGTTTGTATCCTGCTGTGAGTAATGTACTCCAATTTTAAGATTAAAAATATCAGAATTATTAAAGTGAAGGTAAGCATCACCACTAAAGTAATTATATTTCGAGTATTCTAATTCTCCAACATTTACTTGCTGTATTTTGTAAAATCCATTTGCACCAACAGAAACAACACTTAGACTATATTCTAAAAATCCGTTAACTTTACTTAAGTTCTCTTTCACATTCTCCATTTTCATATTTAAATAATTCCCTGAAAATGTTGCCCCATAAAGAAAATCTTTATTCAGTCTATTTAGAAAATCAATATTTCCATAATATTTTTCATTCTCTCTCTCAAAAGTTGGAATATCTGAACCATAAAAATTGTATTGGTCTCTTACAAACCCTCCCCTTAGATTTATTGTCATTCCTGGAAATATATTCAATTTATGATTTAAATAATATGATAAACTAACCTCTGCACCTGAAGTATTGTAGCCGGCATAAGGGAGAAAATCACGAATATCACTTCCAAAAATATGGGTATTAAACAGAAAGTTGTTTTTGTTAAAACTAAAATCTAATCTTCCAATTGGTAAAGTTTGCAAGCCAGCACCAAGTTGTAAAAGTCCATTATAACTCTCCACATTGGAGTATAATTCCATTTGTTTTTTTATAGGATTTGTGTTATCTATAAGTGCAAATTCTTCATTGTCATATTTTGGAGTTAAAAATTCCTTGCCAATAACAGGTACAAATTCCGATTTGTTTTTATTTAAGGTTGGAAGAGAAACTGACTGAACCCCAGTAATAACGAAGGCAGGTAACTCAATACTCTGATTTTTATTTTCAGATTGAGCTAATAAACTAAAACTTAAAGCAATTAATATGACTAATATCTTTTTCATCTGTTTACCTGTTCCGCATCTCTTAGCGGAATAATTTTTCATCCTAACCTTGAAGGTTTGAATCATGTTCGTAATCTTAATCTTTTATTAAACATCGAACTTCTGTAAGAATGCCTGGAGCAAAAGAATATCGATTCACGAAATGTTTTTCCTTCATGATTCTATATTCAGCATTCAGTATTCGATATTTATTTTATACACTTTACTAATATCAAACTTTTTTCAACTTTCTTCTTGCCTCTTTACCATATTCATTTCTCGGATGTTTCTTAATTACAGCTTTATACATTTTACGAGCATTTGCTTTATCATTTAACTTATGATAACTATCACCCAACTTTAATAGCGATTTTGTAAACCATTCGTCGTAAGTAGCAAACACAGTTCTCACTCGTACTAAAGCAGATATTGCTCCGTCATATTTTTTTTGTTCATACCGTGCAACACCAAGGTAGTACTGGGCTTTGGCTCCAATATCATCATTTCTATTCTCGGCAACTTCACTAAATAATTGTTCCGAGTTTGAAGCTCTCTTATTCTCAATTTCTAAAATTCCAATCTCAATTTTTGCTTTATCAGAGAAAAGAGTTTTATCGTAGTATGTAATTATTTCATTAAAAGATTTATATGCATCATCTTTTTTATCAGCATTAATATTAGCAGCACCTTGAAGAAATAATATTTCCTCAGCTTTGGGTGATGCTGCAATTTTAGGCAATACAGATTTATATAACTCAATCTCCTTCAAATAATTTTTATTACCTGAATATATTTTCCCAAGTTCAACAATTGCCTCAATTCCATAATCTGAAATTATATGCTTATCAATAATTTCCTTAAAATAATCCGCAGCTTCAGTTGGCTTCTTTAATTGGAGGGAACTCTTACCCATCCAATAGAGTGCTTCCGGTACTAATTCACTATTCGGATAAAAGTTAATCATTTCAGAATAACCAATCATAGCCTTGCCATAATTGCCATAGCTAAAATAGATTTCCCCTTTTTTCATCAAAATTCTATCACTGTTTTCTATGTGCGGGTACTTTACAATATATCCATTTATTAGCGACACCGCATCATCAGGTCTATCTAATGCTAAATAACTATACTGAATTCCATTCATCGCATCGTAAACAAATTGAGTTTTAGGAAAGTTATCAATTATTTTTAAGTAATAGACTATTGATGAATCATACTCCTCCGAATTGTAATAGGAATCCCCAATTGAGTAGTAGGCTATTGGCACAATAGAAGATTTTGGATACTCCGTAATTAAATTTTTATAATTATTAATTGCTAAATCATAATTATTTTTTTGAAAATGAATCCAGCCAATTAAGTATTGCGAATCATCACAATATTTAGAATTTGGGAACCTCTTTAATAATAGCTTAAATTTATTTATTGCCGAATTACTTTTACCAGATTTAAACAATGATTGCCCATATTGAAATAGCACAAAATCATTTCCACTTCTATCAGGGTATTTAGAAAAATATTTTTCATACTCTGCACTTGCTAAATCAAAATTTTTCATTCCAAAGTAACTATCGGCAAGTCTTAGTTGTGCATCAATAAAATTTCCATAATTTTTATACTTTGTGATATACTCCTTAAAATAGTAAGCAGAATTTCCATAATCCTTTAAATTGAAATATGAATATGCCATTCCATAGAGTGCAGATTTTCCAATGTAATCATCACCTAAATCAACTCGATAAAAATGCTGCTGTGCTTTTCGAAAATTACCCATTGCAAAATATGTTTCAGCAAGATAATAATGTGTCTTCCGTTTTTCAAAATCTCTGGCACGTACCGATAAATCAATTAAGTTCATTGATGCATCATCATACTTTTTTAAATAATATTGTGCAGCACCTAAACCCAATATAGCACGGTTAGAAACATCTTGTGGAAGCATTGGAATTTTAACTGCTTTATCAAAATACAATTCTGCCTCTCTATAATTTTGATACTCCAGATTTATTTCACCAAGCAAAATTAAAGCCCTACTCTTATAATTTTTATTGTTTGAGTATGAAGATATAATTAAATTTGTTGAAGCCTCTTTAAACTCTTTCCTATTATATTGAATAATTCCAAGTGATAGCCTCACAGCATCAGTATAAGAATTTGATTCTAAATCTGTTAGAAATGTTTCGTAAATTTTTTCAGCAAATGCAGTTTCACCAAGATATCGCTTGCTTTCCCCACTCCAATAAAGAGATTTAATTGAAATACTATCCTGCTCCCCTTTAAGAGTGAGTTCTAAAAATTGCTCGTAAGCTTTTCCATAATTTTGCTGTTGGAAGTTTACCCAAGCAACACCAAATTTTAATTCCCGTTCAATGTTACCAGATGTGTTTCTTTTTAGAACATCTCTAAAAGCATTTTCAGCTTTTTCATATTCTCCCAATCTAAAGTACGAATTTGCTAATAAGTACCCTGCATCAATCTGTTCTTTTTCGGGCAATTCCAAAATCAGCGGGTCGGTTAATTCCAATACTGCTCTTTCATATTCCTTCAATTTAAAATAACTTCCACCAATTCTTAACTGTGCACTCGGGAGTAACTCACTTTCCGGATGGTATGCAAGGAGTTCATCATAATAAGTTACTGCATTGCTATACTTTTCCTGCAATTCATAGATATAGGCAAGGGAATATATTGTATAATCTATTTTATCCCCATATCTATCTCGCGAAACAGCTTCTAATAAAAACTCCTCAGCTTCAATATATTTATTTTCATTAGCGTACGATTGCCCAATCCAATAATAAGCCAAACCAATTTTTTCATATTTCGGATATTCACTAATTAGTATTAAAAGTTTCTCCCTAACTTTTTGATAATCTTCTAATTCAAAATATGTAGTACCCAATTTAAATAGTGCCTCAACTCTAAAATTTGAAAAATTATATTTACTTACAAAATATTCAAATTCGTGAATGGTACCATTAAGAAGCCCTAATTTTAGCAAACAATCAGCAGCATAATATTTTGACGAAACTACAAGATTTTCATCTATGTCGTGTTTCATAGATATATCTAAAAACCTCTCACGAGCTTCAGCAAAGTGACTTGCATTATACAACTCCATTGCCTCAGAAAAGTTTACATTACTTTGTGCGGATATAACATTGGCAAAAATTAAGATGAAGATAATTTTTTGGATAATTGTTTTCATTTAGTAATCTATCGAAAAACATTTTAATGAATATTGAAAAAAGCCACATTTGTAACTATAACAAAGCAATTTGAGATGATACAACTCTCACTAATAAATCTTTCAAAAATAGTTAAAATTAGAATAAATTTTAGAAATTTATTTAGCTTCTACAATAAATATGAGCATAATAGTATTGCACCTAAATCCTTGTTTTTTTTGTGAAGATTTTTTATGCAAAACTTGCAAATCTTAAAAAAACGTGAAATGTCAAAAGTCAAACAAGGAAAAAGAAATAATATCTACATTTTCACATTTCACGTTTGACTTTTCACTTACGATTTATCGCAATAGGTCTCAGCTGTTCGTTCTTCGGAATGTATGAGTCCGATACACAAAAACTTTAGATAAATTTGAACTTTTTTATGAAATATTAATCCATTTATATATATATATTTAAGAATCACAATTCAATAAAAACAATTGAGGAAATAATATGAAGCAAAAATTGATACTAACCCTGATGGTAATATCTTTCTTAACAATTTCATTAGTTGGTCAATCAATTAAAATAGGTGTTGGTGGTGGCTATACTGCACTTGGTGGCGATAATAGTTTTACCGCAGAAGATGTTTTGAACTTAAACTCAGGTATGCACTATGGTGGTAAACTAATTGTGGGTTTGCCGCTACTTCCTATTCAGTTTACTGCAAACGTTTTTCAAAATTCTTTATCAAGTGATGTTACACTCGTTGGTGAAAAATTTACTACTGAAACAAGTTTTCTTTCTATTGGGCTTGGTGCAGAGTTTACTTTAATTCCAGGACCAGTTCAACCTTATCTTGCGGCAGAGCTACTATTCACTTCTTTTGGTGATGCAACAATTAATGACATTACATTTAGTGAAAGCGAAAGCAAAACCGGAGTTGGATTTGGGGCTGGTCTATATTTTAAGTTACTCCCAATTATTGATTTAGACCTTTCAGCACATTATAATATGAATACTTTGCTTAGTGATGGTGATGCTTTGAACTCAACTCATATTAGATTAAATGTTTTATTTTCTATTTTGTAGGTAGAATTTAGCATCAATAAAAAAGCCATAGATAATTAAAACTATCTATGGCTTTTTTTTTGTATTTACTAAATATTTTATTTCAATTGTTTTAACTCATACTCGCTAGAAGCTTTGTAGGTCTTATCTTTTACAGCAATCTTAAAATTTTCTCTTGCTTTCTCTTTATCATCAAGCCCTTTAAAAGCTAACCCTTTGTAATAGTAGCCAGCACCTTTCGATATTTTCTTTCTGTTGTTAATTGCATTATCTGCAGCAGAAAGAGCATCCTGATATTTACCTAAATCAATATTAATTTCAGCCAATGCTAAATATGCAGAATCGTACTTGTAATTTTTAACAGCTTCATTTAAATATTTAATTGCTTGTTTATGTTTTCCGTCACGTTTTGCACTCTGACCTAACTGAGTATAAGCAAGACCAATAAATTTTTTGATTTTCGCTTTACTTTTTTCATTATCAGTTTTTTCAAGAAATTTATTGAAATTATCAATTGCTAATTGATATTTCTTAAGCGAGTAATAAGTTGTACCTAAACCACTATATGCTGCACTAAAATCAGGGTTTAATTCAACACATTTTAAAAGAGCTTGTTCAGCTTCATCAAACTTTCGTATCTTTTTTAATGCAACACTTTTTTGATAAAACATATTTGGATGTGCTTGAATTGCAATAGCAGAATCATATTTTTCAATTGCCCCAATAAATTGTCCCGATTTAATTAACTTATTCCCTGCATTGTAAAGTGGAGCTGCTTCTTGACTCATTTCCTGACCAAAAAGAATTGACCCGAAAAATAATAGTAGAGAAAGAATTGAGATGCTTAACTTGTTCATACTTGTTTCCTAATTGTTACTTATAAAAAAATATCGTGCGGAAGGCGGGACTTGAACCCGCAAGCCCAGAAGAGCACTACCCCCTCAAGATAGCGTGTCTACCAATTTCACCACTTCCGCAAAAACTCGAACTCTAAAGATACATGAGCATATTTAAAAAATCAATTATTAATTAGGGTATCCTCAGAAAGTCAGATGTAGAAATTTTTGATTTCAGCAAACTTCACAATGTTCGCGACGAACAGCGTTAAACCAATCCAAGTTTCTGAAGTATTTTTTAGTTTAGCTTTAATTTGATT
>JAKIUC010000093.1 GCA_021647785.1 Melioribacteraceae bacterium
GGTAACTCCAGTCGCCCTATCGGGCTCCTTACGTTACCCCAAATTCTCTATTAGTGAAATTATTTTATTAAATTAGTCTGACATTTCTAAAGAGTTTTGATACTGACATTTTTAAAGAGTTATAACAATCAACTGAAAACATATTTGTTTAATCTTGAATGTTTTATAAAAACTAACTATATTATCAGGCATTACCTCAATTATTGAAATATTCTATATTTCAGTCACAAATTGTGGAGTAAAGATGAAACGCTTAATCTTTTTTCTTTTTCTCTCCCTAAATCAAGTTTTTTATTCTCAAACAGAATGGCAAAATATAGGGCCTGGTGGCGGGAGCGACCTCTTATCTAGCCTAATTAATCCAATAGACCCGAACACAGTTTTTATCGGCGGAGATATTGAGGGTATTTATAAAACCCAAAACGGGGGAGATACTTGGAATCTTATCAACAACAATTTAGCGAGTGGTCCCTGGACTCCGGATGTTTATATTACAAATCAAATAAAGTTTGACCCATCCGATGAAAATTATAAAACACTATTTAATTGCACGGGAATAGGACTTTTTAAATCAGTTAACGAAGGGGAACAATGGTCTCTTTTATTTCCCAAAAGTATTTCTTCGGAAGATGATTTTAGATTTATTCAATCGGTTGAAATTGATCCCGAAAACAGCAGTATAATTTACGTAGGCACATTGGGTGATGGCATTTTCAGAACAACAGATGGCGGAGATACATTCGAACATGTTGATATCGGGATGGTTGACACCGCGAATGTTTACAGTATCTTGATCGACCCGACTTCTCCTTCCTCTCAACGCATTATTTATGTAGCATCAACCGATGGAGTTTTCAAATCAGTTAATAACGGAAATACCTGGGTAAGGAAAAACTCCGGATTACCTCACAAAGAAATTTGGAATATGCAGGGTTTGAATATCAATGGTAATTTTTATATTTATATAACACTTCCAACACATGGCACTGTTGGAAATGCATCATCTTTTGCCGGAGGTTTTTTCAGTTCAACTAATGGCGGCGACACTTGGCAAGACTTAACAAGCAACCTACCCAGATATCAAGCGGATGAAGATCGGTTTTATTTCTACTGGAAATTTACCGTTAATCCTTTAAACCCGAACTCTATTTTAATCGGAACCGGATTAAGTTATCCTGAAGAAGAGTATGAAGCTTACGAGGAGTGGGGAATTTACCGAACCTATAATGCAGGTCAAACTTGGGCAATAACCAGTGATAATATTGTAATGGGTTGGATGAACGAAACCTTTTTCGATGAAAAACACGCACTCGTTTTAGAAATGGCACCGAGTGATACTAACATAATTTATTGGGGACGCGATTGGATTAATAAAACAACCGATGGTGGTGAAACATGGCAACAAAAATATACGCAAAAAGTCGGCACTGCATGGAAAGGAAATGGATTCGAAATGATGATGACTGAAGGTATTGGATTCGATCCTTCAAATTCTCAGATAATATATGTAGCATATGATGATAATGGACCTTTCCGCTCTGATGACGGCGCTGATAGTTTTGAACCTTTGGATAAAGTGCAGAACCCGTATGATAATTATGATGCAGCAAAAGATATTGAAATAGACCCGGCAAATGGTGATGTTTATTTGAGCAGATACGACGGAGTTGGGTTAGCGTTTGCTAACAATTTCGGATTGGGCAGCGTGTATAAAAGCGTTGATAATGGAAATTCCTGGTCTGAAATTTCAACAGGCATTCCCGACGGCAGACCTGATCTTGTAATGGATAAAAATTTGGGTTCTCCCGGGCAAAGAGTTTTGTATTGTGCATCATACGGCAATGGAGTTTACAAAACTACAAACAGCGGCAAATCATGGACACAGATAAATAATGGTCTCGGTAATAACGCTGCCGGAGCGTGGGAAATATTTATCAATCCGAATAATTCGAATGAATTATACTTAGGTATAAATAATATAGGCGAAGGAGCCGGATTATATAAATCCACGAATGCAGGAAGTCAATGGAATAAAGTTACTTCATTTCCCGATTACGACGTTCTCTGTATCGATTACGATAAAACAAATAATATACTTTATGCCGGCGGAACTGAAAACTACGATTGGAGCGTTGCCGGCTCTCTGAATAAATCAACCGACAACGGTTCGACTTGGACACAAATTTTCGATCATCCCCGCGTTGCAGATGTGGAAATTAACCCGGATAATCCGGATATAATATTTGCTGTTTCACAGTCCTGGTATTCGGTCTGGTTAGAAAATAAAAATCCCGGAATATATAAAAGCATCGACGGCGGAAGTACGTGGAATAATATTTCCGAAAACTTAGCCCATACTTACGTTCTGTTTATTGCACTTAACCCTCATAATACTTCCCAGCTTTTTGTGGGAACCGGCGGCGGCGGCTTGTGGGTAACTGATAATGCAACTTATGTTGAGGGTGAAAACAACGAACTCCCCAACAGTTTTGAGTTACATCAAAATTATCCAAACCCATTTAATCCTACAACAATAATAAATTATTCAATTGCAAAAAATGGTTTTGTAGAACTATACGTTTACAATATACTCGGACAGAAAGTTGCAGTATTGGTTAACAAAGAACAAAAAGTAGGAAGTTATGAGGTTCAATTTGATGCATGGGATTTATCTTCTGGAATTTATTTTTATGAAATCAAAATTTCTAAGGAGAGATTTGTTGGTAAAATGAATTTAATCAAATAAGGTCACATGACACAAACTTAAAGTAATTAATAGATTTGGTTTATTTAAGAATTATGAAAAACATAAAAATATTATTAATAGCGTTAAACATGGTTTTTGTTATAACTCTAATTTCTTGTTCTTCATCTAAAAAAACATTGGTTAAAGAGATTTCCGGTAAAATTTATCTGCTTGGAAGTGAACCATTTACAAATTATGGGATTGAAGATTCAAACGGAACGGCATACATAATAATGAAAGTTTCACCTGTTTATACTGAGTTAAACAAATTACAAGGGAAAACAGTTTTAGTAATTGTAGATATGAAAAAGTCCCTATCGTGGGATGAAATTTATATAAAAAAAATTATTTCTAACCAAAAGGAGTAAATTATGTGTTCAAAAATTGTAAAAATTTTATTTTATGCTTTTGTATTTATCTCAATAACTTCCTGCTTAACATTTGCACAAGATGATAATAATCATCCGGATGGAAATTGGTTATGTGGAACACCTGTTTTTACTGATAGTTTAAAAAAATTAGCACTCGAGAATACTAAACTTTTAGATCCTCTCACTTACCAATTGATGTTGAAAAAAACAAATGAGATTAAATTAAAGAAAATTCAATCAGATTCAATTGGGACAATAGCGAGTTTTTTTACATATAATTTCGTTACAAAATCTTATAATACTGTAAATGCAAAACTACTAAGAAAAGGCACCAAGGTTCAAGTTTGGATTGATACAACTGAACTTAGTAATAATCACGCTAGTCAAGGTGTTGCCGATACATTATTTAATTCCCTTGAAAACAAAACCCCGTCAGCTTCAAGGGATTCGTCAAAAGGAATTGTAAAATTAAATGAACTATATTTTGGTGACCCACCCAATAAAGATGGTGATAACTTAACAGATTTTCTTGTTTTTGATATAAAAGACGGATGGAATGGTAATACAATTACCACATTCACAAAAGGTTATTTTAATCCGGGTGATCAAAAGAATATTACTAATAGTAATAAAAGAGATTTATTGTATATCGATTCTAAACCTGGTATTTTTAGAGGAGGTTCAAGAAATGCGACAAATCCATTAGCAACATTGGCACACGAATTCCAACATTTAATTCATTATAACTACGATAAAAAAGAAATACCATTTGTTAATGAAGGATTAGCTTTACTAGCTTCTGTAATTTCAGGTTATCAATTAAGATCTCCTTCGCGATATTTTAATAGTACCGATGTACCTCTTTTAGGTTGGGATAATGAAAGTTCCAGTGTATTAGATGATTATTCTAGAGCAGCATTATTCACCCTTTACTATGCTGAACAATTCGGTGATTCGGTACTTATGAAAGTAGTTAAAGATACTTTAATTGGTGAAAAATCATTTAACAATGTTTTCGGTACATACAAGAGTAGCTTAAATGAAATTTTTAAGAATTTTAGTATAGCAAATTATATTAACAAAAAAAGCATTAATAATAAATATGGATATACATATAGCATTACTGGCAAACCTAATATTAACTATTTAATCAGCAAACCCAATACCCTTATAGGGAATATTCAAATAAATAATTTTACAGCCCAATACTTAAAAATAATTTCACTAATTGATACAGTTCAAATAAAATTAATTGGGTCTGATGTAAAAGGAAACATTATAGCGGCATATAAAAACAACTTGTATTTGGTTGATTCTTTGGTTAATGAGGAGAATTACAAATTACCCGATTTTAATGCAAATATTGATAGTGTTATCTGTGTTGTTGTAAATGAAAACACAACAAAAAAAAATTATGATATAAATATTTCTTCAAAAGACAACAATATTTACTGGACCCGGACTAAATGGAATACTTCTGCACATTGGAGGATTCTATATGATGGAAATAACAGATTCTATATGCAAATTGATAACGCAATTAAATATACCGATTCAACTTACAACGAAATAAAACATATCTCAATTTCCTCTTCAATCACTTCAAATTTATTTATTAAAAACGATACATTATATGTTGGAACTAATTATGGTGAGATTTTTTATTCACCTGATTCAGGCACTACTTGGAATCAAATTCCAACATCAGCAATTGCTGGCAATAGTGCTATAGCGGGTATTAGTGTTGACAATAATTTTAATATTTATATAGCAAATCATAGACAGAACTCACTTTTTTGGTTATCTAAAGATAAGGGAAATCATTGGATAAATTTAGATAACCCGAACATTTTCAATACTATTAGTAAAAGAGGTTATTTTATTTTAACAGATTCACTTAATTATGTATATGCGTTTACTGAGCTTAACGAAATCTTTTTTTCAGAAAATATGGGAGATGATTGGATTTTGTTAGATGATAGTTGGGATAGGTTGAATTCCTTTGCAAAAATAGATAGTTATGGGAATTTTATCTCTAGAACAAGTGGAAGGGGATTATTTAAAAGAAATCCCATAGGTGTTATATCTTCTCTGGGTGTACCAAAAAGCTGGATGGTACAAGACATTGCATTTCATCCATCAAAGGATAGTGTAATGATGATTGCTGTTCGTTATAATCCTAACTATCCTGATAAAGGTGGTGGAATATATAGTACTAACAATAATGGAAAATCTTGGCAAAAGATAAATGGTGGTTTAGAAGATTTGAATGGTATCTCAGTTGGTATTGATAAAAACGGTAATGCTATTGCAAGTACATCAACAGCTATTCATAGGTTAAAATCATTTGTTACTGAGGTAGAAGAGAAGATAACAAGTACACCTCAAAAATTTGTGCTGCATCAAAATTATCCAAATCCGTTTAATCCAAGTACAGTAATAAAATATTCAATACCCGTAGAAACACGCCACGGCGTGTCGCCACATGTATCGTTAAAAATTTATAACATCCTCGGACAAGAAGTGACAACACTTGTAAATAAAAAACAAACACCGGGAAGATATGAGGTTGAGTTTGATGCTTCCCATTTAGCAAGTGGAATTTATATATACAGATTAGTTAGTGGTGAATTTGTGTCAAGTAAAAAATTATTGTTGCTAAAGTAGTCGAAGGGATGTACATTAAAAGTTAGTGGAAATTTTGTGAATGTTTCAAAAATATGTTTTAGAGGAAAATCATGAGAAGAGTATCAATACTTATTGCTTTCATTCTATTAACTAGTTCATTAGTTGCTCAGAATGGAAAGCATCCTTACCCGATAATCTTTTTACATGGTTTGGTTGGGGGAGATGATACATGGACAACTACTGTAAACTACCTTGGTGGAAGTGAAAAAGTTTATGATATCTGTTTGAACCATGATGGTAGTAACTCTACAGCAAATCTTACAACTGATATTGATTATGTTGGTTGGCGAGATGGTAATAATAATCCATCTTCAAATAGACTTTACGTTGTAAATTTAGATAGTGATAGATTTTCTGAAGCAGGTCATGAATCTCACGACTTAAGTAACCAAGCAGCTGTTTATAAACAGGGATTAGCATTAAAAACAGTAATTCAAGCTGTGTTGAGTATTGAAAATGCTGAAAAGGTAATCTTAATAGGACATTCAATGGGCGGACTTGAAATACGTGAATATTTGCAACGTGGATATGATGGATCAAATACCGGATCAAATTGGGTGAATCAGTCTGAGGATGATGGACATAAAATTGCAAAAGTAATTACAATTGGAACTCCTCATCTTGGCAGTAATCATACAGGCGCACAAATACCAAATCCCTCAACAGATGAAAGCAGCGATGCTGTTAGGGATTTACGGTATAACCACTTAATTGTTGCCACAACTTATCCTGGTCCTTTATTATTTAGTGGAAGTGAAAACACAAACATACCCAATAGCTACTACAACAAGGATGTAAATTGTAATAGTTTTACGACTGATAATATAACTGGAATTAGCTCTGGAACTACTTTTAATGCAACAATGCCTTTACCCACAAATATTCCGTATTGTTGGATTGCTTCTGATGCAATGGGTGGCGGTTCAGGAGATGGCTTAGTTGAGCTTGAACGGCAATGGCTTCATAGCGGAACTAGTCCAACCCCGGCAAATATTACAGATACTTTAATGTCCCAAGAACTCCATTTAGCTGAACCGAACGATTACCATTCAATTATTAGGGGTATGGATGAACCTGCTGATGAATCATTTGCGTTCGTGATAAATGAAGAAACTGAAATTAGCGGCTATATTACATACCGCACAAATAAAAACTCAGCAGATACTGATCTTTTTAAAATAACGCTAACACAAAATGGCATATATTATTTTACGTTAAGCGGGTCCAATAGCGGAATAGAGACATTCACTATTTACAACGGGGTAGGTACTCTCGGAACAATTTCTGGAACAGGAACAATTACCATAAATGATATTGCAGCTAATACAACTTATTATGCTAAAATTGAAGGAACAGCTACTTCAACAACGTGGAAAAATCCGTATGAACTTATTGTTTCACAAACAGTATTGCCAGTAGAGTTGACCAGCTTCACAGCTCATTTTGACAAGCTCAATGACCAATGTGTAGAATTGAATTGGCGAACCGCTACAGAAGTAGATAATTATGGATTTGAGGTTCAAAGATTGCAAGATGAAAAGATTGAAAAATTACAAGATTGGGAAATGCTTGGATTTGTAGAGGGGCATGGCAACAGCAATTCGCCAAAAGATTATTCATTTGTTGATGCCAATCCCCTGAATGGAACAAATCAATATAGATTAAAACAAATAGATACAGATGGCTCGTTTGAGTATTCAGAAATACTAGAAGTAGAACTAGATTTACCAACAAAATTTGAATTATCTCAAAATTATCCAAATCCGTTTAACCCAACAACTACAATTAAATATAGTATTCCCGTAGAAACACGCCGCGGCGTGTTGCCACAAGCAACGTCTGTGCAATTAAAAATTTACAACCTCCTCGGTCAAGAAGTAGCAACACTTGTAAACAAAAAACAAACACCTGGAAGATATGAAGTTAAGTTTGATGCTAGTAATCTTACAAGCGGAGTTTATATATACAGATTAGTAAGTGAAGGATTTGTTAATTCGAAGAAATTTATACTACTAAAATAGATTAGAATTATTTGCTTAACAAAATCAAAATAAGAGATATAAAAATGAAAAAAACATACTCAAAATCAGTAAAAATAGTTTTACTTAGCACTCTTTTTGCTTTCTCTATTGTAGCCCAAGGGCAAACCAGGGAGTTTGTGCAAAGAACAAATAATTTCAACTCAATTGATGTTGGAGACCATTCTAGACCGACTTTTACAGATATTGACGGGGACTGGATTTTAATGGATATAAAAATGCAAAAAATGAACGGTTTAATTGCGGCACAAAGAATCAAAAGGATAAACCCGAAACTTAATATTGCATTTGTGACCAATTACGATGATAAGGTATATCGAACAGCCGCTAAATCAATTGGTGTGTATCTCTTTTTTATGAAGAACAATCTGCTCACAATCCGCAGCAAGTTAGAAGAGAATGAAGTAGTTGCTTAAAACAAATTGGAAAACAAAAAATCCATATTAACTGAAAAAATGTTATTACTTAAATAAACAGAGGTATAAAATGTTGAACAAAGCGAAATCCCGCATGCCCAGAAGAAGTCGGGGATTACTCTCGGGGAAAACCACAAAAAACTTAATTCTGGTAATTCTGTTATTATTAACCGGTTTAAGCTATGCACAAACTTTTACGGAAGTAACGGAAAATATGACTAACGTTACTGAACCCTCCTCTACTAAACCTTTAATGATAGAATTTAATGGCAATAGTAAACTCGATTTATTAAACGGATTTAACAGATACATTTCGTTACTTTACCAAACTTCTGAAAATTCAACAACGTTTGATAGAGAAACAAACTCTTTTAGTTCAATTAGTACTGAAGGGTATAGTTCCCCGGATATTGTAGATCTTGATGGTGATGGTTTGCTCGATTTATTAATTGGTGAACATTATGGCAACATATGGCATTATGAACAGGATTCGGAATTTTCTAATACATTCAATTATATTACTGATTCATTCAATAATATCCATCATGATTTTGTTTATTATCAAAGTAAACCGGAATTCTGCGATCTGGATGGTAATGGGCGTCTCGATTTATTGATTGGAATTAGTACTGGCAAAATTAGACATTATGAACAGGATGTAGCTTTTTCGGAATCCTTTACCCTAATCACCAACAGTTTTAATAATATAGATTTTGGGGGTAATAATGAGCATTCAGATCCGGTAATTACCGATATTGATGATGATAACCTGTTGGATTTGATAGTTGGGTGGCAGAATGGCACTTTATCACATTACGAACAGAATGCAATTAATAGTAGATCTTTTACATTAGTTACACATAATTTTAATTCAATTGATGTTGGAGGCGGCGACCCATTTGCATCCCCCGCTTTCTCTGATTTTGATAATGACGGAAAATTAGACTTAATGATTGGAGAGACAGATGGAAATGTTAATTATTGGGAATCGGATATAAGTACAGTCAACTATTCTTGTATTACAACAACTGCCGCTTCCTCTATAACAGATAATTCGGCAGTTCTCGGCGGAAATATAACTGATGACAATTCGCAATTAATTGTAAGACGCGGAATCTGCTACAGTTCTTCAGAAACAACTCCCGATATGAATGATAGCAAAAAAGTGATGAGCTGCGGAAGCGGTTCTTTTTCCGGCACTGTAAGCGGATTAACAAGAGGTACAACCTATTATTACAGATCATTTGCCATTAGCGAACTTGGTATTTTTTACGGCGATGTTAAAAACTTTACAACCGTAGCTTATGCTCCCACCTTAACAACCGTAGATATAACAAGTATTACAAAAAATACTGCCGCATCGGGTGGAAATATTTCTGATGACGGTGGAGCCAATGTTACGGAACGCGGAGTTTGCTGGCATACTTCAACTAATCCTACAACAGCTAATGCACATTCATCAGACGGAACGGGAGCCGGTGCATTTACTTCAGCAATAATAGACTTATCATCGGCAACGCTTTACTATGTGAGAGCCTATGCAACAAACTCTGAGGGAACAAGCTACGGAGACGAGAAGAGTTTTACAACAGATTCGGATGTGCCAACAGTAACAACGAACAGCATAATCAATATTAGTTTAACTTCTGCCGAAGGGGGCGGAAATGTTACAAACACAAATGGTGAGGCGGTAACTGCGCGGGGAGTTTGCTGGAGTGCAAGTTCAAGCCCAACCATTGCAGATAATTCCACTTCAAACGGAACCGGTACCGGGGAATTTACGAGTAGTATTACCGATTTACAAAATGACACACGATATTACGTTCGTGCCTATGCAATAAATTCTATTGGAACCGGTTATGGAAATGAAGTTGAATTTAATACTCCAAACGAGATTATGAATATGCTGAACTTTGGGGGAAGTAATCAAAACATAACAACTTCCCTTACATTACCGGACGATGGAACAATTGAAGCCTGGGTTAATTTTGACAATAAATCGACCATCGGAAGGATATTTGATGGCGGACATGCTGCATCAAATTGGTATTTAAGCTATGCAGGCAATGATGGATACCATGTAAGAATTGGAAGTTCAACCGAAATTCAGATTCCTTATAATGAAGATAATTCTTGGCATCATGTAGCTGTAACTTGGAATAGAAATGCAACATTTGTCAATTTTAACTTCTACATAGGTGGTATATTAAAAGGTAGTGTTACTAATACTTGGAGTGATCCCGGTTCTTCACTTTATTTAGGTTCATCCTATCAGCCAAATAACTTTTTAGATGGAAAACTTGATGAATTTAGGGTTTGGAATACAATCCGCACTAACACAGAAATACTCAACAATATGCACAAAACCATTAATCCTTCAACGAGCGGATTGCTCTGTTACTACAATTTTAACCAAACAAGCGGAAGCACCGCAACTGATAGAACATCAAATGGCAACAATGGCACAATGAATAATATGGTTACATCTGATTGGATGACATCAACCGCACCGGTTGGGGAACAGGGCGCTGCTATTCGTACAAATTCTCAAACTGCTGCCGGAAACAGCGGTACACAAATAAAAGCAACAATGACAACGCCAAATCCGGTAAATAGCTCAGACTATCTTGGCATCTATACATACGGAGATGGTTCTGAA
>JAKIUC010000094.1 GCA_021647785.1 Melioribacteraceae bacterium
TTAGTGTCGTTCCTCTGGGACTTTCTTTTAATTACTTTTATGGGTTGTTACCATAATGTCGCTCCTTTCGTTCTTCGCTCAAAAAGCGAGCTTCGCCGAACAAGATGGAGCTAATATTTCTTTTAGTGCCATTCCGCAAAAAGAGCGGAACAGGAAGGCACGAAATTATGGTAAATATTTCTATTGCATAATCCAGGCTCAATATATTTTTAATATACGAAACACAAATTTTCTGTGAGACCCTCACATTGCAATGCAATTGATTGTAGAAGTATTGAAATTACAAATTCAAAAAAAAACTCAATCCTGACAAATCAGAATTGAGCTTTAATTTACAAGTATCGGAAATTACACGAAGCTAACTTAATACTAAATTAGCAGATTGATCTTTAGATAAAGTAAAACGAGAAACTGAGTTTTGTAACCTCTCGGTTAATTTATTTAAATCTTCCGATGCAAGTGCAATTTGTTCAATACCAATAGCAGCCTCGTGAGCTACAGTATTAATTCCTATTATATTTGTTTGAATCTGTTCAGCTTCCTCAGCTTCACCTTTACTTGCTTGGGCAACTTCATTCACAATTCCTAACACCTTATTAGAAGATTCTATAATTTCACTAAGCGATTCACTTGCTAATTTTACTGAATTTTTTCCGCTCTCAACTTCTGCTCTACCTTTATTCATTGATTGAACTGCGTTTTTAGTTTCGAGCTGAATGGTTTTAATCATATCAGCAATCTCTTTTGTCGATTTAGTTGTTCGCTCTGCAAGTTTACGAACTTCATCGGCAACAACCGCAAACCCACGTCCCTGTTCACCTGCACGAGCAGCCTCTATTGCTGCATTAAGAGCAAGCAAGTTTGTTTGGTCAGCAATATCATCAATTACTTGAATAATTTCCCCAATTTTTTCACCACTGCTTCCAAGTCTATTTACAATTTCTGAAGATTGCATTACTACATCAGAGATATTATTCATTCCACTTTCTAATTCAGAAAAAACCACACCACCTTTTTCAGCAATTGATTTTGAATTATTTGCTTCTTCAGCAGCTCTATTAGTGTTTTCTGTAGTCTCAATTATAGTTGATGTTACATGCTCAATAGAACTTGCAACTTCAGTAGTTTGCGAACTTTGTTCCTGTGCACCGGCAGCCATCTGCTCTGCACTTGCAGATATTTCAGCACTTGCACTTGCAGTAGCTTCTACAGCATCATTAATATTAATAATAATTTTTTCCTGAATTTTCACCATTTCATTAAAGGAATCTATTATTTTTGAAATAACATCACCCTCTCTCTCTTTTTTGATACTCACAGTTAAATCGCCTTGTGCAAATGCTTCAATAGCATTTAGAATTAGATTTGTACTTCTATCAAGATAGGCTTGCAAATCTTTAAGAATGTTTGATTCCTCTTGTAAATCCAAAGAGATAGAGACACTACTAATTGACCGTTTCATCATTCCACGTAATCCAAGATGCATTGGTTTTCTGAAAAATTTATGTTCAGAAGCATACTTGCACGAAGTCTCTATCTCTTTCATAAAAGCTTCAAACTGATCTGTTGTATCATTAATTTGCCGAGCTATCTTTGCAAATTCATTTTCTGATGTAATATCAGTAATTCTGCTTTCAAAATTACCACGAGAGGTTTCATGAGTTTGATTACCAAGTAAGGTGAATGTCTCTCTCATATAATCCTTAATTTGTATATAAGACCAAATACTAATAATAGGGATAGATAATAAAGTTAGAAAAAAAAGAATTGCTGTAACAGAAAGGAAATCTATCTCCAAAATTGTAAACATAAGTATGAGAACTAATAGTGATGTACTTGCTAACAGTGCAAATCTTAAATTGATAAATTGTTCGAAACTATCTCCTTTATATGGAGAAAATAAATTCTTCATAGCTTATTCCTTTTTCAGTTAATAAATTATTTAGTAAATTCCCAGAAGCTTCCATCTGTGTTGCTACGTTATGCCTCTTTTCCTCTGCTAATAATTTCGCATATATTGGAATAATAACTTTATCTATAGTAGATTTGTTTGGTTTTCTCCTAACAGAATAATAACCGATTATTTGACCATTCTCATTTTTTACTGGAGTTATATTTGCAAATACCCAATAAAATGAACCATCGCTCGCCATGTTTTTTACATAAGCATTTATTTCTTTGTCCGATTCAATAGTGTCCCAAAGGAGTTTAAATACTACTCGCGGCATATCGGGATGGCGAATAATATTATGGTTTTGCCCTAACAATTCAGAGTTAGAATATTTTGCAAACTCTAAAAATATTTCATTACAATAAGTAATTATACCCTTTGTATCAGTTTTTGATACGATAAAGTCATTTTCTCTCATTACTTTTTCGACATTTATCGGTGTAATTTTTGGCTTCATCGATATCTCTTTTTTTTATTGTTATTATATGACCCTATTATCGGAGTTCTTTTCGTAAAGTTTAGCAAATTTTGATGGAAAAATATTTTTTTTGGCTCAAGTGATTTTTTTAAAACACACGAACTAAGCTATAACTCAAAATTTGTGAGAATAATTTTCTGGTTATTAAAGGTTCTAAAACCAGTGAACTGGTTATTAGGGCAAAGTTCTAATTATGACAGCAAATAATGTCGTGCCGACCTGTTCCGTCTCTTTTTGCGGAATGGCACTATTACGTCTAACTTGTAGTGATATTACCATAATGTCACTCCTCTGGAGTTTTTAGTATCGTAGATACGAAATTATGGTAAATAAACATCTAAGCCTATAAAACAAGTACCATTCCGCAAAAAGAGACGGAACAGGTAGGTACGATACTTCTCTATTTATACATTGTTGTCATAATTAGAACTTAGCCGTTATTAGTAACATAGTCTATGACCAATCCCGCCTGGCGGGATTTACAAACACTATAATTATAATTTTTTTTTTGACCCCGAATCGCTGTTTTATACTCTGAAAATAGGAATTATGTTTATTATATTTACTCAACAAATTTTAAGAAAAATTGAAGGAAAGTATGATGAAATTTAAACGATTTTTAACTGTTATAATAATTGTTATAACATTGTTTGCATGTATGAATGCTGAAAATAAAAACACCAAAGATGAACCAGTTTATTCTGGACGTATAGTTGAAGTATTAGAAGTAATAAGTGGAAAGACCTATACATATATACGCGTATCTGAAAATGATAGCGAGTATTGGGCTGCAATTTCTAAACATCAAGTTAATGTTGGTGATACACTTTATTACACAGGCGGAGCAGAAATGCGAGACTTTAAAAGTAAAGAGTTGGATAGAACATTTGAATCAATTCTCTTTATTTCTGAAATTAGTAATAGACCACTTTCACCAAGTGCAACAATGGCTTCGGCACACGCCAGCAGTGGAAAATCAAAAATTTCAAATTCAGATATATCAGTAGAACCTGCTGAAGGTGGAATTACTATTGCTGAACTTTATTCAAATAGTGATTCATATAACGAAAAAATTGTAATTGTAAGAGGAAAAGTTGTTAAGTTCAGTGCTGAAATAATGGATAGAAATTGGGTACACATCCAAGATGGCACTAGCGATAATGGTAAAAACGATTTAACTATAACCACTGATGAAAATTTAGTAGTTGGAGATATTGTAACACTAAAAGGTAAAATTGCAGTTGGGAAAGATATTGGTGCAGGATACTTCTACGAAGTAATTATGGAATCAGCAAAAATTGTAAAATAAAATAAATCTAAGCTGGATATAAAAGAACAAAAAATGGTATGCGTAACGAATAATTTTTAAGGAAATTCTATCTTTTTAGTTTCAAGTTACAGGTTGCGAGTTGTTTATAAACACTTTGAAATTTTTAATAACTCGTAACCCATTTCCCGTATCAAAAAAAAACAAGTAATCCACTACTGCGGATGGCATTTCACACGGGGTTTACTCTACTATGAGAGCTTACCAGTAATCACCAATTCAATTTGAGATAGGGCTGCAGTTACAGCATTTTCAACACGCAATATGTTTTCACTTAATTTAAATTTAACAAATCCTTTTGCTTCCATTAAGTTTAACTCAAAATCATTCCAGCCACCTTCTGGTCCTATTGATAAAATTATATTTTTTTGGTTTTCAAATTTTATCTTGTTCAAATAATTTTCTGTGTTTGGATGTGCCAGCAAGCAGATAGAATTGTTATCAATTTCATCAAAATAATTTTCAAAGAAGATTTTAAATTTATTGTGAATACTTACTTTTGGAAGGTCAGTACGTTTCCCTTGACTTAGACCCTCTCTTAAATATTTGCTGTAGTTAGCTTCATTTAATAGTGGCGAATGGAAGTAACTCTTTTCAACTTTTTCTGATCTGATTAAATACAAATTGCTTACACCCATTGTGGCACAAGTGTTTAACACTTTTTTTAATGTTTGAGGGCGTGGAAGTGCACAAATTATATCAACTTTATAAGAAGTCTCTATCTTCTCTTTGAAACTAATAGTTTTTAATAAAACTTTGGCTTCACTTATTTCTAATACTTCTGCTGAGCCAATTAAGCTATTCAATAAACCAATTTCTACTACATCACCAACTTCCGATTTTAATATATTCTTGATATGCAAAAATCTATCATCGCTTATTTTATAGATGCTTTTTTCAATAACATCATTCTCTGTAAGTATAATTATATTCATATAATTTGTTTAATTCTTATTGATATGTAATTTAATTAATAGTAAACTATTTTGTTTGAAGTTATTAACCAATATTTTATTTTGAGGATATAAATAATATATTGGGCTTTAAAAATTTAGGAATCTATTTATGAAATATAAAATTAGTCTATTTTTATTTTTACTTGCCGTGCTTAGTACATTCTCTTTTGCACAAAAGCAAAATCTTGCAAAAATTGGTAGTATAGAACTATCAGCTAAAGAGTTTAAACAACGATTTGAACTTACACCAAAAATAGAAGCAGATTTTGACAGCACAAAGATAAATTTTCTTTACTCATTAATTGCTGAAAAGCTATGGGCTTTAGAGGCACAATCTCTTTCAATGGATGCAATTCCGTATATATATAATTCAATAAAAAACACTGAAAGAAAACTGGTGGAGGATAAACTTTACAAAATTGAAATAGAGAGTAAAGTTAAAATTACTGAAAAGGAGATTTCTGAAAATTTGTTCAAAATAGATGAAAATAGGAGTATGAATTTTCTTTTTTCAAAAGACCAATACGAAATAGATCGGTTATATGTTAGGTTACTTTTGGGTGAGTCTATCGATTCATTATTAGTAGGCAGAGGTGAGCAAAGTCAGCAAACAGAAGGGGTACCGGTTGTTTTTGGGCAAATGGATGAACAACTTGAAGACATAATCTACTCATTAGAATTAAATAAATTTACAGAACCAATACCTGTAAAAGTTGGTTGGGTAATTTATTATCTAAAAAGTATAGAAGTAAGTTCTATTGAAAATGGTAACAATGAAAAAGAGAAAAGAAAAAAAGTTGATGAAATTTTATTTGCTCGTAAAGCAAAAGTATTTTATAAGGAGTTTTTTAATAACTACATTTTAGGGAATACTGTTCACGCTAATAAACCACTTTTAAATTATTTGGTTGATGAAATATTCAACTTCTTCAGAGAAAATGGAGAGGGTTTATATAATGAAAATACCAAGAAATATCAGCTTAATGAGTATCAAATAAAAACCATTAAGAGTAAGTTCTCCGAGGGGGTATTATCAAGTAACATAATCGAATTCAAAATTTCGCCAGTTAGTTTAAGAAAATATTTTATTAGCTTGGAGTTAAATGGATTTGGCTGCAAAAAAAGGAGTAAGGGTGCTATCTATGAAGCATTAAATGAGAATATAAAAATTTATATTTTTGAAGAATTATTGTTCCGGGAAGGATATACGAGAGGATTGCAGAATTCTAAGGAAATACAAGATAACTTAAAAATGTGGCGAGAAAGTTTTCTATCAACTTATTATCAGCAATCATTTTTAGATTCTGTTAAAACGGGTGATGGCGATGCAAAGGAATTTTCTAATAAAGCAGTTCCTGAAAATGGTAATTCTATAACCGAAACATCTAATGAGGTTACAGAGAAAATTAAAAGTGGATTATATTTTAAGGAATTGGAAAATCTGTACATTGATGAAACGGTTGCACTTGCTAAAAAATATGGTGTTTCGGTTGATGCCAATCTGTTTAATTTAATTCAGAAAAAAGATATTGAAATCAGGAGTGATAGACCAATAGGGTTTAGCAGAAAGATTGCAGAAGTTCCATATTTAAATTCGTTTTACAAGTGGAAGAATTGGCTGCCAAAAACAGTAAAGGAATCTCTTCCTTAATTTTGGATGAATTGCTTATAAAAAAGGCGAACTTTGATGTTCGCCTTTTACTAATTAATTGTATGACTAAAAAATAATCAAGTTTTTTATTTCATCAGAATCATTTTTCTACTCATAACCTGATCTCCGGCAACAACTCTGAAAATATATGTTCCACTCGATACTTTGTTTCCAAAATTATCATTTCCAGTCCACATAATTTCGTAAGTTCCAGCAGATTTTTCCGATTGAACCAGCACACTTACTTCCTCTCCTAACATGTTATATATTTTAACAGTTACATATGCCGATTCAGGAATACCATATTGTATTGTTGTTGTTGGGTTAAATGGATTTGGGTAATTGTAACCAACAAAGAATTTAGTTGGAATCACCTTTTCATTACTCACTCCTGTAACATTATCTCCAATACTGAACGAACCAATATCTGAATATTGAGAGTAGAGTCCTTCTCCATTTTTCGAGCGGGCTCTCCAAAAGTACTTTGTATCACCGTTAAGTTCATCTAGTTCGTAAAATGGATTTTCCAAGTTTGCGAATATTTCCGACCCAATCATATCCTGATTATTTGCTATTTCAATTTCATAAGTCAACTCAGACTCGGAAGTTGTAGGTAAAATCCAAGATAATGTTGGTGAACTTGTTTGAACTATTGTGTTTCCAACAGGGCTGCCAGGAATTAAAATAATAGGTGACGAATAAGCGTTTGTAACAAAACTCTCTACATTAGAGTAGTTAGATACTTGTGCGTTATCTGCTGCAAGCCTAGAGCGAACTTGCCAGAAGTAAGTTGCACCTGGTATTAGAGTAGGCATAGTGAAACTTGAACTTGAAGCCCATGTACTTGTAGAAGTTGCATTTTGCAATACACCTCCTGAAGTAACTGAAGAAGTTGAATAAAGAACTTCATACTCCAAACCACTACTGTTGCTGTTTAGATACCAATAAAGAGTAGGAGTTAAACTACTAACAGCAGCACCTCCAATTGGCCAAGATGGAATTGGAACTACTGGTCCTATTGTTCCTGAAACCACAAAAGATTCTTGAACTGACCAGCTTGAATTTGTAACACCATCGGTTGAACGTACTTGCCAATTATATGTTGTTCCATATCCAAGTCCGCTTAAATTTGTACTAAGTGAAGTAATGCCAGTAACATTTGGTGTTCCTGTAAGAACGCCAGTGCTATACTCTACTTCGTAACTGAGACCGGCAGAATATTCATTTAAATACCAATATAATGAAGGTGAACTAGAATATACAGTTGCACCACCAATGGGCCATGAAGGATTTGGAATTACTGGACCTCCACTTGAGCCAGTTGTAGTAAAGCTTTCCTGAACTGACCATGCAGAAGTTGTTACTCCATCGGTTGAACGAACTTGCCAATTGTATGTTGTACCACTTAGCAAACCACTTAAAGCAAAGTAGGAAGATGTAATACTTGTTACAGTGGGTGTTCCTGTTAAGCCTCCGGTGCTATATTCAATTTCATAGACTAAGCCAACTCCAGATCCGTTTAAGTACCAATATAATGTTGGCGAATTGGTATAAATTGTTGCACCACCAATGGGCCACGATGGAATAGGAATAATTGGACCGCCGCTTGCCCCTACAGTTGTAAAACTTTCTTGAACTGACCATGCGGAAGTAGTTACTCCATCGGTAGAACGCACTTGCCAATTATAAGTTGTTCCATAAGCAAGTCCGCTTAAAACTGTACTAAGTGAAGTAATACCAGTAATATTTGGTGTTCCAGTAAGAGCACCGGTACTATATTCAACTTCATATACTAATCCTGCTGAATAAGTATTTAGATACCAGTATAATGTTTGAGTGTTTGAGTAAACAACTGCACCGCCAATTGGCCATGATGGAACTGGAATAACTGGAGCACCATTTCCAACAATGGTTGAAAAAGATTCAATTATTGAATAAGCCGATATAACTCCAATAGAATTTCGAGTTCTAATTTGCCAATAGTATGTAGTTCCACTTGTTAGTCCGGTTAGTGTATAACTAGTTGTATTTATACCACTAACAACAGTTGCAGCTGACATATCCGAATTTAAAGAATAAAGCAAATCATAGGTTGTGCCTGCACCCCACCACAACAGAGTTGGGGAGTTAGTATAAACAGTAGCTCCACCAATGGGCCACGATAAATTTGTAATAATAGCTGATGTTGTAGTGAAAGTTCTGGAAGACGAATAACTACTTGTTCCTCCTCCATTTGTAGCACTCATACGCCAATAGTATTGCGTACTATTAGATAATCCGGTAACAGTATAGGTTGTTCCCAATATTCCTGAATAAGTTGATACATTACTTGTAAATGCTGCATCGGTTGCAAGTTGAAGAGTATAAGAAGTTGCACCGGAAACTGCACTCCAAGTAAATGCAGGTTCAATGGATACACCAACTGCAAAATCTGAAGGCGAACCTAATACCGGAACTCCAGGAGTTGCCAACATATATTCGTAAGCACCAATATCAACAGTACCATTGTATATACGTTGAGTTCCATCCATATCAAACATGCCAGTCATCCAAACATCATTTAAACCGGCATCAATTAAAGTAGAAGCAGAAGAGAGATGATAATCATCAGCTCCGGCATTTTCGAACAATGGATCGGCAGTTACATTTCCTGCACCCGCTGGTAGTGCTGGCATTGAAGAACTATATGTAAAAGAATAACCACTTCCATTAGTTTCCCAATTATAGTTTGCACCACTGCTGGTATTGAAATAGATAATAGAATTTTCAATAGTAGAATTATTTCTTGCTCTAATTCCACCTCCATTTGGGGCATCATTTCCAGTAATAGTACAGTTCTGTATAGTTCCAGAATTCCAGATATTTATACCGCCGCCATATCTTTGCGAAGTGTTATTATAGATTAAACTTCCGCGAACGGTACCTCCGTTTAACAGCCTAACACCACCACCGTAACCGTTGGAGGAATTATTATCAGCAGAATTACCAGTAATAATAGAGTTTATTACATATCCCCCATTATCGAGAGCTAATCCTCCGCCATCACGTGCTTGGTTATTGGAGATTAAAGAGTTTTGAACTGTGCCTCCACTGCTAATATTTATACCTCCCCCAAAACCACTTGGGTTATATCCATTTTGGATAGTGAAGCCATCAACAACAGCATCAACATGATTAATATAAAGACATCGGGTTGCGTTGTTTCCGTCAATAATAGTTAAGGAATAACCGTTAACACTCCGAACGGTAATTCCGCTTGAAATGGTGATGTTAGATGATAGCACATAGGTACCATCATTAACTAATACTAAATCACCAGCTACGGCTGCGTTTACAGCATTTTGAATGTTGTTTGCAGCATCTGCCCAATTTGTATAGGGCGAATTATTACCACCTGTAGTGGATACATAATGTGTAACCTGAGCAAAGGTAATTGATACGAATAAAAATGTGAGAACCACTAAAAGTCTCTTTTGCATTTTTCCTCCTTTGTTTATGTGAATAAATTATTATCTGGCTTAACAGAAAAATTTATAATTACTCTAAAACTGTTTATACTGAAGTCTAAATAGGTACTATGATTATTGTAGAGTTCAGATTAATTACAGCACAGAATTAGAAACCAAAATTTAAAACTGATTCTTAAAAAAATATTAAACTGATACGATATGAAATATTCCTATTGTTATGCTACCATGTAGTGTTCCTTTAAATAATATTAACATTGGTGATTAGGCAATATTAGTGCCACGCAGAATATTTGTATACACAACAGAATTGTCCCTCGCTCTGCGGGGGACAATTCTGTTGTTATATACCGTCAATAATCACATTTGAATTTCCGAAAACCACTTTATTGTCGGTATAGTACTGACTAAAATTGAGATAATGTTTTGAAGATGATTAATGTTGAGTGTATTGTTTTGATAATTTTGAATTTTTTGAAGCAGTTGTTAGGAAAGATAAAAGAGATAGTGTAAGAATTTATCTTCTTTTTTACTGTGTGAATTTGCACAAGCTAATATCAAGTCAAAAATAAAACGACGGTAGCAATAAAAATTCTTGACCAAACCTTCGCCATAAGACTCCTATGGGAGAAGGTTTTATTCGATTGACTTCATTACGAAAAAAACTTTATACTACTAAGATGTAAAAATAGAGTTAATAGAAATAATATATGGAGTTCCACTTATTTTCATATATAGCTGTTTATTCGTTCTTAAAACCACCTCCTTCGGTGGTGGTAATGTTCTGTTGGCTATGCCAAAAAAATGTTAACTTTGAGTTATGAGTGAATATAAAAAATTAAGCCATGTGATCTATCGCTGTGATTAT
>JAKIUC010000095.1 GCA_021647785.1 Melioribacteraceae bacterium
TTCTTAGATCTAAATTCAGTTACATTAAAATTATCAATAACAATTCCATCTTTCCGAGTAAATATTTTTGCATCGTGAATATTCAAGTCACTAATAGACAAAGACCCGCATAACCTTGCTAGTAGAGATTCTGAATCTTTTGCAATAACAGTTATGTTAGTAAAACCAGTATCTTCTTTGAAAAAGACTGAAACTTTATTTCCACTCTCAATTTCTTTTACATGTTCATTTATTTCTTCGTGCGAGTAAAGTTGTAAATAACCATCATCATCAATAGAATTAACGTGTGATTTTACTACATCATTATTTGCAATTTCAGGATTATTAATCATTGCAAGAGTATTTTTATATAATAGTTCTTCACCCGAGAGTTTGTCGCTTAACATCGCACAACTTTTTCTGTAAAGTTCTTCTAATAGTTCACTCTTCCAGCTTGTCCAAACAACAGGACTAACAGCAGATAAATCAGCATACGTCAACAGATACAGAAAGTTCAACTCCTTTTTGTTAGAAAAGAGGGAAACAAAATTATCCAATGTTTCAGGATTATTTAAGTTTCTTCTAAAGGCAACTTGCTCCATTATTAAATGATTTTTAACTAAAAATTGCACTAAATTTATCTCATCTTGTCCATATCCCAATTGCATCATTATAGTTTCAGCAATTTCTGCCCCAATAATTTCATGCCCTGAAATACTCATTGGTTTTGCAATATCATGCAAAAGCACCGATAAATAAAGGGTATCCTTTGTTTTTATGCTGTCAAATATATTTCCTAATAATGATTCTTTTTTATTTAGAAACTCAAGGTTTTTAATTGCAATTAATGTATGCTCATCAGCTGTATAACAATGATATACCCCCGGCTGAAAAAACCCTATTAAATCTCTAAATTCTGGAAGGAAAGAACCAAGGATTCCTAAACTATTCATTACACTAAGCGATTCGCCAACTTTATGAGGGAGCTTTAGAATTTCTCTAAAAAAGACAGAGGAGGATAAGGAATACTGTTCGCTATCTTCTACATCCAGTGCACTATTGACTATAGTAGAACGTAGGCTTTGACTAAAACGAGCATGATACAAACCTCTGTAGTAAAAAACCCGCATTGCTTCTGAGATTGATAACTCTTTCTTTTTGTTGAGATAAATTAAATTGTCCTTAATTGAGAAATCATCATCTAAACTTATTGAAAGGTATTCTGAAACTGGGATTGATAATTCTTCCTCGTATCTTTTAACTAATGTGCGGGAAAATCTATGAACTATGTTGGTAGCATTAAAATACTCAAACATAAACTCTTTCCAATTATTCTCTTTATAGCCAAGCGAAAGAGCAATTTTTTCTTGTAATGTAAATTCCAGTCTATCTTCTCTTCTGTTAGATAAAACATGAAGGAGATTTCTAACACGAAGTAAAGTCTTATAGCTATTCAATAATCTCCTTACCCCCCTAGCATCAATGAAATTTTCATTTTCCATTTTCAGCAAGAAAAGTTCAGTTTGAGTAGTCTCCTCTTGATTAGAAATAATAGTATTGTTCCTAATTGAGTATATCCATTCAATCGTGTGAAAATCCCTCAATCCACCAGCAGATGATTTAACATTAGGCTCTAATACTTTTGGAGACTCCCCATACTTTTTGTGCCGTGTCTTTATATCTGCAAAGTATTGATTTAATAATCTTGTTTTATGTGTTTCATCAAGTACAGAAAGGATTTTCTCATTCCATTTTTTATAAAGCCCTTTATTTCCAATAAGAAAACGAGTTTCAAAGAATTGTGTAAACGATGTTAAATCATCTTTTAGGAATTTATCTATATCGGAAAATTCTCTTACAGTATGTGATATTTCAATTCCAATATCCCAAAGAAGAGTTACACTCTCCTCTATCCCCTTTTCGTGTCCGTCAATCTTATCAAGTATAAACATTAAATCTATATCAGAGTGGGGCGAAAGCTCACGACGACTAAAACTACCGGCTGCAACTAAAACACATTCAACTTTTCTACCAGCTAGAGCTTTAAAAATATACTCCTCAACCAAAAGGCTATAGCTTATGCACAATTTAAATGCATCTTCCAAGACTTCCTGGTTGGTGAAGAGTTTCTCCTTCTCTAATTTAAATTGTTTTTTTATTTCTAGAGTCTCTTGCATAAAGTAAACTTAGTTAATGTAAATTTAAACCTCGAAATATATCAAAATATTCAAGGTTTAAAAGTGAAAAATTATTACCACGTTATTTAATTATAGCTTTTTAAATCTTCCTTGAAAAAATCTTAAGTATTCTGGTTCGTAAATCATTTTAAGACCAGTAATGTTTTTCCTGTTTTGATAAACAGATGCAATAGATTCAACAGCAACATCAATGTGAGCTTGTGTATAAACCCGACGAGGAAAAGTTAATCGTACAAGTTCCAATTTTGGAAATCTATGTTCACCTGTTTCAGGATCGCGTCCAGCAGAAACAACACCTCTCTCCATTCCACGAACACCAGAATCAAGGTATAATTCTGCTGCAAGAGTTTGTGCAGGAAATTGATCTTGTGGTAGGTGACTCAATATTTTTTTAGCATCAAGAAAAATTGCATGCCCACCGACAGGACGTACATACGGAACTCCATATTTATCAAGCTCACTACCAAAATATTCCACTTGCCCAATACGTGCTCTAACATTGTCATATTCTACCATCTCATTAAGTCCAATAGCCATAGCTTCCATATCGCGTCCGGCAAGACCACCATAAGTATGAAGCCCCTCGTAAACAACAACCATATTGCGAGCTTTTTCAAAAACTTTTTTATTCTTTGTTGCAAGAATACCGCCAATATTTACCATTAAATCTTTTTTGGCACTTACCCAGATTCCCTCAAAATAGGAGGTCATTTCTTTTAGAATTTCGGCTATAGTTTTTTTAGCATAACCACGTTCTCTAGTTTTTATAAAGTAAGCATTTTCAATAGCCCGAGTAGCATCAAACCATAATTTTATTTTGTGCGAGTTACATAATTTATAAACATCCTTTAGGTTTTTCATCGAGAATGGTTGTCCACCAGCCATGTTTACTGGCCCAGCAATACTAACGTATGGTATCTTCTTTGCACCAACTTTATTTATTAATGCTTTCAATTTTTTTAGATCAATGTTTCCTTTAAATGGTTTTTCATTTGTCGGGTCATGGGCTTCGTCAACAATAACATCAATAAATGTAGCACCTGCAAGTTCTTGATGAAGACGAGTTGTTGTGAAATACATGTTTCCAGGAATGTAATCTCCTTTCTTAATAAGAATTTGAGAAATCATGTGTTCTGCAGCTCTGCCTTGATGAGTTGGAACAAAGTATGGCATTCCATAATATTTTTTTACATTATTCCATAAATGATAAAAATTCCTACTACCAGCATAGGCTTCATCACCTACCATCATGCCTGCCCACTGCCTATCGCTCATTGCGTTTGTACCACTATCGGTAAGCAAATCGATGTAAACATCTTCTGATTCTAATAGGAAGGTGTTGTAACCAGCAGTTTTAATTGCCTTTTCGCGATGTTCGCGTGTTGTCATTTTAATTGGCTCAACCACTTTAATTTTAAATGGTTCTGCCCAGCTTCTTTTAATAACTTTCTTAGCCATAAGTGCTCCTTTACTATTTTAGGATAATTAAAAAAACACTCAAGAAAATTTCAATCCTAAGCCAGCAGTAAAATGGGTTGGCTCAATTCTTCTAAGAGTATGTTTGTTAGTTTAGTGAAAAATCTTCATCATCATCATATTCGTCCAAATAATCAAATTCATCATATTCAACCTCTACAATAGAACTAATTCCACCACGGACGTTAAACTCTGCAATTACATTGAGGTAACTTGGTTTTAGTACTTCTACCAAATCATCTAAAATTTTGTTAGTAACTGCTTCAAAGAACATTCCTTCATTGCGGTATGAGTTTAAATAAAGTTTATACGACTTTAACTCAACACAAAGTTCGTTTGGAATATATTCCATACTAATAGTAGCAAAATCTGGTTGCCCTGTTTTAGGACACAAGGATGTAAACTCAGGAGCAATATGCTCAATGGTGTATTCCCTATCTTGGTTTGGGTTTTCAAATGTTTCTAGAATTTTACTTTTATCTTCCATTTTTCTCTCTCTATTAATTAATATTTTGGTCTAATTTTATAAGGAATTGGATCTTCAATTCCCCTTTGCTGAAACCCTCTTAACCTCAAAGCACAGCTATCACACACCCCGCATGCTTCATCCTCATTTTGGTAACACGACCATGTTAAATTTAGTGGGGCGTTCAGTTCAGTCCCTTTTTCAATTATTTCATTTTTATTTAAATGAATAATAGGAGTTTTAATTTCAATGTTTGTATCAGGTTTTGTTCCAAGATTAATTACAGAATTAAATGCATTAAAAAAATCTGGACGACAATCTGGATAACCCGATGAATCTTCAAACACAGCACCAATAAATATTGCTTCTGCTTCAATAACTTCTGCCCAGCTTACACAAGCAGTTAAAATATTTGCATTTCTAAAAGGAACATAGGAACTGGGTACTTCATCAGCTTCTAAATTAGCCTCTATAATTTCTATCGATTTATCGGTAAGTGACGAACCACCAATTTTTGCTAGGTGATTAAAATCTATTATTATTCTATATTTCACAGAATAAAAATTTGCAATATCATTAAACGCTTTCAGTTCTCTTGCCTGTGTTCGCTGTCCATAATTAATATGTGCAAAAGCAAGTTCATATTCCAAATTTGCTATTGCTGCAGATACACAACTATCAAGACCTCCACTAACAGCAACAACTGCAATTTTTTTATTTTTCATACCCTAATAATAGTAATATCAAAGCTAAATAGACAAGTAAGATTTTACGATTTAATTAAGAGCTAAATACAATGTAAACAACAATAAAATTGTTTTGGTAAATTCATGTGTAGATTTAGTAAACTAACTGAGCAAATTTTGCCAACAAAAATTTAGGAGTAAAATGAAACTGTTTTTTTTCAAAATGATTTTAATTTTAACAACTATTTCATGCACCTCAGTAAAGATAGAAACGGAAGAACAAAATTTAAAGGGAACATACTCCTACATGGCTGATGCTGCAATATTTATTGATTGTAAAACGGATAAAAAATATCCAGTTGCTTTTGAGGGGGAAAATATTGAATTAGAAAGTGCATATTTGGAAGTTCAAAAGAATCCTGGCGAACAAATTTTGGTTACTCTTTCTGGTCATTTTGAAATGCGTCCTAGAATGGAGGGAGGTGGAGAGAGGGAGTTCTTGATAATTGATAAGTTTGATAGAATTTGGCCACATATTAATTGTGTAAGAAATTTGGGAACAGCAAACTTACAAAACACGTTTTGGTCACTTTACGAAGTAGCAAATATTTCAATTAGTACTTTGGGTTTTGAAAAACATCCAAACTTTATAATTAAACAGGACAATGAAGTTAAAGGCTTTGGAGGATGTAACAATTTTTTTGGTAGTTCAACAAGCAATAGTGATTCTCTTAATTTTAGCAACCTTGGTGTCACTCGTAAAATGTGCGAAAAGCATATTGATGTAGAATCAAAGTTTATTGATGCACTTGAAAAAACGAACAAGTATAAAATTTATGGGGAGTTTTTATACCTCTATAACAACGAGGAGTTATTGGCAATTTTAGAATCGGTATATTTTAACTAATCTACATTTTATAAGTAAAGCCAAACACTAAATCTAATTGGTGATATACGATATCGCTTCGGTCAGAATCTTTTTGTCCAAAAATTCTTAATCCATTATAGATATTACCCTTAAACCCATATCCTAACCCCAACGTAATACTTAGTTGTTCTATAGTAAACATAGCACCAGAACGTATATGAACAATATCCCAATTTGAAACAGCAAATTTATTAATTGCATTTGGAACAAAAGCAGTTTGGTCGGAAGTAATACTACCGTAATATGTAAAGTTTTCATCAACAATATACTTAATTCCAACACCAAAATTAATTACGGAACTTAAACTATAGGCTGAATTATATTGTATTTCCTTACCAGACGATTGAGCCTTAAATGAATTTGGACTCATTATATTAAATTCATCAACACTATTAGAATCCTTTGCAAAACCTAATGTCTTAATATTGGATAATATAATATTATTTAAGTATATTTGTATATAAACAAATAAGGGATAAGTAATATGAGTCAATTAGCCTTTGCCGATATGATAGTTTCAGAACAAAGAAAACCAAGTCGTATATCTATAAAATTAGAAAAGATAAATTCCATAGTAAACTGGGAAGATATGCTGGAATTAGTAAAAGTAGTTGACTATACAGATAAAAAGAAAGGTGGGAGACCACCAAAGGATTTATTGGTAAAAATTAAAATGTTGTTTTTACAGTATTTATATAACTTATCCGACCCAGAGTTAGAAGATCAAGTAAATGACAGACTCTCTTTTCAGAAATTTATAGGAATTACATTTGCCACTACCATACCAGATTATACATCTATCTGGCGATTTAGAGACCGTTTAGCAAAACACAAGGTAAATGATAAAATATTTGAAAAAATATTAGACTCCATAGAATCAAAGAATCTATTAGTAAAACGAGGCACTATAGTAGATGCGACCCTAATCAACTCAACAACTCGCCCATTAAGCGATGAAAAGCGAAAAGCATTAAAAGAAACACCCTCAAGTCAAATAGATAGCGATGCAGAATCAACAAAAAAACGAGGTAAATACTATTTTGGATATAAAGGACATATTGGAACAGACGAAGGAAGTAAAATAATAAGGAAGCGAGATTTTAGTTCAGCCAAGCCGCATGATTCAAAATATATGGACAAATTATTGAGCAAAGATGAGAAAGCCATTTTTGGAGATAGTGCTTATGGTAATATGTCAGATAAGCAAAAATATAGAGAAGAGGGTGTTTTCTATGGAATACTAGATAAAGCAACAAGAAGAAAAGGTTTATCCAAATCACAGAAAAAGAGAAACAAAAAGAAGTCGAAAGTTCGTTCTGCAGTAGAACACCCATTTGCTTTTATAAAGGAGAGATTAAACTATAAAAAGGCAGTTGCGAAAACAATAGAGAGAAATAGATTTATATTTGATATGAATTGTGTTCTCTACAATATCTTTAGAGCTAATTATTTACTTGATAAAGCTACTTGATTGGATAAGTGCGTCTTGTAAGAGACTTAAGGCTAATTATAGTCATTTATTGGCTAAATTAGGTTATATGGTAAGATAAACAATGAAATAAAATAGAAATAATTGTCTAAAATAATTTTAAAATTTAATGAAATTATTATTCAGTTATATCTCTATGTTTTGCAAAGCCCTCTAATAGATAAAATTGTTCTATTGTTTCATTGTTATTACAAGTTATTATCAACAATTTAGCAATGGAGAAATAAAACAATATAGAACATTCATTCCTTCTAATAGCTGTAAGTCTTTTGTTTCTATTGTGATTATGAATAACCGACCAAACACTAAATAGATCCTATTATTCAAGAAAAGGTGAAATCTCATCACTAGTATTGCTATACCGGATCATCTCTAACTCCAAGTATGACTAGGATACCTAAATTAATGCAATAGTCGAGGGTTTTGTCTCTTTACTTATTTTCTCTATTGCTGAATTTGGAATTAAAATTTGCATATTGAATAATATGTACATAAATTTGTACAAAAAGGAGTAAAAAAATGCAAACTACAACTATTTCAGATTTTAGAAAAGATATGAAAAGATATCTTGATGATGTTACAATAAATTACGAAACTTTAATTATTAATAGAGGAAATAATAACGGAGTTGTTATAATTTCATTAGATGAGTATAATTCATTGAATGCAACCCATCATGAACTGTCATCCAAACTTAATGAATCAAGATTAGATTCAGCAATTGAAAAACTGAAAAAAGGTTCATCGTTTCAAAAAGAGTTGATTGAAGAATGAAACTAATATTTGTTGATGAATCTTGGGAAGACTATTTGTATTGGCAAAAGAACGATAAAAAGATATTGCTAAGAGTTAATACACTTATCAAAGATATTTCAAGAAATCCATTTAAGGGTATTGGTAAGCCTGAACCACTAAAACATAAGTATAAAGGATTTTGGTCAAGACGAATTGATAGTGAACATAGATTGATTTATCAAGTTAAAAATGATGAAATTCATATTGCTAAGTGTAGGTTCCATTATGATTGAAATTATATTTTTACAATCTTTCAATAAAAGGAAGTATTTCCTTAATAGTAACAGCTTCCTTTTTATCATCAATATCAATTACAACTAAAAATCCATAAATCTGACCAGTAGAAAAGAAAGCATTCATCAGCTTTGCTTGGTCGCTTTTTATGTTTAATCCTGTTGAATCAGACCAAGTTTCCGTTGTTGTTAAACATCCTTTTGATGGAGTTAGTGGTGCATAAGATAGAGTATCGTAAAAAGTTAAATCATCCACCGAACCGTGCATTACAATTTTTCTACGTCCAGTTAGTCCAGCATAGTAAGCTTCGTATATTGGCAGAAAATTTTTCCAGCTATCAGGAAGAAGATTCTCATAATCTTTTCTATTCCACTTACCAGTTACTGTTTTGTGGAACCATAGCTTTGTTGGTACTTCATACGGAATGCGTGTAAGTACTGCGGCTGTTGGTCCAATTGAGGGTGTGGGGGAGTTGTAGTAGCCTACAACAGAGAAAATGCCCTGAGGCGTATTCCCCTGGCTTAAATAGCCTGGTAGGTTTGTTACAGATAAAGCTAACTGTTCTACATAAAATATTGAATCGTTATCACCTTTGACAAACTCACCATTTGGTTTTTTTATAATTGTAATACCAGGATAGCTCCTATCCCTTCTGTGGAAAGAGTAAATAATTGTTTTTCCTTCAATGAATTTGTTAGATAGGATATCTTTCAAAGAGGGAGTTGTTATAGATTCATTCTCTAAATAATAGACTAAATAATTTAATTGCGGAATATTATTCCAATTTGGGAAACGATTTTTTATTTCTGAAATATATTCCGTTTTGTTAAATGAATTATAATTTGAATAATAGTTGACTAAATAAGAATAGAGTGTTGGGTCAGAAGTAGTTCTATAAAGTGAATCAACCGTTTCTTTAAATTCGGTTGGGTATAGAGTGATTATAGCTTCAGCAACTGCTCTTTGGAATTTTACACTTCCTCTTGGAGCATATTCTGAAGCTAATTTTATTACTCTATAGATATCATCTGTTTTATATAATTGTAATCCAACTTCTCTTAAAAGTGATGACCATATTTTTTCAGTACTACTATTTAGTTTTAAGAGAAATATTTTTTCTATTCGAGCATCAAGTTCAAATTTAAATTCCGCTCTGCTAGATTTAAGAGCATAATCAGAAAAAAGTTTTTTCGGATTTATTTTGTTTTGAGGGAAGATAGAGATTGTAGAAAGTATCAATAGCAGTATAACTATTTTCATCGTTTTACTTTAATAGTTTAGAAATTACAAAGATAATCAATTAGAAAATTCATTTTCGCAAAAAAAATAAATTAACTATTCCAATTATTGTTTTATCTTTTGATGACTAAATTAAAATTTATTTTATATGATTGGAATTATTGATTACGGCATAAATGATACAAGTGAACTAACAGAAATTCTCACATCACTTAATATCGATTATTTAAAAACAAGAAATGAAAAGGATATAATTCATTGTGATAAGATTATTATAAGTGATGCATCCAATCTATCAAAGGCTGTAAAGCGTATTCATCTCTTTAATCTATTCAGTTTATTACGCATTCTTAAAAAACCAACACTTGGAATTTCACTTGGTATGGATTTATTATGCAATAGATCTAACGATGGAATTTCTTGTTTGGGACTTATTAATTCGGATATAGTTAACGATTCAATGAATGAAGTGGTTCTTAGAATTCCAGGTATGAAAGAAATTGAAATTATAAAAAAGAATAGATTGTTTTCAAATATTGAGAAAGGCACAGAGTTCTATTTTACTAACAATTATCACATAGATATTAGTGATTCTACAATTGCAATAGCAAACGATGAAAATCCATTCTCTGCTGCAATACAAAAAGATAATTTCTATGGAGTTCAATTTTTACCAGAAAAATCTGGAGAGCAGGGCATACAGATTCTTAATAATTTTCATCTAAATATCACCTAATTTTGTAATTAGAAGACCCATTCTTTATATTTCACAATTACTTATTTTTAAATTAAAAGACAAAGATATTATGAAACCAGAAATTTACATTAAAGACTTAGCAAAACATGCTGGCAAAGAAGTTACATTAAAAGGTTGGCTCTACAATAAAAGAGCTAGTGGAAAAGTTAAATTTTTAATATTGCGAGATGGAACTGGATACTTGAAATGTATTTTTTTTAAAGGAAACGTAACTCCAGAAGTTTTTGAAATAGCTGAACAACTTCATCAGGAAGCTTCTTATGAAGTTACTGGAATAGTAAAGGAGGAATCAAGAGCTGTTGGTGGTTATGAGCTTGACGCAACTGACGTTAAGTTAATAGGTGCCTCGGAGGAATATCCTATAACACCAAAAGATCATGGAATTGAATTTTTAATT
>JAKIUC010000096.1 GCA_021647785.1 Melioribacteraceae bacterium
ATAGATGAACCAAACAGATAAATTGCAGAATCTAAAAATATTAGTAATTGATAATTATGATTCGTTCACTTTTAATCTTGTTCAATTAATTGGTAAATTCACACAAAATATTATTGTAAAACGAAATGATAAAATTACATTGGATGAAATTAGAGAAATCAAACCTGATAAAATAGTAATATCGCCTGGACCAGGTGTACCAAAAGACTCTGGAATTTCAATTGATATTATAAAAACTATTGGGCACGATACTCCCCTACTTGGCGTGTGCCTTGGGCATCAGGCAATAGGTGAGGTTTTTGGTGCAAAAGTTATTAATGCTGTAGATTTAATGCACGGCAAATCATCTTCGGTGCAGCATAGTAACGAAGGAATTTATAAAAATGTTAATCCTAATTTTGATGCAGGGAGATACCATTCATTAATAATTGAAAGCAACTCAATACCTGATGAATTGGAAATTACCTCGCAAACGGAGGATGGAATTATAATGGGAATTAAACATAACACTTTCCCGATTGAAGGAATTCAATTTCATCCGGAATCTATTTTAACACCCGAAGGTGAAATAATAATTAATAATTGGTTGGCACAATGATAAAAGAGATACTTGATAAACTGCTTGATAATATTGACCTATCATTCGAAGAAGCTACAAAGGCAGCGGATTTACTGATGAATGGAGAGATAAATAATTCTCAAATTGCAGCCCTATTAACAGCATTAAAAATGAAAGGTGAAACACCAAATGAAATTGCTGGCTTTGCAGCAGCAATGAGAAATAACGGAATTAAAATAAAAGCCAATACTTCAAATACAATTGATGTCTGCGGCACAGGCGGTGATAATTCTGGTTCATTCAATATTTCTACTGCTACGGCATTTGTTGTTGCCGGTGCAGGAGTTAAAGTTGCAAAACATGGCAATCGTTCAATCACCAGTAAAAGCGGCAGCTCTGATGTACTTACAGAACTTGGAGTTACAATTGATTTAACTCCAGAGCAATCAAAAAGAGCTTTAGAGGAGATTGGAATTGCTTTTCTTTTTGCACCAATATACCATCCGGCAATGAAGAATGTTGCACCAGTAAGATTAGAACTTGGATTTAAAACAATTTTTAATGTACTTGGTCCACTCACAAACCCAGCAAATACTGTTAAACAAATGATTGGAACGTTTAATAAAAGTATTGCTCTTAAAATGGCAGAAGCTTCTAAATTATTGGGGATGGAGAGAGTTGCCTTCGTCTGCACTAATAATCAATATGATGAAATAACACTTACGCATAAAACAGAAATAATTGAACTTAACAATTCTGAAATTAATATTAAAGAAATTGATGCAAACACTTTTGGATATGATACAATAGATTTATCTGACATCTCCGGCGGTACACCAAGTGATAATGCACAAATAATTTATGATATATTTACAACTAATGCGAGGTCAATTCATTTTAATGTTGTTGCAGCAAATGCTGCTTTAGCCCTTTATACTACAGGGAATTATACTACTTTGCGTGAAGCTCAAAACGCAGCAGAGGATTCTATACTCTCTGGCAAAGCACTTAAGAAATTAAAACAACTAATTGAATATGGTAAAGAACTATGAGCGATATTCTTACAGAAATTGTTGAAGTAAAAAAGGAAGAAGTGAAAATATTAAAACGTGATTTTACTATTTCACGGTTTTCTGACTTTGAATTCTTTAATAGCACTTGTTTAAGTTTTAGTGATGCTCTTTCTAAACCAGATAGAATTTCAATAATTGCAGAAGTAAAAAAAGCCTCGCCCTCAAAGGGAATTATTAGAGAGGACTTCAATCATCGCACAATTGCTGATATATATTTGAATAATGGTGCAGATGCTATTTCTGTTTTAACCGATAAACAATTCTTCAAAGGAAATATTTCTTATTTGAATGATATTGCAAACGAGAAAGCAGTTCCTCTATTGCGTAAAGATTTTATAATTGATGAATACCAAGTTTACGAAGCAAAAGCAAACGGAGCCGATGCAATACTTTTAATAGCTGAGATACTCTCTGCTAATCAGATTTTTGAATTGAGTAAGGCTGCTTATGAGTTGCGAATATCTGTTTTACTTGAAATGCACAATGAAAAAGAGATAAGCAAAATAGATTTTTCGTTGAATAAAATTATTGGAATAAATAACCGAGATTTATCAAATTTTAAAACTGATATTAGAACAACAGAAATAATATCAAATAAATTGCCGGATAACATTATACTTGTATCTGAATCCGGGATAAATAGTAAAGAGAATATAGACTATCTAAAAACGATAAATACCGATGCAGTATTGGTTGGCGAACACTTTATGAGAGCTGATAATATTGGTAACTCATTAAAAGAAATGAAAGAGTTTTGTGAAAAAGAAGTTAGTTTATAATATTTAGAAGCTCAACTTCAACAATTAAGTATTATATTTTCAATACACATAACACGTTACATAGTTACATATAATATGTTACATAAATTATGAAAATTAAAATCTGTGGAATAACAAAATTAGAAGATGCTAAACTATGCGTAGAATATGGAGTTGATGCTATCGGCTTTATATTCTATCCAAAAAGCAAACGGCATATATCTTCAGATGATGCAAAGATAATTGCAAATTCACTTCCTATCTTCACGCATAAAATTGGAGTATTCGTAAATGAAGATGCTAATGAGGTAAATAGTATTGCAAAATATGTTGGACTGTCTGGTGTACAATTACATGGTGATGAAACAGTAGAATATATCTCGCAGATTTCTCATCCAGTAATTAAAAGTTTTGGCGTTAATGAGTCATTCAATTTTTCACTCATTGATTCTTATAAAGATTGCACAATACTCTTGGATGTTAAAGATAGTGAACAATATGGAGGAACTGGTAATTCATTTAACTGGGAGCTTATTCCAAAGAGAATTCGTAATGAAGTAATTATTGCTGGTGGTGTTTCACCCAATAACATAAATGATATTCATGAGAAGATAAATCCTTACGGAATTGATTTGTCATCATCTGTAGAAGTAACTCCAGGAATTAAAGATTCAAATAAGATAATTGAAGTATTAAAAATTGTAAATCAAATTAAACAAGAAGAATATGACAGAAAAAGAGAATAAATATTCTGCACCAAATGAGAATGGGAAATTTGGAGAGTACGGTGGACGCTTTGTGCCAGAGACACTTATGTCCGCACTCTATCAACTTGAAGCGACATATAACATTGCTAAGTCAGATATTAATTTTATAAATGAACTTAATGACTTACAAAAAAATTACAATGGAAGAGAGACACCATTAACTTTTGTAAAAAGATTAACTGAACATTTTGGTAAAGCAAAAATATATCTAAAACGTGAAGACCTTAACCACACTGGTGCACACAAATTAAACAATACTTTGGGACAGATATTATTAGCAAAACGACTCGGTAAAAACCGCATTATTGCTGAGACTGGTGCAGGTCAGCATGGTGTTGCAACTGCTACTGTTTGTGCTAAGTTCGGATTACAATGCACGGTATATATGGGCGAGGTAGATGTTAAACGTCAAGAGATGAATGTTTTTAGAATGAAGATGATGGGTGCAGAAGTTATTCCGGTTACTTCCGGAAGCAAAACTCTTAAAGATGCAACAAACGAAGCTATCCGCGATTGGGTTACAAATGTGAATGATACTTATTATATAATCGGCTCCGTTGTTGGACCACATCCCTATCCGATGATAGTTCGAGATTTTCAAGCTATTATTGGGGATGAGACAAAAAGGCAAATCAAAGATGTTGAAGGACGTAATCCGAATTACATTGTGGCTTGTGTTGGCGGGGGTTCTAATGCAATAGGTATGTTTTATCCCTTTATTGATATTGATGAAGTAAACCTAATTGGAGTTGAAGCTGCTGGCTATGGTGTTGATACCGACAAACATTGTGCTACTCTCACAAAAGGTTCACCAGGTGTGTTTCAGGGAATGAACACATATTTGCTGCATGACGATGAAGGACAAATTTCTGAAGTACATTCTATCTCTGCTGGTCTCGATTATCCAGGCGTTGGTCCTGAACACAGTTACTTAAATGATTTAAAGAGAGTTCGTTATTCCTCTGTTACTGATGATGAAGCACTACAAGCTGCTGTTAAACTTTCACAATTGGAAGGAATTTTACCTGCACTTGAAACATCCCACGCACTTGCTTATTTAGAATACTTAATGCCAAAAACAAAAAGTGATGAAATTGTTGTTGTTAACCTTAGCGGACGTGGAGATAAAGATTTGAATACATTGATGGAACAAATTAAATTCTAGATATTTTTTAAATATATAATATGAATGAACTACGAAGAAAAGATAGAGCAATTACTAACGAAGAAGCTATAACCCTCTTAAACAAAGGGGAATATGGTGTTTTGTCCACTACTTCCGAAAATGGAGAGCCATACGGAATACCACTAAGCTATTGCGTAGTTGATAATTCTATCTATTTCCACTGTGCAGTTGAAGGGAAAAAACTTGGACATTTTAAACATAACAAAGCAGTATCGTTTTGTGTAGTTAGAGATACGGAAATACTACCTAATAAGTTTAGCACAAAGTATGAAAGTGTAATTATCTCTGGTATTGTTGAAGAAGTATTTGGTGATGAGAAACAAGTTGGACTTGAAGGACTCTTGCATAAATACTCTCCTGAGTTTTTAGAAAAAGGTCTTTCCTACATTAAGGATTCTTCAATTAAGACATTAGTATTTAAAATTAGTATAGAGCAAATATCAGGAAAAGCACGTAAATAATAATTTAAATCACCCAAGAGTTAAGATTAAGAATATGAGTAAGATTAGAGATAGGATTGAAGATATTAACAATAATGGAAGAAAAGCATTATCAATATTCCTTACTTCCGGATTCCCAACAATAGAGAGTTTTGTTGATAATACAAATAGAATAATTGATGCTGGTGCTGATATCATTGAGCTTGGTATGCCTTTCAGTGATCCGCTTGCCGATGGCGGTGTAATTCAGCAATCATCTCAAACTGCATTAAAAAATGGAATAACACAAAAACAGACTTTTCAATTTGCTGAAAAAATAAAATTGAAAAATGATATACCCCTTATTTTAATGGGGTATGCTAACACTCTACAAAAATATGGGAGAGAACAATTTGAGCAAGATGCTATAAATGCTGGTGTTGATGGATTAATAATCCCAGACGTTCCGCTCGAAGAATTTGATGATTTCTTTTCACCCTTCTCAGAGTGTTTGGATAAAATTCTTTTAACTACACCAACAAGCAGTAAAGAACGAATATTAAAACTTGATAATAAATCGAATGGGTTTCTCTATTGTGTTTCTGTAACTGGCACTACTGGCGTTAGAGATGGATTTGACAACACAATAATTGAAAATCTAAAAAGCACTTATCAGACAGTTAACAAAAATAAAATGTTAATAGGGTTTGGAATTTCTAAACCAGAAAACATTAAGCAGCTCTCCCCTTTTGCTGATGGCTTTATTATTGGAAGTGCTATAGTTAATTCACTTCAAAATGATGGAATAAATAGCACTGTAGAATTAGTAAAATCTTTAAGTGAAGCTTGTGGAAAATAATTATGAATTCTTAATTAAATAAATCTAAAATCTTTCACATTGAGGTTGAATGTATCAGTTTTCTAAAAAATCAATTAAATTTTTAGGCACAATTGCTACTCTCTACATTGCATATTCTCTTTTCTTTTTTATAATGCAGAGAAATCTTTTATTCCCTACCTACTATGTACAAATTCCTCATGGAGTTTCTGAACAAATTCCAGATAGTTCAAAAATATGGATTGAAAACGAATTTGGAATAACAGAAACTTGGTATTTACCACCATTCAATTTAGATTCTGACACCGCACATCCTTTGATGATAATAGCACACGGTAACGGAGATATTATTGACCGCTGGGTGAAGATTGTTCCAAAGTTAAGAGAAATTGGAATTGGAATTTTATTGGTGGAATACCCTGGTTACGGACGCTCGGAAGGTAATCCAAATCAAGAAGATATCACAAATGTTTTTATTAAAAGTTACGATTTAATAATTTCAAAACCGGAAATTGATAAAAACAAAATTATTCTTTTAGGGCAATCAATTGGTGGTGGAGCAATTTGTGCATTGGCAAAAGAGCGTCCCTCCGCAGCAATGATTCTTATATCAACATTTACAGATGTCGGAATTTTTGCATCACAATATTTTTTACCAAAATTTTTAGTTAAAGATACTTTTGATAACCTTTCCGTTGTTTCAAAATATGAAAAACCAATTCTTTTTATACACGCAAAGGATGATAAATTAGTTCCATATTCGGAGTCTGAAATATTAAATGATGCAGCTTTATTTGGAGAAATAATTAGTTTAAATGGAGGACATAATATGATTAGAAATTGGGGACAATTTTGGAAAAATGAAGTAATACCTTTTTTAATAAAGAATAGAATTTTATAACATACTGTATTACCAACCAGTATGTTTCATAAAGAAATAAATGATTTTACGCTTTACATATTACGGCATACATATTATATTTAACGTATGATTAAATCTTTTAATTGTCGGGATACTGAGAAACTCTTTAATGACAGACGTGTACGTCGTTTCCAGTCTTTCGAAAGACAAGCACGGAGGCGATTGATGGTATTAAATGCAGCACCAAGTTTAAATGCTTTAATGTTGAATCCGGGTAACATGTTTCACTCTCTTAAAGGAAAAAGAAAAGAGCAATATGCAATCAGAAGTACTAAACAATGGCGAGTCTGCTTCAAATGGAATGATGCCAATGCATTCAACGTAGAAATCGTCGATTATCATTAAGGATAGAAAATGAGTAAAAAAGATTATCTTGACCCGATTACACTCGGTGAAATATTGCGTGAAGATTTTATGAAACCGATGAATATAAGTATAAATCAACTGTCACGGGAGCTTTTTGTACCACCAAATAGAATAAGCGAAATTGTAAACGGAAAGAGAAGTGTAACCGCTGACACAGCTCTTAGATTTGAACGCTATTTTGGAATTGAAGCTCAGTTTTGGCTTAATCTACAATCTGAATATAACCTACGAGTAATGAAGCACAAGATTGGACATGAAATTGAAAAAAGAATTATTCCTGCTAAAAAAAATGTACTTCATCATTGACAAAATGTGTATATCATTCTCCTTTCTATCGGAGTGTTATTTGTAGTAATTGGACTTAATACTTCACAATTTGGGCTGAGTTCAAATTATGACAGCAATATTACAACAGTGTAATATAGTGCCTACGGCACTTGTTTTTTGCTTAGATTTTTATTTACCATAATTTCGTATCTACGATACTAAGAACTCCAGAGGAGTGATATTATGGTAATATCAAAACAAGATTGATGTAAAAGTGCCATCGGTACGACATTATTTGCTGTGTTAATTAGAACTTAGCCACAATTTGTTTATCCACCAAGTCAAGAATAATTCCTTCTTTTAAAGCATAGTCAGAAATTATCAATTTTTTAATATCCAACTTTTTGAAAATTGTTGATAAAATAATCACTCCAGCGGGAATTATATCAACCCGTTTATCTTCAAGCCCTGTTATGTTTTTTCTCTCTTCCAGAGTTTTTTTATTAAGAACCATTGCTTCAATTTCTTGAAACTCATCTGCACTGAATTCAAAATTATTTAGAATTAGGTTCTCCCCTTTTCCCTCATTTCGTAAGGCTCTAATCATCATACCAATGTTAAGTATTGTTCCGGAGGACCCAACAACAGATTCTATATTTCTATTTTTAATCTTTGATATAACTGGAGCAATAATGCCTTCAACCCATTTCCGAGCTTCTTCAATTTTCTGAGCAGTTAAAACAAAATTCGGGAAAAACATTTGGGATAACCTTACAGCACCTAGTTTTAGGCTATTTGAATATTCTATCTTCCCTTTTTTTCCAACAATAAATTCAGTACTTCCGCCGCCAATATCTATTGATAATGATTCAACATCAAAAACTGGAACTGCTTTTAGAATTCCAAGATAGATTAAACGTGCCTCTTCAAGCCCACTTATTACTTCAACCTTTACTCCAGTTCTCTCATAAACTGATTTAAGAAATTCATTTTTATTTAACGATTCGCGCACTGCAGAAGTTGCAACAGCTCTTAGAGTGGCACCGTACGATTCTGCAATTTTATTAAATTTGTTTATTGCAGCAATAGCTCTCTCTGTTGAATTTGGTGTGATAAATTTAATATCACCAATATTCCCTTCGCTTAAACGGATTACTTCTTTTTCTCTCTCAATAATTTCAAAACTTCCGGAGTGTGAAACGGAGACAACAATGAGGTGGAACGAGTTTGTTCCAATATCGAGTGCAGCTAATTTTTTGTTCATCATAAAATAATATAATTAAATTAATAATCTGAGTTTAAAAGCAAACTAACATTTTAGACAAAACCCAAAACAAAAAAAATGCCAGACCGTCCAAGCAACTTGCCCGTCTCCGAAGTGGTCGGGTTGATATGTTTCGTTAAGATTATGGCTCGTAAAAAATACTTGCACAATCTGACCTTATTCGTTAGGCTTACTACTCTCTACTCTTCGAAATCCAAATTCATTGGTTTATTAGGTAGTTCTTTTACTTTCTTTAGATTTGTTACTGAAACACTATTATCAACTTTTTCCAATTGGAAATTATCAAACCAGACTTTTCCTTCTCCACCTAATAATAGACCATAATTGATTGATTTGCTATTTAATGGAATATCTAATACAATTTCATATTTCTTCCATTCTGTTGTTCCTTTAATTGCCCTACCTCGCATATTATCAAAGCCTAATTGCTGATTATTATATCCATCTATTCTCATCCAAAATCCACTCCATCCTTTAACATCTTCACTTTTTATATATCCAGATAACTTTAATCTTTCACCTAAGTAATTTTCAGCACCAATCATCTGCATCAAAGTACCAAATTCATTTTCTTTTGGATTTTTTGATTTTATATATACGCACGATTGACCGTTTTGAAAAGTTGAGTTATCAATACCCATTTCATATTCAGAAGGATTACTTCCAGCAGGAAACCATCCATTCGGAATTTGATTATTACTGTTTGCAATTAAAAAAATAGTAAGAATAATAGCAATTGCAAATAAAGCTACGATTATCTTTTTCATATCTTACTCCTAATTGATTAATAAAATACTTACTTGAACGTAAGCCTAACGGTGACACAACTGCTTTAATATTTGTAATTACCTCAATAAAATTAACTTTTTTGTCTCAGTAAAACTTCCACTTCGTAATCTATAAAAATAAACACCACTTGTTTGATTTGAAGCATTAAATTCTATTTTATAATTACCCATTGATTGTTCTTCGCTAACTAAATCTGCAACTTCACGTCCCAACATATCATATACTTTTAGTTGAACAAACCCACTTTGTGGTAATGAATAACTTATTGTTGTACTTGGATTAAATGGGTTTGGATAGTTTTGTTGCAACGTATAAGCAAAACCAATATTATCTTCTTCCACATTAGTTATTGTTTTGTAGTATATCTCTATTTTAAAACCAAGGAAGGAATAATAATTCCCTAATGCATCTGTAAAATTAAAGTAACTATTATAAGTGCCATTCACCCAATTAGTACCATCCCATATTTCAATTATCCCCGAAGTCATATTTCCGTTGGAATCATAGGTATATGTGTTTCGCCTATCACTCGCCCAATTAGCACCATCCCATCTTTCAATTATCCGCGAAGTCATATTTTCGTTGGAATCATAGGTGTAAACATATCGCTTATTATTCACCCAATTAGCACCATCCCATTTATCAATTAACTCCAAAGTCATATTTTCGTTGGAATCATAGGTGAATGTCCTTCTCAAATTATTCACCCAATTAGTTCCATCAAAGGAGATATCAGATGTTTTTGAAGTCATATTTCCGTTGGTATCATAGGTAATTGTTGTTTTTAAAAAATTTCTCCAATTACCACCAACCCAGCTTTCATCTATATCCGAAGTCATATTTCCGTTAGAATCATAGGTGTAGGTATTTCGCCTCTGATTTACCAAATTAGCACCATTCCATCTTTCTTTTAAAAACAAAGTCATATTTTCGTTAGAATCATAGGTATATGAATTTCGCTTATCACTCACCCAATTAGCACCATCCCAACTCTCATATAAATACGAAGTCTCATTTCCGTTGGAATCATAAATAATTGTCCCTCGCGAATCATTCACCCAATTAGCACCATTCCAGTCTTCATTTAAATAAGAAGTCATGTTTCCGTTGGAGTTATAGGTATAAGTATATCGCGAGCCATTTATCCAATCAACACCATTCCATCTTTCATA
>JAKIUC010000031.1 GCA_021647785.1 Melioribacteraceae bacterium
AACTGTTTTTAATTTTTGAGAATTAAGGACATTTTTTAGAAAAACCATCTCAATACATCGTGTCGTATTTTGGGCTTTCCCTAAATTATAGGAGAATATCTTGATTGGAGACTTTACGACCTGGCACTAAATATAAAAACTGTTCCAGTAAGTAAAATAGAAGATAACATCCAAGAAAAATTATCAATAAACCTACTTGTTCTATTTAATTCTTCAAGCGCATATTTTAACTTTTCTTTTTCAGTCATTTTTTTCTCATTTGCAGATTTTGTTTTTTTGCCTTATGCATAACGTCCCAATACACCCATTGTATATATCAGGACTATATGTTGTAAAATATTAAATATATCACGAAATATTTCGCCTATCATAGATAACGCTTCTCTAAAAGCCAAAATCATATATCCGTAGGATGCCAAGTTGTTTTCACTTCCAATGTTTTTTCAATTAAATATGGCGATTCGTAAAGCTTATTAGCCCAATCATCTTTTTTGTAAAAGATGGTTCGTTTAATGTTATTGCTTGCTAATTCACTGATTGATTTAATTGTGTTCGTATCACTTCCGCAATAGATGATTGAGTTAACATCCATATGAGAAGCCATGTGGCTATACAATTCATCTTTTTTGCCAGTTAAAATATTTACAACTCCACCCGGAACATCTGAAGAATTTATCACTTCGGATAGAGAAATTGCAGCTAATGGTTTGCTTTCAGATGCTAAAACAATCACAGTATTTCCACTCACAATTGCAGGAGCAATTACTGATATCAAACCTAATAAACTTTTATTTTCGGATGCAATTATAGAAACAACACCTACAGGTTCTACACAAGAAAAATTAAAGTGAGAACTTGATACAGGATTAACAGCACTAAATAATTGTTGATATTTATCACTCCACCCTGCGTAATAGACCAATCTATCAATAGATGCATCCACTTCTGTCCGTGCAGCTTTTGCTGTTTCCCCTTGCATAATTAGTTCTGCAATAAATTGTTCTTTTCTTCCCTCAAGCATCTCTGCTATTCTGTATAAAATCTGTCCTTTAATTAGAGCCGTTGTATTTGCCCATGTGGTCTGTGCTTTGCGTGCAGCAACAACAGCATTCCTAAAATCTTTTCGTGAAGCCAGACACATATTTGCAATCAAGTTACCTTTACTGTTATTAACAGCATAATACCTTCCAGATTCTGTTCGGGGAAATTTTCCACCAATATATAATTTGTATGTTTTATTAATATCTAATCTGCTCATAATTTTTTCATAATCTTTAATTAAAAATAATTACTCATATTTCACGTATGGTTTTAAACCGTGCAATCCACCTTCTCTGCCAAAGCCACTCTCTTTATAGCCACCAAATGGTGATGTTGCATCAAACTTGTTGAAAGTATTTGCCCAAACTATACCTGCTTCTAATTTTTGTGTTAAATGAAATATCTTTGCACCATTATTAGTCCAAACGCCTGCCGATAATCCATAAGGTGTATTATTTGCTTTTTCAATTACTTCGCTTATAGTTCTAAATGTTTGAATTGCCAATACTGGTCCAAATATTTCTTCTTGAACAATTTTATGCGATTGCGATACATTTAAAAACAATGTTGGTGCACACCAATTGCCATCTTTAGGTAAAGAGCATTTGGATTGATAAATTTCACCACCTTCATTTATTCCAATCTTTATATATTTTTCAATTGTCTTCAACTGCTTTTTAGAATTTATAGCACCAACATCTGTATTTTTATCTAATGGATCGCCAACTATTAAAGTTTCCATTCTATCTTTTAATTTTTGTATCACCAAATCAGCAACCGATTCCTGTACAAACAGCCGTGAGCCAGCACAGCAAACATGACCTTGATTGAAAAATATAGCGTTCACAATACCTTCAACAGCTTGGTCTATTGCTGCATCTTCAAATATAATGTTTGCCCCTTTTCCACCTAATTCTAATGTTAGTTTTTTATCTGTACCGGCAATTGCTTTGGCAATATATTTACCAACGCCTGTTGACCCTGTAAATGCAATTTTATTAATATCAGGATGATTCACAATATTAGCTCCGGTTTCACCAGCCCCAGTAATTATATTTACTACTCCTTTTGGTAAACCACTATCGTGAATTATCTCTGCAAGTTTTAACGCCGTTAAAGGTGTTGTTTCAGCCGGCTTTAACACAACAGTGTTTCCAGTTGCCAATGCTGGGGCAAGCTTCCAGGCAGCCATTAATAGTGGAAAGTTCCAAGGGATTATTTGCCCAACAACTCCAAGAGGTTTTGGGTCTCTATTTGGGAAAGCATATTCTAATTTATCAGCCCAGCCTGCGTAATAGAAAAAATGATTTGCAGCCAATGGGATATCGATATCTCTCGATTCTCTAATAGGCTTACCGCCATCTAAACTTTCAATTACTGCAAACTCTCGTGCACGTTCCTGAATTAAACGTGCAATTCTAAAGATGTACTTGCCGCGTTCTTTCCCAGATAAGTTCTGCCAACCTTTAAGAGCCTTACGCGCTGCCTTAACTGCTATATCAACATCTTCCAATGCAGCTACTGCAACACTTGCAATTTTTTTATTATTTGATGGGTTGATGGTGTTAAAATATTTTCCATTAATTGGTTTCGTAAACTGCCCATCAATGTACAAGTCATACTTTTTTTTGATTTGTACGTGGTCAGTACTTTCGGGAGCTTTATCATAAGTCCATGAAGCTTTAAAAATATTTTTATTTTTGATTTTATTCATAATTAATCTTTTGAAAAATAATATGGTGATTGATACATACCTGTTTCCGATTTAACCAACTGCATTAAAATATCATTCAATAAACTGCTGGCTCCAAACCTGAAATATTTTTTATTCATCCATTTTTCACCAAGTACTTCGTTAAGCATTACTAAATATTGTAAAGAAATTTTTGAAGTTGAAATACCACCGGCAGGTTTCATCCCAATCATTTTACCAGTTTTTAAGTAATAATCTTTGATGGCATCTAACATTACATAAGTAACCTGCAAAGTAGCTGCTGGTTGAATTTTCCCCGTTGAAGTCTTAATGAAATCAGCCCCTGCATAGATTGCAATTTCGCTCGCTTTTCTAATATTATCCAACGTGTCTAACTCACCGGTTTCAAGAATTACTTTTAAGTGAGCATTACCGCATGCTTCTTTAATTGCAGCAATTTCATCAAATACAAATTGGTAATTACCGGCAAGAAATTCACCTCGCGAAATCACCATGTCAATTTCATCTGCACCTTGCTCAACTGCAAACTTTGTATCGAACAACTTAACTTTTAAAGTTGACTGACCACTCGGAAATGCCGTAGCTACAGAGGCAACTTGAATATTGCTCCCTTCAAGTGCTTTTTTTGCAACACCAACATAGGATGGATAGACACAAATTGCAGCAACAGTTGGAATATTTTTTAAAGAATCGTGAGGGTGCATAGCTTTGTAGCAGAGTTGCTCTACCTTACCTCTTGTATCTTTTCCCTCCAGCGTTGTTAGGTCAATCATACTAAGAGCAAGTTTCATACCTTCAATTTTGGATGATGTTTTAATGCTGCGTGAACAAAAACGAGCAATTCGTTCGTTAACACCAGTGGTGTCATAGACCGGTAAGTTATTTAAATTTGGGAGCATTTATTTTTTTTAATTTTCAGAATGTTAAAATCTAACTATATAAAAGTAATTATTCAAGATTTAAAGATTATGGGAACTCCGATAGAACACTACAATATATCCGCCGCAGCAGATAATCGTAAAATAGCTGCATCGCAGCGACACGCTAATAGAAATTTAAAGCCAACCCATATATGCGGTTTTATAAAAAATCATTTTAGGTTATAATCTATTTACCCACTAAAATTCATATTGTCCCATTTTAATTTTCAAGTATGCCAAATATGTATTTTGCAGCAGCATAGCAATAGTCATCGGACCAACACCACCTGGTACCGGAGTAATGAAAGATGCTTTCTCAGATACTTTGGCAAAATCAACATCACCAACTAATTTATATCCACTTTTTCTTGATGCATCTTCCACTCTGTTTACACCCACATCAATAATTACAACGCCATCTTTTACCATGTCAGATTTAATAAACTCCGGAACTCCAATAGCAGCAATTAAAATATCGGCTTGCTTTGTAAAGAGTGATAAATCTTTTGCAGCAGAATGAACAACAGTAACAACAGCATTTGCACCCTCTTTTTTCTGAAGCAGCATATTAGCAACTGGTTTTCCCACAATATTACTTCGTCCAACCACAACAACATGTTTCCCTTTGGTTTCAATGTTATATCGTTTCAATAATTCAACAACTCCGTGAGGTGTGCATGGATAGAGGGTTTCCTTCCCTATCATCATATTACCAACATTTATAGGATGAAAACCATCCACATCTTTTTCCGGATTTATTGCTTCAATTATTGCATCTTCATTTATATGTTTTGGAAGTGGCAACTGAACTAATATGCCATTAATTTTTTCATCATTATTATATTGCTCAATTAATTGAAGCAATTCTGATTCAGTTGTTCCTTCATCTAATCTATCCAATTTTGAATAAAGACCAACTTCATCACATGCTTTTTGTTTCATACCCACATAAACTTTTGAAGCAGGGTCTTCACCAACAAGTATTGCAACTAAACCCGGTACACTTTTCCCCTCTTCTTTTAACTTATCTACTTTTAATTTTAACTCTGCTCTAATATCAGAGGCTACTTGTTTTCCATCAATAATTGTCATTTAATTACCTTTTATTTTTAGTTTTCATCATTTAGATCCATCATTTTTTTTAATGTATCCGCATCAGGCAAAATATTTTTATACTTTGGTGGTAATTTATTACCAGTATTGTAAGTTGCTACCTCCATTGCTTTATTGAAATCTCGAAAAGCAAATTCAACTATTTTATTTTTCTTTTCTTTGCATAGAATTATACCTATTGAAGGATTTTCATCTTTTTGCTTTACATATTCGTCAAGTGCAGAAAGGTAAAAATTCATTTTTCCCAAATACTCAGGTTTAAATTTTCCTGTTTTAAGTTCAAATGCTACTAATGCTTTTAAACTACGATTAAAAAATAGTAAATCGATAAAGTATTCTTCATCATCAACTATAAGCCTATACTGGTTACCCAAAAAAGCAAAATCAGCACCTAACGACATTATAAATTTTTTAATATTATTTACAATTTTACTTTCTAATAATTTTTCGTTATCAGCTTCTTCATCAGAAATTTTGATAAAATCTAATAAATAATGGTCTTTAAAAGTTTTTAATGCTTTTTCTTTATTGATTGGTGCTTTTATTGTTTTGCTAAAATTATTTGGCAATTGACCTTGTTGTTCAAAAAATTTGTTTTTTAAATGATGCTTTAGTGTTCTAACCGACCAAAATTCTTGTGATGTTTTTGTAATATAGAACAGTCTAGCATCAATTGATTTAGTCTTCGATATTATTTCAATATGCGCCGTAAATCCAATATTTGCAAAAGATTCTCCAAATTGGTCAGTCAGTAACTGTCCAATTTCATTACTGGACTTTGTTGTATTAAGTACTGGTTTCCATTCTTCATAAAAATGTCGCATATTCTTTAAGTTTGATGTAGAAAATCCTCTTAAACCCCTTAATTCATTTTGTAAATCTGCAGATAAAACTTCAATTGTTTTATTACCCCATTTCTCTTTGGATACACGTTCCGATATGATAAACCCAACTTTAAAATATAAAAGTAATAATTCTCTATTTGCTACTTTTGCAATATAATAGCGACTTTTTAGAATTTCTTCTTTTAAATATTTTACAGTCTGAATGTAGTTAGTTTTATACATTTTTATTTTTAATTGAATACATTAATTGAAGCCTTTGTCCAAATTATTTACTTTTATCAAATTGGATTTCATATTTATCAAACAAATACTTTTTCAATTTTATATCTTTTTTAATTTCATACTCAAACGGATTTGAATTCTGCCAACCACGCTTTCCACTCTTTCTAAAATTCTCTAATCGTCTAATTGATATCTCACAATATATTGGATCGATATCAATAGTAAAACAATTTCTATCTAAAATCTCACTTGCAATAAGTGTTGTTCCAGAGTGAGCAAAAAAATCAATAACTAAATCCCCTTTGCTGCTCGATACTTCAATAACTCTTTCAATTGCTTTTAACGGCTTCTGTGCAAAACATCCATTTACATTCTCGTAAAGCAGATGAAACACTTGCTGGATATCAATCCAAACATTACCAGCACGGATATTTCTAGATTTACTCCGTTCCAGATTTTCTGTCTTTTTACCAGCAACTTCTTTGTAATATCCTTTTAAAACTTTTGGAATATCCGTATAAACATTTTCAATATTAAACTGTGGTTTACCCAAAGTGTAGTAGAGCAATTCTTGACGAATAGACATCCAGTTTTTTTGTGTACCATAACCACGCTGGTTTCGCATAGTAATAAAACTGCGCGATTTGAATTCTGTTTCCTTCATCATTAAAATAAATTCTGCAAATGGCTGAAAATGATTTTTTTGATCAGCCCCAAGCCAAATGTATAGCGATGAATTACTTTGCATCAGTGCTTTACTATTTTCAATCCATATTTTTGACCACTCAACAAACTCATCTGCATCCGATTCTTGAAATGCAACCATGTTGTATGGCGGGTCGTGCAGTGCAAGTGCAGCTTTTTTTCTTCCAAATAATTTCTTTAAATCATTCAGATTATTTGAATCAATGCAACCGACTTTATGGTTATTCTTTTTATCAATCCAAATATCCCCTTCGCTTAAACGACAATACTTTAAAAGCATATCGTGTAGTTCTGTATCTTTATCAATACGAGGTATTGGGAAGTTCTTCATAACTAAGATTTCTCGGTATCGAAACCGGGTAGTAATATGCGCTCTACGGCTACGGTTTTGCCAGTTGCAATATCTACCTTTGCATAAAATCCGCACAGATGCACATCATTAATTGCAGTAACATATTTTTGAGGTGTTTGGTAAAGGAATCGATTTATAGCTGCATCTGTTTTCATTCCAATTACAGAATCGTAAGGTCCAGTCATACCAACATCAGTTATGTAGCCTAATCCTTTAGGGAATATCCTTTCATCCGCTGTCTGTACGTGTGTATGCGTTCCTATAAGAACCGATGCTTTACCATCAATAAAATTAGCAAGTGCAATTTTTTCTGCAGTTGCTTCTGCATGAAAATCTATAAATATAACTTTTGTTTCTTGTGCTATTTTATTTAAAACCCATTCGGCAGAACGGAACGGACAATCGATAGTAGCCATAAACGCACGCCCCTGAAGACTTACAACACCAACTTTCCCTTTCGGTGTATCAGCAATATAATATCCATTTCCAAAAGTTCCTTTTGGATAATTCAATGGTCGCAACGAACGTTTATCTTTCTTCAAATAATCTTGCGATTGGTGTTTATCCCATGTATGATTTCCGCCAGTTACTACTTTAATACCCAAACTAAAAAAAGCATTCGCCTCTTTTTGTGTAAAACCCTTACCATCATTGGCATTTTCTCCATTTGCAATAATTATATCTGCTCTATATTTTTTTTCTAAACTTGGTAACCATGCCTGCATCATCTCCAGCCCAGGCTTGCCAATTACATCACCGATGAATAATATATTAATTGTCATTTTTCTCCTAAAATTTAATGTGCAAATATATTGAATTTAGAGGAAGAATAAAACGTGATTGATTGGGAGTCTATATTTTATTTTGTCCAGGTCTCCGAGAGATGTGCTGGAAAAAATAAAAAGTGGTAGATAATTGAGAACATAGAGTTGAACTTAGAGTTTTGATACCAAAAGCATATATTACTGAATGGCACAATAAAGCACCAAAAACCCCAAATTAGGTATTCAGAAGATATAGATTTAGTGCAAATTGACCAAGAGAATATTGGTGAAATTCTTACACAACTGAAGGCAGCATTAAAGTTTTTGGCTCTATTCTAAGATAGGGTAGGTCATAATTTTAAATGACCTCTTGGAGCTATAAATAGAAGAAAGTGTTCATAAAAAACCTTCGAGGTTAGAAATGTCGCAATCTATCCTATCTTAGAATAGAGCCAAGTTTTTAGGAACTCCCAGATTTAAGAAAACTATTCACAACAATACGCTTACTTACAAATTTAAAACTGAAATTGAACCAGTTGTAACTCAGAAACTTAAAATTGAGATTAATACCAGAGAACATTTTTCAATTCAAGGTCTTCAAAAGGAAGAGCTTAGTGTTGAGTCACCTTGGTTTTCTGGTGCTACGGAAATTACTACTTTCTCTCTTAAAGAGTGATTAGCAAACACAGAGTTTATCGGAGATATATCAGCACTCATTAATCCAGAAGTTGCTTATGACTTTCACGAAGCATGGGATATTTTAAGATCGCTTATGATAGAGAAATTTTAATGCCCTTCCTTAGCTCTTGGAGCAGCTATTAAATATTTACACTAAAGCGTACTCTCTCTTTTCACTTTACCGTAATAAACATTAACCAAGCCGTTCTCACCACTAAAGCAGTGGGAGTTTGTTTTGGTACCAGAGAGTTGTAACTTTTTATTTGCATAGAAATAAAAATGTTTGTAATTTTGGATTCGTTCTTTTTGAGATTTGAAGTTAGTATTGGGGTCGTAGCTCAGTTTGGTTAGAGCGCCTGCCTGTCACGCAGGAGGTCGCGAGTTCGAGTCTCGTCGACCCCGCAAATTATTGAGGTCGTCCCGATATTTCGGGAAGTCTCATCGCAACGACAAGTTAATAGATGTAAAAACTATTTAATTAATATCAGATTCTTCATATTAGTAAATGTTCCAGAATGAACTCTGTAAAAGTACAACCCACTTGATAATCCATATCCATTAAATTCTACTTCATAGTTTCCCGATGTTTGCTCTTTGTTTACTAATTTAACTACTTCTTTGCCAAGTATATCGTAAACTTTAAGTGTTACAAAACCACTCTCCGGAATTGAATATTCAATTGTTGTGTTTGGATTAAAAGGGTTCGGGTAATTTTGATGTAACTCAAAATGGGTAGGGAGTTGTCTATTTTCATCCTCAACATCTGTAGATAAATCTGTACTCCAAAGCCCGCCTCCGCCTGTTCCGGCAAATAATCGGGAAGTATTATTCGGGTCCAATTTTACGAAAGTAACATGAGTATGCTGTAGATTATTTGTAATATTTTCCCATGTTAGTCCTGCATCAGTTGTACGATAAACTCCGGGTAGTTGGTCTTTAAGCCATACGGAATACCAAGATTGTGCCGCAACAAATATTTCATTTGGATTTTGCGGATTTATTTCAATATCCACAATTCTCGGATAGTCAAAGATTTCACTCCAACTGCTTCCACCATCGGTTGATTTGTATAATGCCCCTTCAGCACTCCAATCGAAGTTGGCAGTTGCACCGGCATAAATGATATCATTGGTTTTATCATATTCCATTGAGAGAACATCAAGTGCGGGAAAAGAATTTAGTCTGTTCCATTGGCTGCCGCCATCGCTTGATTTGTAAAGCGAACCGCCTATCCCAAAGTTATTTATTCCTAAGGGGGTGGAATAGAATAACTCGGCGATTTACAAGCTGTATAATCAATAAAAACAACAAGTTAGCAATGTAAGATCAATGACTTATTTTATTCCACCCCCCTAAGTATAGTTCTTCACTATTATTTGAATTAATTATAATTTCCCATGCACCTGTTGCATCGGCACCAAGTCAAGTATTTATTTCCGTCCACGTTTCTCCGCTATTTGTAGTTTTATAAACACCGTTACCAAGTGAACAACAATAGAGAGTTCTGTTGCCTGGTGTGCCTATATTAGAATCAAGAATTAGTTTAGGTCTTCCTTCAGGAAGCCCTGTTGATATTTTCGACCAGGAATCTCCGTCATTGGTACTTTTCCATACTTGCCCCCAATAAAGAATATCCGAATTACTTGGAGCCATCTCTAAAACAAGAGCATATCTTTCATTAAAAAACAGATCGTCCATCCCACCCAAGTACTACATCGTTATCGTTTTTTACCCAATTTATACCACCGTTAGTTGTTTTATAAATTCCTTCAATATCTCCTCCAATAAAAACTCTATCAGGATCAATTGGATTTATAGCACTGCATATAAGATCACTGCCGCCACCGGGTCCGATATTTTGCCACTCTGTTTGAGAATAAAAAATCTGATTTAGGGAGAGGAAAAAGACCAAATGTTTCATCTTTACACCACAATTTATAACTAAAGATTAAAATATTTCTATGATGGAGATAACTTGTTTGAACGTAGCTAATTACTGTATAATACGCAAGTTTAAAACTCTGACATTTCTAAAGATGACATTTCTAAAGAGTTATAACATCCAGAAATAGGGTATAAATTCTGCAATTGTTTATATAGTTATAAATCGATATCTTTCTGTCCTTTAAAAACACATTAAACAATACTTGATTCAAATAATTAAAACATTAATATTTGTCATATTATTGGGTTCCATTTCCCTGATATATTCACAAAATGGGGGTATGAAAATATCGGGCTATGTTTTTGATGCAGAAACGGAGAAACCGATTATTGGTGTTAATATTATTGTAACCAAAGATGTTTCCCACAACGATTCAGAATTTTTAACAGGTGCTGCCACCGGAGTAAATGGAGGGTATGTTACTTCAAAATTACCATTAGGTAAATATTTAATTACTTTCAGAAATGTTGGATATAAAGAGAAAACAGAATTTATTGAAATCACAAAAGAGAGTGGAACGCTGCTAATTAATGTTTTCCTTAAAACTGAATCTGTTAAAATGGAAGAAGTTATTGTGCAAGAGGAGAGGGTTGTTGAGGAGTTAATTAGTGCTGTTGATGTATCTCCAAAACTCTTATCACTTCTGCCATCTTTGAGTGGTGATATTGATGTATTCAAATCGTTGCAGTTACTACCTGGAGTTAAAGTTGCCTCCGAAATGTCAAGTGGAATTTATGTTCGTGGCGGTTCGCCTGACCAAAATCTAACTTTGGTTGATGGTACAATGCTTTACAATCCGGCACATCTTGGAAATATTGCAAGCACGTTTAATACTTATGCTTTGTATGATGTTAAATTAATTAAAGGTGCTTTTCCGGCAGAGTATGGCGGAAGGCTTTCGAGTGTGCTTGATGTGAAACTACGTGAAGGCACAAACGAAAGGGAGAAAGGAATAATTGGAATAGGAACAATTATGTCGCATGCAACTATTGAAGGTCCAATTACTAATAAACTAACATACATTGTTTCTTCCAGAATTATGTATTACGACCAGTTACAAAAGGTATTTCAAAAGAATAGTGTTACACCAAGAAATAATTTCTTTGATATCAATTCAAAATTAAATTATAAATTTTCGAAAGACCAAAATGTTGCAATTAATTTTATGTACAATAAAGATAATATTTATAGCCCTCCAGTAAATTTAGGATTTGAGTACAAAACTAATTGGTCTAATATGAATATTAGTGTAAATTGGTTAACAATGAAGTCTGAGTCCTTTATTCTAAATACAAATGTTTCATATATTAGGTATAAATTCACATCTTCGCTTGATGATGTTACAAGCGATTCTCTTGCAACTGATTATTTTTCATCTTCTGATTTAGAGGATATTGCTATTAAACAAAATCTTGAGTTAACTATTACAGATGAATATAAGATTAAGACTGGATACGAATTTGTTCTCCATAAATATAAATTAGTTAATTGGATTGTTTATAATCCGGTTTTGGAAACCTCTCCAGATTATGAAGAAAAAATCGACTCTTACGAAATAGCATATTTTTTTCAGAACCAATGGCAGCCATTCTCTTTTATAAATACAAATTTAGGAGTTCGGTTTTATAAATTCTCAAATTCGAGGGATGTTAAAATTGAACCAAGACTCTCGATGTCCATTTCATTAACTGATAATTTTCAAATTAAAGGAGCTTATGCCGAGGCATATCAGTTCTTACATTTAATTTTACGTAACGATATTAGACTTCCTACAGATTTGTGGTATCCTTCAACGTCTAAAATTAAACCAGCATTTTCACGACAAAGTGTAGCCGGGTTCGATTTCTTTTTTGATAAAAAGATTTACCTTTTTTCTGTTGAAGCATATTACAAAGATTTTAGTAATATTTATGAATTCAGAGATATGCCAGATTATTCCCTTAATAATCCTATTGAGGAGCATTTTACTGAAGGTACTGGTGAAGCTTATGGTGTTGAGTTCTTCCTCAACAAACGTGCTGGTAAAGTTACCGGTTGGATTGGATATACACTCTCTTGGACGAAAAGATTATTCAGAGAATTAAATAGTGGAAAAATATTTCCACCTCGTTACGATAGACTGCACGATGTTTCGTTTGTTTTAACTTATGAAATTTTGGATAATCTATCACTTGGTGTTACTTGGATATATTCTACCGGCTCTGGTTTAACTATGCCAACTGGTAAATACTATTATACAAATGAAGAGTTAGACGGAATTGAAAATCAGAATGTAAATTATTCATCGAGGAATGAATATCAACTTCCGGATTATCATAAAATGGATATTAATGTAAAATACTCAACAACAATGTTTTCACTTCCTACCGATTTTTACATTAATATTTATAATGTCTATAATCAAAAAAATGCCTTTGCTCAATATATAGCTTACGATTTTGACCCTGAAAAAAATGAATTTGATTATACAAGCACGCCAAAGTTGAATCAAATTACATTGATGCCATTTTTTCCAACTATTGGATTTGCAATAAAATTTTAATAAATGAAAATAATTAAATACATATTATTAGTTTTTCTATCAGTTCTATTTCTACATTGCGAGCAAATTGATGTAATAGAAAGTGATATTCCTTACAAGGAATTTTACATAGTTAACGGAAGGTTAGTTGGGGGTTCATCTGATGTAAGAGTATCTTTTACAAAAAGTTTTCCTATTGAAGCGAACGTACCAAGGGAAGCTGTTGCTTTAAAAGATGTTACAGCTTATATCTGGTCAGAAACTCAAGGTATTTTTCCATTAAAATATGTTGAAGATGGAATATATATTCCTGCAAGTACTCTTACTATTAAAGAAGGTGTTACGTACGAGCTATATGGAAAATATAAAGAGGAAAGAATTTTCTCTGTAACAGAAGTGCCAAGCAGGCAAACAATAGTGGAGGCAAAGCTTCAGGGCAATTATCTTCTTTGCCAAGTAATTCCGAATGTTAAAACTGTTTATGCCGCAAAATATATTCTTACTTCTACCAGCCCATATCTCGAAAGCTATTCTGAAGATATATTTTTTGAAGTCTCGGGAAAAACTTTAGATACACTAAACACAATTGATGTAAGAACATCCACTATTCCCTTAGTCTATTTCGAGAATTCTGAAAATTATATTTTGGAGGTTGTACTATATTCATTTGATGAAGCGTACAAAGATTATTTTTCCACACGAGAAAACAACAAGCCTATTGAAAATATCTTTAGCGAAGGTGGTGGTTCGGTCTATTGGAATGTTTATGGCAAGAACACAATTGGTTTATTTATTGGCTATACGAAAACAACAATCGAGATTAAGTAAGTGATTATTAAAATAAAAAATATTAGTATAATTTTAATAAGCTCATTATTATTTATTATAAGCTGTATGGAAGAATTAACTGAACCAGTTAAAGTTGGTTATCACTCTTCAGCCGATTTAATAACATATCTGGAAACACATGGAGATTTCATTAGCTCCTCTGAAAACCCGGCAATAATTTCTGTAGATAGTGCTTATATGAATTTATCAAATTATTTGCTGATGGATATCCGAACTACAAGCCAATACAGCAGCGGACATATAGAAGGTGCACGTAATTTTGGAATTGAAGAACTAATTGATTCATTAAAATTTAACAATGTTTCGCTTGATGCAGGAATAATAATAATTAGCGAGAGCGGACAGAAGGCAGCTTACGCTACATCATTACTTCGGTTGTTTGGCTACACAAATATATTCTCTTTAAATTTTGGAATGGCACAGTGGCACGAACAATTTTCAGAAGTATGGATAAATGCCAGAAACGATTCTGAGTGGTGGTTCTTATATGAAACCCAATACTATCAAAAACCTAAAAATGAAAATAAAATACCAAACATTCCAAATGATGATGAATCTTTATCAACAAAGGAATTTCTTCAGAAAAGAATTAAAAAATTATTAACCGATGAAGAATACAAAAATTCAATTATTACAATTCAAGAGTTAGACGCTACTTATTCGATACGGTATTCAAGATTTGTGGATGGATTTGTTTTTTGTTATGATGAAAAAGAACTCTATGAGCATTTTAGAATATTTAAAGCACCACCATTTCCTCCAATAATCTGGGGTGGGCATCCAAGAACTGCTGCTTTTTATGATGCGGAAACAGATTTTAAAGCCTCTACAAATTTACTTACACTTTCTGTTAATGATGCAATTTACAACTATACTTTTAACGGACAGCGAAGTTTATATATTACAACTTATTTAAGATTGCTCGGTTACAAAGCTAAATCTGTTCATTACGGTGCGGTGAGTATGATGTATAACAAACTGCTGCTTGTACAATTTGAAGAGAGTTTCCGTGAAGATAACATTAGAAATTACCCAATTGTTAATTAAAAAATATGACAAAAAAAGTTTTTAAAATATTGCTGCTTGGTCTAATACTTGTTGGAATTGTTGCTAATACACCGTTGAAGAAGGAGCGTATTAGAAATGTTGTTACGGGTCTTAATAGTCCATTGGTAGAATTTAATAGAATCAGCTTGCCAATATTTGAAGCAGGGGTAATTGGAAATCCATATACAGCTGGTCAAAAATATATTGGAGTTCTTGATACAATGGCATTCCTTTTTTCTTCCGGATTTTTATTAAGCGGCTATAATGAAATTGGTGAGCTTTGGGTTAATGGTGTTCAACCCTCTATGTTTATTCAAGATTATGTTAAAGGAACGGTTGAGAATCCCAATGACACAGTAGGTGTTTATTACAATTCTAAAAACACAAAACATTTTGGTAAAGAGTGGCAGGAATGGAAGGATGCAGTTAAACTTGGTGCTGAATTTTATGACGGTGATAGTGATGGAATTTACAATCCAATAGATAAAAATGGCAATGGAATTTGGGATGAAGATGAAGATAGACCTGTACTTTATGGTGATGTTATGGTTTGGTCAGCTTTCAATGATGCTGTGCCAACTGCTGCAAGAAGAATTAGAAATGTTGAACCACAGGGTATAAATATTAGACAAACTATATGGGGGTATCAAAGTACTCCTGAATTCAAAAAAACTATTTTCATTAAGTTTTCAATAGAAAATAGTGGTTCAGTTTCCCAAATATTCGAGAATGTAAATTTCTCTCTCGCTTCTGACCCTGATATAGGGTATTATGCAAATGATTATTTATCTTCCAATGGATTTGGAAATTCAATATCTACATTTACACCATATAGAGATTGGCAGTTTAACGATGAACAGATTTGTTTAAACACATTTCTTTTGCAAGGACCAATAAAGAGTGATTATTGGATCTCTGATAATGCATTCTTATTTGAGGGAGAAAACTTAGATATTAAAATGATTCCTAATGCAAAAAACATGAACGTTTCCGCCACAGTAAGTTCTCGTTATTCAATTAGAAACACTAATGCAGTACAAATCTCTGAAGCAATGCTGGGTTTAAGAAACCCTGATCCATGTACGGACCAAAGTGGGTATGTTCTGGGATATGATTGTTCATTAGCTCGAAGTCAATATATTTATGAAGGAAATCCGATTAACGAATTTGGATGGAATAATACTCGCGGTAGTGATAAGGCAACATTAATAACAACAGGACCATTTACACTTGAAGTTGGAAAACCAATAGAAATTATTTTTGCAATGAGTGTTGGAACGGGTTCAAGCGGAATTGACGCATATAAAGATGGACAACTTATACAGAGCAAGATTAAAGAAAAATTACTTTATAATCTAAATCCTTATCCTGAAGTTGAACCAATTACTATTACTGATGATGAATCGATAGAATTACTATGGGATACTCAACCTCAAATAAACCATATAATTGATGGCTTTGATGTTAATCTAAAATTTGAGGGATATGAAATAACGATGTATAATTCACCTTCAACCAGCGAGTTTGTGGATAACAAACCTAATAAGAAAATTATTGGAAGATATGATATTTTTAATCAAGTTTTCACCTTACTTCAAGAAGAGCCTGAAGATTTTGCAACTGAAGTTATTTACAAGAATGGAACACAGATTTCTGACCGAACAGAACGAATTCTGCACAAAGTTACATGGGACCCTTTTAACAATGAGCCGTTAAAAAAAGGGAAACCCTACTATTTTTCTATCACACCTTTTGGAATAGACTTTCATAAACTTAGATCATATGTAACAAGAAATGCATTTGTTATTCCAGCTTTTTCTTCTCTTGCCTACTTTAAAAATGAAGAGAAAATTATTAATGATGATAAAGGTAATGTAGGTATAGTGCTTGGTGAAAATCAAAATGATGCATATTACAAAGGTATTTTAACTGAACATGTTGAAGGTAATTCTGACGTTGAGATATTCTACTCTGTTTACGACCAAGATAAAGTAACTGATGACCTTTATGAAGTTAGTTTTACTAAAGTAGATTCGGAAACTTTTAGAATGATGATGAACCTTACTAATGTATCTAAAGATGATACATTATTTAGTAAAGTTATCAGAAGTGATTTTGAAGGTAATGTTAATAATATGCAAGATGGATTTCTTCTTAATTTTGATTGGGTGGAACCGGGCACCATAAGTTCCTCATTTTCTGGTGATGATAAGTGGTACTCCGATTTTAACAACCTCCACACAGGTGTTTTTTACGTGGGTAGGGATATTGAAAAAACACAAAAAATATTTGCTGTTAATCTTAGACAATCAACTGCTATCTCGGTTAATGATTTAGTAAAGGTTGAGTTACGTTTTGCTGATACGAGTAAAGCTTTTAGATATGTTAGAACTGCAGTTAGATATCCCTGGAAAGGTAAAAATAATCCGGATTCGGGATTTGTAAGTATTCCAGTCTCTGCTTATGCTATTGATAAACAAGGGAATGAGAAAAAATTAACAATTGCATTTTTGGAGAATGGTTTTTTTGGAGATTCACTTGGTATGCCCGATGGTAAGTGGAACCCTGGTTCAAATATTGAAAAAACAAAAGAGTATCTCGTTGTTCTAAATTCGCCATATACAGAAGACTTTGAAAGTTACATTGCTTATACAGGAACTGATAGAAGGGCAGCTGATATTGCTAATGGTTATATGCTAAATACTCAAGAGGAAATATCCGATTCAATTAAAGCAATTGCACGTAGCCCTTGGTTTAATGCACTCTATGTTGTTGGTTTTAATACACCAGTTTACCAGCCAGATTTTAATCCTACAGGAACATTAACAATAAGTCCATCAATGGTTTTAACCGAGAACGATAAGTACTACTTCAAAGTTAAAAAAGAAAAAACAGCAGATGAGAAGCAAGTTCAATTTGATAAAATTAATATCTATCCAAATCCACTATTTGGATACAACGCATCAAGCAGTGCTTTTGGATATGGGAATGATGAACCATTTATAACATTTTCAAATTTGCCGGAAGAAGTAGATATCAGAATTTACACATTAAGTGGAGTTCTAATTAGGTCAATTAGTAAGAATGATATGTCAGCCTCATATCGTTGGAATTTACAAAATGAATCAGGAATGCGGATTGCCTCTGGAATGTACATTGCCATTATTGATGTACCAAATATCGGACAGAGAATAATGAAATTTGCAATTATACAACCTCAAAAAAGAGTTCATTACGAATAAAAATAAAACAGCAATTCAGATTTAATTCTTGCATATCTAAAGTTATATCAAAATATTCCAAGTTGAATTTCTTTTAATACTAACAATTGTGAGTTGATATGAGCGAAAACCAGAATGCAAACTTCAAACCTTATATATCTGCTACTGATTTAATTCCGGAGTTTACACCTAAAGCAATTATACTTGGTGCAATGTTCGGAATTATTTTTGGTGCTGCAACTGTTTATCTTGGGCTTAAGGTTGGGTTAACAGTAAGTGCCTCCATCCCTATTGCTGTATTATCTATTTCCATTATTAAAATGTTTGGTAAAGCAACAATTCTTGAAAATAATATGGTGCAGACTATTGGCTCTGCAGGAGAATCTGTTGCAGCGGGAGTTGTATTTACAATTCCTGCCCTCTTGTTTTTACCTGGTGGAAGCGAGTACTTTCAATATTTCCAAATCTTTGTTTTAGCACTTGCTGGTGGAATACTCGGAGTCCTTTTTATGATTCCACTACGCCGTTCAATTATTGTTAAAGAGCATGGTAAACTTCCATTCCCCGAAGGTACTGCTTGTGCGGATGTGTTAATAGCTGGTGAGAAGGGTGGTAAACTTGCACAGAAAGTTTTTTACGGACTTGGAATTGCATTTCTCTACAAAACTCTAATGTCCTTATTCGGCTTATGGAAGGATGTACCTCAATATATTTTCAGCAGAAAATCTGCACTTCCTAATGGTACAATAAATGGTGAAATTACTCCGGAGTTACTTGGTGTTGGTTATATAATTGGTCCTAAAATTGCCGGAATTATGGTTGCGGGCGGTGTCCTCTCTTGGCTTGTACTTATTCCGCTAATCACATTGCTTGGTGATAATTTAACAGTAGTATTTGCTCCGGCAACCAAGTTAATTTCTGAAATGTCAGCAGCAGAAATTTGGAGTAATTACATTCGCTACATCGGTGCGGGTGCTGTTACTTTTGGTGGTGTTGTAACTCTCATCCGCTCTTTCCCCACTATTATCAATGCGTTCAAAGATTCATTCAAAGATTTGCGAGATAATAAATCAAATTCAAGTATTGAAAAAAGTAGAGTTGAAAAAGATATTCCATTAGTTTATGTTCTCGTTGGGTCAGTTTTACTTGTAGTTTTAATGGCAGTAATTCCATCAATACCAACAAACATTCTTTCTTCAATTATGATTGTTGTTTTCGGTTTCTTCTTTGTAACTGTTTCTTCAAGAATTGTTGGGCTAATTGGTTCATCTTCAAATCCCATTTCTGGAATGACAATTGCCACGCTTATGGCTACTGCACTTATATTTGTTGCCGTTGGCTGGACTGGCGAAGTCTATCAGCCCATAGTTCTTGTAGTTGGTTCAATAGTTTGTATTGCTTCTGCTAATGCTGGTGCTACATCGCAAGACTTAAAGACTGGTTACATAGTTGGTGCAACTCCAGTTAAGCAGCAGATTGGCTTAATAATTGGCGTGCTTGCATCCGTAGTTGTAATTGGATATACAATAATTTTATTGAATGATATTTTGGTAATTGGCTCAGACCAACTACCTGCACCGCAAGCAACCCTTATGGCTACTGTAATTAAAGGCTTGCTAAGCCAAAACCTCCCATGGGGATTAGTGATTGTTGGAATGGGAATTGCAGCAGTAATGGAATTAAGTGGAGTCCGTTCCCTTCCATTTGCTGTAGGTGCTTATTTACCACTCTCTGTTAGTAGCCCAATATTTCTCGGTGGTCTGGTTAAACTCACTGCCGATAAAATTAATAAATCGAACGAAGCCGAATCAGACATTGGTCCTGGAGCGTTGTTGAGTTCAGGTCTTATTGCTGGTGGTGCATTAACCGGAATTTTAATTGCTTCATTAAAAGGCTGGATTTGGGAAACTGATGCAAGCGGAGTTGAAATATCTGTAGCCGATAAATTGAATACAGGACTTGGTGAAAGCCTTGGGCTTTCTGGCGATTTAGTTTCACTAATAATATTTTTAGGCTTGGCTGGATTGCTATTTGCATTTGCGATTTCTAAAAATAAGGAAGAAAAAACTAAATCTTAACTAATGTTTATATTAGGATATGACTAAAGAATATTTATTAAACATATTTAAGACTTATCAAAAAGGAGATGCAAGAGAAGAATCTTACTATAATTCTCTTGCAGATTTTATTTCTGCTTTTTCGGAATTGAAACGAAATAAGAAAATTGATATTACAATCCTTCCCAAAAAAACAGAAGCCGGGAATCCTGACTTTAGAATTTGGGACGGCAGACAGAAAGTAATAGGATACATAGAAGCCAAAAACATTGGCGTTGACCTTGATAGAATTGAGGAAACCGAACAATTAGAAAGGTATCTATCAACATTTCCAAATATAATTCTTACAAATTATACCGAGTTTAGGCTTTACAGAAATGGAGAAATGATAGAAAAGATTTCTATTGCAAGACCTTATGTTATTCAAAAACTTTCAACCGTTCCACCTTTAGAAAATGAAAGTGAATTATTTAATTTGCTTGAAAAGTTTTTAAGTTTTTCGCTCCCTAAAACATACACGGCAAAATCTCTTGCAGTTGAGCTTGCTAAAAGAACAAAGTTTTTAAAAGATGAAGTTGTTAGTGAAGAATTAAAAAATGGCACAAATTCCATCTTAGGTTTTTACGAGGCGTTTAAAGAATTTTTAATTGCAGGAATTAGTAAAAACGAATTTGCCGATATTTATTCGCAAACTATTACTTATGGTTTGTTTGCCGCACGTCTTCGTGCTAACTCAGAATTTAATAGAAAACTTGCATATTCCTTTATTCCTAAATCAATAGGCATTTTGCGAGATGTTTTTAAGTTTATTTCACTTGAAGATTTACCCTCTCAAATGGAAATAATTATTGATGACATTGCAGATGTGCTTTCGGCTGCCGATGTAAAAAAAATACTTAATCAATATTATAACGAAGGAAAAGGGAACGACCCTGTTCTCCATTTTTACGAAACTTTCCTTTCTGTTTACGACCCCTCAACAAGAGAAAAACGAGGTGTTTATTATACTCCGGAACCTGTGGTATCGTTTATTGCTCGGTCACTTCATGAAATACTTAAAGATAAATTTGATATTGCAGATGGGCTTGCAGCTAAAGATGTTCGTTTGTTAGACCCCGCCGGCGGAACATTAAGTTTTTTGGCTAAAGCAATTGAAGTAGCTGTAGAAGAATTTCAAAGCAAATACGGCAAAGGTGCAACTAAAACATTTTTAAAAGACCGAATACTTCAAAATTATTTTGCATTTGAATTAATGATGGCTCCTTATGCAATTGGGCATATGAAAATCTCTTTTTTAATGGAGGAGCTTGGCTACAAAATGGAGGATGGCGAGCGTGTAAAATATTATTTAACCAACACACTTGATATGAAAGAGCTGGAAGAATCACGGTTTCCTGGTATGTCGTCTCTTTCGCACGAAAGCCACGAGGCAGGAAAAGTAAAAAAAGATGTTCCCATTCTTGTTGTGCTTGGCAATCCTCCTTATTCGGGGCATTCGTCAAATACCGGCGAATGGATTTCAAAAGAGATAAAGGAATATTATAAAGTTGACGGCAAACCGCTTGGCGAAAAAAATCCTAAATGGTTGCAAGACGATTATGTTAAGTTTATACGCTTTGCCCAATGGAAAATAGACCAAGCCGGCGAAGGTGTTCTCGGATTTATTACAAACCACAGCTACCTCGATAACCCTACATTCAGAGGTATGCGCCAATCTTTAATGAACAGCTTTGATGAAATTTACATCCTTGATTTACACGGCAACAGCTTAAAAAAAGAAAAAGCACCCGATGGCAGTAAGGACGAAAATGTTTTTGATATTCAGCAAGGTGTTGCTATTGCATTTTTTATTAAACACAAAAATGGGAAAAGAAAAACAATTTTTCATAACGAAATTTTTGGATTAAGAGAAACCAAATACGATTGGTTAAATAAACACAGTATTAAAAATACAAAGTGGAATAAACTAAAACCCAAAAGCGAATTCTATCTTTTTATTCCACAAAATATAAAGTTACAAAGTAAGTATCAAAAATTTATTAAAATTACGGATATCTTTCCAATTAACAGCGTTGGAATTGTAACAGCAAGAGATAAATTAACTATTGGCTGGACTAAAGAGGAAATTTGGAATCGTGTTCAAAATTTTACTCGACTTGAAAAGGAATTAGCAAGAGAAACTTATCAATTAGGTAAAGATGTTAGAGATTGGAAAGTTGAATTTGCTCAGCAAGATTTAATTAATAGTGGTGTTGATAAAAATAATTTGACAAAAATTTTGTATCGTCCTTTCGACGTTAGATATACTTATTACACAGGCAAGTCTCGCGGTTTTCATTGTATGCCTCGTGGTGATGTTATGCAACATATGTTGGAAGAGAATATTGGATTGATAATTTCTAGGCAAGTGGATAAATCAGGAATTTTACCTATATTTATTGCTGATACAATACTTGATGCTCATTCAATTACTTCGGCAGTATCAATTAGTTATATACTTCCGCTTTATATTTACAATAAACCTAATCGTAATGAAGCAGTGCTATCCCAATTTATAATGTTTGAACCGGAAGTAGAGTATAAAGCTAAAGTCCCAAATATTTCATCTGAATTATTGGAAAAGCTTAAAAAGAGTTTTAAGAAGGTAGTAACACCAGAAGAAATATTCTACTACATCTACGCAATTCTTTATAGCAATATTTACCGCAAAAAATATGCAGAGTTTCTAAAAATAGATTTTCCTCGCATTCCGTTTACAAAAAATTACGAATTATTTCTATCGTTAGGCGAACTTGGGCAGCAACTTGCCGATTTACATTTGTTAGAATCAAAGGCATTGGATAAAACAAATGTAAAATTTCCAATTGGTGGAAGCAACAAAGTAGAAAAACCAATATATAAAGAGAAAAAAGTTTGGATAAACGAAAATCAATATTTTAACGGAATAACCGAAGAGGTTTGGAATTATCAAATTGGTGGTTATCAAGTTTGCGAAAAATGGTTAAAAGATAGAAAAGGAAGAATATTATTGTTAGAAGAAATAGAAACCTATTCTAAAATTGTTACTTCAATTTCAAAAACAATAGAGTTACAAAAAGAGATAGATGAGCAGTTCCAAATTGTTGAAGATACGATACAATAAAAATTTATAAATGCGAAAATAATTTTAACAGAATCCATTAAAATAAATAAAGAAAAATTATGACAACAATAATAGAAAAACCACAACCATCGGCTTTTTATAGATGGCTTGTTCTTATATTTGTTAGTTTAGCGATGTTTGGTAACTATTATATTTACGATAGTATTAATCCAATTACAGATTTACTTAAATCGGGTTTAGGTTTTTCCGATAGTGATATTGGTTCTTTAAATACAGCTTATAGTATTGCTGCAATAGTAATTCTATTATTCTCCGGAATGATTGTTGACAAATATGGCACTAAAAACACAACGCTATTCTTTGGAATATTGTGTACTGTATCTGCTTTAGTTACTGCATTAGCACCAAATTATGCTACTATGATATTAGGCAGAGTGCTTCTCGGCTTAGGTGCTGAACCTCTAATTGTAGCAATTACTGTAACTCTTGCAAAGTGGTTTAAAGCAAAACAACTTGGTTTTGCTATGGGTATGAATTTGCTAATTGCACGGTTTGGTTCGTGGACGGCTGATAGATCGCCAAGTTTTGCCAGCGGCTTATTCGATAATTGGCAAGACCCTCTTCTTTTAGCTTTTGCTGTTTCAATTACATGCGTAATAGGTGCTGTAGTTTATTGGTTTTTAGAAACAAATGCAGAGAAAAAATATTCTCTCGGTGAAGTTGGCGAAACAGATAAGTTTAATATTAAAGAAATATTTAAATTTAGTAAATCCTTTTGGCTGATATTGGCATTATGCGTTACTTTCTATTCAGCCATATTTCCTTTCAGAACTTTTGCTACTAAATTTTTTATGGAAGCTCATAATTTAGATAGAATTGATGCAAGCGGATTGAATAGCTTTTTACCATTAGCATCAATGTTTGCAACACCTTTGATAGGACTTCTTGTTGACTACAAAGGAAAAAGAGCTACTTTTATGATGTTTGGTTCGCTCTTAATTTTACCAGTCTATTTATTAATGGCTTATGTAGATTTAGCTCCATTAAGCATAGTTGTTTTTGGCGAGTATCTTTATCTACCAATAATTTTGATGGGTATAGCTTTCTCATTAATTCCAGCAATAATGTGGCCCTCAGTAGCATATATTGTTGAAGAAAAAAGGCTGGGAACCGGATATGCAATTATGGCTCTTATTCAACAAGCTGGCGTTGCTTCTATGAATTGGGCAATTGGTGCTGCAAATGATTTCTCTGGAGCTAATGTTTCTAACCCCGATGGATATAACCTTGGAATGTGGATGTTTTCAGCATTAGGAATTCTTGGTTTTATATTTGCATTTTTCCTCCGTAGAGAAGAACTTGGTCCTAACGGACATGGCTTAGAAAAAGGTATAACAAGTGAATGATGAAGATTACTTAAAACTTGTTCCTAAAAGAATGTGTGATGCTGAAACGAACAATGGCATTACAACCATTTTATTTATTAAGAAAGCAACATTTATTGAAAAAATATTTTTTAGAAAATTAATTAATAAACCATATAAAATTGATTTAGATGAAGTGGGCACTTTTATTTGGGGGAAAATTAATGCATCTAAAAATATTGCAGAAATCGCTATGTTAGCGAAAGAACATTTTGGAGAAAAAATAGACCCAGCAGAAAGTAGAGTAATCCAATTTATGAAACAGATGCATTCATCAAAGCTAATAATGCTTTTTGAAAAACAAGGAAATGAATAATGATTTCTTTATATTTAAGAAATAACAAAATTAAAATGAAGCAATCACAATTTAAATATCTCATAATTGCATTATCAATTACAGCATTTTCAAATGTTAATTCGCAAACTTGCGGATTTGGATGCCTTGGTCTATCTGGTGTTTTTGGTGGTTATTCCATACAGCAGTACGAGGCTGATGGATTAAATCATTATTTGAATTCTGTTATACTCCCATCTTCTTCCGATGCAAAATTTAATTTTAAAGAAGCACGTGGTTTTAAAGTAGGTATTAATTTGATTAGAGCTGATTATTCAAACTTCTTTTTTACATTCAAAGGTTATTACCAATTCCTTTCTGAGGAGCAGAATATTAAAATTCCATTGTATTCATCAGCAGATGGACCTTATACGTTTTACGATGCTAAATTGGAAATGAATAATTGGGGAATTGGATTAGATTTTGGAATCCCATTATTTAGTTTTATCGATTGGAAAGTTGTTGAAGGGGAACTTAAATTTTTCTCGCCAAAATTAACTCAAAAAATATATAATAACGACCCTCTTGGAAATTCAATCTCAATTGAAAACATATATACACCGGATAAAGTTCAAATGGGTTTCTCAATTGGCTCTGGTCTTATTTTCAATGTTATTGAAGATTACGTTTCCCTTGAAGCGACTGGAATGTACACATTTATAGAAATTACTAATTTAACAAGCGATCATGATGGTTCTTCAATTCCAACAAAAGATAGCAATACAAAATTTATTTCCAATGGTGGTGTGCAAGCATTTGTGCAGCTTAATATTGGAATACCATTTTAAGGGAACCAATAATCAACTACTATTCATTAGTGCAATAAATTACAAATGATAAAATATATAACTCAAGACTTGTTCCAATATTCTTGGGCAGAACAAATTCTAACCAATAAATCCCCAAATTCTAAATTGATATAAATTTAACTGAAAAAATAGGATTATAATGAAATTAACAAAACTTGACAAAGCATGTAGAATTGCAATCACAGATTGCATGGCAACAAAAAAAAGAGAGAAAGTACTTGTTGTAACTGATGAGTTAACAAACGAAATTGGAAGAGCATTATACTTAAATGCTTTGGGTCTTGGTCATGAAGCACTTTATGTAGAGATAAAATCGTGGGAAACTCATGGGCAAGAACCGCCAAAATATGTTTCAGAATTAATGAAGCAGTTTAATGTTGTTCTACTTCCTACAAGAAAATCTTTAACACACACAGATGCACGCAGAGCAGCATGTGAACTTGGCACGCGTGTAGCAACATTCCCCGGTATCACTACAGACATTATGATACGTGGCTTAAGTGCCGACTATAAAAAAATTGCAGCACTAACAATTAGGATGAAAAAAGTTTTTGAAAAAACTGATGAAGTAAGAATTACTGCACCAAATGGAACTGATATTTCACTAAGAATTGGTGGAAGAACTGCAATTGCAAGTAAGGGGCTATTCCACAAAAAGGGAGAGGGTGGAAATCTACCAACAGGCGAAACCTTTGCTGCCCCAATAGAGGGGAGTGCAAACGGACTTTTTGTGGTTGATGGTTCAATGTCTGGAATTGGCGTTATTGGAAAACAGCATATCAAAATAACTGTTGAGAAAGGATTTGCAACAACAATTACCGGTGGAGCAAAAGCAAAGAAATTGATTAAAATGTTAGATGCACACGGAAAAAAAGCACGCAACATTGCAGAGCTTGGAATTGGTGCAAATGATAAAGCAAAATTAAATGGCAATTTATTGGAAGATGAAAAAGTACTTGGCACAGTACATCTTGCTCTTGGCAACAACATTACAATGGGCGGAAGTGTTAATGTTCCAATTCATCTCGATGGAGTTATAACCAAACCAACCGTTTACTTTGATGGTAAAGTTGTAATGAAGAATGGTAAATTGTTAATGTAGTTATATTTTTATATTGGCTCTAATATAAAGAACCAATATAAGCACCAAGTGAGGTTACAATGCAACATGTAAAAATCAGTTTTTTGATTTAATTTAAAAAGCAGTAATTACACCCAGCAATGCGGGGTCAAAACTAAAATAAATGAAACAATAAATTATCGTTATTTGTAAAAAGAATTTTCTGGTTTTAAAAGGTTCTAAAATTCCGCTGGGCAGGATTAAATTTATGTACTGTTTCTGATTAACAAACGACTTTAAGTCGTTGGTTACCATTAACTTAGTCTATGTCCTAATCCCGCCCAGCGGGATTTGCAAACACTATCAATTATCAAAATATTTTGGCCCCGCATCGCTAATTCTACCCCATATATTTTGATTCCCCAAAGGATTTACGTATTTTTGCCAATTCAAATTTTTAGAAATATAGTGCTTACAAAAGTATTTACACCTAAAATAATTCCTTACAAAAAAACAGAATAAAATTAATCTATGAAATCACTTAAAAATCTTAATGAAGCACAACTTGAAGCTGTGCAGTATAACGCTGGTCCGCATTTAATTGTTGCTGGTGCTGGTTCAGGCAAAACAAAAGTACTTACACATAAAATTGCATATTTAATAGAGGATGGTTTTGAGCCTTCTAATATTTTATCTCTTACATTTACGAACAAAGCAGCTAACGAAATGAAAGAGCGTATTACTGCTATGATTGGAGTAACAAAGGCAAAGAAACTTTGGATGGGAACTTTTCATTCAATCTTAGCACGTATTTTAAGAACTGAAGCAGAGAGCCTTAACTATAAAAAAAACTTTTCCATTTACGATAGAGATGATTCTGTTTCATTGGTTAGTAATGTTTTATTAGCACTCAATCTTTCTATCGATAATAAATCAGCTTCTGCAATTCAACATCAAATTAGTTCATTGAAAAACAAAATGATACTACCTGATGAATATGCAAAACATCATGCACAAACTTTACCAGAGAAGAAATTAGCTCAAGTATATATTGAATATAATAAAAGATTATTCGAAAATAATTCAATGGATTTTGATGATTTATTATTGAAACCAATACAGCTATTCAATAATCATCAAAGAATTTTAGCGAAGTATAAAAAAGAATTTAAGTACGTTCTTGTTGATGAGTTTCAGGATACAAATAAAGCACAGTACGAGATAATTAAACTTTTAGTTACTGGTAGAACAAAACTCTGTGTTGTGGGTGATGATGCGCAATCAATTTACGGGTGGAGAGGTGCAGAACTTGAAAACATGCTTAATTTTGAAAAGGATTTTCCAAAAACTAAAGTCTTTAGACTTGAACAAAATTACAGGTCAACAAAGCGAATTTTAAAAGCTGCTGGTTCTGTTATTAAAAACAATCCGGACCAAATTGCTAAAACCCTTTGGACAGATAATGAAGAGGGTGAACTGCTTTCAATTATCCGCTGTTCCGATGAAAAAGATGAAGCATTCCAAATTTCAAAACAGATAAAAAAAGAGATTACAACTCAAAAAATTTCTCTAAAAGATATTGCAGTTCTTTATAGAATAAATTCGCAATCAAGAGCATTGGAAGAAGCGTTGAGACGTGAGAAACTTCCTTACAAAATTGTTGGTGGTATCGAGTTTTACAAAAGAAAAGAGATTAAGGATCTTGTTGGTTATCTTCGTGTTTTAGCCAACCAAAGCGATGAAGAGAGTTTATTGAGAATTATGAACTTTCCGCAACGTGGTATTGGTAATACATCAATTAGTAAAATGATTGCTTTTGCTCGTAAGTTAGATTTAACTCTTTTTACTACTATGTCGAGAATTTTTGAAGTAATTGAAGTGAAAGAGAGAATCCAGAAAAATGTTAAACAATTCAAAATTTTACTTGATAAATATATTGATTTAAAAAATCAGCTTTCACTTACTGAATTAACTTCTGCATTAGTTGATGAACTTGGCATTCTTAAAATGTATAAGGAAGAAAATAGTGTTGAATCACGCCAGAGATATGATAATGTTCAAGAATTATTGAGTGGTATTGCAGAATTTTCGAAAGCAAATAAAGGTGCTACAATTGATGACTTTTTATCGGAAGTATCATTAATAGCTGGTGTAGATTCGTACGAAGAGGAAGATAATTACGTTACACTGATGACAATTCATAGTTCTAAAGGATTAGAATTTCCATTTGTATTTATCTCTGGTTGTGAAGAGGATATTTTCCCCCTTAATCAAAAATTTGATTCTGATTCAAAAATTGAGGAGGAAAGAAGATTATTTTATGTAGCTGTTACACGTGCCGAGCGGAAGGTAATTCTCTCATACGCACGTTCTCGTTACAGATTTGGCGAAGTTGCTTACCAAGATGTATCAAGATTTATTGGTGAACTTGACTCGGAGACAATTAAGGAGTTAAATCCTGGTGGCAGAAAATCATCTTCAAGAAGGCGTAGAGCTTACTATGATGAGTTATATCAAGAGGATTTTGATGATTTTAATCAGGAAAGGCGTTCGCTAAGAGTTGGTAGTAGAGTTAGCCATGAGAAGTTTGGTGAAGGAAAAATACTTGCAATAAATGGTGTCGGAGATGGTCAAAAAATAAGCATTGCGTTTGAAGAGTTAGGCACAAAACATCTTCTCACGAAATTTGCTAAGTTAACTATTATTTAATTATTAAAAAGGAATTGAAAATGAAGATTGGTGTGTTAACTGGTGGGGGAGACTGTCCAGGATTAAATGCTGTAATTAGGGGTGCAGTTCGTAAATCTCTGCTGCTTGGTTATGAAGTAATAGGAATTAAAAATGGGTGGAAAGGTTTACTTGAAAAAAATTATTATAAACTTGACCATGATGCAATTTCAGGAATCCTTCATCGTGGTGGAACAATATTAGGGTCTTCAAGAACAAACCTATATGAGGAAGGAAAAAATTACTACCAATTAGCTATTGATAATTACAAAGAGATGGGACTTGATGCACTAATAGCTATTGGTGGTGAAGATACTCTTGGTGTTGCAGCAAAACTATATAAAGATGGTGTTAATGTTATTGGTGTTCCTAAAACAATTGATAACGATTTAAGTGGAACTGATTATACTTTTGGATTTGATACTGCAATAAATATTGCCACTGATGCAATTGATAGATTACATACAACAGCAGAATCTCATAATAGAGTTCTTGTTGTAGAAGTTATGGGACGTCATGCTGGTTGGATTGCACTCCACGCTGGGCTTGCCGGTGGTGCTGATATTACATTAATTCCTGAAAAGCCTTCAACAATAAAGGAGATATGCCGTGTACTTAAGCAACGTCACGATAGAGGTAAAACTTTTAGTGTTGTTGTTGTTTCGGAAGGAGCAAAAGTAAAAATTGATAGTGAAGAGGATAATTCTTTAATTCTTCAAAATCTTAAAAAGGATTCTTTTGGTCATGTTGCTCTTGGCGGAATTGGTAACATAGTTGCTGATGCAATTGAGAATGAGATTGGTTACGAAACAAGAGCAGTTGTACTTGGTCACATTCAACGTGGTGGTACACCTACTGCGTTCGATAGAGTTCTTGGAAGCAGATTTGGTATTAAAGCTGCAGAGTTAGTTCATAATAAAGATTTTGGAAAAATGACGGCATTACGTGGAACCAGAATAGTTGCTGTTTCTCTTGAAGAGGCTGTTGGTACTCTAAAAACTGTTGATGATGAAATATATAATGAAGCTCAAATTTTATTTGGATAAGATTTACACATTTTTTAATGTAGTGAGTTTTAAAAAGCCTCTCCAATTGGAGAGGCTTTTTTTTATACCAATCGTAGATAAAAGAATTTGGGGCTGGTTGGATCAGTTACTGACCATAACAAACTCTTAATCTAATTCGATTGGTTTTTCAATTATTTTTCTAACAACAAATTGTAATAATAATAAATCATCATCCATGAAGATAAAATAATTTGCTCCATACTCAAGCGAACGAATTCTCTGTGTTCTATTTTGCGGATTAGTATAAACAATGATTCGTGTTTTAGGAAAAATTGAATTGATTTGGTTTATAAACGATGTGTCTATTCCATCAGCAAATTCAATATCAGTTATTATCACATCAAATATTTTTGTCATATGTTTTTTAATGTAATCTTTCTTGGATGTTTTTACTATCTCGTCTATGTTGTATTCGTTTTTAAGTGTGGAATAAATATCCTCTCGTAGAGTATCAGAATCATTAATTATACAAATAGCAGCCTCTGCTTTAGGGATTTCGTTAATAATTTTAATACGTTTGTAACTGTTAAATTTATCCGAGTTTTTTCTGTTAATAAATACCATAATATTTTTCCATTATTTAATATTCAAATTTAATTGGTTAATGAATTATTATGTAGAACAGAAAGTGTACATATTGTGTAGTGATTATTATTAGTAGCTTGTAATGATAAATGCTACAAGTAGCTATAGCCAAGTATTTGCAAGATTATTTTTACTTCTCTATTCCTTTATTTGTCAAGGACAAAACCCGATCTTTATCAACAGTGTAAAGTGTAGTTTTTCTCATTTTTCTTCTAAAAATCAAATAAAACAGCAAATTCAAAAATAAAATAGGAAAGTGGGAAAGTAAAAAAAACGTTTTAATTGAACTATTAATATTGATAATTATTTATGTTTTGTAATTTATAACTTATTGTACAATCGTAAATTTATTTGTAGAAACAGATATAATTATGGTTTATTTATGAGATTAATTCTCAATGTGGCTCAAAGTAGAATTTCAAATATCCACTCTATCATTCAAAATTCAATAAAAGTAAATGGTATGCTTATTGCAAATCGTAGGTATATTTTTATTAATTAAAAAAGTGTGGAAAAAATGGACCTTACACCAATTATTTACAGTTCAATGTTAGTTGTATTCTCTTTACTAAGCTTAGTGATAATCGTTTCATTTGTTTGTTCTAAAATGTCGTTTTGTGCAGGCAATAAAAATAAGCAAGTTAGAGGGGAATATAACAATATTGTTTCAGACGTTGTATTACCAACAAGCTATATAAACCCAAGTGAGAAATTAGTTGAAACACAACCAAATGCTTTTATAGAAGTTGAAGAAGCACCTACCTATTTTGCTCTTCCAAAAGTTGAGGAAGAAGAATATGTACATAATATAGTTAACGACATAAGTAATCCTGAAGTATCTAACCAAGATATTATGCAGAGTGATTATGTAACTTCAGTTTCGAGATATTCAATTGTCAATTCTCTAACAAGAAACGAATCATACTCAAAAATGTCTGTTCAGTATTCGTAAAATAAAGTGTAGTTATATTTGAATAGAAAAATATTAAAGAAGCAATTAAGAATTACTTTGAAAAGCAATTATTTAAATAACCCCAGTCCGCTCCTATGCGGGGTGGGGTTTACAAGTTTAAAACGAATGTCTTAAAATGAAATTGGATACTATATATTACAACTTGATAAAATTAGTGAAGCTATATATAATAGTTGGTTGGAAAAGTAAACTTTGCTAAAAGAGTTTGATGGAAAATTCTATTAGTGTCGTGTCAAGTTTATAGTGTCGTATGTCTTTTGAACTCACCCCAACCCCTCTCTTGAAAAGAGAGGGGCTTTTACTCCCACTCCCTTTGGGAGAGGGTTGGGGTGAGGGATTTATGTACGTCATTAAATACTTGATAAAACACTAATATTAAAATCTTGGAAGTGAATATGGGCAAAAGGGTTTTTACAAAAAAGAATAGAGTCTCACAGAGATTCCATTATTGATATAAAGAAACTTTTTAGGTTATGCAAAGCCTCCTATTATTTGATTACTATACTTTTTCTTAACCATAATTTTCACAATGTGCTCTAATAAATTGGATATGTTGCCTAATTGAACAAAAGCATTAGCACCATTCTTTAATAAACGAGTTCTTATTTTAGGGCTATCAATTCTTGTATAAATAATAATATCAGTTTCTGGGGAAATTGCCTTAATTTGCTTAACGATAGAAGTTAATACTTTATTTCCAAATTCGATATCGGTAATTACAATGTCAATTTTTTTGGATGCATGTTTTTCAAAGAAATCAGTAAATGTTGAAACAATAATTTTTTCAATATTTGGCACATATTGGATATTAGAAATAATTTCTTCCTGTATAGCTGGTGAATCATTTAAAACTATAACACAAATAATAGTTCCTTTTGTTATTGCTTCTGTATTAATTATATACTTCGGCTTTTTCTCGTCAGTATAAGGCTCTGATAAACTCTTAGATAATGCAGACATTTAGAAATCCTTTATTTATTATTGAAAATAAATCTAAAGGTTTGTATTCAATTTAAGTAGAGCAAATAATATGATTAGATTGTGGTAGAATCATACACTCTGTTTGTAACAGAATATATGACAAAGTAGTAAATACGTATTTTAAGGCATCTTTATTAAGGATTTAAGTAGATAAATTATCTATGCTATCAATTTATTTTGAATAACATAATACGCAAGTTCCATATTATTGTTAAAATTCATCTTAGTTAAAATTCTTGCTCTGTAAGTATTAACAGTATTAACACTTATCGATTTAGATTCGGCAATTTCCTTTACCGACTTTCCTCTCGCAATCAAACACATAACTTCAAATTCTCTATTCGAAAGTCTGTTGTGAGGTGTCTCGCTGAAATTATCATCAATTGTTTCAGCTAATTTTTCTGCTATAGTTGGTGTTATATACTTTCTACCAGTAGAAATAGTTCTAATAGCTTTCAATAGTTCCTCTGCTGGTGCTTCTTTTGAAAGGTATGCATTAGCTCCAGCTTTTATTGCTCTTATGGCAACTCTTTCTTCGGGTTGCATACTAAAAATTAGTACAGGTAGTTTTGGATCAAATTTTCGAATATCACTAAGAACTTCTATACCACTTCTTCCCGGCAGACCAATATCCAAAATAATAACATCAAATTTATTATTGCTAATTTTATTTAATAGTGCTTCGCCAGTTTCAACTTCGGCAACTACTTTTATATCAATTTCACTATTAATAATTCGCTTAACTCCTTCGCGAATAACTTGATGGTCATCGGCTATAATAATTCTTAACATAATAATCTCGGTGATGAATTCTATGAAGTTTTAAAAACTATCAAAAAAAATAATCAGAAAATAGAACTTAAAATAGTTATTTTTTAATTAACGATTAAATCAAAAAAAAAGTTATATAGATTGGAAAAGAAAACAAACTATAAAATAAAGTGGCAACATGTACTTATTATTTTTGCTATTGTCTTAGCGGTATTACCAGCCCTTATTATTGGATTAAATTTAATTAGTAAAACTGAACAAGAACTTACACATAGCGTAAACTTACAACTTACAAATATTGCAAATAACGTTTCAAATGAAATTAATTTTTTCTTTGTTGACCAAATTAAAAAACAATATTTAATAAAGAAAAGTGTTGAAAATGAAAGTCTCGGAGCAAACGAAAAAGTTGCGTTAATAATTTCTGCTGTAAGTAGCATTGATGAATTAGTATCAATTGCATTAGTATTTAAGGAAAGAACAGGTCTTACTACTGCAATCCAAAGTCAAAAAGCTTTTGTTGATAGTTTAGATTCTGATAAGAATAAGGAAATATTTGATGTAATTGGAAATATGGAAAAAGTTGCTGATGAATTGATATCTGGAGATAAACAATTTGGTAATCCTATTTATATTAAGTCATTAGACTATTGGTGCATCTATTCCATTTTACCAGTTAAATTGAACGAAACTCCAGATGCTTATTTAGTATCTCTAATTAATTTGTCATCATTAGAAGAAAACCTCTCTAAACCTTCCTATAGTGGTACTGGTTCAATAATTATTACTAACGTGCATGGTGAATCTATTTTTAATAGCATTGATTCTCTTACTAATCAGAATATAGTAAGTGATGCAATTGATATGTTAAAAGGAAATGCTCGTGTAACTCAGGTTTCCAGTTATGTTAAAGATGATGAGAAATTTGTATTTTCAGCATCTTTCACTAAAAATATTAAATGGGTAGTAATAGCTATTGAAAATTACAACAAAGCATACTCTCTTGTTACAGATATGAATAAAACAATGAGTATTTGGATTATTTTGGGAATTGCTTTAGCAATACTTTTTGGTATTCTTACAATACATAGAATAAGAAAACCTATAAATCATTTAGTTGAAAAAGCTAAAGAACTTTCAAATGGGAATTTTGATATTAAGGTTGACTATAAGTTGGATGATTCAATTGGGACTCTTGGGGCAACAATGGAATCTATGGGTAAATCATTAAAAAATAGTTTTATTAAGATAGAAAAGCAAAACATTGAATTGGAAGATTATAATAAAACGCTTGAAAATAAAGTTCTTGACCGTACTCAGAAATTGAAAGAGACAAATGATGATTTACAAAAAGCCTATACTCAAGTTCTTGAGTTGAATAATGAAAAGAATGAATTTCTTGGCATTGCAGCACACGATCTTAAAAATCCGTTAGTTGCAATTAAAGGATTTGGTGAAATAATACAACATGATGATAAACTTACAAGGGAGGATTTAGAAGAATTTGCTGGAACTATAGTTGAATCTTCTGAAAGAATGTTCGATATTATTACAAGTTTGCTTGATATAAATAGAATTGAAGAAGGGCGTATAGAAATTAAGTATGATGTTGTTTCTGCAAATGGAATGGTAGAAAAACTTATTACTCAAAACCTAACTATTGCAACAAAAAAAGATATTGCTCTAAATTTTAAGAAACTTGAGCCAGATGTAAAGTTTGAAACAGACGAAGCATTAGTATTGCAAGTATTAGATAATTTTCTTTCTAATGCAATTAAGTTTTCACCTAAAGGGAAATGGATAGATGTTAATATGAATAATAGCAAAGGATATATTAGTATTGCTGTAAAAGATAATGGACCTGGTTTAAATGAAAATGATAAGTTAAGAATGTTTAAGAAATTTGTTAAACTTTCTGCAACTCCAACGGATGGTGAAAATTCAACTGGCTTAGGGCTTTCAATTGCTAAAAAAATAACAGAGATGTTAGGAGGCGATATTTTAGTTGAAAGTGAAGTTGGTAATGGTGCTACATTTGCAATAAAGTTACCAAAATAATTATTGTTCTATTTTATTTTGGAGAAGTTCGTAATTTGTAATTCATAAAATTGAATAATCCTATTATTATAAAAAATAAAATAGTATCTTATATACACAACATCCCGCATAGCGGGATTGTTATATACCGATGGTTGCTGAACTTGCGTTGCTCTGAGTTTATCGAAGAGTTGAAGTACAACATTTACTTTCAAAATCCAAAAACCTCTGTAAGAGTCTCACAGACATTTCATTGTCGGTATAACCCCTACAATAAAACAACACATGATGTACGATTAATGCAAAAACAGTCCATAATAAGTAAAAATATCGTAATAAAAATAGCACAAATTTTATTTCTACTATTTATTCTGTTTGATGTAAACTTTGCTCAAAAGAGTAATATTAAATCGATAGAATATAAAAACCAGTCGCTTAGGGAACTTGCAGATGAGTATCTTGGCAACCCTGATTATTGGGAGACCATTTTAAGATTTAATAATTTAGAATCAACTTCCAATCTTGAAGAGGGAATGACACTTGAGATTCCTACAGGAATAGTTTCATCTACATTAGAGAAGATGGATGAAGCGAAGAGTAAAATTAGTGATGCAAATAGTAATGGTGCAAAAGTATTAACTCCAGAATTAATTTCAGAAGCGGAAGTAAATCTTAACAAGGTAGTATCACTAAAGCAGCTTGGAAATTGGGATGCTGCCTTTGATACTATACACGATGTTCTTAAGTTAGCTACAGAATCATTAGAGCAAGTGCTATTATTGAGAGAAAGTTCTGCTGATGCTGCAATTTCATTTGTGAAAGGAGATGTTGAAAAAAGAAAGCCTATTGAAAAACTTTGGAACGAGGCTGAATTATATTCAAAGTTATATGAAGCAGATAGAGCTAGAACCTTATCAAATTCTATAGCCGAAATTACATTTATCGATTTGAGTAGAATTAGGTTGAACGAGAACTCACAAGCATTAATTCAACACACTCGAATTGATATTCTGAAAAACATAACGGAGACAAAAGTAAAACTTGTGAAAGGGGATGCTTTTGCATATCTGTTGAAAAGTCCGAAGAAAAAATTTGATATAGATATTCCTGGACTTAATGTTAAAATAAAATCTAGAAGTTTTTGGGTTGAGAAAGAGAGAGCTAAAACAAAGATTGCAAACTATGATGGAGAAATTGAACTTGCAACAAAAGATGTGACAGTAGTTGTTAAAGAGAATCAAGGTTCAATAATTCCAGATGGTGGTGTTCCTTCTGAACCAAAAAATTTACTACCTGCACCAGAATTATTATCTCCGGAAAATATGAAAAAGCATTTTGAAGATAGCATGCAATTTCATTGGGAAAGAGTTGATAGTGCAAAAAAGTATTGGTTTGAATTAGCAACGGATATATCATTTCAGCAAATTGTTTATTCAAACAAGAAAATTAAAAATAATAATATAGAAGTTACAGATATCTCACCAGGTGTTTATTATTGGCATGTTTGTTCCATTGATGAATTTGGTTTCCCAGGTAAATTTAGTAAACAAAACTATCTAATGATAAATGAAGATATTACAAAACCATTTCTAATTGTAGTTTCACCAAAAAATATGGATGTAACAAAATCGGAATCAATTGTAGTTAAGGGAGAAAGTGAGGCAGGGCTTAAACTATATATAAATGAGCAGTTAGTGGAACTTGGCGAGAAAGGTAAGTTTACATCTGAAGTTAAATTAAATGATGGCTTAAATAGAATTGACATTTTAAGTATAGATGAGAGTGGAAATAGAACAAACATTGTACGAACTGTTTTCTATGAATCTTCTGATAGAATTCAAAATAAAATTACAAATAAAAATTTCATTTCTAACAGAAATCTATTTATTACAAATAATCGAGAGTTTCAACTAACCGGAAAAACACGCTCACTTTCTTATATTAAATTTTATTATAATAAGAATGAAGTAAATACATATGCAGATACAAATGGAAACTATTCACTTAAACTTGATAGGTTTAATGAAAGTACTGACCTGACTCAAATAATAATTACACCTGCTGGATATTCAAAAACTTTTAAATACAAAATATTATTAGATGATAAAAAACCCACCCTAAAAATTACGAGTGCAATTCCTAAGTTCACTAAAGATGTTTCGGTAAAACTTGAAGGTTCTATTGTTGATGAAGATTCCCTTTTTATCAATTCTGAACATATTGTTGTAATAAAAAATAAGTTTGCTAAAACACTCAACTTAGTAGAAGGGAAAAATAGTTTTGATATTGTTGCAAAGGATATTGCTGAAAATATAGCAAGTAAAAGTATTACTATAACAAAGGATTCCGTACCTCCGGAGTTGTTAGAACATAAGTTAGTAAGAAATTCAAAAAATAAAAGTGAATATTTACTAAGTGTAACAGCAACAGATATTTCAGGATTAACAAAGAGAGCAATAGTTACAATTAGTATTGATGGAGTTGAGAACGATATAATTCTAAAATTGACTAATGAAAGTCTCTATTCAAAAATAATATTTGTGAACAAAAGTTCTTCAATAGTCTTTATTAAATATATACTACTCGAAGATTATCTTGGTAACAGTAAAAAATATACCATTAAATAAAATGAAAAAGATTATGAAAATTAAGTTTTGGCAATTACTCAATATAGGTATTATGTTTATTGGCATCTCGGCTATTAGTGCCCAACAAAGTGTTAATTTTGTTACGTACGGTGCTGAAGGAAACCCCAAAGAGGGTGATAACGATTTTAAACAAATATTTTTTATTAAGGTTGATGAAAATGCGGAAGACTCTTTTGGTGTTGAATTATTTGATATTGATTGTGCAGGTGAAAATGACCAAGCCTTTAACCAGAACTATAATTCAGAATTTAGGTTCTCAATATTTGGAGGAAAGAGAGTATTTACAAGTAAATCTATTACTTTAGAATCTCCGAGAAGTACAGATTTATACAAAGGGAAGTTGATAAAAGAAATTTTTGTACGTGATGAATCTGAGTATGATGACAGATGGATTCCGTTTGTGAATCTTAATAAAAGCCAAGGTGAATTTGTTGATGGAGCATATTACTTTAAGCTACTTGTTGAAGGTGTTTCTGGGGATGATGCGAATGTTTTTAATGTTAGAATTGTAAGTGAAAACAATGATAAAATTAAGATAATTAATTATGCACCAACAGTCCGTATTTTGCCAAGAATGGCTCCAATACAACTTCGATTTAATTCTGGCGAAAACTTGAAGTTAATGGTAAAAAATTATGATGCTGATAGATTGAGTGTTTCGGTACAAACGCCATATCGTTCTGACTTAAAATTAAAGTCTTCTGGTGATGGTAATTGGAAATCTGATTTAGTTGAGTTAAAGATATTTGAAAAGAATGAGATTTGTGCAATTCAATTTGGACCTGGAGGGAAAAGAGTAAACGATGCAATATTTTCTATAAAGGATGAATTAGGAGATCCAATACCAATCAGTTTACCAATCTTAACAGAAGTGCCTAACTATAGACCAGTAATTAGAAAAGAAATTATTAGAACAGAGGATTGTAATCTAATTATCTTTGATGCTAGCAAATCATACGATATTAGCAAAGAAAAAATTAGTGTGAAGTGGATTTTCCCAAATGGAGTAGTAAAGGATGGATTTCGTGAAGAAGTTCGCTTCCAAACTGCTGGGAAATATCCAATTATTTTAGCAATTAAAGATAATTCCAATTCTGTTGAGTCTGGTATTTACGAAGAATTTGATATTATAATTAACGAGATACCCACTGCTATTGCTGGAGATGATATTCACAGAGTACCAAATAAGAAAGTATATTTTAATGGGTCCCTTTCATACGACCATGATGGAAAGATAAAAACTTACGAATGGGATTTTGGAGATGGAAGTAGTGGTAATGGAAAGAAAACATCTCATATTTATAGTGAGCCTGGTATATATAATGTTAAATTAAAAGTTACTGATAATTACGACGGTATTTGTAATAGCAATGTTGATTCGTTTTATGTTATGATTAATGCTGCCCCCATTGCAAATGCAGGAGAAGATATCCATTGCTCCATTGGTGAAATAGTAAATTTTGATGGAAGCAAAAGCTATGACCCTGATGGACATTTAATTTCATATCAGTGGAATTTTGATGATGACGAAAAAGGGTTGGGTAAAAATGTTTCCCACTCTTTCCAAAAGGGAGGTAAATATAATATTACGTTAAAAGTAACTGATAATTCTTTAGCAGAAAATAAAACTTCTATAGATAATATGGTTGTTTGGGTTAACAATCCTCCCATCGCAAAAGCAGGAAATGATGTTGAAATTGCTGTTGGGGAAGTTCTAACTTTAGATGCAAGTAACTCGAAAGATACAGATGGAGAGATTGCCGAGTATTTGTGGTCGAGCAGTAATCAGTTTGAAAAATCTGATAAAATTTTTTCACACACATTTCTAACACCTGGTAAATATGAAGTAAAATTAAAAATTAAAGACAACTCCGGAACAAAAAGCGAATATGCTGAAGATATATTTACTGTTACAGTTAATGCACCTCCAATTGCTAATGCTGGTACTAATCGTTATCAGACCAACGCTGATGTTTTATTTGATGCCTCAAATTCTTCTGATTCAGATGGAGAGATAACAAAGTATCATTGGGATTTTGGAGATGGTTCATCAAGCAATTTGCAAAGTGTAAAACATTATTATAAGAATAATGGTGAGTACAATGTTACTCTGACTGTTCAAGATAATTCGCCAGCATTAAATAACAGCACCACAACTGAAGTTAAAGTAATTATTAATGCTAAACCCATTGCGGATGCTGGTCCAAATAAGGTTGTTGCACCGAGCGAGGTTTTTAATATTTCAGCAAAAAACTCGATGGATATTGATGGAGATATTGTTAGTACTGACTGGTTTTTAGATAACAAGATAATTAGTAGCGAAAGTGATTTTAGTTTTTCGTTTGATGAATCAGGTTCATACAATATTCAGTTAAGAGTAGCAGATAACTCCAATCACCCAGAGGCAATTGATTACGATAACTTAACCGTTGTAGTTAACAAATCTCCAACAATAATAATCAATGATTACTATAAAATTGCAGTTGGTGAAACAATTAATTTTGATGCATCAAAATCGTTTGATAGTGATGGAAAAATTACAAATTACGAATGGAGAATTGATAATAATGTAATAAGTAATAAAGCAAAATTAACCTATAAATTTGATAATGCTGGAACACATTACATTACTCTTTTTGTAACAGATAATTCAGATGTAAACAATTCCATTTCGGAAAAATCGATTGTAGTATATGTAAACAGTAGCCCAACAGTAAATTATATAAGTGATATTAATTCATGTAATAATTTAGTAACTCTTTCAGCTACAGAAGTATTTGACCAAGATGGTGATATACTTGCCTTCACTTGGGATTTAGGTGATGGAACATTTGCTGTAGGTAGAGAAATAACCCATCTTTATAATACTGCTGGAAGTTACCCAATATTATTAACCGTTGATGATGGACATAATCTTTCAAATTCTAAAACAACCGCTTATGCAAAAGTTAAAATAAACTCTGCTCCTATTGCTAACGCTGGTGTGGATGAAATAATTTGTACTGGTGATATTGTTACTCTCGATGGCTCTAAATCATACGATGCTGATGGTGATTTACTAAAATACGAATGGGATTTTGGGGATAGTACTTTTGCAAGTGGTATTACTGTAAATAAAATTTACAATACTCCAGGGCTTTATTCTGTAAAATTAAAAGTTTCAGATAACTCAGGCTTGGAATGCAATTATAGTTACGATACTAAAGTATTGAAGGTAGTTGAATCTCCAGTTGCATTTGCAGGGGAAGATATTATTGCATGTAGTGGCAAAGAAGTCTTTTTTGATGCCTATAAATCAACTGACTCGGATGGAATTGTTAATAGTTTTATCTGGGATTTTGGTGATGGCTCAAAGGGGAGTGGAGAGAAAACATCCCATGTTTATAAAGAAACTGGTCTTTATACTGTGATTTTAACAATAACTGGCGAGCAGGCTGGAGAGTGTGATAATGTTGATACTGACGAACTAATTGTTACAGTTAAAGAAGCTCCATTAGCTGAGTTTAGCTACCAAGACTCAATTGCAGTAAATAACATAATAAAGTTTGATGCTTCTCTTTCTGATGGACGTGGAAATGAAATTACGAATTACTATTGGAATTTTGGTGATGGAACAATAGCTGATAGTGTTTTAGTTGAGCATAGTTTTGAAAATGCTGGAATTTACATAGTTGAACTTAAAGTTAATACTGATAATAAATCTAATTGTAATTCTACTACAATTAAAAAAACTGTTTATGTAAACGATTCTCCAATTGCTATAGCTGAAAGTAATTTGTTTGCAGATATAAATAATGTATTAACATTTGATGCTACCAAATCTTATGATCCAAATGGTAAAATAACTCAGTACAATTGGAATTTTGGTGATGGAACAACCGAAGAAGGAATTAATGTTTTTCACAAATTTAATAAGTCCGGAAAGTATAAAGTTGTCCTAACCGTTAAAGATAATACCAATTTAAAAAATAATTCAGCAACACATAAATTATTAGTTGAGGTTAATTCTCTTCCAACCGGTGAAATAGAATTACCTGAATATGGCTTTGTTGGTAATAGAATAGTGATTAGTGGAAAGGGAATAAATGATATTGATGGGAAAATAGAAAGTATTGTATGGTCAATAGGAGAGTTTGTTGATTCTACCTCTATTAATTTGGAGCATATTTTTCAATCCTCTGGAAAATATGATGTTATATGTGAAATCACAGATGATAAAAATGCTACTACACAGCTAACTAAATCAATCATGATTTATGAGATTCCACGATTAACAATTACTGCTCCTAAAACCGTTTGCCTTGATGAGAAGATAAATCTTAAAGCAAGCTACACAATTGATAATTCAGATATTCTAATACCAATTGAATGGCATATGCCAAATGGTAGAATTATCAGTGGAGAAGAAATAACAACCACATTTAGTAAATCTGGGATTCAAAAAATTGAAGTTCTATTAACACATCCAAAAAACAAATCAGAAATTTTAATTAAAAAGGAATTTGAAATATTAGTCAATCAAGCTCCTATTGCTAAAATATCCGATATTAAAGAAACATTCATTGGTGGTGCTAACGATAATATTTTATTTGATGCTTCCGATTCATACGATCCGGATGGAAATAAACTAACTTATAAATGGGATATGGACGATGGAAATAAATATGATGGCGTTAAAATATTTCATACATATCTGAAATCTGGAACTTATAAAGTTACACTTACAGTAAGTGATAATAAGGATTGTGGTAGCAGTAAAAGTATTATTAGTAAAACTATAATAGTTACAAATCGAAAATAGGAGCAATTATGTAACAATTGCTAAAAACTTAGAATAATTTTTTATTCAACAATCCAAATATTTGTTCTCACTTAAAGAACTTTTTGCTATATTTAATTTCTGATAAAAAGCAAAAGGCAAATGAAGAGAATTATAGCAAAAAAGACTTTACGAGACTATTGGGAAAAGCACGCAGAGAGTGAACAATATTTGAAAACTTGGTATGAGACAGCCAAGAATTCAAATTGGTTAAATCCAAACGATATAAAGAAAACTTATGCAAATGCAAGTATTTTACAAGACAACAGAGTTGTCTTCAATATAAAAAGAAACTCTTATAGATTAATTGTAAAATTCAATCATCAAAGGCAATGGGCTTTTATTCGTTTTGTTGGCACTCACGCAGAATACGACAAAATAAATGCAGAAACAATTTAACGGTAAACTAGAATGAACATAAAGCCAATAAAAACAGAGAAAGATTACACAAAAGCATTAAAAAGACTTGAAGATATATTTGATGCATCTCATAAATCAGAAGATGGTGACGAAGCAGAAATATTATCTGTATTAATTGAAAACTATGAAAATCATCATTATCCAATAGAAGCCCCAGACCCAATTGAAGCAATTAAAATTAGGATGGAAGAATTAGAATTAAAACAAAAAGATTTAATTGGTGTGATAGGTGGTAAAAGTAGAGTTTCAGAAGTGCTGAATAAAAAGAAAAAATTAACAGTTGATATGATAAGGAAATTAGAAGATTTATTGCAATTATCTGCTTCAGTATTGGTAGCTAATTATCAACTAACAAAATAATTACTTCCTCTAACTTTTAACATACAAGGTTAGAGCGTGATAACGTTTTTTTTTGCAAATTATTGGATATACGAAGAAGAGTTCCTGCTTAAAATGTGTATAACACTGCAGAGATACACCCTTCAAGAAGAAGTAATATCAACTCTGGCAAAAGCTAATCATAATTTTAGTTTAAATCATAAATCAAAAGTATTTTAAGGAAGCAAAATAGATAGGTAGTTAGTAATGGTAATAGATTTAATTGTTACAATAGAAGAAGATGGATATAGTGCTGAAGTGCCTTCTTTAAAAGGATGCGAAAGTTGGGCACATTCTGAAGATGAAGCTATTGCAAATACTATTGAGTTAACTCGGTTTTATGCAAATATTGATGCTGATATTGAAATTAAAATTGACTTAGCAAGGCGTAGTAAAAAGAAAAAGGTTTATAAAATAATATTTAAAAAAGAATAATTTTGCAAAAATTCAAAACAGAAAAAAGATTAAATAAAATAAGAAAAGTTGTAAAGCAGCGGCAGCACTCTCTAAAAGTTGTATTGGAGGATATTCATGACCCGCATAATGTTAGTGCAATTTATAGAACATGCGATTCTGTAGGTGTTGTGCAGGCTACACTTTTATATAACAAAGAGAAATTTCCTAAAATAAGTAGGGTATCTTCATCATCAGCTAATAAGTGGGTCGAGTCTGAAAGATACGAATCAACTAAAGATTGTTTTAATGCTTTACAAAAAAATGGATTTAAAATCTATGCAAGTAAAATAGATGAACATGCAAAAAATTTATATGAGTTAGATTTAACTGAAAAAGTTGCCATAGTTATGGGGAATGAACACAGAGGAATATCGGATGAAGTTGCAGAACTGGCAGATGAAATATTTTATATACCAATGCGTGGTATGATTCAAAGCCTTAATGTATCGGTAGCTGCGGCTGTTACGCTCTACGAAGCCCAACGCCAGCGTGCAGAAAAAGGAATGTATGAAACATCAGAATTAAGTGATGATGAATTGGAGAAAAAAATTGATAAGTGGTGCGAAAAATGATAGAGAAAATTGAAAAGATAAATGCTGTAAAGGGTGAACTTATTTTACCGGGTGATAAATCAATATCGCATCGTGCAGTGATGTTCTCTGCAATGGCGGATGGAAAATCGACAGTTAAAAATTACCTTAACTCGGAAGATGTAAACTCAACGGTTGATTGTTTTAGAAAACTCGGCTGTAAGATTGAACAGACGGAAACGGATTTAACCATTGAGGGGAAAGGATTTGGCGGATTCACAAAGCCAAACTCAGTATTGGATGCAGGCAATTCCGGAACAACTACGCGATTAATTTGTGGTATCCTTGCCACTCAAAAATTTGAGACAACCATTATTGGTGATGCTTCGCTAAGTAAACGTCCAATGAAAAGGGTGGTTGAGCCACTTTCACAAATGGGTGCAGAAATTGAGACAAGTGAAAAGGGTACTCTCCCGATGAAAATATCTAATGCGAAAGAATTGAAAGCAATTGAGTTTGATATGCTGATTGCATCGGCACAAATAAAGAGTGCTGTGCTGCTTGCAGGCTTGCACATGGATGAAACTACTGTGGTTATTGAGCATTCGCGTACACGTAACCACACAGAAACTTTGCTTGGTTTAAGAGTAGAAGAGTTTGATGGATTTAGAAAAATCTATTCCTCTAAAAAGAATTATCCAAAACCGACGGAGTATATTGTCCCATCTGATATTTCGACTGCTGCTTTTTTTATGGTGTTAGCTCTTAATCTTAAAAATTCGGGATTGCTACTTAAAAATGTTTTGTTAAATGAAACTCGTAATGGAATTATAAAAATATTGCAGCAAATGGGTGGAAGAATTGAGATTGAAAATACAAGGGAAAGTAGTGGCGAAAAACTTGGGGATTTAAGAATATTCAGTAGCAGACTACACAATATTGAAATCAGTGAAGAGATAATTCCAAATATTATTGATGAAATACCAATACTTGCAGTTGCAGGATTATTTGCCGAAGGGAAGTTTGTAATTAGAAATGCTGAAGAATTGAGACATAAAGAATCTGATAGAATTGATGCACTCTGTTCAAACTTCAAAAATCTTGGACTTAACTGCACAGAGTTTGAAGATGGTTTTGAATTGAGTGGAGAAGTAATAAATGAAAATATATTGATTGAAAGTTTTGATGACCACAGAATAGCAATGGCTTTTGCAATTTTGGGAATGTTGGTTGGTAAAGGGATGAGCATTAATAATTTTGAATCCGTCGCTGTTTCAAATCCAGAGTTCTTAAAGCAAATTAGATCAATTACTCTATGAGATGCTTTTACACAGTTTACCCCTTGCGGGGGGAATCTATGTTTTGGGAACAGATACTCACTAAAAGCATGACGGAATGACAGAATGACAGAATGAAGGAAATTATAAACATATGAAAGAATAAAACTATGATTGCAAAAACACCAAAACCGCCATATTATGCTGTGATTTTTAGTTCAATAAGAACAGATGGAGATAATGGCTATTCTGAAATGGCTAATAAAATGGTTGAACTGGCACAACAACAAGAAGGGTTTCTTGGTGTTGAAAGTGCAAGTAATGAAATTGGAATAACAGTTTCATATTGGCGTGATTTAGATTCAATAAAAAAATGGAAAGAAAATGCTGAACATTCAATAGCAAGAGAAAAAGGACGAAATGAGTGGTATAAAAGTTTTAAGACAAGAATAGCAAAAGTAGAGAGGGATTACAAAAATGAAAAAGAATAACGTACGCTTAACAATGTATAAATTGATATTTTTTTTAATAATCCAAAATCATTACGGGCAGTTTCTCTATTCCTCAAATGCTGATTCTCTAATCTCCCAAAATAATTTCACAAACCCTGATACTGGGTTGGTTAATAAATACAATCCTCAAAAACCACTTTGGGTACCAGTTGTTGAATCGATTGCTCAAAATTTATTAATGGGAGGTTTTAACTTTGCAACCGGTTCTGAATTTGCCAAGATTAGTACATCCACAATTGCACATAATTTTGAGCGTGGATGGGCAACAGATGCAGATGGATTTCCGACAAATATGGTTGGACATCCGATTCAAGGAACAATATATTACAACTTTGCTCGCTCAAGTGGTTATAATTATTGGGTGTCACTTGGTGTTGCATCAATTGGTAGTTGGCAATGGGAATATTTTATGGAGAACGAACCACCTGCATTGAACGATCAGATTATGACTTCTTATGGCGGGTCGCTAATTGGTGAAGCTCTCTACAGACTTTCAAGTTTAATTATTGATGAGAGTGTAGTAGGGGCAGAACGGTTTTGGAGGGAACTTGGTGCTGGTATTTTCAATCCGGGTCGCCTATTTAATCGTTTAATTTATGGAAGAACATCAAGAGTTACAAATGCTCACTTATATAAAAAAGATAATATTTTTGGTGAAGTAGCTTTTGGTGGTAATAATGTTGCAGAGGGAACTAATATAAAAGACGGGAATAAAAATCCGATGTTAACATTAGACTTTGTGTATGGAAGACTATTTAAGAGTTCTAAAATTAAGCCATTCGATTTTTTTAGATTTAGAAGTGCTATCAATTTTGGCAATCAACCACTAATTGGTGAGTTAAGCCTTTACAATATTTTTGCAGGAAATGTAATTCACTTTCAAAATAAAAGTAAGTTCATCTATGGAATATTTGGATACTTTGATTATCTCGAAAATAATGTTTATCAAGTTGGTGGTACTGGAATTGGATTAGGAATTGGTTACAGAACACCACTTAAGAGAAGCGTACATTTTATTGGTACATTAAATGCTGGGGCAATTTTAATGGGCGGTGCAAATTCTGATTATGCTTTAGACAATAATGTCGATTTTCTTGATTCTGCCAGAACTTACAACATGGGACCTGGAGCATTAATAAAAGCAGAAACAATATTAAGATTTTCATTTGGCTCACTTTATTTGGCTTATGATTTTTGGTGGATTCATACGTGGGATGGGGCGCCTGGAGATGAGTTTATTGGAATGCTTGCACCGAAACTAAGAGTTAGAGTTTATGAAAACTGGTTTCTTGGTTTAGAATATTTACTCTATCATAGATTTGGTAGGTACGATAATTTGGAAAACAGAAGATACAGAAATAACGAACAGCGTTTCTTTGTGGGTTATGCTTTTTAATATTTAAGTTTTTTTTTGGAGAATAAATGAGAAAGATTTTTTACATATTATTTTTTGTTTTAACAGCAAATCTGTTTGCTCAAAAAAGTAATGAAACAGAATCGGTTGTTTCATTAACTGCGAGGGCAATTACACCTATTGGAATTTTCTCTGAAAACTGGAATACTGGAGGTGGTATTTATTTAAGCTACGGTTGGGTATATTCAGAAGAGTGGGGTGTTCAATTTCAAACAGGATATAATAGATATCGAATAAAACCAGAATCACAATTTACTGAATCACCTAAACTATCAATGTGGGCATTTCAAATTGGCGGAAGGCACTATTTTCTAAGAGAGAATGTTAAACCTTTCGTTACTGTTTTATCTGGAGTTAATATTATTCGCCTTATTTACAAAACAGAAGATGTTAAAGTTGATGAAAGGGATATACATCTAAATTTCCAGATGGGTGGTGGCGTTACTTATCGGGTAATGAATAATCTTGAAATTGAATTGTCGGTGCTTTACAACTCCCACCTAATAAACCCAAGTATCCCATACAATTTAACTGGATTTGAATATGGAGTTGGTCTGAATTGGATACTCTAAAGTTCAAAAATACCAATAGGATAGTAGAATAGAAATAACTATTTTTGCACCCTTAAAAGGAAGTTTAATTAAACCTCACAGATAAAGTGAGGTTTTTTATTTGGAGTTAAATTGAAAAAAATTAGAAACATTGCAATAATTGCACACGTTGATCATGGCAAAACAACATTAGTTGATGAATTACTTAAGCAGAGTAAAGTATTCAGAAGTAATCAAATTGTAAAAGAGAGGGTGCTTGATTCCAACGATATAGAGAGAGAGCGTGGTATTACAATCCTTTCAAAGAATATAAGTATTCCATATTTAGACTATAAAATTAATCTTATTGATACACCTGGTCACGCAGATTTTGGCGGAGAAGTTGAGCGAGTTCTTAAAATGGCTGATGGTGTACTTTTACTTGTAGATTCGTTTGAAGGACCAATGCCTCAAACACGATTTGTGCTTGAGAAGGCACTTAACTTACACCTTAAACCAATTGTTGTTATTAATAAGATTGATAGACCAGATAACCGTCCGGAAGAAGTACTTGATGAAGTTTACGACCTATTTATTGACCTTGATGCAAATGAAGATCAATTAGATTTTAATTATGTATTTGCAAGTGGAAGAGATGGCTGGGCAGTTAAAGAATTGAATGATGAACCAAAAGACCTAACAGCACTTCTCGAAACAATAGTGGAAGCTATCCCTCAACCTAAGATGTTAGAAGGAGATTCTCAAATGCAAGTTACATCTCTAGATTATAACGATTATGTTGGGCGAATTGGAATTGGGCGAGTTTTTAGAGGGTCTTTAAAACGAACAGAACCACTAAGCATCATCAAACGGGATGGTACAATTCGTAAAACTGCAATAAAGCAATTATTTGTTTTTGAAGGACTTGGACGTGTAGAAGTAGAAGAGGTACAAACTGGTGATATCTGTGCACTTGTTGGTGTTGAAGATATTGATATTGGTGATACCATTGCTGGAGGAGAGGAGCCTGAACCTATGCCAATTATTGCAATTGATGAACCAACTATGAGTTTAAATTTTACAATAAATACTTCTCCAGTTCATGGCAAAGAGGGAAAGTATGTAACTTCTCGCCATCTTCACGACAGACTCTATAAGGAGTTAGAACAAAATGTTGCTCTGCATGTAGAGGATACTAACTCCCCTGATACATACAAAGTATCAGGAAGAGGCATCTTGCATCTTTCTGTATTAATGGAAAATATGAGACGTGAAGGTTACGAGTTTGCAGTTGGAGCACCAAAGGTAATTTATAAAGAGATTAATGGTAAAAAAGCTGAACCAATTGAAACTCTTGTTATTGATGTTCCGAACGAGCTATCTGGGAAAGTGATTGAAATTGTGAGTAGTAAAAAGGGGGAAATGATTAAAATGGAACCCAAAGGCTCGCTAACTAAATTGGAATTTCGCATACCTGCACGTGGGTTAATGGGGCTAAGAAATAGAATATTAACTGCCACTTCTGGTGAAGGAACGATGCACCACCGTTTCTATCAATACGAGTATTTTAAAGGTTCAATTACTCAAAGACAAAATGGAGTACTTATAGCAATGCACCAAGGTTCGGCAACACAATATGCAATTAATTCATTGCAGGATAGAGGTAAGTTTTTTATTGATCCTGGTGAGGTAGTTTATTCAGGGCAGGTTGTTGGTGAGTATAATAAAGGTAATGATATTGAAGTGCATTTAACAAGAGAAAAAAAATTAACAAATATGCGTGCCTCTGGTTCTGATAAAGCTGCTAAAATTGTTCCAGCACTCAAGTTTACTTTGGAAGAATCTCTTGAGTATATTAAGGATGATGAGCTTATTGAGATAACACCAAAATCTATTAGAATGAGGAAACTTTTTTTAGATCCTCATCGTAGGAAAAAGTTCAATATGCAGGAAAATGGATAATTGTTGATTTTTAAATATTGATTCCGTTTATTATGTTTATTAATAGATTAAATATAAAAAAAATAAAATGAGGTAAATTATGTCAACATTTCATGAATTTAGAAGCCCGCGAAATTTATATGAAAAATTAACAAGGGATAATATAAGATTATCTGAAGAACTGAATGGAGATAATCTTTTTGCTTTTACTTCTACCATTGTTCATTTACAACCTTGGATTAAAAATTCACCATTAAGCTCATCAGAAAGAGTACGCCGTTTGTTGAGAAAGGCATCAAGTCATCCATACATGAAAGTATGCAAAGATATTTCTGCTGCAAAAAGATTTTTTAAGCTAGAACTTTTTGAAAATGGTTGCGGACTTCTTCACGTAGGGGATGAACAAATTGACGTAAATGATTTTAGAAGAGAACTTGTTGAATTATACGATAACTTCTTTAAGCAGAAATAAATTAAAGGGATAGTACCAAAGTATTGGAACTCTCCTATTTCTATTTTTCTGCAATTGCAATTTGAACAATACCAAATGTAGCTTGTTTTACAATTACTTTTTTAAAACCAGCGAGAAGTAATAATTCTTTTAAATCTACTTTAGCATCAAACTCATCCACAGATTCGGGTAAGTATGTATATGCTTCTTTATCCTTTGAAATAAGATTTCCGACAAAAGGTAGAATATTTTTGAAGTAGAAAAGATAAAAATAAATTTTGTAGATAATTCTATGCAGGTACATGCAGTCTGATAGATTATCCCCTCACAATATCATATCCCTTCCATAAATAATTCAGGCACATCACTTACTTTGGCGATTTTAACAAATGGACATAAAGCCGTGAGAATTCTGTGAGAATTCAAATTCATAATGGCCCCTCATTTATTGAAAATTGAGGAATAAACCATGAAACTGAAAAACAGTATTCGTTCACTGTTGTTACCAGCAGCCATATTATTGACTGCACAGGCGCAAGCATTGGAAGTCAAAGTTAAAGTAGAGAACTTAAGTCCACAAGGAGGCCTCTATTTCACACCATTGTGGGTCGGTTTTCATGATGGTTCATTCGACTTATATGATCGTGGTGCTGCAGTATCAGAAGGCGTTGAAAGATTTGCTGAAGATGGAGATTTTGCGGCATTAAGAGGTGAGTTCGCTGCTGCATCGAACGGTTTGGATGCTGTTGTTTTGAATCCTGAAGGATTTGCTGGTGCACCCGTATTTGATCCAGGTTTGAGCAGTACTGAAGTTTTTGACTTAGACCCAACCAGTAATCAGTATTTCAGTTATGGCACCATGATTTTGCCTTCAAACGATGCCTTCATTGCCAATGGAAGTCCTACGGCTCATCAACTGTTCGATGATGCTGGAGAATTTGTTGGCCCCATTTCTTTTGTGGTATATGGATCTGAAGTCTTGGATGCTGGCACAGAAGCCAATACCGAAATCGATGCGCCATTCTTAAATCAGACTGCACCCAATACTGGCGAAACCACTACCGGTGTGGTTACTTTACACCCAGGTTTTAACGGTTCAGCCAATAACCCTGCAGCTACACCTGTCAACATTTTAGGTGGCAGTTTACCTCCAGGCACCACCATTGATCCTGTTTTGGGTGATTTCTCTCAAGGCATATTCCCAATCATGCGCGTGACTATCTCAGCAAATTCTTCCCCAGTACGTTTATCAATCAAAAATACTGCTGCTGCTGGCGGTACATTTTTGACGCCAGTTTGGGTTGGCTTTCATGACGGTTCATTTGACACTTATGACAGAGACATGCCCGCATCAGTAGCTATTGAGCGCATTGCTGAAGATGGTACTACCAGTGCTTTAGTCAGTGATTTTGCTGCTGCGGCCACCACTGGACAAGACGCTGTTGTGATGAATCCTGAAGGATTTACTGGTGCTCCAGTTTATGAACCAGGTAGTGTATCTACTGAGTTATTTAACTTAGATCCAAGCACGCAAAACCATTTCAGCTACGCAACAATGGTTATTCCATCAAATGATGCTTTCATTGCCAATGGCAACCCAACAGCACACCGGTTGTTTGACGATAATGGTACTTTTATCGGACCCATTTCATTCAACGTCTATGGCTCAGCAGTCCTTGATGCCGGAACCGACGATAACACTGAAGTTGATGTTGCATTCTTGAACCAAACAGGCCCTGATACAGGCGTGACGTCAGGCGATGTGATTACCATTCACCCAGTTTTCAATTGCACTTAGAGTCACCCCAATGCAAC